>NZ_JBMDWL010000033.1:0-30400 GCF_048594625.1 Sphingobium sp.
ACTCATCGACGGCATCAAGTTCGGCGCACTGCTCGCTGACAAGGCTTTCGACAGCAACGATATCGTCGCCGATCTCAACGAGCGGGGTGCAAAAATCGTCATCTCGCAGCACCCGCGACGCGCCAGACCCATCCCGCTCGATGCCGAAATGTACAAGTGGCGCCACCTCGTCGAAAACTTCTTCTGCAAACTCAAAGAATTCAAGCGTATCGCCATGCGCGCTTGCAAAACCGATCGCAGCTTCGAGGCCATGATCCACCTCGCTGCAGCCGTCGTCAATTCCCGGTGAATCCCTACAAACCTTAGTCCCGGCCAACGGTAAAAGGCCCGTCGCGCAGAAACGCGACGGGCCTTTTCAGTGCATGATGCGCAAGGCGGGCGGGGGCCGTGGGGCACAGCCCGGCTGATCCGGCCGGGCGTGCCATCAGGGCTTATTCGCCATCATCCTCCGCATCGGGTCCGGTCATCATTCCTTCGGCAACCTGATCGGTCTTGCCACGGATCGCCTGTTCCAGCTTGTCCGCCAGTTCGGGATGTTCGCGCAGATAGGTTTTGGCATTTTCACGCCCCTGCCCGATGCGGACCGAGTCGTAGGAGAACCAGGCGCCCGATTTTTCGACCAGGCCAGCCTTCACGCCGATGTCGAGCATTTCACCAATCTTGGAAATGCCTTCGCCATACATGATGTCGAATTCAACCTGCTTGAAGGGCGGCGCAACCTTGTTCTTCACCACCTTCACGCGGGTCGCATTGCCGACGATGTCGTCGCGATCCTTGATCTGGCCCGTGCGACGAATGTCGAGACGCACCGAAGCGTAGAATTTGAGCGCGTTGCCGCCGGTCGTGGTTTCCGGGTTGCCGTACATCACGCCGATCTTCATGCGGACCTGGTTGATGAAGATCACCATGCATTTCGACCGCGCGATCGAACCGGTGAGCTTACGCAGCGCCTGGCTCATCAGGCGCGCCTGAAGACCGACATGGCTGTCACCCATTTCCCCTTCGATTTCCGCGCGCGGCACGAGGGCGGCGACCGAGTCGATGACGAGAATGTCGATGGCGTTGGAGCGCACCAGCGTATCGACAATTTCCAGCGCCTGTTCGCCGGTGTCGGGCTGAGACACGATCAGTTCGTCGATGTCGACGCCCAGTTTCTTGGCATAGGCCGGGTCGAGCGCATGTTCGGCGTCCACGAAGGCCGCGGTGCCGCCCGCCTTTTGCGCTTCGGCGATGGCGTGGAGGGTGAGCGTGGTCTTGCCCGAACTTTCCGGGCCATAGATTTCGATGATCCGCCCCTTGGGCAGACCGCCGATGCCGAGCGCAATGTCGAGGCCAAGCGAACCGGTGGAGATCGATTCAATTTCGATCTTTTCCCGGCTGCCCAGCTTCATCGCGCTGCCCTTGCCGAAGGCGCGGTCGATCTGCGCGAGCGCCGCGTCCAATGCTTTCTGTCTGTCCATGTTTCCCGTCTTCTTGGAATCGATGAGTGAGAGCAGTGCAGTCATCGGCCGGTCCTCTGTCAAGCAGAACGCAATGTTCCGCGCGTCTGACCGATGATGTATCCTGTTTGTTCCACAAGAACAAGAGGGGAACGGAAATTTCCTATTCCTATTTCCCCCTGCAATTTCTTATGCGCCCAGAACCTTGCCCAGAGCCCGTTCGACGGCGCCGATGGTGAAGGGTTTGGCAAGGGTCGGCCGGTCCGCATGGGCGGGCGGCAGATCGTCGGCCATGCCCCCGGTCGCGAAGATGAAGGGGATGTTCTTTTCCGCCAAAATGTCCGCGACGGGCCAGCTTTTTTCGCCCTGAAGATTGCAGTCGATCAGCGCCGCGTCGAACCCGCCTTCGCTGGCCAATGTGCAGGCTTCGTCCACCGAAGCGGCAAGGCCGTGCAGGCGATAGCCCAGCGCGTCGAGATAATCCTCCAGCATCATGCCGATCATCGCTTCATCCTCGACGATCAAGATGCTTCTGGTTTCCGACATAGATGCTGACCCTTGTTGATAGGGACGAATCGCTACCCGATCAGACGGGACTTGCCCAGCCCATATAGTTTGATCCAGCGCAGCCTGTGATATTGCGGGACGTCGTTATCGTTATGCAGGCCGTCATTGCGGGGTCGGTGCGGTGGCCAGCGCGTCGCGGGCGGCTTCGGCCAGTTGGTTGACGGAAAAGGGCTTGGGCAGGAAGGCGACATTGGCAAGGTCGATCGACTTGCGCAGCTGTTCTTCCGCATAGCCCGACATGAAAAGCACCGGCAGGTCGGGATAGGCGCGGCGGGCATGCGCCACCATGGCGGGACCATCCATATTGGGCATGACGACGTCGGAAATGAGGAGATCGATCTTTTCCCCGCCGTTCAGCACCTCCAGCCCCTGTTCCCCGTCATTGGCGGTCAGCACCTTATACCCCTGACGCGTGAGCGCGCGTTCGGCGACGGCACGGACCATATCTTCATCCTCCACCAGCAGAACGGTGCCGGTGCCCCATGTTTCGGCGCGGGGCGCGACGGATTTGGGCGCGGCGGCCTGTTCGATGTCGGCGCCATGGTGGACGGGCAGATACATGACGAAGCTGGCGCCCCGGCCCAGTTCCGATTCGGCGAAGATATAGCCGCCCGATTGCTTCACGATGCCGTAAACGGTGGAAAGGCCCAGCCCGGTGCCCTTGCCCAGTTCCTTGGTCGTGAAGAAGGGTTCAAAGATTTTCGCCAATATGTCCGGCGGGATGCCAAGGCCGGTGTCGGATACCCGCAGCGCGGTATAGTCGGCTGCAGGCAATATCTGCTGGCGCATTTCACGCACCTTGATGGCGGGTACGGCATCGGTCTGGATATTGACGGTGCCGCCTTCGGGCATGGCGTCGCGGGCATTGACCGCAAGATTGACGATCACCTGTTCCAGTTGGCCCGGATCGGCGCGGATCGCGCCCAGATTGCGGCCATGGGTGACGTCGAGCTTCACATTTTCGCCGAGCAGGCGTTTGAGCAGGGTGGAGACGTCCGCCACGATGTCGGGCAGTTGCAGGATTTGCGGGCGCAGGGTCTGTTGCCGGGAAAAGGCCAGCAGCTGACGGGTGAGGCCCGCGGCGCGATTGCTGTTCGACTTGATCTGCTGGATATCGTCATAATCGCTGTCGCCGGGCGTATGGCGCATCAGCATCAGGTCGCAATGGCCGATGATCGCGGTCAGGATATTGTTGAAATCATGCGCGACGCCGCCCGCCAGCTGGCCGATCGCCTGCATCTTGGTCGCCTGGGCCACCTGTCGTTTGAGGTTGGATTCCTCGCTATTGTCCTTGAGGCTGAGCAATACCGCCGCTTCGCCAAGGCCGCGTACCCCGGCAAGGGAAAGCGCAATCGGATCATCGGGATTGTCACGCATGCGCACGGCGATGTCGCCCGACATTTGCGGACCGACGGCAAAGCGGCGCACCGCGTCGGCGACCGCAGCCTGATCTTCGCGGACCACCAGATCGCCGGGGTAGCTGGGCTTTTCGCCGTCTTTCAGACCCGCGACTCGGGCGAAGGCGTTGTTGAGGAACAGGACGCGGCCATCGCGATCCGCCATGGCAAGGCCGAAGGGTAGCAGCGACAGCAGGGTTTCGATATAGGAAAGCGCCGACGTGCCCCCGCCGCCCGCCGGTTCGTCGATCAACAGCAGGAGCATCGGCCCGTCCTGCACCGATGCCTGCGATCCGCCCGGCTGAGCCACGCGTTTCAGGGGCACCTGAAGCAGGCGCAGCGGCAGGCCGCCATGTTCTTCGCGGGCAAGGAACAGGCGGCTCTTGTCATCGACGCGCATATGCGCGGCGAAATCGCGTCCGGCGATGTTGGCGTCGATCCGACCGGCGGCACGCAGCAGGAAGGCGCCGTTGGCAGCACGGATACGCCCTTCCCCACCGATCAGCACGGCCATGATGCCCGCTTCGCCCAGCTGGCGGCCAGCCTCCCCCGTCAGGAAGCGGTTGACGTCGTCCAGCGCGCTGGGCGTGCGGACGGGGGTGAAGCGCCAGAGCAGATAATCTTCCGTCCGGCCGGTGCGGGCAATGTCGATGTCGAGCCGCAGCGCGCCCTGCGCAATCCCCTCCAGCTTCGCTTCCCCATCGCGCCATGCGGCGCGGGCGGCAGTGGACAGGCTGTCGTTGAGCGCCGCATCCGGCGTGACGGCGGGCGGCGTGGGATAACCGGGGAACCATTCGCCAAACAGGTCGCTGGCGCAGACCAGACGCCCCGCCCGGTCGGTGACGGCGATCGCCATGTTCGAAGCATCGGCAGCGGCGCGGGCGACGGTCCAGTCGGGCGTCGCTTCGCGGTCGGACAATTGAGCGGGATGGAGATGGCTGTACCAGCTGAGCAGCGCGGCGGCGATCAGCACGGTCGCGCCGAACCCGGCGGCGAGCGGCAGGCTGCCCACGGCATAGAGGACGAGCGCGGCGGACAGCAGCGCCGCAAGGATCAGCAAAGGCAATGCCCAGCGCGAACGCGGCTGGTTCAGCCAGGCCTCTTCACCTCTTTTCAAACCCGATGTCCCGCTTGGTCGATGGCAATGGCGGACGTCAGACGCCCGCTTTCTCCAATGCGCCGCTTTTGCAGACCTTGCCAATCCTCAATTTGCGCGCCTGCCATTTCCGGCCCATGCGACGGCGCCAGAACCAGTCGGCCAGAACATAGCCGACGACCGCGCTGGCCACCGAAATGAGGAAGAGGCCGAGCAGCATGGCGGGCGCGGCTTCGGACAGCAGCCATGTGGTCCATTCGCGCACCGTGGCGTGACCGTCGACCAGCGCCATGAAGCCGGTCGCGTCGGCGCTGCGCCCCAGCATCCAGTTGCCCAGCCACACCGACGCCATCAGGATGAGCGGCGTGGTGGCGGGATTGGACAGGAAGGTCATGGCGGCCGCGACCGGGATATTGGCGCGGAACGGCAGCGCGAACAGCGCCGCACCGGCAATCTGGACGCCGGGGATCAGCAGGAAGACGCCCACGAACAGGCCCAGCGCCACGCCGCGCGGCACCGACCGGCGGGTAAAGCGCCAGAGCGAAGGTTCCAGCACGCGATGCGCGACGGGGGCGAGGACGCGGCTCTGTTCCAGCGATTCGCGGGTCGGGGCATTGGCATGCCACCAGCGGGAGAGCCTGTTGTCCATCGGTCAGCCCTTGTCCCGCATGATACGCTGTTGATCCCGCTTCCAGTCGCGTTCCTTGATCGTTTCGCGCTTGTCGTGGGTCTTTTTGCCCTTCGCCAGCGCCAGTTCGATCTTCGCGCGCCCCTGACTGTTGAAATAAATCATCAGCGGCACCAGCGTCATGCCCTGACGCGAAACGGCGCTGTGCATCTTTTCGATTTCCCGTTCGTGCAGCAGCAGTTTGCGGGGACGCTTCGGCTCATGATTTTCGCGGTTGCCATGGCTATATTCGGGGATGTTGCTGTTCACCAGAAACACCTGGTTGCCCTTCACCTCGGCATAGCTTTCGGCGATATTGCCTTCGCCGCCGCGAAGCGCCTTCACTTCGGTGCCTTGCAGGGCAAGCCCGGCCTCAAACACATCCTCGATGAAATAGTCGAAGCGCGCGCGCCGGTTCTCGGCGACGATCTTCTTCTTGTCGAAGGTGGCGGGACGGGGGCGGGCCATGATCTTATTCTATGCTTTCGTTCGTGTCGGACGCTGGCCGTCCGTATACGCGGCGCGCGCCCGGTCTATTCCGCGCATATGCGCCCGATAGACAGGATATGGTGTCGGCTGCGTCCTTAAACCAGTCCCGCAATCTCCAGCGCGCGGTCCACCGCCGCCCGGCTCGATTCCGACGGCCAGGTGATGGGCAGACGGACATCGCTGGGCATGTCGGCGCGGATGCGCGTGAGGGCGTATTTAACCGGCCCCGGTGAAGAATCGCTGAACAGGGCGTCATGCAGGGGATAGAGACGATCCTGAAGCGCGATCGCGCCATCCCAGTCGCCGCGCGCCATCGCCGCCTGAAAATCCGCGCACAGGCGCGGCGCGACATTGGCGGTGACGCTGATACAGCCCGTCCCGCCCATCGCATTGAAGCCGAGCGCCGTTTCGTCGTTCCCCGAAAGCTGGCAGAAATCGGGACCGCAGGCGAGCCGCTGGGCGGTGACACGCCCCAGATTCCCGGTGGCGTCCTTGATCCCGATGATCGACTGATATTCCTCCGCCAGCCGATACATCACCGGTACGCCGATGTCGGTGATGGTGCGGCCCGGCACATTATACAACAGGATCGGCAGGTCGCACCGTTCGGCCAGATAGGCGAAATGCTGGTACACGCCGTCCTGATTGGGCTTGTTGTAATAAGGCGCGACGACCAGCGCGGCGTCGGCGCCTGCGGCCTGCGCGGCGTACATATGTTCAAGGGCGATGCGCGTGTCGTTGGACCCGCAACCCGCGATCACCGGCACGCGCCCCGCCGCCTGATCGACGCAGATGGCGATGACGCGATTATGTTCCTCCACCGTCATGGTGGCGCTTTCGCCGGTGGTGCCGCAGGGGACGAGGCCGCTCGACCCTTCCGCTATCTGCCAGTCGACCAGCGCGCGAAAAGCGGCTTCATCCACCCGTCCGTCGCGAAACGGGGTCACCAGAGCCGGAATCGAGCCCGAAAACATGATTAAACTCCTTCAAATCTCCGGGCAGCCAAGGCATGATCCGTCGAACCGCGCGCTATAGCGCGTCATTCAGGGCCTGATAAGGATGCAAGTGGGATAATGTCCAGCATGCGTAAGCCCCAGATTGTCGAAAGTTACCTGATCCGCATGCCTATTATTGCCTTGTTGCTGATGACTGCCGGTGCCGGCGCCCAAACCGAAACCGTGCAGCGCATTCCGCCCGAATATCCCATACAGGGTCCGGTGATCCAGCCGCTGCCGTCGCAGGATAGCGGCCCCAGCCCGTGGCAGCAGG
This sequence comes from Sphingobium sp., assembly GCF_048594625.1. Lineage (GTDB taxonomy): Bacteria > Pseudomonadota > Alphaproteobacteria > Sphingomonadales > Sphingomonadaceae > Sphingobium. The sequence continues at coordinate 6,925 of NZ_JBMDWL010000033.1, forward strand.
CGCAGAGCCGAATCGGCGTGGCGCAGGATGGCAGCATCGCGGGCACGATCAGCCAGTGGCGCGCCCTGCAACAGAGCGACGGCATGGGCGCGTCCACCTATGCCAGCTTCATCATCGCCAATCCCGGCTGGCCGGGTGAGGACCGGATGCGGCGGCTGGCCGAAACCGGGATCAATCCCGACAGTTTCGACCCGAATCAGGTCGCGGCCTTCTTTGCCCGTTTCCCGGCGCGCACCGCGACCGGCCATGCCCGCAACGCCATGGCGCTGATGCAGCTGGGCCGGATGGACGAAGCGCGCACGGCCGCCCGCAATGCGTGGATCGGCGGATCGCTCAATCCCACAGACGAAGCGCGGCTGTTGTCGCTGTTCGCGCCCAGCCTGACGCCCGCGGACCATGATGCGCGGGCCGACGCCCTGCTGTGGGCGAACGACACCAATGGCGCGGCGCGCATGATCCCCTATGTCACGCCGGCGCGACAGCCGGTGTTCGCCGCGCGAATCGGGTTCCGCCGCAAATCGCCCGACGCCGCGTCGCTGATGCAGGCGGCCGAAGGCGCAGGGGGAAGCGATGCGGGCTTTATCGCGGACAAGGCGATCTGGCTGCGCGACAGCGGCAACTGGATCGCGGCGCGGCAATATCTGTCGAACCGGGGCGGGCTGACCTATCGGCCGTCCAATGCCGAAAAATTCTACGAAGTGCTGCTCAATCAGGCGCGGGCCGCCGCCAATGACAGCCAGTGGAGTTTCGCCTATGGCATCGCCAGCAAGATCGACGATGCGGTGGCGCCCGGCGTGGATGTCAGCGACCAGCCGATCGGCGTGCGCGACGATTATACCAGCCTGGCCTGGCTGGCGGGCAGCACGGCCTTTTACAACCTCAACCGCCCAACCGATGCGGTGACGATGTTCCGCCGCTATGCCGACGCGGCCAAATCGCCCCAGACCAAATCCAAGGGCTATTATTGGGCGGGCCGCGCCGCCTTGCAGGCGGGCGACAATGCGACCGCCAACAGCTATTTCAGTCAGGCGGGCGTCTATCCCGATCAATTTTACGGGCAGCTGGCGCTGGAGCGGCTGGGCCGTCCTATCCCCGCCCCCGCCACGGTCGAGCGGCCGGTGCCGATTTCGGCAGCCGAGCGCACGGCGTTCAACAACCGCACGGTGGTGCGCGCCGTGCAGGCGCTGGGCCAGATGGGCTATTGGGAAGAGCAGAGCAAATTCGCCCGCGCCATCGCCAACAATGCCGATAGCGATGTCGACCATTATCTGGCGGCCGAACTGGCGCAGCAGATCGGCCGTCCCGACATGGGCGTGATGGTGGGTCGTCGCGCCGTGTCGAGCGGCCTGACCGGCTATGGCCAGAGCGCATTCCCGCGCGTGCCGGTGCCGTCGGAGGCGCAATATAACTGGACCATGGTGCATGCCATCGCCCGGCAGGAAAGCCAGTTCGACAAGCAGATCGTGTCCCATGCGGGCGCGCGCGGCCTGATGCAGCTGATGCCCGGCACGGCGCGGGAACAGGCGGGGAAGATGGGCATGGGCTATGCGCCCGCGTCGCTCAACGACCCCAGCTACAACATCATGCTGGGTTCGGGCTATTTCCAGCGGATGCTGGATTATTATGGCGGCAGTTATCCGCTGGCCGTCGCGGCCTATAATGCAGGGCCGGGCAATGTGAACAAATGGGTCCGCGCCAATGGCGACCCGCGCCTGCCCGGCGCCGACATGCTGCGCTGGATCGAGCAGATTCCGATTTTCGAAACGCGCAACTATGTGCAGCGGGTGCTGGAAAACGCCGTCGTCTATGAAGCGATGAACCCGGAGCGGGCGAAGTTCCGGGGCACGAACGCCATATTGAGCCGCTATCTGGGGAAGCAGACACCGGGCTGAGTTTGCGGTACGGGGTGGCGATGACCACCCCCTATCCCAACTATATCTCCCCCGAAGGCTTTGCGAAGCTGCGCGCCGAATATGATCACCTGCTGGGCGTCGAACGCCCGGCGATCGTGGAAGTGGTCAGCTGGGCCGCGGGCAATGGCGATCGCAGCGAAAATGGCGACTATCTTTATGGCCGCAAGCGGATGCGGGAGATTGACGGGCAATTGAAGCGCCTGTCGAAGAAGATGAAGGACGCCAAGGTCGTCGATCCCCGGCAGCAGCCCGACAAGGACAGGGTCTATTTCGGCGCGACCGTCACCATCGCGGACGAGGATGACAGGCATCGCACCGTGACCATCGTGGGCAATGACGAAACGGATGTGGACGCGGGGCGGATCGGTTGGGGATCGCCGATCGCGCGGGCGCTGCGCGGGGCGGCGGTGGGCGACCTGCGCCGGGTCAGGCTGCCCGCTGGTGAGAAGGAATATGAGGTGATGGCGATCGCCTATCCGGTATGATGTCCCTGGCGCATGTGGAAGCCATTCGGAAGGGATGACGGATCGCACCATACGCTGAATAAAGAGGGCTGGAGCCGATCCGATCAGAGATGAAGCGGGTCAGGCTCCAGCCCTGTTCTGTTTTGCGCATTTGCCAAGCCAGCAGACGATGCTGTCTGCTGCAAGAACACTGTGAAAGAGACAGCGAAGTGGACAATGGTGGCCATCGAGTGATTTGCGTGCATGGGGAGAAGCAATCACATCATTGATGATTTTCAATCACCAATAGCATTATCCGACGCAACGGCTTCCATGGCCAGCCAGGCACGGAAATCCGCGATGGCAGGGTTGTTCGGGCCGGTAGAAGGGGCGCCGGCGAAGAAGCTGGCGCGATGACCGGCCATGACTGTCGGCGATACAGGCCCGTGTCCGATTGGGCGCGCAGAACTGGACCCCGGCCTGCGCCGGGGAACATCGCCCGGTTCAGACCGGGGCAATGGGTCGAGGAACGCCCCCTTTATTCGTGCGGGCGCAGCGCCTGATTGAGGCTGTCGAGCACCGCGTCGATCGGTTCGGTGACGGTCACGCTGCGTCCTTCGCCAAAGCGGATGCGGGTGCCGTCGCTGACCTGGGTGACGAAGGTGACCTGCGCGGGGTTGATCGCGGTCTGGGTGCGATCGGTGCCGACGAACATCACGAGCATGGCGTCCTCTCCTTTTTTTTACAGGGGCGCATTTTCCGGGCCGTTGACCTGAAACCGCGCCTTATCCTTTGGAAGGTCAGCCTAACGTTTTTGCGGGCGGATGCCAGCGCGATATTCAGGCCCCAATATTCATCAGGCCGCCCGGATCGCCGCGATGAAACCACCGGCGCGCTGCTCGAGCCGACGGGCTTCGTCCGCCAGCCGATCCGCCACGTCGCGCATGCCGCGCGCTGCGAGCGCCGTCGCCTGCGCATTGTCGCTGATCTGGCGGGCGCCGGTGCGGATGTGGAGGCTGGACGCGCCTGCTTCCGCCACGCTTTCCGCCATGGTGCGGCTGAAGCTGCTCTGCCGCGCGACTGCCGCGAAGACGGTGGCCGACAGCCGGTCGGCGCGGGTCATGGTGGCGTCCATATGGGCGTGCCCCGCCGCGACTTCGCCAATGGTGGCGCGAATATGTTCGATGCGCACGGCGATGCCCGCCGCCGCGTCGCGGGTCTGTTGCGCCAGCGATTTGACTTCACGGGCGACCACGGCAAAGCCCTGCCCCGCTTCCCCGGCGCGGGCCGCCTCTATCCCCGCATTGAGCGCGAGCATGGCGGTGGCGCTGGCGATGCTGTCGATGAGCGCGATGACTTCGCCGATGCCGTCAGCCTCCAGTTGCAGCGCTTCGCTGCGTTCCGCGCCGGATCGGCTGCGCGCAGCGGCTTCGGCGATGGCAGCGCCTGCCGCCTGCGCTTCGGCCTCCATCACCAGAATGAGCTGGCCGAGTTCGGATCCGCCCGTCGCCAGTTCCGCCAGCCGCTGCGCCGTCTGCGCCGCCGCGACCGCCATGGCCGCCGAATCGGTGCCGTCACCCGCCGCCCGCTCCGCCGCCTGCCCCGCCAGCGCGGACAGGCGGTCGGCCATGGCCGCCATGTCGGAAATCATCGTCGCGATGTCGTGACGGAAGGACGCGCTTTCCTGCGTAATCTGTTCGACGCGCACCGCCCGTTCCAGCGCCACGCGCGCATCGCGCTCCGCCGTCAGCCGCAGCAGCAGCGCGCCGCCCAGTACGCCGCGATAAAAGCCGTTGTCGGTCAGGATCAGCCCTTCGCACCCCGCCCCCTGCGCGGCGAACAGATCGACCTGCGCCTCTATGCTTTGCGTCCGTTCAACGCTGGCGCAGGGGCGGACATGATCGTCCAGCCGCCCGCCGAAACTGGGATTGCGCAGCAGCGCATGGCCAAAAGGGTTGAACAGGATGCGGCGCATGTCGCGTTCGTAGATCGCGCCGGCTGGCCGGTCCCGATCGTCCAGCACCGGAAGAAGGCGCAGCGCCGAGTCGCGCTGAAACCAGTCGACCGCTTCGCTCAAGGGGCGGCCCAGCCGGATGACGGGCGCATGGTCCGCCAGCGGCGGGCCGGGCGTGGGATCGGGACCGGGATCGGGCGGGGATAGGGACAGGGACGCTGCGAGCATGGGCGGCGTCATAAAGGGTTAATGGTAAACACCCGGTTAGAATATGATGACAGTTTTGTTACAAGTAACTGATTTTATTTAGGTTTATAGCCATAGGCCGCCTGCGCCAGCTTCATCACTTCGGGGTCGGCCGCCGGAAAATCCATCGGCACCAGCCGTTCCAGCCGGTCAGCGACATAGGTGAGCGCGGCGATGCGCCCGGCCTTGCGATTATTATTGTCGATCACCTGCCATGGCGCGTGCTTGCTGTCGGTTTTTCTGAACATCGCATGCATGGCATCGAGATAGTCGGCGCGTTTGCCACGGTTGCGATAATCGTCCGCGCCGGTTTTCCACCGTTTCCACGGCGTATCGAGCCGCTGCGCCAGCTGTTCGTCCTGCGTCCCCTGCGTGATGTGGACGAAGAGCTTCACGAAATTGGTCCCGGCCTGCGCCAGCTGCTTTTCGAAAGCGTTGATGTCATCATAGCCGCGTTTCCAGTCGGCCTTGCTGCAAAAACCCTCCACCCGTTCGACAAGGACGCGGCCGTACCAGCTGCGGTCGAAGATCGCGATGTTGCGGCTGGCGGGCAGGCGGGTCCAGAAACGCCAGAGGAAATGATGGTCGCGTTCCTCCTGCGTGGGGGCGGCGATGGGGTGGACCTGATAATAGCGCGGATCCCAGTCCGCGCTCATCCGCTTGATGATACCGCCCTTGCCCGCCGCGTCCCAGCCTTCCAGCAGGATGACGCTGCGCCGTTTGTGAAGGATATGGGCGACCTGAATCTTTGCCAGACGTTGCTGGAGCGCGGCGAGATCGGCCGCATAGTCGCCCTTATATTTCGCGCCCTGTTCGTAATCGGCAAGGTCGATGGTCATCATTCGACTCCGTTCGGGCTGAGCCTGTCGAAGCCCCGTTCTATCTTAAGAACAAGGATGGTCCTTCGACAAGCTCAGGACGAACGGAAACCGGCGTTATGCCTTCGCCTGCGGCTCCACGACGCGGACGTGCAGTTCGCGCAGCTGCTTGAATTCCGCCGCGCTGGGCGCGCCCATCAGCAGGTCTTCGGCGCGCTGGTTCATCGGGAACAGCGTGATTTCGCGCAGATTCTGCGCGCCGCACAGCAGCATCACGATGCGGTCGACGCCAGCGGCCATGCCACCATGCGGCGGAGCGCCATATTGGAAGGCGCGGTAGAGGCCGCCGAAGCGATCCTCCACCTCCTGCTGCGACAGGCCGACCAGGTCGAACGCCTTCACCATCGCTTCGGGCGACTGGTTACGGATCGAGCCGGACGCGATTTCATAGCCGTTGCAGACCATGTCATACTGATAGGCCTTCAGGCTGAGCGGATCTTCGCTGTTCAGCGCGTCGAGGCCGCCCTGCGGCATCGAGAAGGGGTTGTGGGCGAAGTCGATCTTCTTTTCGTCTTCGTCATATTCGTAGAAGGGGAAGTCCACGATCCAGCACAGTTCGAACCGGTCCTTGTCGATGAGGTCAAGCTGTTCGCCGACGCGGATGCGGGCGAGACCGGCGAGCTTGGCGGCCTGGCTTTCCTTGCCCGCGGCGAAGAAGACGCCGTCATTGGGGCCAAGGCCGAGCGCTTCGATCAGCTTCGCGGTCGCTTCTTCGCCATGATTCTTGGCGATGGGGCCGCCGGGCACGCCATCCTTGATATTGATATAGCCAAGGCCCGAATAGCCTTCGCCGCGCGCCCAGACATTCATGTCGTCGAAGAATTTGCGGCTGCCAGCGCCAGCGCCGGGCGCGGGGATGGCGCGGATGCGGGCGCCGCCTTCGACCAGCGAGGCGAAGATGCCAAAGCCCGATCCCACGAAATGGTCGGTCACATCCTGAATGATGATGGGGTTGCGCAGATCGGGCTTGTCGCTGCCATATTTCAGCATCGCCTCGGCATGCGGGATGCGCGGGAAGCTGCCCGCCGGGGTGACATGCTTGCCATCGGCAAATTCTTCGAACACCTGGGCGATGACCGGCTCCATCGTGTTCCAGACGTCTTCCTGCGTGACGAAGCTCATTTCGAGGTCAAGCTGGTAAAATTCGCCGGGCAGACGGTCCGCGCGGGGATCTTCGTCGCGGAAGCAGGGGGCGATCTGGAAATAACGGTCGAAGCCTGCGACCATCAGCAGCTGCTTATATTGCTGGGGCGCCTGCGGCAGGGCGTAGAATTTGCCCGCGTGGATGCGGCTGGGCACCAGAAAGTCGCGGGCGCCTTCGGGCGAGGAGGCGGTCAGGATCGGCGTCGAATATTCGGTGAAGCCCGCGCCTTCCATGCGGCGGCGCATGTCGGAAATGATCTTCGTGCGCTTCACGATGTTGGCGTGCAGCGTTTCGCGACGCAGGTCGAGGAAGCGATAGCGCAGGCGGATGTCTTCGGGATATTCCTGTTCGCCCGCGACCGGCAGCGGCAGTTCGGCGGCGGCGGAGAGGACGGTGACGACATCGGCCACGACCTCGATCTCGCCGGTCGCCATTTTCGGGTTGATGGCTTCGGCGGCGCGCGCGACGACCTTTCCTTCGATCGTCACGACGGATTCGAGGCGGAGCGATTCCAGCGCGCGGAGCGGATCGCTGTCCGCCTTCGCCACGATCTGGGTAATGCCATAATGGTCGCGCAGATCGACGAACAGCACGCCGCCATGATCGCGTTTGCGATGCACCCAGCCCGATACGCGGACGTCATTGCCCACTTCTGCCGTGGTCAGGGCGCCGCAGGTATGAGTGCGATAGGCGTGCATGGCGTTTCGATCTTTCAGCTTCGTTTTACGGAAATGACAAACTGTTGCAGTCCCGCTATGGCCAGCATTGTCACATTGACCAGTCCGCGGACGCGGGCCAGCCCATAATAAGATCGAAGACCATATGCAAATTCATCCGCTGATTACCGACAGCAAGCAACTTTCCGACTTCTGCGCCCGCATCGCGAAATCCCCGTACATCGCCGTCGATACCGAGTTCATGCGGGAAAACAGCTATTGGCCCGAACTGTGCCTGGTACAGGTGGCCGACCCGCATGAGGCCGCCGCGATCGACCCCAAGGCGCCCGGCCTCGACATGACGCCTCTGCTGGACCTGCTGGTCAATAATGAGGAGGTGCTGAAGGTTTTTCATGCCGGCGGGCAGGACATCGAAATCGTCCACAACCTGACCGGCAAGACGCCGCACCCGATGTTCGACACGCAGATCGCGGCCATGGCGCTGGGTCTGGGGGAGCAGATCGGTTACGGCAATCTGGTCGACGCATGGATGGGCGTGCAGCTGGACAAGGGGGCGCGCTTCACCGACTGGGCGCGGCGGCCGCTGGACAAGCGCCAGATCGACTATGCGATCGGCGACGTCACTTACCTGATCCAGATATTCCCCAAGATGCTGGACGAATTGCGCAAGACCGGGCGCGGCGACTGGCTGGATCAGGAAATGGAGCGGATCAGCGATCCGTCCAATTATGAAAACAACCCGCAGGACGCATGGCAGCGGGTGCGCATCGCCAGCAAGAAGCCCGACGTGCTGGGCCGCCTGAAAGCGCTGGCGGCATGGCGCGAAATGGAAGCGCAGGACAAGAATCTGCCGCGCGGCCGCATCGTGAAGGACGAAACGCTGGCCGACATCGCCAGCCACCCGCCGCGCGAACAGGCCGATCTGGGCAAGGTGCGCGGCCTGTCCGCCACATGGAAAAGCAACGACATCGGCGCGCGGCTGATGGGCGCGCTGAGCAAGCACCAGCCGCTGCACAAGGACGAAATGCCCGAACGCGATCCCAAGCGGCCGGGCCTGGGCAAGGACGGCGCGCTGGTCGCCGACCTGCTGAAGCTGTTGCTGAAGATCCGGTCGCGCGACATCAATGTCGCGGCCCGGCTGATCGCGCGCAGCGACGACATCGACGCGCTGGCCGCGGGCGTGCGCGAAGGGCTGTCGATCCTGGAAGGCTGGCGGTATGAACAATTCGGCCGCGACGCGGTTGATCTGGTCGAAGGCCGCATGGCCTTTGCCGTCCGCAACGGGCGGCTGAAAATGACGCGCACGGAAGGATAAAGACCCATGCGGATCATGATCGCGGGCCTGATGGCCCTGTCCCTTTGCGCGCCGCTGGCCGCCTGCGCCGGGAGCGGCGAGGCCGGGCCGGGCACGCCGCCCGCCATGGCCGAAGGGCCGTGCAGCAATGACGGGCTGGCCCCGTTCACCGGGCAGAAGGCGAGCGCGGAAACGGGCGCGGCGCTGCTGAAGGCGTCGGGCGCCAAAAGCCTGCGCTGGGGCGGCCCCGGGATGGCGATGACCATGGATTTCCGGCCCGACCGGCTGACCGTCAGCTATGACGAGGCGATGGTGATCACCGCCGCGCGGTGCGGCTAATACGCCCATCATGGTTTTCCGTTCGGGCGGAGCCTGTCGAAGCCCTGTTCCTGCTCCAGAGAAGAAAAGCCCTTCGCCAGGCGCAGGGCGAACGGACTTATTGGATTTTGCTGAGATGACCGCCACCGCCGATCTGGCCATTCGCATGGCGCGCGCCGCGTTCAACCGGGCGTTGGCGGAGGGCGACCTGCATGCCATCGGGCCGCTGCTGGCGATGGATGTGGTGATGGTGACCGGGACCGACAGCGCCGTCATCGCCGGGCGCAAGGCGCAGCTGATGGCATGGAAGCGCGAGTTCGCGGCGACGGAGCGCATGGTCTATACCCGCACGCCCGACAGCATCGTCGCGTCGCCCATAGAACCCATCGCCATGGAACATGGCCGCTGGCAGGGCGCGGTAGACGGCATGGTGCAGGCGTCCGGCAGCTATAGCGCCAAATGGCGCGCCATCGGCGGCGAATGGGTGATCGAAGCGGAAATCTATCTGACGCTGGCGTGATAGGGGGTCTGATCGAGCGCCTGATCTGGGTCTGAACTGGAGCGCAATCCGTTCATACCGAATCGGATACGCTCCATTTCTTTTTGTTTTTCGCATTTTCCGAGCCAGCAGATGATGCCATCTGCTTTGAAAATGCTCTGTTCTCTTTTTTCCGCATTTTCCGAGTCAGCAGATGTGACCATCTGCTTTGAAAATGCTCCGGAGGATCAGGCTGCCTGTTGCATGTCGACGACGGTGCGGTTGCGGCCTTCGCGCTTGGCCCGGTAGAGCGCCGCGTCGGCCAGCTGGAGCAGGGCGGCGCCGTCGCCCGCCATCGATTCGTCCCATGTCGCGATGCCGAAGGACATGCTGGTCGATCCCAGCGCCCGCCCGCCATGGCGCAGAACGATTTCGGTGATGCCCTTGCGCACTTCCTCCACGCGGGCGGCCAGCGCCTGCGCCGTGGTGCCGGGCGCGATGATCGCAAATTCTTCCCCACCATAGCGGCAGACAATGTCGCCATCACGGAAACGGCTGCGCATTTCATTGGCGACCGCCTGAAGCACGACGTCGCCCGCATCATGGCCGAACTCGTCATTGAAGCGCTTGAAATGATCGACGTCGCACATCACGGCGCTCAGCGGCACGCCGGAGCGGCGCGAGCGGGCGATTTCGATCGTCAGCGCCTCTTCCATATAGCGGCGGTTGAAGAGGCCCGTCAGCGGATCGCGGATCGTCTGTTCGCGCAGGCCGCGTTGCAGGCGATGGTTGACGAGCGCGGAGCTGATATTTTCCGCCATCACCGTCAGGCAGAAACGGCTTTCGTCGGCCACTTCGCCCTCCAGATAGAGGGTGCCGATGACTTCGCCGCCCGCCAGCAGCGGTTCGCAATGATAGACGGCGTCCGCCGCCACATGACCGCATACGATGTCGCTGCCCGGCTGTGTCACGAAATGGCTCTGGCCGCGACGCAGCGCCCAGCACTGGTCGGGCGCAAAGCCGTCGCGCGCCGGTTCGAACCCGCCCCAGCCGGTGACGGGCACGAGCAGATTGCGGCTGTTGTTATGGGCATAGAGCGCGCCGGGAATGCCGGGCAGCACGCGGGGCACGAAGACGCGGATGACCTGCGCCAGTTCATCGTCGGTGCGCGCCGCCTGCATGCGATGCGCCATGCCGCCCAGCAGTTCGATCACTTCGCCGCGTTCGCGCAGGATGTCGGCGTTGCGCAGCAATTCGCCATGGGCAGCCTGAAGATCGCGCTCGCTGCGACCCTGATCGGCAATCGCCACCTGAAGCTGATCGGCCATGGCGTTATAGCCTTCGGCCAGATCGGTAAATTCCTGCGACCCCATGGTCGTCACGGGCACGCGGGTGTCATGTCGCCCCAGACCCAGCGCCGTCATCGCTTCGCGGATCACGCCTGCGGGACGGCGGATGCGGCGGATGAGCAACAGCGACACCGACAGGATGCAGAGCGCGATGACCGGTCCGCCGATCAGCGCCAGATCGCGCACCCAGGCCAGCCGACGATCCGCCGCCTCTATCCGGCTTTGGCGCAGCACCCGTTCTTCGCTGAGGAAACTGTCGGTGCGCAGGGAAATCATGGCCATGAGATCGCGACCGGCGCCGCTGGCAATGGTGGCGCGCGCTTTTTCGAAATCGCCGCGACGCGCCTCGCCCAGCGTGCCGTTCAGCAGCACGATCTGCTGGTCCATCAACCTTTGCAGTTCGCGCGCGCGCATATTCTGCGCCTGATTGTCCGCCGTCAGCCGGGTCAGCCGCGCCATCGTTTCATGCGCGGATGCGATGCGAGCATCGACGGTTTCGGCAAAGGCAGGGTTGCGGGTCAGGATGAAGCCGCGCTGGCCCGATTCCGCGTCGCGCACGGCGGCGACCGCATCGTCCATCGTTTCGATGACTTCGGCCGAATGGGTGACCCAGCGAAAGCTGCCGCTCGTCTGGATGGAGGCATCGACCAGCGCCCACATCAACGCCAGCAACGCGAGGAGCACCATCGCGCCAAAGGTGGAAATACGGGCGGTAAGAGACGTGTTCATGCGCGGCCTTATCTGTTTGCCGCGATGCTACGCCCCCAATGGTTACCAAAAATTATAGAATGCGCTGAAGCGTTGCCGCGCCGTTCAGCGTTTCCAGCGCGCCCAGATGGCGGTAGGCAGCGCGATGCCCCGCGCCTCTTCCTGCACGGCCAGCTCGCCCGCTTCCACCGTGCCGGGCAGGTCGGCGAACGCCTGACGCAGCAATTCACCGATCGCCAGCGCCGACATGCGCACCGCGTAGACGGTGAGGAACAGGAAGCGGCTGTCCGCATCCAGCAGCGCGCGGCAATTGGCGATCAGGCCGGGCAGATCCTCCTCCAGCCGCCAGACTTCACCATCGGGACCGCGACCATATTTGGGCGGGTCGAGCAGGATGCCGTCATAGCGGCGACCCCGGCGCACTTCGCGGGCGACGAATTTGGCGGCGTCTTCCACGATCCAGCGGACGGGCCTGTCATCCATGCCCGACAGCGCGGCATTGGCGCGGGCCTGCGCCACCGATTTCTTGGACGCGTCGACATGCACCATGCGCGCGCCGCCCGCCGACAGGGCCAGCGTGCCGACGCCGGTATAGCCGAACAGGTTCATCACCTCCGCATCGGGCTTGTCGGCATAGGTGGCGCGCAGATCGTCCCAGATCGGCGCCATGTCGGGGAAGAAGCCGAGGTGGCGGAAGGGGGTGCAGCTGGACTGGAAAGTGACTTCGCGCCAGTGCAACGGCCAGCCTTCGGCCGGGACCGGCTTGTCATAATACCAGCGGCCGCCGCCATCTTCGTCGGACCCCGGAATGAATTCGCCATCGGCGCGCCAGTCGGTGGTCGCGGGCTTCCACATCGCCTGCGGTTCGGGGCGGATGAAGCGGAAACGGCCATAGCGTTCCAGCTTGCGCCCGTCGCCGCTGTCCAGCAGGCCATAGTCCGACCAGGGTTCGCCGATGAGGGTTTTGAGTTCCAAGGTCGGCCCCGATCAGCCGCGCGGGGTCGCGCGTTCCGCGACATAGGCGGTGATCGCGTCGAACGTGCCGGGCAGCTTCACATAGCTTTCCTCACGCGCGAAGAGATCGCCCACGCGCGGGGGCAGCGGCGGGCGCATGCCGGTGGCGCGTTCGACCGCGTCGGGGAATTTCGCGGCATGGGCGGTCGCCAGCGTGACGACCGGAATGGAGGCATCCACGCCGGCGGTGCGGGCGGCGGCCAGACCGATGGCGCTGTGCGGATCGATGATCTGACCCGCCGCATCATAGGCCCAGCGCATCGCCATGGTCATGCCGTCGGCATCGATGCGTGAGGAGGTGAAGAGGCGCGAGGCCCCTTCGCGCTGCGCATTGGTGAGGCGCATCGCCTTGCTCGATTCAAAGCTGCGCATCTGTTCGGCGAGCGCGAGGCCGTCGCGGCCGCCCGCGTCGAACAGCAGGCGTTCGAAGTTGGAGCTGACCTGAATATCCATGCTGGGCGTCGCGGTCGACACGACCTGACCCTGGCTATAGTCGCCCTCCGCCAGTGCGCGGTGGAGGATGTCGTTGACGTTGGTCGCCACGATCAGCTTTGCGACGGGCAGGCCCATCTGCGCGGCGACATAGCCCGCGAAGACATCGCCGAAATTGCCGGTGGGGACGGAGAAGGCGACTTCCCGGTCCGGCGCGCCCAGGCGCACGGCGGCGTAGAAATAATAGACGACCTGCGCCATCAGCCGCGCCCAGTTGATGCTGTTCACGGCCGACAGGTTGAAGCGGCTCTTGAAATCGGCGTCGTTGAACATCGCCTTCACCAGCGCCTGCGCATCGTCGAAGCTGCCGTCGATGGCGATGTTGTAGACGTTGGGCGCACGCACGGTCGTCATCTGGCGCCGCTGGACATCCGACACGCGGCCTTCGGGGTGCAGCATGAAGATGTCGACCTTTGCCCGGCCCGCCACCGCGTCAATCGCCGCGGAGCCGGTGTCGCCCGACGTCGCGCCGATGATGGTCAGATGGTCGTCACGGCGCGACAGGAAATGTTCGAACAGCTGGCCGAGCAGCTGAAGCGCGACATCCTTGAACGCGAGCGTGGGACCATGGAAGAGTTCCAGCACCCAATGCTGATGGTCGAGCTGCACCAGCGGGGTCACGGCCTGATGGCTGAAACGGCCATAGGCGGCGGTGCACAGTTCGCGCAGTTCATCTTCGCTGAGCGAACCGGCGACGAAGGGCGCCATCACGCGCACGGCGGTTTCGACATAGGACAGGCCGCCAAGGGCGCGAATCTGGTCGGCGGTGAAGGCCGGCCAGCTGGCCGGCAGATACAGGCCGCCATCCGACGCCAGCCCGGCCAGCGTCACATCCTCAAACCCGAGCGCGGGCGCGCTCCCCCTGGTGCTCTGATATTGCATAATGGGAAAGCGCGGTAGCGATACGCGGCCCGCTGGGCAAGCGATTAGGCGGTTTTGACAGCGTTCCGGCGACGCAGGGCCAGAATATAGATGCCGACCGCCACGGCCGCGAAGAAGAACCATTGCACCGCATAGGCCAGATGGTTGTTCGGGACTTCCGATGCGCTGGGCGGGGCGACGGGTTTCAGGCCCGCTGGCGCCTGCCGCGCGATCAGCATCGGGCGTAGCGGCGGCGCCTTGCCATCGATGCGGGTGACAAGGGCGCGATGGTCCGGCTCCTGCGAAATCCAGCCTGCGACTTGTCCCCCGGTCCAGTCGGGCGTGTCGTCCGGCTTTTGCCCCACGCCGACCGCGATCAGGACGCCCGGCCCCTCCGCCCCGGTCGCGCATTCGGCGATATGGCGATAGCCCGACGTGCCGTCGGCGGCGCGCCCGGCCTCCACCCGCCAGCCCACCACGCGCAGGCAATGGACGGAGGATGGACGGAACAGGATTTCAGGTTCGACCGGTGGCAGTTTCGGGAAAGCGACGGCAGGACGGCCGGGATTGGCGGCGGCGAGCGCAAGGGCCGCTTCCTTTTCCGCGCGGCGCTGAAACTGCCAGATGCCAAGGCCGATCATGGTCAGCACCGCCAGCGCGACGAGGATCGTCGGGATCAGGGGGATGCGGGCTTTGGCGGGCTGATCGGTCATGCCGGTCCTCGATAGGGCGAATGGGGATATTGGTTGTTCAACAGAGGTCTAAAAGAAAACGGCCGGAGTGTTCGCCCCGGCCGCTCCAATCATCAGGCAAGGGCCATGCCCTCAGCCGCCATGGACCGGCGCGCCCCAGCCACCCCAGACATAGACGGCGACGAAGAGGAACAGCCACACCACGTCGACGAAATGCCAATACCATGCGGCGGCTTCGAAACCGAAATGCTGGCGCGGGGTGAAGTGCCCCTTATAGGCGCGGGCGAGGTTGACGGCGAGGAAGATGGTGCCGACCAGAACGTGGAAGCCGTGGAAGCCGGTCGCCATATAGAAGGCCGAGCTGTAGGGATTGCCGCCAAATTCGAACGGGGCGTGGGCATATTCATAAGCCTGCACGCAGGAAAAGATCGCGCCCAGAATGATGGTGCACCACAGCCCCTTGATCAGGCCGTCGCGATCGCCGTGGATCAGGCTGTGATGCGCCCAGGTCACCGTGGTGCCGGAGCAGAGCAGGATCAGGGTGTTGAGCAGTGGCAGTTCGAAGGCGTTCATCACCTCCACGCCCTTGGACGGGAACATGCCTTCGATCGGGGCGAGCGCCGACGGGAAAAGCGAGAAGTCGAAAAAGGCCCAGAACCAGCCGACGAAGAACATCACTTCGGACGCGATGAACAGGATCATGCCGTAGCGCAGGTGAAGCTGAACCACCGGGGTATGATCGCCCGCATGCGCCTCCGCAATCACATTGCTCCACCAGCTGTAGAAGGTGAAGAGCACGCCCGCCAGACCGATGAGGAAGACCCAGCCGCCGCCCGGACCCATGGCATCGGGATGCATCCACATGATCGCGCCGGCCGCCATGATGAGCGTCGACATGGAACCGAAGAGCGGCCAGATGCTGGGTGGAAGAATGTGATAATCGTGATTCTTGGCACCTGCCATGTCAGTCTCTCTCTTCCCTGTTCGCTTGCGCGATTGTTCCGGCCTGCTCGCTTGCGCGATGTCCTTGCCTGCTCGCTGGGCCGACATTCGGCCCGATCGATTGCACGTTATTCGGATGCGACCTTAGCTTGGCTTCCCATCCTGCTCAACAGGGTAGAAAGTGTAGCTCAAGGTTATTTGTTGCGTATCCTTGTTGTCGGGATCCTGCAAAATCTTTGGGTCCACATAATAGAGGACCGGCATGCGGACTTCCTGCCCCGGTTGCAGCGTCTGTTGCGTGAAGCAGAAACACTGGATCTTCGTGAAATAGGCGCCCGCCTGCGTCGGGGTGACGTTGAAGCTGGCGGTGCCGGTCACGGGCCTGTCCGACATGTTCTTTGCGATGAAGATCGCCATGTCCTTGACCCCCACGGTCACGGTGTCGGTGCGATGTTCGGGGTAGAATTGCCAGGGCATGCCCGGCTGCACATTCGAATCGAAGCGGATCGACATGGTGTGGCCGGTCGCCGCCTGCACCCGGACATCGGCGTCGGCGCGTTTCGTGGTGCCGCCAAAGCCGGTCTGTTCGCAGAAGATGCGGTAGAGCGGGACGGAAGCAAAGCCGAGGCCCAGCATCGCAAGGCCCACCGTCGCCGCCGCGACCAGCGTGCGCCGGTTGCGGCGATCACGGTCGAAGGGGGACGGCGGCAGGCTGGCCATCAGTTGCCGCCCATCTTGGCGATGGTGATGCCGTAGAACAGCAGGACCAGCGCGCCCAGCAGCAGGCCCATCACCAGCGCGCGGCTTTTCTGCCGGGCGCGGATGCGGTCATTTTCCTCCGGCGTCACGCCATCAGCCAGCGGTCAACGACCACCGCCCCGAACAGGAGGAAAAGATAAATGATCGAATATTTGAACAGGCGCTTTTCGGGGGCCATGCGGGCGGGATCGCTTTCCCGGTGGCGATAGACGGCGAAGGCGAGCGCCGCGAAAATCCCGGTGCCCACGATCGCGGCGGTGCCATAGACGATGCCGGTCAGATGCAGCAGCACCGGGGCCAGCGCGGCGACCGCCATGATCGCGGTATAGCCCCAGATGTGGCGGCGGGTGACGATTTCGCCCGAAACGACCGGCAGCATGGGGATACCCGCAGCGGCATAATCGGTCTTCACGAACAGCGCGAGCGCCCAGAAATGGGGCGGCGTCCAGAAGAAGATGAGCATGAACAGCGCGATCGGCAGCGCCGTGATGTCGCCCGTCACCGCCGCCCAGCCGATGACCGGGGGGAAGGCGCCCGCCGCGCCGCCGATGACGATATTCTGCGCCGTCCGGGGCTTCAGCCAGATCGTATAGACGATGACGTAGAAGAGGATCGACACGGCCAGCACCGCGGCGGCCAGCCAGTTGGTCGCCAGCCCCAGCAGCACGACCGAGAAGAAGGAAAGGCCAACGCCGAAATGCAGCGCCGATTGCCGATCCATGCGCCCGGCGGGCAGCGGGCGGTTGGCGGTGCGCTTCATCTTTGCGTCGACGTCCGCTTCATACCACTGGTTGAGCGCGGCCGCCGCCCCCGCGCCGATGGCGATGGCGAGGATGGTGGTGAAGGCAAGGATCGGGTGGATATGCCCCGGCGCGGCCAGCAATCCGCACAGGCCCGTGAACACCACCAGCGTCATGACGCGCGGCTTCGTCAGCGCGACGAAATCGCGCCAGTGCGCGGGCATTGGGGGGGCGTCGGCCCCGGTGGCGAACGGCGTACTGGCCATAATCTCCTCATGGAACGATCCGCATGCGCGGCGCCGCTCCAGCCTTTGATGTCGCATTTCCCACACCGCAGGCCATGGATGGCCAAGTCGAAAATGCTGTCGGGTTCAGACCGGCGCCCTTACACGCGCCGACCGATCCGGGCAATGCGGGCGGGGTGGGCAGATTGTCCGCCCCTATCCCGACAGCTCCCTACCCAGACGGGCCGCAACCCCGGCTATCCCCCGAAGCGCCCCGGCGAACCGGGGCGCGTCCTTAAGCATCAATGCCTGTGCATCAGTGATGATGGCTGTCGTCGATCACCGGCAGCGTTTCGAACTGGTGATAAGGCGGCGGGCTGGTCAGCGTCCATTCCAGCGTCGTCGCGCCTTCACCCCACGGATTACCCTCTGCCTTCTTGCCCGCGAACAGCGACCAGAAGATGTTGATCAGGAAGATCAGCACGCCGACCGCCATGATTTCATAGCCATGGGTCGCGACCTTGTTCCAGTAGGCGAAGGCTTCCGGATAGTCGGGGTAACGGCGCGGCATGCCCGACAGGCCCAGGAAGTGCATCGGGAAGAACAGCAGGTTCACGCCGATGAAGAAGATCCAGAAATGCAGCTGCCCCAGCACTTCATTATACATGCGGCCGGACATTTTCGGGAACCAGTAATAGAAGCCCGCAAAGAGCGAGAAGACCGCACCCAGCGAGAGGACATAGTGGAAATGGGCGACGACATAATAGGTGTCGTGCAGCACATCGTCCACGCCGCCATTGGCCAGCACCACGCCGGTCACGCCGCCCACGGTGAAGAGGAAGATGAAGCCCAGCGCCCAGACCATCGGCGTCTTGTAGCTGATCGACCCGCCCCAGATGGTAGCGATCCACGAAAAGATCTTGATGCCCGTGGGCACCGCGATGACCATCGTCGCGGCGGTGAAATACATCTTCACATTCACCGACATGCCAGTGGTGAACATGTGGTGCGCCCACACGACGAAGCCGACCACGCCGATCGCGACCATGGCATAGGCCATGCCGAGATAGCCGAATACCGGCTTGCGGCTGAAGGTCGAGATGATCTGGCTGACGATGCCGAAGCCCGGCAGGATCATGATATAGACTTCAGGATGGCCGAAGAACCAGAAGAGATGCTGGTAGAGTTCGGGGTCGCCGCCACCGGCCGCATCATAGAAGGTGGTGCCGAAATTGCGGTCGGTCAGCAGCATCGTGATCGCCGCGGCCAGCACCGGCAGGGCGAGCAGCAGCAGGAAGGCGGTGACCAGCACCGACCAGACGAACAGCGGCATTTTATGCAGGGTCATGCCCGGCGCACGCATGTTCAAAATGGTGGTGATGAAGTTGATCGCGCCAAGGATGGAGCTGGCGCCCGCGATATGCAGCGACAGGATCGCCATGTCGACCGCCGGTCCCGCAGAACCGCTGGTCGACAGCGGCGCATAGACGGTCCAGCCGGTGCCCGCGCCATTGCCCGTGCCGCCCGGCACGAAGGTGGAGCCGAGCAGCAGTGCGAAGGCCGGGATGAGCAGCCAGAAGCTGACATTGTTCATCCGGGGGAAGGCCATGTCCGGCGCACCGATCATGATCGGCACGAACCAGTTGCCGAAACCGCCGATGATCGCGGGCATCACCATGAAGAAGACCATGATGAGGCCGTGCGCGGTGATCAGCACGTTCCACAGGTGATAGGCCTGATCCAGCGTCGCGCCGGGACCGTCCATATAGGTGGCCCAGGTCTGAAGGAACTGGATGCCCGGTTCGCGCAGTTCCATGCGCATCAGGCCGGAAATCGCGCCGCCGATGATCCCGGCCATGATCGCGAAGATCAGATAGAGGGTGCCGATGTCCTTGTGATTGGTGGACATGAACCAGCGCTGGAAAAAGGCCGGTTTGTGATCGGCATCATGATGATCGTGATCATGGGCATGATCGTGATGATGATCTGCGGTGATGGTGGTCATGGCGTTCCTACCCCTGATCAGATTTTCGCGTCGGCGGCGGGTGCGGCGTCTGCCGTCTTTTCCGCTTCCTTGCCGGCGAGCGTGCCGCCCTGCGAGAGTACCCACTGGTCGAACTGTTCGGGCGGCAGCGCTTCGATGGCGATCGGCATGAAGCCGTGGCGCGCGCCGCACAGTTCGGAACATTGGCCGTAATAGACGCCCGGCTTTTCGATGGTGAAGCTCTTTTCATTGAGGCGGCCGGGGACCGCATCCATCTTTACCCAGAGCGAGGGCACGGCAAAGGCGTGGATCACGTCCGCGCCGGTGATGATCAGCCGGATCGGGCGACCGACGGGCAGGACCAGACGATTGTCGGGCGCCAGCAGATAGGGTTCGCCATTTTCGGCCGCCTTTTCCTTCGTCAGCATGTTGGAGACGAATTCGGGAATGGCGTTGTCGGGATATTCATAGCCCCAATACCATTGATAACCGGTGACCTTGACCGTCACGGCATCCTTTGGCGCGGGCTTATACTGATCGGCGAGCAGACCGATGGAGGGCACGGCGATGACCAGCAGGATCACCACCGGCACCACGGTCCAGATCACTTCGATCAGCGTGTTGTGCGAGGTTTTCGAGGGCACCGGATTGGCGCTGCGGCGGAAACGGATCATCACGTAGAGCATCAGCAGGGCCACGAAGACCGAGATGATGGTGATGAGCGGCAGCAGCATCTTGTCATGCAGCCAGCGCGCGGTATGGCCGGTTTCGGTAAATTGTTCCTGAAGCGTGATTTCGCCGGGCTTGGGCATCCCGATGCCCGGTGTCGGCTTCATCCGGGGCGGGGCGGCGACCTTGGCCGCGGGTGCGGCTTGGGCAGCGGCGGGTGCGGTGACATTGGCCGATTCGGCCGGTGCCGCCACATTGTCCGCGGTCGGTGCGGCGGTGGCCGCATTGTCCTGAGCCAGCGCAGGCGCATGTGAAACGAGGGTGGGCGCTAAGGCCAACAACCCGGCTAGAACGAGTGATTTCACCTTCTTCATAGCGTCTTCTACCCCGTAACCCCTTGGCGCCGCTGCAACGAAGACGCGCATGTCATGCGCTTTGATCCTCGCCCGTTTGGTTCTTCCGCGGCTTATAAGCATGGTTTTTTTCTGCCTCAAGCATCAGGGAGCAGATTTTCTTCGCTGTTGCAACGCTTCCCTTGGCCGCCTATTCGGCAGGCTCCGCGCACAGGGGCGCAATCATGGCGTGCCGAAGGGCATGGCATGCGGATCAAGAGGCGTATTCGCGCGCAACAAGCGCGGGGTCGCCCG
This sequence comes from Sphingobium sp., assembly GCF_048594625.1. Taxonomy (GTDB): domain Bacteria; phylum Pseudomonadota; class Alphaproteobacteria; order Sphingomonadales; family Sphingomonadaceae; genus Sphingobium. The sequence continues at coordinate 27,351 of NZ_JBMDWL010000033.1, forward strand.
ACATGGAAATTGGACGGCATGACTGACGAGGAAGTATTGGCAGAATTCCGGGCAGCAGGGGCGCTGCTCGAAGGGCATTTCATACTGTCGTCGGGCCGTCGCAGTGCCAATTATCTGCAATGCGCCCGCGTATTGATGAACGCCGAGCGCGCCGGGCGCCTCGCCCGCGCCACCGTGCAGAAACTGCCCCGCGAAGTGCGGCAGGACATCGATCTGGTCGTGTCGCCCGCCATGGGTGGCCTGATCATCGGCCATGAAGTCGGCCGCGCGCTGGACAAGGATGCGGTATTTCTGGAGCGGCCCGAAGGCACGTTCGAACTGCGTCGCGGCTTTGGCATCACGCCGGGCCAGAAAGTGCTGATGGTCGAAGACGTGGTAACCACCGGCCTGTCGTCGCGGCAGGCGATCGAGGCGGTCGAGGCGGAAGGCGGCATCGTCGTCGCCGAAGTCGCGCTGGTCGACCGGTCGGCGGGCGAAGTGGATCTGGGCGTGCCCTTCTACCCCCTCGTCTCCATCAACTTCCCGGTTTATGAAGCCGATGCGATCCCGCCCGAACTGGCGGCGGTCCCCGCGATGAAGCCCGGCAGCAGAAAGCAGTAAGCCCATATGACCACGCCCCTGCGCCTTGGCGTCAATATCGACCATGTGGCGACCATCCGCAATGCGCGCGGGGGTGAACATCCCGATCCGGTCAAGGCCGCGCTGCTGGCGGTGAAGGCCGGGGCGGACGGGATCACCGCACATCTGCGCGAGGACAGGCGCCATATCCGCGACGAAGACATCGCGATGCTGATGGCGGCGCTGGACGTGCCGTTGAACCTTGAAATGGCGGCGACGGACGAGATGCTGGCCATCGCGCTGCGCTACAAGCCCCACGCCGCCTGCATCGTGCCGGAAAAGCGCGAGGAGCGCACGACCGAGGGGGGCCTCGACGCGGCGGGGCATCTCGACACGCTGATGCCGATCGTCGGGCAGCTGAATGACGCGGGCGTCCGCGTCAGCCTGTTCATCGAGGCCGATGCGGCGCAGATCGAGGCGGCGATGAAGCTCGGCGCGCCGGTGGTGGAATTTCACACCGGAGCCTATGCCCACCTGACCGGGGAAGCGCGCGCGGTCGAGCTGCGCCGGATCGCCGATGCCGCCGCGTTGGCGGCCAAGAACGGGATCGAGCCGCATGCGGGCCATGGCCTGACCTTCGACAATGTCGCGCCCATCGCCGCCATCCCGCAGGTCGCCGAACTCAATATCGGCCATTTCCTGATTGGTGAGGCGATTTTCGGCGGGCTGGAAGGCGCGATCCGCGAAATGCGACGGCAGATGGATCTGGCGCGGTGATGGAGCTTTAACGTGATTATCGGCCTTGGCTCCGACCTCTGCAATATCGAGCGGATACAAAATTCGATCGACCGGTTCGGGCAGCGTTTCGAACAGCGGGTCTTTACGCAGATGGAGCAGGCCAAGGGCAATCGCCGCCCCTTTACGAAGGCAGGCACGCTGGCCAAGCGCTTTGCCGCCAAGGAGGCCTTTTCCAAGGCGGTCGGCACCGGGTTCAAGGCGGGCGTGTTCATGAAGGACATCGGCGTCGTGAACGCGCCTTCGGGCGCGCCGACGCTGAAACTGACCGGCGGGGCGCTGGCGCGACTGGAATCGCTGATACCCGCAGGGCATCGGCCGGTCATTCACCTGACGCTCACCGACGATCATCCATGGGCGCAGGCCTTCGTCATCATCGAAGCGCTCCCCCTGTGAGCGACAATGTGCGCGACAATCCCCCAAACGAAAGCCAGCCCGTGACGGCCATCGACCTGACAGAAGAGCAGCCCGCCCCCGAAGCACCGCAGGAGGCAAAGGCCCCGGCGGTCAACTGGCTGCATGAGGTGAAGAGCATCGTGCTGCTGATCCTGGCGGTGCTGGCGTTCCACAGCTTCGTCGCCAAGCCATTCTATATCCCGTCCGAATCGATGATGCCGGTGCTGTTGACCGGCGACCGGCTGGTGGTCAGCAAATATCCCTATGGCTGGTCCTATGTGTCCCCCAGCTTCCACCCCCTGCCCTTTCTGAAAGGGCGGGTGCTGGGGCGGCTGCCCGAACGCGGCGACATCGTGATCGTCAGCCCCCAGAACCGGCGCGAGGATTATATCAAGCGGGTCATCGGCCTGCCCGGCGACATCGTGGAAGTGCGCGGCGGTCAGGTGATCCTGAACGGCGTGGCGGTGAAGCAGAAGATGCTGAAACCGCTGCGCATCCCGGTCGACGGCAATGCCCCCTGCCCGCCGCTGCAATTCCCCGGCGCGCTGGTGACGGACAAGGATGGCAGGGCCTATTGCGAATTGCCGGTGCGGCAGGAAATCCTGCCCAATGGCAAGACCTATGTCACCATCGACATGGGGCCGAGCGCGCTCGACTGGTACGGGCCGGTGCGGGTGCAACCCGATCATGTCTTCCTGATGGGCGACAATCGCGACAACAGCGCGGACAGCCGCGCGCCGCTGGAGGAAAATGGCCTGGGCGGGCCGGTGCCCTTCGAAGCGATCGGCGGCCGGGCGGAGTTCATTACCTTCAGCCTGGACGGTGATGCAGGCTGGAATCCGCTGACATGGATTCATGCATTTCGCAGCGGCCGGGCCGGGAACAGCCTGAGACCGCAAAGCGTTACAGCCCCGGAATAAACGGCAGAAGGGGCAACGGGTTTTGAGCGACGCGAAACAGCAGCATGTCGAGGAACCCGGTCCCAGCGAAGTCCGCAGCCCGCTGGTCGCGCAGGAATTGCAGCGGGCGGGCGTGTGGTTCGCCCTTGCCATCGCCATTGCCATGGTCGTGCTGCTGGCGCAGCCGCTGATGCTGGTGATGGGCGCGCTGGTGCTGGCGACGATGATGGACGGCGGCACGCGCCTGCTGGGCCGGGTGCTGCCGATTTCGCGGGGCTGGCGGCTGACGATCGTGCTGCTGGGCGCGGTCGCCTTCATGGCCTATACTTTCTACCTGACAGGCACCAGCCTGACGCAGCAGGCGCAGGCGATGCGCGGCATCGTGGAGGCGCAGGTCGGCCG
>NZ_JBMDWL010000034.1:0-119270 GCF_048594625.1 Sphingobium sp.
GTGGGCCTTGAAGCCGTGCATAGCCCGCTTGCCCTTGTGCTTTACCCAGCGCGCATCGTCATCACCCTCACTGGCGGACCCGATGATGGTGGCATCGACACGTATTGCGATCCGCGGTCGCTGTGATGGATGAGACCACCCGATGGACAGGGCGTCGTTCGTGGATAGTCTGCTCCAGTGCGTCCAGCACGAAGCTGGCGTGGGCAGTCCTGCTGACGCGCCAGCCCACGATATAGCGGGCGTAGAGGTCGATCACGAAGGCGACATGGACAAAACCCGCCCACGTCGCGACATAGGTGAAGTCCGACACCCAAAACATGTTGGGCGCCGGAGCATGGAACTGCCGGTTGACGTGATCGAGCGGGCAAGGCGCAGCCTTGTTGCTGATCGTGGTTCGCACAGGCTTGCCACGGATTACCCCCTGCAAACCCAGATCGCGCATCAGCCGCTCGATGGTGCATCGGGCCACAGCAAAGCCCTCGCGGTTCATCTGCCGCCAGACCTTGCGCACACCGTAAACGCCGAAATTCTCGGCAAAGACGCGCATGACCTCGGGCTTCAAATCCTGATCGCGCCGGGCACGATCTGACAGCCGCCCCGGATACCGCCGCTGTGCGACACGCTCATGGTAGGTGGATGGGGCAATCGGCAACCCCGCAAATCGGCTCGACCCCATATTCCGCCCGATGCTCGTCTATGAAAGCCGTCATCGTTCGAACGGGCGGTCGATTTCCGCCTGGACAAAATATGCGCTCGCCTTACGCAGTATCTCGTTGGCTTGGCGCAGTTCGCGGTTCTCGCGTTCCAGCGCCTTCAGGCGGTCCGCCATCTCGGTGGGCACGCCAGTACGCTTGCCACTGTCCACCTCGGCCTTCTTTACCCACTCATTCAATGTGTGCGCCGAGCACCCGATCTTCTCGGCGATGGAAATCATTGCAGCGGGAAGGATGTTCAGCTTCGTGATCCAGCACCATGCGCACCGCCCGTGCGCGAACCTCAGGTGCAAACTTGTTCGTCGTTTTGTTCATATCGGCTCCACTTACTCAGAAGTTGGAGCCTCCGGCAAACCCGGGCGGTTCAGTATGTCTTTCTATCCGGCTTCGATCCATGCGGAGCGTTGATGCTTTTATCGGACGACGACGACTCCCGAGTAGTCTGCCATTTTCAGCTTCTTGTAGATACCAATCCCAGATCTCGCCAACCGTTGGAGCGGAGCGCGCATTTCCTCTCTCCACCACGGGGTCGCCGCCTTTTGCGATCTCGCCAAGCTTAATTCGCGCCTCGGAGCGAGCTTGCTCGACAGTGAGTACGCCGTACCGACCAAGAACGATTCTTCGGCTCTGACCGTCAGCATCCCGATACTGTAGTACGAACGCTTTAAGGCCAGATGGAAGAGCCCTTACGCCGAACCCGCGCAGCTCGGCATCCCAAAGATACTTTTGGCCAGTCTCGGGAAGGTAAACTATCCACCTTGGTTTTGGTGAGCTTAGACATAGGTTTCTCCTCGATCTTGCTGACAATAGCGCACCGTACCGATTTTGTCAGCAAAATGTCAGCAAATCTGAGAAAGCGGTGGGGTATACTAGGGAAGAGAAGCGAAACAACCGAGGCATTAAATACTTATTTAACAGTACTATATCGTTCTTTGGCGTACGCTGGCGAGTGTTGGCGCTTATCTTGGTAAGGCTGAGGTCGGGAGTTCAATCCTCCCCGGCAGCACCATTTCTCCCCGGACAATTGACAATCAGAACGTCGCCCACATGGCGATGGCCAGCCCCTGCATCATGGTGATCAGCCATAGCAGCGTCGAAAAAGGCTGTTTGCGCGTCTTGTGGCGGAAAATATGACGGCCCAGAAAAGCGCCTGCGGTTCCGCCCGCCAGCGCCCAGGACAGCAGCGTGCGTTCGGACAGGCGGCGCATCCCCGATCGGGCGCGCCGCTTGTCGATGCCAAACGCGGCGAAGGCGATCAGGTTGGTCAGCAACAGCGCCGTTGCAATCACCATCGCCCGAATCGCCATTATCCCCCGAAGCTGACGCCGATCCACAATGTACGCGGCGTGCCCAGATCCATCGATCCCCCGGCATTGCGGGTGACGACCATTTCATCGAACAGATTTTCGCCCCGCGCCACCAGGCTGACGCCATGGCCGATGGGCAACCGGGCGACGGCATCCACGGTCAGCGCATCGCGCAGAACGTCGCTTTGCAGGTCATCCTCATATTGCTTGCCCACATAACGCAGCGTGGTCGACAGCGTCGGTCCCTGCGCCGGGCTGTAGGCGACAGTCGTGCTGGCGGCGTGGCGCGGGCTTTGTGCCGGGCGCAAGCCGTCGAACGCGTCGCCGGGCGCGCGGACGCTGCTGTGGCTATAGGCATAGGATGCAGACAGCCGCATGACGCCCAGCGCCGCCGAAGCGGTCAGTTCGACCCCCTTTGCGACGATCCGGTCGACATTCTGGCGCTGGCGGATGTTGGTGCCGACGGTGACGTTGGCGATGGCATCGTCCAGCCGGTTGTAAAATGCGGTGGCTGATAATGTGATCCCTTCGGCCGGGGTCAGGTCGATGCCCGCTTCTGCACCCCTCAGCTTTTCCGGGTTCAGCGCGGCATTGGCCTGCGTCGTGATCGGAAAGACGACGAAGGGGCGGTATAGTTCATTGAGCGTAGGCAGGCGGAACCCGCTATAGGCCGATGCCCGCAGCGCGATCGCGCCGCTCGCCTGATAAAGCGTGCCGATCCGCCCGGACAATTCCCAGTCCGACCGGTCGGCAAAATCATTGCCCGTCGCCGCACCGGTCGCGGCATTGACCTGATCGTAGAATCCGTTGCGGATGGACCAGCGATCGGCCCGCGCGCCACCGGTCAGGATCAGCTTGCCCAGCGTCCAGTCATCTTCCGCGAAAAAGCCCGTCGTCCATTGATCGCCCCCGGCATGGCGCAGGAATGTGCGCGGATTGGCGGCGATATTGGCATTATAGGCGTCTTCATACATGTCGCCGGTGGCAAATCGCGTATCGACCCCCAGCCGCAACATATGCGCGTCGCCGACGGGCGGCCGTATCTCTATCTTGCCGCCAATCCCGGTGGACGGCGTGTTGCGCTGGTCCAGCGATTTGCGGAACGTCGTCGAAGACATGACGATATTGGCGAAATTGCGCGCCTGAATATAGGCGATGGCATCCACCTGCCACGCGCCGCGGTTGATATAGCGGATGCTGGCGTCCTGCCCCTGGCTCATGTTGTCGGCGCCTGCAAAACGCAGCGTGCGGTTATCCTCGAACAGCGTCGCGCGGAATTGCAGTTCCGACGTCGCGGAAAGCGGCGCGACCGCGCGCAGATTGGTGGACCAGCCGTCATAGGCGGCCGGCACGGTGGCGGCGACACGCTGATCCTTCGGCGTGGTGTGGAAACCATCGCCCCGGTCCCAGCGGCCCGACAGCGAAACATAGCCGCCGCCCAGATCCTGCGTCAGGCCTGCCGACACTTCCGTGGCGTCCCGGCTGCCGTAAAAGGCGCTGGCGGTAAAATCGGGCAGCTGGTCGCGGGTGGCGCTCGCCAGTTCGATCGTGCCCGCCACCGCGCCCGAACCAAAGGCGCCGATGCCGCCGCCGCGCGTCACCCGCACCACGGACAGCCGTTCAGGCGCCAGTGCGCTGAACGGGATATAGCCGAAAAAGGGATCAGCCACCGGTACCCCGTCCAGCAGGATCAGCGTGCGGCTGGATGCATTACCGCCCAGCGCGCGCAATGTCGCGCCCTGATTGGACGGATTGGATGACCGGCTGTCCGACCGGCGGAACTGCTGGAACCCGGCGACGTCGCCCAATATATTCTCGATGCGTCCCGGCGCGTTGTCGAGCAGCCTCTGTCGATCGATCACCACCGATCCATAGGCCGGGGTGCCCGGCGGCAGGGCCAGTCCCGCGCCGGTTACGATGATTTGCGAATCCGTGGGCATTTCGTCAGGCGTCTGAGCCAGCGCAACGGTCGGCGCACAGAATAATATGGCAGGCAGAATCATGGACTTCATGGCGATCCTCTCTTTGACCCTGTCCGCATTTTTCATAGGCTTTGCAAACGGAAAGGGGCCGCACCCTTTCTAGGATGCGGCCCCCGCCCCGTGACATTGTTCCTTCGGTCAGAAAAACAGAATGGCGCCCGCTGCGATCGCGTCCGACGTCGCCTTGTTGCCGTTATGCGCCTGCGACCGGGTGTTGATATATTCGCCCAGCAACGTCACCCAGCTGTTGAGGCCATAACGGACCTGTCCGACCCAACTGCTGTTCTTGTCCACCAGCGTCGGATTGGCCAGCGCGTCGGCGCTATTGGCGTAATCGAGATTGCTTTGCCCATAGCTGCCGCCAAAGGAAATCTTGCCGAACGTCGCCAGTCCCTGAAGGTAGAAGCCGTGGCTGTCGCGCTTGTTGCCCAAGCCGTCGGTATCGAACAGGTTGAGCGCGGTGGTGCCAAGGCCCGATGCGTCATAATAGGTGCCAACGACGGTGACGGGGCCAAGGCTGACCTTCGCGCCCGCATCCCATCCCCATCCGGTATAGTCCGGCCCGGCGATGACATCATGCTTCTGCGAAATCCCCGATACCCAGATGCGCGTGCCGACGTCGCCCAGCTTACCGTCATAGACGAACTTGGCCTGGAAACCGGGCTGCTTGTTCGATTCGGCGGGACCGGTGAGTGACGACAGCGGCTCGAATATGCCGACGCTGGCGGTGAAGCCGCTGAAGCTGGGCGTCGTATAGGTGATCTGCGGCTGGAAATCGGTGTAGATATAGCCGGTGCCGATCCGGCCCAGCGTCGTATTGGACGGGGCGACATTGCCCGCCGGCGTGCCCGATGACAGCAGCGTGATGTCATTCAGGATCGCTTCGGACGCGAACAGGCCGATGTCGCGGCCAATCTTCACCTCGCCAAAACCGGCGCGGCCGAAGGTCAGATAAGTCTGGCGGAAATCGATGCCCGCGGTTTGCAGCGCGCGGGGATTGCCCGCGCCATTGGCGCCGCCGCCTGCCGAATAATCGACCGAATTGATGCCCGGATACATGCCGAAATGCGCGCCGACATCCCATCCGTCCAGACTGGTGGACGCCTCCACCTTCAGGAAGCCGGGGAGCAGGCCGTTGCGTACCGCCGAACTGTTGCCCCCTACGGTTGCCACGCCGCCCGTGACGGCTTTGCCGGGACCGGGCGTATCGCCATTGTCATGGACGTAGAAGCCGTTGACCGACCCGGAAAATTTGAGGGTCACATCGCCGATCTGCAGGCCGACGCCGCTGTCCGTCATGCGGACATAGCCCGCGCCGCCCGACGCATCGGGCGTGACGGCAGGCGCCGGGGCCGCCGCTGCGGGGGCCTGCGGCGTTTCGGTTGCCTGCCCCTTCAGCAATTCCTGATATTCGTCGTCGGTCAGGATGCCTTTTTCATGCAGTCGCTTCAGCAGGTCGGCGGTGGTGCCTGCCATGGCTGGCGCTGTCGTGGCGGCGAGCATCAACGCTCCAGCCGCGCTCATCAGGCGCAACGTCCCCTTCATGTCATCCTCCCTTTATGCACCGGCTTCTGCCCGGCTGGGACGCAGATTGCTGCGGAAAAGGGGGGGGGAGAAATTGGACTTAGGTTCTCGTCCTTTCGGACAGGCCTTTCGGACAGGCCTTTTGCACAGGGATGTGATCAGGGGGCGGCGACCACGCCCCACGGCGCTGCGCCGACCGCGATCGTGCGGGTCACCGCGCCATTGGCCAAGTCGATCACCGATATATTGTCCGAAAGACCATTGGCGGCATAGGCATGGGCGCCATCCGCGCTGATCGCGACATGCCACACGCGCTTGCCCACGGGCACATAGGCACGCACCTTGCGCGTCGCGACATCGACCAGCGCGACATGATCGGCCCGCCCCAAAGCGATCACCGCCGTCTTTCCGTCCGGCGTGAAGCGAATGCCGCAGGGCAGGATGCGATGATCGGGAATACCGGGAATGGCAAAGTGCAGCGTATCGCTGACGGATCGGCTGGCGACGTCGATGATCTGGACCGTGCCGCCCACTTCGGCGGCGACCCACAGCTGCTTTCCGTCAGCGGTGAATTCGACATGACGCGGGCGCAGGTCGACGGGGGTTTCGGCGACCATCGTCCGGCTCGCCATATCGATCCAGTTGACGACATTGTCCTCTTCGGACGTTACGACGACCCACTGGCTGTCGGGGCTTTGCGCGACGCCTTCGGGTTCGCCGCCGACATCGACCTGCCAGGCGACCGTTCGGCTGGCAAGGTCGATGGCGGTCAGGGCGGCGTCGTCTTCATTGGCGACGAACAGGCTCTGGCCGTCGCGCGACAGGAAAAACTGTTCCGGGTCTTGCCCCGATGGCAGTTCCGCGACCACCTTTCCCGTCGCCCGGTCGATCATCTGCACCGCATGGTCCAGACTGGCGCACAAATAGATATGGCGGCCATCCTTCGACAGGGTGATGCCGCGCGGTCGTCCGCCGACATTCCACGTCGCCGTCACCGTACCGGATGCGGTGTCGATCACGCTGACGCTGTTGCCCCGTTCGTTGGAGACATAGAGGGTTTCGGCCCGCGCACCGGCAGGCATCAACATCAGCCCGGCAATGATGATGCGCTTCATAAGGCCCTGTCCTCTCCATCCCGTTTTCTCGTTCCAACGGTCTATCCGCAGCCGCCGGGCGACGGGATTGTACCAATGGCCAATGGGGGCGCGGTGCGCGCTTGCCTACACTTGGACGCATCAGGGGAAAAACGACCGGGTGAGGATAGAAATGAAAAACATGGGTAGGGTCGCGCTGCTGGTCGCCATGGCAACGCTGGGCATGACGGCGACGAGCGCACTGATGGCGCATGGCGATGTCGTGCCGCAGGCAGTGGATACGTCCGCATTGCCGGACATTGGCGAAGAATGGCTGGAAAAAAATCCCTATAGCGGCAACGCCAAGGCGATCGAGATCGGCCAGTCCGCCTATGGCCAGAATTGTGCGCGCTGCCACGGGCTGGACGCGGAAAGCGGCGGCATCGCGCCGGATCTGCGCTATCTGGAACAGGGCGAAACCGGTGACCAGTGGTTTGCCGAACGGTTCCGCCACGGCTCCAGCCATGACGGCAAGGTCTATATGCCGCCGTTCGGCGATGTGCTGGGCCAGAAAGCCGGCTGGGCGATCCGCGCCTGGCTCGAAACCAAGCACGAAGGCTGATCGCCATGCTCTCGCGGCGGGGGCTGATCGGCGGGGCGGGGGCGGCGCTGGCTCTGGGGCTGATGCCCCATGGCCTGAACGCCGCGCCACTGGCAAAGGTCAAGGCGCTCGGCACGATCCGGGTGGTCGTCTATCAGAATAACCGACCATGGTCCTGGGAAGAGGGCGGCAAGCTGATCGGCCTTGATGCCGATCTGGCGCATGCCATCGCGGCGAAACTGGAAGTGCGCGCCGATGTCGCGCAACTGGTGGCGGATGAAAGTGCGGACGACGATCTGCGCAACGGCGTGTGGAAAGGCGGGCTGCTGGGCTTCACGCCGGGTGACATCATGCTCCATGTGCCGTTCGACCGGACTTTTGCCGCGCGCAACGATCAGGTCGCGATCGTTGCGCCCTATTATCGCGAAAGCTTTGGGCTGGCGGGTGGCGATGGCATGGCGGTCGAGGCGATGCCGACCGAATGGCGGGGACGCAGGCTGGCAGTCGAACTGGACAGCATCCCCGATTTTTACCTGATCGGCAGCTTCGGCGGCGTGCTGGCGAAGGACGTCACCCATTATCCCAGCGGATCGGACGCGGTGGCCGCGACCATGGCAGGGCAGGCGGACGCCGTCCTCGCCAGCCGCGCGCAGATAGAGGAAGGCGCGCATCGATCCGGTGGCCGGACGCTGGCGCTGCGGCAGGGGCCATTGCCCGCTTTCGCCTCGTCCGGCTGGGACATCGGCATGGCAGTCAAGGAAAACAGCCGCACGCTGGGCGATGCGGTGGAAGAGATTGTCGCCGCCATGGGGACCAGTGGCGAAATGAAGGCGCTGTTCGGGCGCTACGGGGTCGCATGGACCCCGGCCAAAGCGGCCGGGTGACGGGCGACCCAAGGTCCAATTGCCGCTTTGTCGGGGTGGCATAGTCTGCACGCAAACGGGCGTGGAATGTCCGTTTCATTAGGGAGGATGGTTATGAAAGGACCGATGATGCGGGCGCTGTCGGGCGTTGCCGCACTGTCGCTGGCGGTCGCTGCTGCGCCGCTGATCGCGCAAGGGCCGCAGGGGCCGAATGATGCTGATCTGATGAACGACGCGGCGTCGACGGGGGATGTGCTGACCTATGGCATGGGACCGCAGGCGCATCGTTTCAGCGCGCTTAAGGCGATCGACAGCAGCAATGTGTCCAAACTGGTGCCGGCATTCGCCGCGTCGCTGGGCGGTGAAAAACAGCGCGGGCAGGAAGCACAGCCGATCGTCTATGACGGCACCATCTATGTCACGGGCAGCTATTCGCGCGTCTTCGCGTTCGACGCCCGCACGGGTGAGGAAAAATGGCAATATGACGCCCGTCTGCCCGACGGCATCATGCCCTGTTGCGACGTCGTCAATCGCGGTGCGGCCATCTATGGCGACAAGATCATTTTCGCGACGCTCGATGCGCGGCTTGTCGCGCTCAACCGCAATACCGGCAAGGTGATCTGGAACAAGCAGATCGCCGACTACAAGGAAGGCTATAGCGCGACCGCCGCACCCCTGATCGTCAAGGGCATGGTCATCACCGGCAATTCCGGCGGCGAATTCGGCGTCGTCGGCGCGGTGGAGGCGCGCGACGTCAATACCGGCGAACTCGTCTGGCACCGCCCGGTGATCGAAGGCCATATGGGCACGCTCAAGGGCAAGGATAACGGCATTACCGGCAAGACGAACGCGACATGGCCGGGCGACCTGTGGAAAAGCGGCGGCGGCGCCACATGGCTGGGCGGCACGTACGACCCGGAAACCAATCTGCTCTTCTTTGGCACCGGCAATCCAGCGCCGTGGAACAGCCATCTGCGTCCCGGCGACAATCTCTACACCAGTTCCACGCTGGCGATCGATCCGGACACCGGCGTCATCAAATGGCATTTCCAGACCACGCCGCATGACGGCTGGGATTTCGACGGGGTGAATGAATTCATTCCCTTCGACGCGACTATCAACGGCAAGCCGATGAAGCTGGGCGCGAAGGCCGATCGAAATGGGTATTTCTTCATTCTCGACCGCACCAACGGAAAGTTCCTAGGCGCGCACAAGTTCGTCATGCAGACGACATGGGCCAATGGTTTCAACAAAAATGGCAGGCCCAATTATATTGCCGAAGGTCGTCCCCCCGCGCCCGGCGAAGGCAAGGGCAAGCCGGTCTTCGCATCGCCCAGTTTCCTGGGTGGCAAAAACTGGATGCCCATGGCCTATAGCCAGGACACGGGCCTGTTCTACATTCCATCGAACGACTGGGGCATGGACATCTGGAACGAACCGATCGCCTATAAAAAGGGCGCGGCCTATCTGGGCGCGGGCTTCACCATCAAACCGATTGCGGATGATCATATCGGCGCGCTGCGCGCCATGGACCCCAAGACCGGAAAGATCGTGTGGGAATATAAGAACAAGGCGCCTTTGTGGGGCGGCGTCCTGACCACCGGCGGCAATCTCGTCTTTACCGGCACGCCCGAAGGTTATCTCAAGGCCTTCGATGCCAAGACCGGGCAGGAGCTTTGGAAATTCCAGACCGGTTCCGGCGTAGTGGGCAGCCCCGTCACCTGGGAACAGGATGGCGAACAATATGTGGCGGTGATGTCCGGCTGGGGCGGGGCGGTGCCGCTGTGGGGCGGCGAAGTTGCCAAATCGTTCAAGGACATCAATCAGGGCGGCGCGCTCTGGGTGTTCAAACTCGCCAAATGAACCTGCGCATCCCCGATCGGTCTCCGTCGAAGGTCGGATAGCGGATGGGTCGGCGATGCGACCAGCAAAGGATGACTGAAATGATCGTCATGGGACGCGGACATCATGCGCAATCGGCCCCGGCTTTCCCGCCCGGCGCATTGCGCCTCTCCGCGTCCCATGGCTTGACCGAACATCGTGGGCAGGGGCATGATATGGGGCATTATATGGGCGGGGAAGCGATCATGGAACGGGTGCTGATCATCGACGATCATCCCCTTGTGCGCGACGGTTTGCGCAGCGTGATCGCGATCAGTTTCGACAATATCGAAATTTTCGAGGCGGCCAGTCTGGAAGAAGCCGTCGCGACGCTGGAAAAGCAGGATAATTTCGACTTGATCCTGCTTGACCTCAACATTCCGGACGTACGTCGGTTGGATGGCCTGAAGCTGCTGCGCGATCGGTTCCCGATCCTGCCGGTCGTCATGGTATCGGGCGCGTTCGACCGGGCCATCGTGCAGGAAGCGCTGGCCGCCGGAGCCGCGGGCTTCATCCCCAAATCGCTGAAGCGCAGCGCCATTGTGGAGGCGCTGCATCGCGTGGTTTCAGGGGAAATCTACCTGCCCGAAACCATGGGCGAAGGATCGGCGCCATCCGCTGAGGAAGATGACATCGTCCGCCGGATCGACAGCCTGACCCCGCAGCAGAAGACCGTGCTCGGCCATCTGGTCAACGGTCGGCTGAACAAGCAGATCGCGCATGATCTGGGCGTGTCGATGACCACGATCAAGGCGCATGTGTCGGCGATATTGCAGAAGCTGGGCGTGCTCAGCCGGACGCAGGCCGTGATCAAGGCGAACCGGGTGCATTTCGGTTCCGACTGACGCGAACCGCCACCTTTCCGGGCGGCGGTCCTATTTCAGCATCGTCCGCAACAATGCGCGCAATTGTGCGGGCTTCACCGGCTTGTTGAGCAACGGCGTACCACCCGCATCCAGCCGCGCTTTCAGTTCCTTGCCCCGATCCGCCGAAATCATCACGGCCGGAACGGGCAGCGCAAAATGCGCGCGCAGGCGATCGAGCGTGACATCCCCGGTTTCGCCATCGTTCAGATGATAGTCGATCAGCACGATGTCCGGCGCGCCGCCGGGTTCGAACAGGGCGATGGCATCTTCATATCCGCCCGCCGTCAGCACGCTGCAGCCCCAGCCGCCCAGCAATGTCCGCATGCCCGTCTGGATCGCGCGTTCATTGTCGATCACCAATATGTTCAGCCCGCGCATGCTTCGGTCGCGCGTCACGCTGTCTGGCCCCTTGTCCGGGCTGGCCGCGGCTTCACCGGCTGGCAATTCGATGGCAAAGGTCGATCCGCGACCCGGCGTCGATTCCAGCGTCAGGCGATGGCCGAGCATGTCGCTCGCCCTTTTGACGATGGCAAGGCCCAACCCCTTGCCACCCGCGCGGGTATCGAATCGGCGAAACTCTTCGAACACCAGCGCCTGCTTGTCTGCGGCGATGCCCGGTCCGGTGTCGGTCACGCTGACGCGGATGGTCTGCGCGTCGGCTGCGCAATCGACCCGCACCGATCCCTGCTGCGTATAGCGCAACGCATTGGACAGGAAATTCTGGAGAATGCGGCGAACCAGACGAATGTCCGACCGCACCCACAGGGCATCGCTGGCCATGTCTAGCGTCAGGCCCGATGCCCGCGCCAGCGGAGCAAATTCGACCCGCAATGTGCCAAGCAGCATATCCAGCCTGAAATCGCTGATCTCCGGCTGGATCGCCCCCGCGTCCAGACGGCTGATTTCCAGCAGCGCCTCCAGCAGATCCTCCACCGAATCGAGCGCGGTCGATGTCTGGTTGACCAGCGCGCGTGTCGGCAGCGCCAGCCGCCGGTCCCCCAGCGCCGCAACGAACAGGCGTGCAGCATTGAGCGGCTGGAGCAGATCGTGGCTCGCCGCCGCCAGAAAGCTGGTCTTGGACAGATTGGCTTTTTCCGCGGCCGTCTTTGCATCGCGCAACTGGCTTTCGATCTCGCGGCGCTCGGCAACTTCGGCGCGCAATTCGGTGGTGCGATCGGCCACCCGCCGTTCCAGCGTTTCGGCGGTTTCCTGCAACGTCGCCTGCGCGCGCAACATGTCGGTCACTTCGGTAAAGCCGATGACCTGACCGCCCCGGTCCAGCGTCGTGCTGCGCAGTTCGAAATGGCGATGCCCCGCCGCAACCAGAGCCTGGACGGGATCGCCCGGCCGGTCGCCGCGCCAGTCGAGGCAGCCCCGGTCGTCCATGGCCATGCGGTCGCGGCACCAGTGGAGCAGGGCGGCATGATCGGCCCCGTCCTGTATCCAGTCGTCGGGCAGGCCCAGCAGATGTTGCAGGGCGTCATTCCAGGCGGCGATCCGTCCCTGCGCATCAAACAGGCACACGCCTTCCGACAGATTGTCGAGCGTGGATTGCAGGGTCAGATTGCGTTCGGCCAGTTCCAGCGCCCGGTTGCGCGCGTCTTCCGCCTTTACCTCCGTAATGTCGGTGTAGATGCCGACGATCCCGCCTTCGCTGGTGCGCAGTTCGTTGATCTGTATCCAGCGACCATCGGCCAGCGCCTGAACGTGGCCGCCATCCGCGACGCTGTGCCGCGCCAGCCGGTCCGAAACCCAGCGATCAGGGGCCAGCGCCGCGCCTAACGGGCGCCGATGCGCCGCCGCCAGCCGGGCGACATCCTCGAACAATAATCCTTCGCGCACCTGATCGGCGATTTCCGGCCAGAACCCCAGATAAGCGTCGTTGAACAGGACCAGCCGATCCTCCGCATCGAACAGGACGAAACCTTCGTTGATGGACGCGATTGCATCGCGCAGCCGCACCTGCGCAGCATCGGCGCTGGCATGAGCCTGCGCCAGATCGGCATTGGCGGTCGCCAGCCGACCCAGCGCGTCCTCCAGTTCCGTCGTCCGTTCCCGCACCATGGCTTCCAGCGTGATGGCCGTTTCGAACATGGAAAATGCGCTTCCGGCCATGTCGCTCGACCGTTCGACCCGATCAATCAGCGCGGCGTTAATCTTGCGCAATTTACGGTTTTCTTCCCGCAGTTGCGCCAGTTCGGCGTCGACAGGCGGGGCGGCGACCCTGGTCATCGCCCGATCGCAACACCGCTGAAGGTCTGGTTGACGTGCAGCGCGTGATATTGTTCGCCATAGGTGTTGAAACCGATCACGCGGTGTCGACCATAGAGTTCGGATACGGCGCGGGTCATCTGTCGTTGTTCCGCATCGATCCGGTTCAACACGCAATCGAACGCTATGATGCGATCGACCGATCCCACATGGGCTGCGATGTCGCTGAACATCGCCTCCATTCCCGCAATGCGATCGATGGGTTCACCCACGGTCAGCACGATGCCTTCGTCGATCGCGCAATAGAATGTCAGGCTGCCGTCGGCGTTGGCGCTCTGGATCGACCGGACATGATAGTCGCCGCCCGCCCGCACCATGGGCGGATGGGCAGCATAGAAGGCAAGGCTGAGTTCTTCCCCCGCATGGCCTGCCAGCCGCAGATATTCGGCCGCCGCCGGCTCCGCGTTGATTTCGGTGACGATGCGGTCCTGCGGAATGGCGCCGGTCACGACCATCTTGGCCGCGCCGGGGCGATAATGCTGCGCCTTGAACACATGGATCGGGCGCGGGGTGGACAGAATCGCGATGACGGCGGCCCGACGATGAAAGCGCCCGCCTTCGAAAATGGCGGTTTCGCGGAAAGCCAGGCCATCGCCGGACGATCCGCCGATCAGCGGAATGTCGCCCAGTGCATCCTGCATCGTCATGGTCAGCAATTCTTCGCGATGGGACAGGCCGTCGACCAGAAACAGCGCGACATGATTGACCGATGATCCCAGATGGCGGCTGTCGCGTTCGGCGATGGCGGCCAGCGCACGAATATCCTCCCGCGCGGACACCGGGTCGAACGCGTCGATGTCATCGAAAATATGGGACGTCAGGTGAAAGGCGTCGGCCGGAAAACCGATGACGCTCAAACTGTCTTCGTCATAACCCGCGTCGGTCAGTTCGCCCGAACTGGTGCAGCCGATCGCGACGACATGTTCGCTGTGGCGGTTGACGGCGCGCGCCAGTGCATCGCGATCGAAGCGGTGGGAGCAGAATAGCAGCATGCCCGCCAGCGGCACGTCGCCCAATTGTCGCGCGACATCCGCCATCGCCTGTGCCGGGTCGTGCGAATGGCTCGACGCAAAGCCGATTTCCGATGCCAGCATGGTCATGTCTCTCTCCCCCCACGGCCCCGTTCAATGGTCCCCTTTTTTAGGGATTATGCACCGTTCTGCGTCATGTTGTCATCCGGGGATTTATGCCGTCTGGCCGACAAGGGCATCGCCTGTTGGCGGATCGCCCGCCGCTTCCAGCAGGGCATTTTCATCATCGTCGAATATGCGGGACCGCACGATGAAGCGCACGCCTTCGGGGCTTTCCAGCGACATGCCCGCTCCCCGTCCCGGCACGACGTCGATCGTCACCTGCGTATGGCGCCAATATTCGAACTGCGCCGCACCGATCCACACCGGTATGTCGTCCCCGATATGGCCCATCAATATGTCCTGCCCGCCGACCTTGAACTCGCCGCGGGGAAAGCACATCGGGGCCGACCCGTCGCAGCAGCCGCCGGACTGGTGGAACATCAGCGGACCATGCCGGGCCGTCAGCTTCTGCATCAGCGCTTCGGCGTCCTGCGTGGCCAATATGCGTGGGGGAAGTGCCGTCATCCTGTCCTCCTGATTTATAGGGTTATGTCGTCGTCGTCCGTCCAAAATGACGGTGCGGCGGGCACCGGGGAAGGGTGCCCGCCGCCGTCGAAGGCTGTGGTGGAGAGGGAGATCGCCTTCGACTGAGCCGTTACCCGCTTTTAGAAAAAGCCCAGCGCCTTAGGGCTGTAACTGACCAGCAGATTCTTGGTCTGCTGATAATGGTCCAGCATCATCTTGTGCGTTTCGCGGCCGATGCCGGACTGTTTGTAACCGCCAAAGGCCGCATGGGCCGGATAGGCATGATAGCAGTTGGTCCATACCCGGCCCGCCTGAATGCCGCGACCCATGCGATAGGCACGGCTGCCATCGCGGGTCCACACGCCCGCGCCTAGGCCGTAAAGCGTGTCATTGGCGATGGCGAGCGCGTCGGCTTCGTCCTTGAAGGTCGTGACCGACAGGACCGGGCCAAAGATTTCCTCCTGAAAGATCCGCATCTTGTTATGCCCCTTCAGCACGGTCGGGGCCACATAATAACCTTCACCCAACTCGCCATCCAGCGTCGCGCGTTCGCCCCCGGTCAGCAATTCGGCGCCTTCATTCAGGCCGATTTCGATATAGGACAGGATTTTTTCCAGCTGGTCGTTCGACGCCTGCGCACCGATCATCGTCGACGGGTCCAGCGGACTGCCCTGCCTGATCGCCTTCACCCGCGCGATGGCGCGTTCGATGAACTTTTCGTAGATCGATTCCTGAATGAGCGCGCGGCTGGGACAGGTGCAGATTTCCCCCTGATTGAGCGCGAACATCGCAAACCCTTCAAGGCATTTGTCGAAATAATCGTCATCGGCATCCATGACGTCTTCAAAGAAGATGTTGGGCGATTTGCCGCCCAGTTCCAGCGTGACCGGGATCAGATTTTCCGACGCATATTGCATGATCAGGCGGCCGGTGGTGGTTTCGCCGGTGAAGGCGATCTTGGAAATCCGCTTGTTGCTGGCGAGCGGCTTGCCCGCTTCCACGCCGAAGCCGTTGACCACGTTCAGCACGCCTGCGGGCAGCAGATCGCCGATGATTTCCATCAGCACCAATATGGACATGGGCGTCTGTTCGGCGGGTTTCAAGACGACGCAGTTCCCCGCCGCCAGCGCGGGCGCCAGTTTCCATACCGCCATCAGGATGGGGAAGTTCCAGGGGATGATCTGTCCCACGACGCCCAGCGGTTCATGGAAATGATAGGCGATCGTGTCATGGTCGATTTCGCTGATCGACCCTTCCTGCGCGCGGACGCAGCCCGCGAAATAACGGAAATGGTCGATGGCCAGCGGAATGTCGGCATGGGTGGTTTCGCGGATCGGCTTTCCGTTGTCGATCGTTTCGGCCATGGCGATCAGGTCCAGATTGGCCTCCATCCGGTCGGCCATCTTCAGAAGAATGTTCGATCGTTCCGTGGGCGACGTCCGCGCCCAGCCGTCCTTCGCCTTGTGCGCGGCGTCCAGCGCCAGTTCGATGTCGCCCGCGGTGCCGCGCGCCACCTTGCACACGACCTGTCCGGTGACGGGCGAGATATTGTCGAAATATTCGCCCTGAGCGGGGGCGACCCACTGGCCGCCGATATAATTGTCATACTGATCGCGGATCAGCTTCGTGCCCGCGAAACGCGCCATTGCCTGCTGCAACATCGTCCTACTCCCGATATGATATGTCAGAATGAATTATTTCACCTTTGCCAGCGCGGCGGTCATGCGCTTTGCGGCGAAGGGGGGCAGTTTCACGGCCTTGGCGGTGGCGACGTCGGCGGGCGTCACGGCGCCCACCTGCACCAGCGCGACCATGCCCATCGAATAATGGGGCATGCATTTGATGCCATACAGGCCCGGTTTGCTGACGGTCAGCACCGCTTCCTTGTTCATGCCGCCCTTCATCGGCGTGGCGCCGGCGGGCAGCATATTGGCCATGGTTTCGGCATTATGGCTGGCATCGGTCGGCTTGAAACGGATCGTGTCACCGGGCGCGGCCTTCACATAGCCGGGTTCGAACACCATGGCCCCGTCCGCGCCCTGATTCTTCATGTGGACGACGATGTCCTTCGCGGCGGCGGGCAGCGATAGGGTGAGGGCGGCTGCGGCGGTCAGAAGGCAGGCCGTTATGCGCAGATCAGTCAAGTCACTCTCCATGGAATCGAACGGCTTTGCATGCCGGATCGTAGGGAAGAGTGCGGCCGACGGGGCTTTGCGCACAATTGACCTTTGGTCCTATGGGGCGACCCCGCCTTCGGGACGGACGGGGGACAGCGGGCGGTTGCGGTCGGTCCAGCCTTCCACCCCCTCGGCCAGCCACCAGACATTGCGATAGCCGTGTGCGCGCAGCCGTTTCGCCGCATTCCAGCCCATCCAGCAATCGACCTTGCAGAACAGGATCAGCATCCGGTCACGCCTGCCGCCCGTCAGGCCGGCGATGCCGTCAAGGAACCATTCGCCGATGCCGGGGGGCGGGACGCCGCGTCCGGCTTCGGGAAACCAGTGGGCGTCGGGGATGGAATCATGAGGTGTGGCGAGCTTCCACCTGCCATCGCTCTGTCGATGGCCGCCTTCGGCCGGGAGCACATCGATGAACAGAGCGTCGCGGCCGGGACGCAGTTGTGCGGCGGCGTCCGGCGCGATGCGGCCCACGCCATCCGGCGGCTGATGCACCGGCGCGCGATAATGGGCGATGCGATACCCGTCGCCATCGAACAGCGCATCCTGCGCGGTGGCGGGGGACGCAGCCAGCAACAGGGCGATCAGGATCAGGCGCATGTCGTTCCTTCTAAGGTGGCGACCCAAGGGCCAATGGTAACCGACCGCGCAGGAGAATAGACCCCGTCCCAAGGGAGAAGGATATGCAAAGGCAGACGGGCCTTTGGGTTGCCATCGCACTTGTGCCGGTTCTGGCTCTGGTCGCGGCTGATGCCGGGGCGGCGGCACCCCCCGATCCATTGGGGTCGCCGATGTGGGATGCCCATGCCCGCACCCTGTTCGGCGACGATCCGGTGCGCTTCGATCCGCGCGTGAAGGTCGATTTCCCCATGATCGCCGAAAATCAGCGCGCCTTCCCGGTGGCGGTCGACGCGCGGGCCATCCCCGACGTCCGGCGCATGGTGATATTGGTCGACCTCAACCCCATTCCGATCGCCATCGATTATCGCCCGGTCCATGCCGCGCCCTATGTGGCGACCCGCATCAAGTTGGACCAGCGTACGCCGGTGCGGGGGGCGGTGCAGCTGGCCGACGGCCAGTGGCTGGTATCGGGCGGCTGGGTCGATGCGGCGGGGGGCGGCTGTTCCGCGCCGCCGGTCAGCCGGGTCAGGGGCGACTGGGCCGACCATCTGGGCGAAATCAGGGGGGAAGCCTGGCCGATGCGGGATGGCGTCAGTCGCATAAGGCTGGGTTTTCGCCATCCGATGGACACCGGCCTGGTCGACAATATCGCCACCTATCATCTGGAATCGCTGGTGGTGAAGGCGGGGGAGCAGGTGCTGGGCGACATGGAGATATGGGCGGCCGTGGCCGAAGATCCGGCCATCACGCTGATGGTCGACGGCAAAGCCGGTCAGGGGTTTCAGGTCGAGGCGCGGGACAGCAACGGTCGCGATTATCGCGCGACGCTGAACATGGCGCGACAGTCGCCGATGCCGGGTGGACGATGATCCTGTCGCGGCGGTGCCTGATGGCCGGCATGGCGGCGTTGGCGGTCCATCCGGCCGTGGCCGCGGATTATGCGATCGCGCCGGAAGCGATCGGCGATGGCATCTGGCTGGTTCGCGGCGCGGATGCCCCGATCGCGGCGGACAATGGCGGGGCGATTGCCAATATCGCGATCATCGCGACCCCTGCGGGCACCGTGTTTTGGGAATGCGGGCCATCGATCCGCTATGCCCGCGCATTGCGGCAGGTGGCGGAACAGCTGACCGGTAAACCCGTCATCCGGGTCTATGTCAGCCATCTGCATCCCGATCATGGCATGGGACTGGCGGCGTTCGACCCGGCCATCGTCGCGGCGCTGCCCGGCACGATCGATGCGCTGCGGGCGGAGGGGCAGGGCTATGCCGATGGCATGTATCGTCTGCTGGGCGACTGGATGCGCGGCACGGACCTGATGCTGCCGGCCAAGGCCATAAGGCAGGATGCGGAAGATTTCGGCGGGCGGACGCTGCGCCTGATCGCCCTGTCGGGGCATAGCGGGGCGGATCTGGCCCTGATCGACGCGCAGACCGGCCTGCTGCTGGGGGGCGACCTGCTGTTCCACGACCGCGCGCCCAGTACGCCGACGGCCGATCTGGCGGCGTGGCGGGACAGCCTGAACCGGTTGGAGTCCTTGCCGCACAAGGGCGCGGTGCCGGGGCATGGCCCGTTCGACCCCGGCGGCACGGCGGCGATCGATCAGACGCGCGACTGGATCGACTGGCTGGAGCAGGCGCTGACCGCTGCCGTTCAGGGCGGGCTGGACATGGTGGAAGCGGGCGAAATCGCCATTCCCGACCGTTTCGCCAGCATGGCGGCGGCGCGTTATGAATTGCAGCGCAGCGTGTCGCATCTGTATCCGGGGCTGGAAACGAAGCTGTTGCCGCGGGTGGACGGGGCGGAGCGATGACGACGACTTCGCTGTAACGCGACAGCGAAGTTGACAATCATGACTTTTTTGCACGTTTCAAGTCGCTGTTAAATCACGACTTTTGCCATCGGGATTATGCCATCCGGTCGCTATTGTTAATTTTATCGTTTAAAATCAAATATTTGCAAGAAATTCAAAAACGCCCCTTTATGCCCATTTGCCAGCGACGCGGCGCGCCGGGGCCATAAGCGCGGGGGTTGGAAGCGCCGGGGGCTTCGTCCAGTTCGATCTCACCCACTTCGCTGAACGTGCCGAATGTGCCGTAACGGCGATCGAACGCATTGGCGAGCGTGCCGAACAGGCTGACGCCGCGAAACAGGTCGATGCTGGCGCGCAGGTTCACCACGGCATAGCGGCCCAGCTTCGCTTCATCATTGCCTTCGTCGCCGACCAGATATTGGCTGGCGCGCGCCAGCATGTCGCCGCCGACCGACCAGCCTTTTCCGGCATAATCGAGGCTCAGGGTCGCGCTGTGGCGGGGGATGCCGGGCAGATGGTCGCCGCGTTCGACGGCGATCAGGCCATCATCGTCGGCGGAAGGGTTGGCCGGGCTGGAAAGGCTGAGCGGCGCGCGATAGGTGGCGTCGGTAAAGGCGTAGCTGAGGCCGGCGGTGAACCCGCCCCGGCTGGCGCGCAGCGTCGCTTCCACCCCCTGCCGCCGGGTCATGCCGATATTGCGGAAATAGGCGCGGCCCCGGATTTCCGATGCCACATACTGGATGTCGTTGCGATTGTCGGTGCGATAGGCGGACAAAAGCCATTCGATGGCGATACCGCCCGTTTCCACCCGACCCTTTGCGCCCGCTTCCCAGCTTTTGGCGACGACCTGCTTCAACGGCGGATCGGCGATGAAGAAATTGGTGAGGCTGCATGGTGCATTTTCATCGGCGCAGGACAGTTCAGCCGGTGTGGGCACGCGATTGCTCTGCGCATAGCCCGCGCGCAGGCTGAACGCGTCGGACAGGGCATAGTCGAACTCTATACCGGGATTGACCCGGTTGAAACGATGCCTGCCGTTGAGGGCGGTGCCGATCTGATCCTGCATCAGGATGCGCGCATGATTGTAGCGCAGCGCCATTTCGGCCGACAGGCGCGATGTGATGGGCAGGCGGTCCTGCACGAAGACGCCCCAATAATCGGTATGGGCGACAAGGCCCACCGGCGCGATCGCCCCATCATCCTGTACGATGATGGGGCCAAGGCCATCGACGCTGCGATCGTCGGTCAGCGCGCCGAGTTCGGTCGATGTATCGAAACGCGTACGGCTGCTGTCGTAGCTGAAGCCCAGCGCGAAGATATTGTCACCCGCGCCCAGCGTGCGGCGATCGACCAGCTGCACCAGCGCCCCCATGGCGCGTGTGCGGGTGCGGCCACGGTTCAATACGCCATAGCCTTCGCCGCCCAGCTGATCGGCGATGAGGTTGCCGTCTGCGTCGGTCAGGACGGCCTGTTCCTCATCATCGTCGGCCCCCACCGTTTCGAGGCAGACGAAGCCTGCATCATCGTCATCCTCGCACCCTTCAATGTCGGCCGCGTCGCCATTGACGGTGCGCAGGGTCAGTTTCTGGGCATAGAGCGTGCCTTCGATCCGGGTCGTGTCGGACAGCGCGACCCAGGGGTGCAGGCTGACCCGGCCATAGCGGCTGGCGCTGTTGTCGGGCCATGTGAAGACGGCGCGCCGATCGGCGGCGAGCAGGTCGACAGGCGACACGCCGTTGCCGGTCAGGTCGGTATCGGCGCCGATGACCTTCAGATGCAGGCCGCCGGTCGCTGTGTCGAAACCGACATCGGCATAGCCATTATAGAGGGTGGAGGGCGAATGATCGCGCCAGCCACCGTCGTGTATATATTGGAAGGCGCCGAATGCGCTCCAGTTGCGCCATGCCGCGCCGCCCGCCACGCTGGCCTGCGTCATGCCGAACCGGCCGTGCGACAGGCTGGCTTCCAGGCCGGGGTCGCTGAGGCCGGTTTTGGTGTCCAGCGTCAGCGCGCCGCCCAGCGCATTGAGACCATAGACCGCGCTCTTGTCCAGCAGGTTGACGCTGCGGATCGCGGCCTGCGGCAACAGGTCGAACTGCACCGTGTCGCCAAAGGGCTGGTTGAAGCGCGCGCCGTCCAGATAGACGGCGATGCCCTGCGACTGGCCCTGAAGCGGGGAGGCGGTGAAGCCGCGATAGACCAGATTGGGCTGCCACGGGTTGTTCTGTGCATCCTGAAGGGTGACGCCCGCGAAATTGCGGGTCAGCGCGCCGAGGAAATCGGGGCCGCCGTTCCGTGTGATGTCGGCTGCGGTCAGCGTCAGCGCGTCATCGACATCGACCGCACCACCCGGCGCGGTGACGATGATGGGCTGGCGAAGGGGATCGGTCGCATCGGGCGCCTGCGCCCATGCCGCGCCCCATACCGCGCTCTGTGCCAGCGCCATGGCGCTGCCCGCCAGCAGCGTCGCCCAAATCCGCATTCCCGCCTCTCCCCTGTCCTTCTTTTGCGGAAGGCTAGGGGGGCGGGTGGCGGCGCTCCATTATACCTTGGGTCGGGATGGCGCCGCCATGCCCCATGCGCCGGGCGGCGCGCCGAGAACTAGGCTGCCTGCGCTTTCAGCAGCTTGTCGATGGTCAGCGGATAGTCGCGCAGGCGGATGCCGGTGGCGTTGTAGATGGCGTTGGCCACCGCCGCGCCCGCGCCGCATATGCCCAGTTCGCCCACGCCCTTGGCCTTCATGGGAGAGCTTTTGTCGTCCAGTTCGTCGACAAACAGCACATCCTGTTGTGGGATGTCGGCATGGACCGGGACCAGATATTCGGCCATGTCGTGATTGACGAAGAAGCCGAACCGGGTATCGACGTCCAGCGCCTCCATCAACGCCGATCCCGCGCCCATGGTCATCGCGCCGATCACCTGGCTGCGCGCCGATTTGGGGTTGAGGATGCGCCCGGCCGCAAAGGCGCCACCCATGCGGCGGATGCGGACTTCGGCCGTATCGACATCGACCCCGACCTCACAGAAATGCGCGCCGAAGGTCGCCTGGACATAGCGTTTGTCAAGGTCGCCATATTCCATGCTGTCTTCGGCCCAGATGCCGTCGCGCCCGGCGAGCGAAGCCAGCGTCTGCGATTGATTGTCGAGTTTGATCAGCCCGTCCTCAAACTGTGCCTGATCTGCGGGATAGCCCGCCTGTCCGGCCAGTTTCGCGCGCAGCGCCATGGCGGCGGCATAGACCCCGGCGGTTGAGCTGTTCGCGCCCCACTGGCCGCCGGACCCGGCCGATACCGGGAAACGGCTGTCGCCAAGGCGCACCGTTACGGCCTCCAGCGGCACGCCCATCATTTCCGCCGCCGTCTGGCCGATGATGGTGTAGGAACCGGTGCCGATGTCGGTCATGTCGGTTTCGACGATGACCCGGCCCTGCGCGTCGATGCCGATGCGCGCGCCCGATTTGCCGACCAGATTGTTGCGGAAGGCGGTGGCCATGCCCATGCCGACCAGCCAGCGCCCGTCGCGCACCTGCCCCGGCTTCGCATTGCGCTTTGCCCAGCCGAAATGATCCGCGCCCGCGCGCAGGCATTCCACCAGCTTGCGGCTGGAATAGGGGCGTTGCGGCCCCGCTTCGGGATCATATTGCACATCGTTGCGGATTCGCAGTTCGACCGGGTCGATGCCGCAGGCCTCCGCCAGTTCGTCCATCGCGACTTCCAGCGCCAGCAGGCCCACCGCTTCGCCCGGCGCGCGCATGGCGTTGCCTTCGGGCAGGTTCAGCGTCACCAGCCGGTGCGCGGTCATCCGGTTCGCGCCGCGATAAAGGAGGCGGGTCTGCGCCGCCGCCGTTTCCGCCGCGCCGCCGGGCAGGTCGCCCGACCAGACTTCATGGCCGATCGCGTCGATCACGCCATCCTTGTCCGCGCCGATGCGGATGCGCTGGATGGTGGCGGGGCGATGGGTCGTGTTGTTGGGAATCTGGTGCCGGGCAAGGGCGACCTTGACCGGGCGGCCTACCTGCTTCGCCCCCAGCGCCGCCAGCAGCGCGTCGGCGCGCAGGAACAGCTTGGACCCGAAGCCGCCGCCGACATAGGGCGAGACGAGGCGCACATTGGCCTTGGGAATGCCCAGCGTTTTCGCGACTTCGCCCACGCCCCAGGCGACCATCTGGTTGGATGTCCACAGGGTCAGTTTATCGCCGTTCCAGGCGGCGGTCGTGGCGTGCGGTTCCATCATCGCATGGCTGTGATCGGGCGTGGTGTAACGCTGGTCGATCTTCACCGCCGCGCGGGCGAAGCCGCCGTCGAAATCGCCCACCGCGGTGTCGGCCGGTCCGGCAAAGCCGTCGGGCGGCACCACGCCCCGGATGCTGTCCGCCGCCAGATCGAACTTGCCGTCCTCCGCCGCATAATCGATGCGCAGCAGCTTGGCCGCATCGCGCGCATTTTCCAGCGTATCGGCAACGACCAGAGCGACCGCCTGATCATAATGGTCGACCTGTGGGCCGCCCAGCAGGGGGGCGGTGTTCATGCTGCCCTTGCCCAGCTTGCCCGCATTGGCATGGGTGACGATGCCCAGAACGCCCGGCGCCGCTTCGGCCGCGCGCGTGTCGATGGCGGTGATGCGGCCCTTGGCTATGGCCGATCCGACGATCCAGCCATAGGCGGCATTGGGTGCGGCGTCGTGCCGTTCATAGGCATAGGGCGCGCTGCCGGTCACTTTTGCCGCGCCGTCGATGCGATCGTGCGGAATGCCGACGACCCGGCCCCGGTCGATCGGGTTGATGCCCGCTGGCGTATCGAACTTCATGCCCGTGCCTCCCGCTGCCGATAGAGCGACGTCAGCGTCCGTTCGACCAGCAGCTTCTTGAAATCGTTGTGATGGGTGGTCCGCGCGCCGTTCAGCGCGGCTTCCGCAACTGCCTTCGCGCCCTGTTTCGCAGCGGCGTCCGCCATGTCGGTGCGCCATGGTTTCGCGCCGATGCCGCCGAATGCGAAGCGGGCCGTCCCGTCCCTGCCGAACACGGCCGCTACCGACACCAGCGCAAACGCATAGGAGGCGCGGTCGCGGACCTTGCGATAGACATGGGTGCCGCCGATTGGCTTTGGCAGCGTGACGGACGTGATGATTTCCCCGGCTTTCAGCGCCGTTTCCCGCTGTGGCGTATCGCCCGGCAACAGGTGGAAATCCGCGATCGGGATCGACCGGGCGACGCCGTCCGCGCCCATCGTGTCGACCTGCGCATCCAGCAGGCGCATGGCGACCGCCATGTCGCTGGGATGCTGGGCGATGCAGGCGTCGCTGACGCCCAATATCGCGAGGCTGCGGTTGATCCCCTGCATCGCGCCGCAACCGCTGCCTGCCTTGCGCTTGTTGCACGGCATGCGTGTGTCGTAGAAATAGGGGCATCGCGTGCGTTGCAGCAGGTTGCCGCCGGTCGTCGCCTTGTTGCGGAGCTGCCCCGACGCCCCGGCCAGCAGCGCGCGGCTGAGCACGGCATAGTCGCGGCGGACGACCTTGTCCGCCGCCAGATCGGTATTGCGGACCAGTGCGCCGATGCGCAGCCCGCCTTCGTCCGTCTTCTCGATCCGGTCGAGGCCGAGGTGATTGACGTCGATCAGATGCGGTGGCGTTTCGATCTGGAGCTTCATCAGGTCCAGCAGATTGGTGCCGCCCGCAATGAAGCGCGCACCCTGCACCGATCCCGCCGCCTTTGCCGCCGCCGCCACGCTGGTCGCGCGTTCATAGGTGAAGGGCTTCATGCCTTTTCTCCCTTTGCCCCGGATTGTCCCGAAACGTCGCGCATCGCGGCGATGATGTTGGGATAGGCGGCGCAGCGGCAGATGTTGCCGCTCATCCGTTCACGCAATTCGGTGTCGCTGATCGCCACATCGTCCAGATCGTCGGTAACGTGGCTGGGTATCCCTGCCTCAATCTCGTCCAGCACGGCGACGGCCGAACAAATCTGCCCCGGCGTGCAATAGCCGCACTGATAGCCGTCATGCAAGATGAACGCCTTCTGCATCGGGTGCAGCTGATCGGGCGTGCCAAGGCCTTCGATTGTGGTGATCTTCTGACCATCATGCATCACCGCCAGCGTCAGGCAGCTGTTGATGCGGCGGCCGTCCACGATCACCGTGCAGGCGCCGCACTGACCATGGTCGCAGCCCTTCTTGGTGCCGGTCAGATGTAGATGTTCGCGCAGCATATCCAGCAGGCTGGTGCGCGGGTCGAGTTGCAGATGAACCTCGCGGTCGTTGACCGTCAGTTCGACTGGCATCATTGCATGTCCTCCATGGGGTTGCGGCCTTGGCGCGGCGGCGGCGCTTTGCGCGGACGCCATGATCGGGGCGGCGGCGGCCAGAGCGCCGCTACCCTGCAAGAGGCGACGACGGGTCAACGGGTCGGACTGCATGGCTGGTCCTCATGATAAAAGGCATATCGGGTCATTACGAAGCGCGGCGACAAATGATCCCGCGACGGACAGAAACATGTCCCCGCCAGTCTAGCCAGATGGCGCGCCGTCGCCAAGTCACCGCTTTCACCGAGGGTGGTTTGCGCCTGATTCGGATGCCACCGATCGCCTTTTCGTGAAGCGGCGTGCGCGATCGTCAGATGTAAGGCACGGAAAACCCTTAATTTTCGGGGATTTTGAAGAGAATTTCATTTTTCTGCAATTCTCCCCTTGCCGATATGGAAAAGCGCTGCTAGTTCCCCGCCACCCGCCGAGAGGGACACACTCTCCGGCCGCCAGAGCGGGCGTAGCTCAGGGGTAGAGCACAACCTTGCCAAGGTTGGGGTCGAGGGTTCGAATCCCTTCGCCCGCTCCAGTTTTCCTAGATATTTGTATAGATTATCGCCGTAAAGGCGACCCCGATACTGCTGTCGCCAGCGGCAGGTAACGGTGATTTCTGTCGCCGGAAACGGCCGCAAGGCGGTTCAGCTTTCGGGCTGGCCCACTATGTCCCGTGCGCGCGGGGCCAGTCGTTCGACGGCGGCTGCGTGGATACCCGGCGCTGCGCAAAGCAGGCCGAAGGCCGTGGGTTGCGGCCGGTTGAAGCCCAGCGGTTCGCCCAGCGCATCGGTGACGATGCCGCCCGCTTCCTGCACGATCAGCGCGGCGGCTGCGACGTCCCATTCATTGCCCCAGCGGACCGTGGCGACCAGATCGGCTTCGTCCGCGGCGACCATTGCCATGCGCAGCGCGATGCTGTTGGGCTTGTCCACGGCCACCAGATCGCGGTCGGCGCGCGGCAACTGGTCGGCGGGAACGCGCGCGCCGGGCAGGGTGTCGCGCGATCCGGCGCGCAAGGGCAGGCCGTTGCGGGTCGCGCCCTCGCCCCGCCGTGCGACCCATAGTTCGTTACGGGCTGGCGCCGCCAATATGGCCAGCATGACCGCGCCATTTTCCACCAGCGCGACCGACACCGACCATCCCGGTCGCCCGCGCAGATAATCGCGCGTCCCGTCAATCGGGTCGACCACCCATACGCGGGTCGCATCCAGGCGGTGCACCGTATCGGCGGTTTCTTCCGACAGCCAGCCCGCCTGCGGATCTATTGCCGCCAGCCTTTCGCGCAGCAGCGCATCGACCGACAGATCGGCCTCGCACACCGGATGGCCCGGCACCTTTTCCCACTGGCGCACGCGCGTGTCGCCACCGGCCCACAGGGTCAGCGCATGGTCGGCCGCATCCGCCACGGCGGACAGGGTCGCCTGATACAGGGCGTCATCCCCCGGCAACGGTCATCCCGTCGATGCGCAGCGTCGGCACATTCATGGCATAGCGGAAATGCAGGTCGCTGGCCGGGACCAGCGATCGGAACATGTCCTTCAGATTGCTGGCGATGGTGATTTCCGACACGGCATGGGCGACCGCGCCATTTTCGATCAGGAAGCCCGCCGCGCCCCGGCTGTAATCGCCGGTAACGCCGTTCACGCCCATGCCGATCAGTTCGGTGATGTAGATGCCGCGCTTCACATCCGCCATCAGGTCGCCGGGTGAAATGGTGCCCGCTTCCATATGGACGTTGGTGATGCTGGCGCCGGGCGCGCCGCTGCCGCCCCGGCTGGCATGGCCGGTGGGTTCAAGGCCCAGCTGACGTGCCGATGCGCTGTCCATCAGCCAGCCCGTCAGCACGCCCGCGTCGATCAGCGCGCGCCGTTCCACCGGCAGGCCTTCGCCATCGAAGGGGCGCGATCGCATGCCACGTGGCAGCAGCGGGTCGTCGATGATGGTGACGTTCGCGTCGAACAGCGCTTCGCCCAGCGATTCGAGCAGAAAGCTGGACCGGCGGGCGATCGCCGGGCCGACCATGCCGCCGATCAGATGGCCAAGCAGGCTGGAGCCGATGCGGGGATCGAAAATGACCGGCATGACGCCGCTTTCGACCTTGACCGGGTTCAGGCGGGCGACGGCGCGCTGGCCCGCGCGCACGCCGATCGCTTCGGCATTGTCCAGATCCTCCAGATGGCGCACGCTGTGGCTGGCATGGTCGCGCTGCATGTCCGCGCCGCTGCCCGCCAGCACGCTGGCCCAGGTCGAATGGCTGGTGCCCGCATAGGCCCCCGCAAAGCCATGGCTGGTGGCGAGCGCTACCTGACTGCGGCCGACCGCCGCGCCGCCGCCTTCGCTGTTGGTGATGCCCGGCACGCCACGCGCGGCTTCCTCCGCCATCAGGGCGCGTTCGCGCAGCGCGGCGGGTTCCGGTTCGGCGTCGTCGGTCAGGTCGAGCGAGGGCGGGCGCTTTTTCAGCAGCCGGTCTTCGGGGGCAAGGCCGGCATAGGGGTCTTCGGGCGCTTCGCGGGCCATGGCGATGCAGCGATCGACCAGCGTGGCGAGCGTCGCGGGGTTCATGTCCGACGCGGAAATGCTCGCGGAACGCTGACCCACGAAGACGCGCAGGCCGATTTCCTCACCTTCCGACCGTTCGACATCCTCCAGCGCGCCAAGCCGCACCGACACGTTGGTCGACGCATTGCAGGCATAGATGGCGTCGGCGGCGTCGGCCCCGGCCTTGCGCGCGGCGCTGACCAGATCCTGCGCGCGTGACTGGGCTTCTTCTAGGCTGAGCATGGAAGGAAAATCGTCCCTGAAATCATGAAAGGATGAGGCGGCCTTACGCGCTTGCGCCAGAGGGAACAAGCGCGGGGGCGACGGCGGCAAGCCAGTGATCGAGCAGATGCCATGCAACCGCCAGCTGCGGCGGGGCGGAGAAAGGGGCGTCGGGATCGCCCGCCATGGCGGCGCGCAGTTGATCCGCGTCGCACCAGAAGGCGTCCTCGATTTCCGTCGCGTCCAGCGTCAGCGCGTCGTCCTGCGCCTGCGCGATACAGGCGATCATCAACGACGAGGGGAAGGGCCAGGGCTGGCTCATCACATAGCGGACCGAATGGACGCGGATGCCCGCTTCCTCGAACAGTTCGCGGGCGACGGCTTCCTCGATCGTTTCGCCCGGTTCGACAAATCCGGCGAGCGCGGAATAGCGGCCCTGCGCCCAGCC
This sequence comes from Sphingobium sp., assembly GCF_048594625.1. Taxonomy (GTDB): domain Bacteria; phylum Pseudomonadota; class Alphaproteobacteria; order Sphingomonadales; family Sphingomonadaceae; genus Sphingobium. The sequence continues at coordinate 28,791 of NZ_JBMDWL010000034.1, forward strand.
ATGCTGGCGACCCAGCAATATGCGGCCTTCATGTTCGGCCAGCATGATGACGACGGGGTCGGTGCGCGGGAAATGTTCGGCAGCGCAGCCATCGCATCTGCGCGCCCAGCCCGCCTTCACCGGCTGCGTTTTATCACCGCAGACAGCGCAATAGGGATGGCGGGCATGCCAGTGGAGCAGGCTGCGCGCCGCGCCGTACATCGCGACTTCCGATGCGGGGACAAGGTCGGCGATGGCGCGGCTGCGCGGGGTGGGGGACAGGTTGATGTCCGCGCGGGTCAGCAACGGTACGAAGATCGACTGTCCGGCCGGATCGACGCCCAGCAGCACATGATCCTCAACCAGAGCATCGGCGGCGACCGGTTGCAGCAGCAGATGCCCGTCCACCTCCACCGGCTCCAGCCCATCGAGCATCAACAGGCGCGCGGCGGGACCGGCAAAGGCGTCCGCCAGCAGCGCGGGGTTGGTGCGAACAGGGTCGACACGGTCCAGATGGCTGCCGACAAAGCCCGGCACATGGTTTCGGGTCGGGTCAGTTCCGTGCATCCGCTTTCCTTTCCTTCCGCGCCGCATCCGCCGCGCGGGCGAACAGGGTGGGCAATCCGGCCTCTTCGATCCGGTCGATCGGCCACCATTCGCCCATGCCGGGCGGCGTCATGTCGGGTCCCACATGGGCATGATGGACGGCGAGCGCCAGAGAGAAATGGGTGAAGACATGGAGCACCGGTTCGTCCACCCGCGTCCATCGCAGGGGCAGGGGGGGTGTGGCGTCGGGCATGTCGCTCCAGTCGGAACTGGGCAGCGCGCGCATGCCGCCCAGCAATCCCCTGTCCGGTCGCCGGATCAGCCAGACATGGCCGTCCCGTTCCATCCACCATGTATGGCCGGTGCGGTGAGGGCGGGCCTTTTTGGGCGCCTTGACGGGGAAAGCGGCGGGATCGGCGGTCAGGACCGCGTCGCAACCCTCCCGTATCGGGCATATGCCGCATGCCGGATTGCGCGGCGTGCAGATGGTCGCGCCCAGATCCATCATCGCCTGCGCGAAATCCCCGGCTCTGGCATCGGGGGTGATGCGATCGGTGGCGGCGCGGATCGCGGGACGGGCGGCGGGCAGGGGCGTGTCGATCGCGAACAGCCGGGCTACGACGCGTTCGACATTGGCGTCGACCACCACGGCGCGGCGGCCAAAGGCGATGGCGGCGACGGCGGCGGCAGTATAGGCGCCCACGCCGGGCAGGGCGCGCAGCGCGTCCTCCGTATTGGGAAAGACGCCGCCATGATCATGCGTCACGGCGCGCGCGCAGGCCAGCAGGTTGCGGGCGCGGGCATAATAGCCAAGCCCCGCCCATGCCGCCATCAGATCCGCGTCGGGGGCGGCGGCCAGATCCTGAACCGTTGGCCATATTTGCGTGAATTTGGCGAAATAGGGGCCGACCGCCGCGACCGTCGTCTGTTGCAGCATCACTTCGGACAGCCAGACGCGATAGGGATCGGCGGCATTGCTGCCCGGTGGCGCACGCCATGGCAGTCGCCGGGCATGGATGTCGTAATGGGCAAGCAGGTCGCTCGCGATTTTTCTGTCTCTACCCTCGACGCGCATGGCGGCCCTATGCCATTAAGCGGGGCATGACGGAACGCCCGGCCACCCCGAAATATAAGAATCGCGTCGCAAAGCAGGCAGAACGTCCGCGTGTCGGCGCGCCCCGCGCCATCGCGGACCTGATGCCCGACATCGGCCGCGCCGCATTCCGCAAGTTCGGCTTCGTCCAGTCCAGCATCGTCACCCGCTGGGCGGAAATCGTCGGCAGCCATTATGCCGAAATCTCGGTGCCCGAATCGATTCGCTTTCCGGTCGGGCAGAAAGCCGGCGGCACGTTGCAGCTGACGGTGATGAGCGGCCATGCGCCGATGATCCAGCATATGTTGCCCGACATCGTCGAACGGGTGAACCGCTTCTTTGGCTATGGCGCGGTGTCGAAGGTCGCGATGCGACAGGGGGATGTGAAGCCGGTCAGGGCCGAACGCCGCCCCCCGCCGCGCAACCTGAAACCGATCCCGGTCGAACTGGGCGATTCGCTGCGTGACATTGGCGACCCGGAATTGCGCGCGGTGCTGGAATCGCTGGCGCAGGGGCTTGCCAACAGCGCCGGTTTGCCGAAGATCAACTGACAGGCGATGTCAGGCCGGATCATCGATCCGCATGGCCGGAAATCGCGACCGACGCCATCATCATTAGGCTCCGGTTCAGCGGGGCAGATTTACGGACGCACTCCATGAAGAAACTGTTCCTGCCGATCGCCGTGCTCGCCGTCCCCGCCGCTCTGGCGGCCGCTCCTGCCGCCAACTGGGTCAGCCGGGTCGTGCTTTCGCCGATCGGCGGCCATGCGATGGGCAATCCCAACGCGTCCACGAAGGTAGTGGAATATGTCAGTTACACCTGTTCCCATTGCGCCCATTTCGTGGGTGAGGCGAGCGCGCCGCTGAAAAACGATTATGTGAAGGGCGGGACGGTCAATGTCGAAGTGCGCAACGCGGTGCGCGACAAATATGACCTGACATCCGCCCTGCTGGCGCGGTGCGGTGGACCGGCCCGCTTCATGGGCAATCATGAAGCGCTGTTCGCCAACCAGAGCGCCTGGATCGAACAGGTGGAAGCCTATGACAGCCGCACCGACAAGCCCACGGACCAGAACGCCGCGATGAAGGACATCGGCCAGAAGACCGGCCTTTACGCCCTGATGAACAAGCGCGGCTTTACCAATGCGCAGCTGGACGCCTGCATCGCCAATCCCATGTCGATGAAGCAGATTCTGGCCATGACCGACGAAGCGTGGAACAAGGTGAAGATCGGCGGTACGCCCGGCTTCACCGTCAACGGCACGCTGGTCAAGGGTTCGACCTGGGACATACTCAAGGCCGCATTGCCCGCGCCCGCCCGCTGATCTAAACCCCCAATCATCGCATTGCCATCATCGGAGCCTTGCCCGTCGTGAAAGCCCTTCCCCTTGTTGCCGCCATCGCCTTCAGCATGACCCTTGCCGCCTGTGGCAAAAGCGAAGAGGGCGCAAAGCCCAGCGGCGAACCGATCGCCGCCGTGCCCGCGCCCGCCGGGACCAGCTGGTCGGAAACGGTCGCGGAAACGCCCGATGGCTATTATCTGATGGGCAATCCGTCGGCGAAGCTGAAGCTGGTCGAATATGGTTCCTATACGTGCAGCCATTGCAAGGATTTCGCGACCGAGGCATCGGAGGAAATCCGCAAGCTGGTCGACACCGGCAAGATGAGCTTCGAATTCCGCACCTATGTGCGCGATCCCATCGACCTCACCACCGCCCTGCTCGCCCGGTGCGGCGGCAAGGATGTTTTCTATCCCCTGTCCGAACAGTTTTTCGCCAATCAGGCGGCGATGTTCGAAAAGGTGCAGGGTAATGACGCCGCATTTCAGGGCGTAGAGAAGCTGCCGCCTGCGCAGCGTCCCGGCGCCATCGCGCAGGTCGCGGGCCTTGTCGAATTTGCGCAGCAGCGCGGCATTTCCGCCGATCAGGCGAAACAGTGCCTGGCCGACACCGCATCGGCCGAACGCCTGGCCAAAGGGGTAGAGGCCGCTAACAACCAGTATCAGATCAGCGGTACGCCCAGCTTCCTGATCAACGGCGTGCTGGTCGACAATGTCGCAAGCTGGTCGCTGCTTCAGCCCAAGCTCAGGGAAGCGGGTATCTGATTGAGCCAAGGGGGCTTTGATCGCGCGCATACGCAGATGAGGGCCGGGGCGGCAGGCTGCCCCGGCGCGACGCCGTGCAGATAAAGCGCCTCAAACTTTCCGGCTTCAAGAGCTTCGTCGATGCGACGGAGCTGCGGATCGAACCGGGCCTGACCGGCATCGTCGGTCCCAATGGCTGCGGCAAATCCAACCTGCTGGAAGCGATCCGGTGGGTGATGGGCGAATCCAGCGCCAAATCCATGCGCGGCGGCGGCATGGAGGATGTGATCTTTGCGGGCACGACCAGCCGCCCGCAACGCGACTTTGCCGAAGTGTCGCTGTTGACCGTGCAGGAACAGGGGGAACTGTTCAACGCGGTGGAGGTGGGCGCCGACGGCGAGCTGGAAGTCACGCGCCGGATCGAGCGCGGCGCGGGCAGCGCCTACAGAGCCAATGGCAGGGATGTACGGGCGAAGGATGTCGCGCTGGTGTTTGCCGATGCCGCGACCGGCGCGCATAGCCCCGCCCTCGTCAGTCAGGGGCGCATCGCCGCCGTCATCGCCGCCCGGCCGCAGGAGCGGCGCGCCATGCTGGAGGAAGCGGCGGGGATCGCCGGGCTGCATGTGCGGCGCAAGGATGCCGAGCAGAAATTGCGCGCGGCCGAAGCCAATCTGGCGCGGCTGGACGAAGTGCTGCTGGACATGGATGCACGGGCCAATGCCCTGCGCAAGCAGGCGCGGGCGGCGGAACGCTATATCCGCCTGTCCGACCAGATCCGGGTAGCGGAAGGGCGCGTGCTGTTCGCCCGCTGGCGCGAAGCCAATGCCAGCGCGGAGGCGGCGCGGGGCGAAGCGGAACAGGCCGAAGCGGCCGTGTCCGCCGCACAGGAAGCGCAGATGGCGGCCGCCGCCCATGCGCAGGCGGCGGTGGCGGCGCTGGCGGATCGCCGCGCCGCCGCGCAGCGCGCGCGCGATGCCGCCAATGAAGCCGGGCATCGGCTGGCGGCTTTGCGCACCGAACGCGAATCGGTCGTGCGTCGCCTGTCCGACCTGACGCAGCAGGCCGCGCGGCTGGAGGAAGACCGGGCGCGCGAAGGCACGCTGGCCAATGATGCCGCCGATGCCATCACGCGGCTGACGGCGGAGATCGCGACGCTCAAGGGGCGCGTCATGGAAACGGAGAAGCTGCGTCCCGCCTTTGCGGCGCGGATCGCGGCGGCGGAAGATGCGGCGCGGGACACCGAACTGGACCTTGCCCGCGCGATGGCGACGCAGGCGGCGGAGCAGGCGGAATTGCGCGTGGCGGAGGCCGCACTGGCGGCGGCGCGCAGCCATCTGGAGCGGGCGGAAAGGGATGTCGCGCGATTGACGGCGGAAGCGGCCGCCTTGCCCGACGCAGCCCCGCTGGAGGCGCAGCGCGAAAAGGCGCTGTCCGATCAGGCGCAGGGACAGGCGGATCGCGATGCAGCCGAAGCGACGATCGCAGCGGCCGAGGCGGATCGCCATGCAGCGGCCGAAGCACGGGCGAGCGCCGAGGCCGCCCTGGCATCGGCGCGGGCGGGGCTTGCGGCGCTGGACAGCGAAGCATTGGCGCTGCGCAGGGCGGTGGAAAGCGGGACCGGCAACCGGGCGCGGGCCCTGGACAGGCTGAAGGCTGCGCCGGGTTATGAGCGGGCGCTGGCGGCGGCGCTGGGCGACGATCTGGAAGCGCCCGTCGGCGCGGATGGCAAGCGGCGCTGGGCCGGGGCGGAGGCTTTGCCGGGCGATCCGGCCCTGCCGGCCGGTGCGACCGCGCTGGCGGATCATGTCACCGCGCCTGTCGAACTGGCGCGACGGCTGGCGCAGATCGCGGTGGCGGAAACGGACGATGGGCAGGCGCTGTCGGTGGGGCAGCGGCTGGTGACGCTGGACGGGCAGTTGCGGCGCTGGGATGGCTATGTCGCGGCCGAGGGTGGCGCGGCGGCGGCGGAACGGCTGATCCGGATCAACCGGCTGGAGGCGATCGCAGCGGTGCGTCCCGATGCCGAAGCGGCGGTTGCGCAGGCGTCATCGGCACAGGATGAGGCAAGATTGCGCGAGCAGGCGGCGGCGCAGACGCTGGCGGCCGGGCGGACGGCGCTGTCGCAGGCGGACCAGCGGTTGCGCGCCGCGCTGAGAGCCGCGGATGAAGCGACGATCGCGCTGGAACGGCTGGCGGGGCGGCGTGAGGGCGTGGAGGAACGACGAACGCTGGCGCAGCGCGACCGGGATGGGGCGCAGGCCGAGCATGAAAAGGCGCAGGCCGCGCGTGCAGCCGTGCCGGACGGCGCGGAGACGCGGGCGCTGGTCGCGGCGCTCAGCCAGTCGAGCGAGAAGGCGCGGGCCGCCGTCAGCCAGTTGCAGGCTGAGCAGGCGCTGGCTGACCGGGCGCTGTCCAGCGACCGGGAACGGCAGGCGGCCGCGGATGCGGAAATCAAGGGCTGGCGGTCGCGCGCCGGGGAAGCGGCGAAGCGCATTGCCGCGATGGTCGCCCGCGCCGGGGAGATCGGGGCCGATCGCGAACAGATTGAGGGACAACCCGATGCGCTGGCGCAGGCGATTGCGGGGCTGAGCGATCAGGGAGCGGCGCTGACGGACGCCGCCGATCAGGCGCGCCGGGCGGAGCAGGATGCGGAAAGCGCGCTGCGGGTCGCAGAGGCGCGATCGGCGCAGGCGGGTGAGGCGCTGGCAGGGGTGCGTGAGGCGCGGGCGACGGCCGTTGCCCGCGCGGAGGCGGCGGACGAACGGCGGATCGAAACCAACCGCCTGTCGGGCGAGCGGTTCGAATGCCCGCCGCCGGTGCTGCCCGAAAAGCTGGGTTTTGCCAGTGCCGACATCCGGATCGCGCAGACCGAACAGGCCGAGCATGACCGTTTCCATGGTGAACGGGAACGGATCGGCCCGGTCAATCTGGTCGCGGCGCAGGAACTGGAGGAACTGGAGGCGACGCAGGCGTTGAGCCGGGCCGAAAGCGCGGAACTGACGCAGGCGATCAACCAGTTGCGCGGGTCGATCGGCAGCCTCAATCGGGAGGGGCGGCAAAGGCTGCTGGCCGCGTTCGAGGCTGTGGACGGGCATTTCCGGCGGCTGTTCACGACCCTGTTCAACGGGGGGCAGGCGCATCTGGAGCTGATCGACAGCGACGATCCGCTGGAGGCGGGGCTGGAAATCATGGCGCAGCCGCCGGGCAAGAAGCTGGCGGCGCTGACCCTGTTGTCGGGTGGCGAGCAGGCGCTGACCGCCGTGGCGCTGATATTCGGCCTGTTCCTGACCAATCCGGCGCCGATTTGCGTGCTGGACGAAGTCGATGCGCCGCTGGACGATGCCAATGTCGATCGTTTCTGCGACCTGCTGGACGCGATGGTGGCGCAGACCAACACCCGGTACCTGATCGTCACCCATAATGCCGTCAGCATGGCGCGGATGCACCGGCTGTTCGGCGTGACCATGGTGGAGCGGGGCGTCAGCCGACTGGTGTCGGTCAACCTGCAAAGCGCCGAGGCATTGCTGGCGGCGGAATAGCGCGTGACCGGCGCTTCCTGAAATCCGTTCGGGCCGGCCGTGCCGAAGCCCGTCCTTATCCCCAGAAAATTCCGACAAGTTCAGGGCAAGTGGCGTGGTGTCTCCTCCGCTTAACTTCGCACATTTCCTGCTGAATTGGACATAAAGTTACGCCCGGATGATCCTATCGGAAAGTCGCGGCGTCATGATAGCCCCGCGCCTTTCGGTAGGACAGCAGGCGGTCACCCCCGCCCGAACCAACCCTTCATCCGGCGGAAGAGGCCGCGTTCGCTGACCGGTTCGAACATTTCCTCCGGGCCTTCGGGGTCGAGCACTTCATGGTCGGCGATCCATTGCTGCACGTCGTTGAGGTCGGGCGTCACATAGGGGCGCAGCGTCCGGCCTGCCTTTTGCCGCATTTCCTCTATCCCCGCGATCAGGCCGCGTTCGGCGATGACGGCCGCGACCCGCTCCGTCGGCAGATCGAGATGTTCGGCGATCAGGTCGGTGCGGATTTTCAGGACCATGTTCTGCCGCCCGTCATTGGACGGGATCGCCGTGTCGATGCAGACGTCGCATTCGGTGTCGAGCCGCATCGACCGGTTGTTCATGTTGGAGGAACCAACGCGGATCAGCCGGTCGTCCACGATCAAAATCTTGGCATGGACGTAAATCGGCACGCCGCGATTGGTGTAGGGATGATAGATGCGGAAGCGCCCATGGGTGTCGCGCTTCCTGAGTGTTTCATAGAGGCGCGCGCGGGCGGTATCCATCGCCTGCTGTTCCAGCCATCCGTCCGCCTGTTCCGGATTGACGATGACGATTTCCGGACCGTCCGCTTCGGCAAGGCGCTTTGCGATCGCTTCGGCGATGCGGCGGGATGCGAAATATTGGCTTTCGGCATAGATGTGGCGCTTTGCCGCCGCGATCTGATGCAAATAGAGCTGCTCGATTTCCGTCAGTTCTTCCTGATCGTCCATCTTGGGCGCGGTGCGGGCGATGGCGACATCGACGCCTTCGAACATCACGGGCAGTTTTTCGGGCCAGCAATCCTGCACGCCATCCACCGGGTCCAGCGGATCGCCGCAAGCACCGACCCAGCGGTTGCGCGCATGTTCGCCCAGCGCCGCCGCGACTGGCCCTGCCAGCGCCGTGGTCGCATCATGCCAGGGGCCATAGGGCGTGCCGTCGGGATGATGGCGGCCCGGTTCTTCGTCGCGATGGTGGCGTGTGTCCCACCGGTCGCCGGTCATGTCGATGCCGCCGCAAAAGGCGAAGCAGTCGTCGATTACCACGATTTTCTGATGATGGGATGCGGCCGGGGGATGATGACCATCCAGCTTCACCGTGATGCGCGGATGCGCCATCCAGCGCAGCGTGGTGACAAGGTGCGACGGCCGCGTCATCGACTTCATCGCGCCGACATCCCAGCGCAGCAGGAAGATTTCGAGGTCCGGATTCTGTTCCACCAGCCAGGTGATGAAATCGCCGATGACGATCGGTGCGCCATCCTTTGCCTCATCCTCCCGAATCAGGCTGATGGCGGGATCGAAATCCCAGCCGATCAGCATGATGCGGCGTTTCGCCTTCATCATCGCGTCGCGGGCGAGGCGGAAATAATTGTCAGCGTCGACGATGACGCTTGCCTTTTCCGCGCGGGCGATGCGCCAGCAATCGGCGCCAGGTTGCGGGGTCGTCATAGCGAGGCACTCCCCACGACGAGGCAGCCACAGAACATCAAGAAACCCGAAAAGCGGTTCGAACGGAATTTACGCAGGGGATCGACTCCATCTTCCTTGAGCGTTGCGACCTGCCACAACAGGTGCGCCGCCATCGGCAAAAGCGCTGCGAGCGCGAGAAGTTGCGGGCGGACCTGCCATATGGCGGCGGTCCAGAGAGACAGGGCGAGCAGATAGCAGAGGGTGACGCCGCCGCGCACATGGCGGCCCATCGACAGCGCGCTGGACCCGATGCCGATCAGCGCGTCATCCTCCCTATCCTGCAGCGCATAGATGGTGTCATATCCCACCACCCAGAAGATCGTGCCGGCATAGAGCAGCAGGCCGGGCAGGGTGAGCGCGCCCGCGACTTCACTCCATGCGACGAGCGCGGCCCAGGAAAAGACGAGGCCGAGCCAGATTTGCGGCCAGCCGGTGATTCGTTTCATGAACGGATAGGCGGCGACCAGCGCAAGGCTGCCCAGCGCGACGATCTGTGCATAAAGATTGAGTTGCAGCAGGACGATGAGGCCGACGAGGCACAGCGCGAGCAGCCAGAGCCACGCGACCTTCACCGACATGGCGCCGCTGGCCAGCGGGCGGGCGGCGGTGCGGGCGACCTTCCGGTCGAGGTCGCGGTCGACAATGTCGTTGAACACGCAACCCGCGCCGCGCATGGCGATGCTGCCCAGCAGGAACCAGCCGATCAGCGGCCAGCGGGCAAAGCCGCCGCCCGCCAGCGCCACGGCCCATGCACCGGGCCAGAAGAGCAGCCACCAGCCGATCGGCCGGTCGAATCGCGCCAGCTGCGCAAGGGTGCGGGGCGTATCCGGCAGGCGGGCGAGCAGGCCGCGCGCTTCGCTGTCGGGGACGATGGTCTGATTCAACGACGACTCCATTCGCCCTTATGCTTGTCGAAGGGCCATGCTTCTCTTTAGGGAAGAACAAGTCACCGGCAAGACATGAGATGAAATGACCGCTACCCCCGCATGGCCCCCACAAAGCGCTCCGCGCCTGCATGTCGAAACCCAGTTGGGGCAAGGCGTGGCCGTGCCGGTGGACGGCAATCCGGCCCATTATCTGTTGAGCGTCATGCGCGTGAAGGTGGACGACATCGTGCTGCTGTTCGACGGGCGGTCGGGCGAATGGGCTGCGCGGGTGCGCGATATGCGCAAGCGCGATCTGGTGCTGGAATGCGTGCAGCAGACCAGGCCGCCCGAACATGTGCCCGATTTCTGGCTGTGCTGTGCGCCGATCAAGAAGGGGCGGATCGACCTGATCGCGGAAAAGGCGTGCGAACTGGGCGTGGCGCGATTGCAGCCGGTGCTGACCCGGCGGGCGGTGGTGGACAAGCTGAACCTTGATCGGCTGCACGCGCATCTGGTCGAGGCGGCGGAGCAGTGCGGCCGTACCGCGCTGCCCGAACTGGAGCAGATGGTGAAGCTGGATGCGCTGTTGAAAGGATGGTCGCCCGACCGGCACCTGTTCTTCGCCGATGAGACGGGCGGCGCGCCGCTGGAGGCGACGTTGCGGACCCATCCGGGGCCTGCCGCCTTTCTGGTGGGGCCGGAGGGCGGGTTCGACCCGGCCGAGCGGGATGCGATCCGCGCCACGCCGGGCGCGGTGCCGGTATCGCTGGGGCCGCGCATCCTGCGGGCGGAGACGGCCGCCATCGCCGCCACTGCCGCGTGGATGACGATAAACGGCGACTGGGCGTAAGTTTCATTTCGCTATGTTATTGCGCGACGCATAGGCGCAACTTATCTGTCGGCCGCGCGCTCTTGTTTGACGCGCATGGGGGAAGCACTAAGGGCGGGGCATGAGCACAAGAACCGACTCCGGGGATCATGATCCCGTCATCGAAAACCGCGACCAGTTGATCGCGGCCTTTTCCAAGGGCGAAAAGCCCAAGGATCGCTGGCGGATCGGCACCGAGCATGAGAAATTCGTCTATAGCCGCAAGGATCGGCATGCGCCCGCCTATGAGGAAAAGGGCGGCATCCACACGCTGCTGATCGGCCTGACCCGTTATGGCTGGAACCCGGTGTTCGAGGGCGAGAATATCATCGCGCTGTCGGGCAGCGACGGCACGATCAGTCTGGAGCCGGCGGGGCAGCTGGAACTGTCCGGCGCGCCGCTCGACAATCTGCACCAGACCTGCGCCGAAACCGGCCGCCATCTGGAGCAGGTGAAATATGTCGGCGACATGCTGGGCCTTGGCTTCCTTGGCCTTGGCATGTGGCCGGACAAGACCCGCGAAGAATTGCCGATCATGCCCAAGGGGCGGTACGACATCATGTTGCGGCACATGCCGCGCGTGGGGTCGATGGGCCTCGACATGATGCTGCGCACTTGCACAATCCAGACCAACCTCGACTATGGCAGCGAGGCGGACATGGCGCAGAAATTCCGCGTTTCGCTCGCCTTGCAGCCGCTGGCGACGGCTCTGTTCGCCAATTCGCCCTTTACGCAAGGCAAGCCCAACGGCTTCCTGTCCTATCGCAGCCATATCTGGTCGGACACCGACCCCAAGCGCACGGGCATGCTGCCCTTCGTGTTCGAGGATGGTTTTGGCTATGAACGCTATGCCGACTACGCGCTCGATGTGCCGATGTATTTCGTCTATCGCGACGGGAAATATATCGATGCGGCGGGCCTGAGTTTCCGCGACTTCCTCGACGGGAAGCTGTCCGTCCTGCCGGGCGAAAAGCCGACCGAGAAGGATTGGGAGGATCATCTGTCCACGGCCTTCCCCGAAGTGCGGATGAAGAGCTTTCTGGAAATGCGCGGGGCCGATGGCGGACCGTGGAACCGCATCTGTGCGCTGCCAGCCCTCTGGGTCGGCCTGCTCTATGATCAGGGCGCGCTGGATGCGGCGTGGGATGTGGTCAAGGACTGGACCATGGAAGAACGGCAGACGTTGCGCGACAGCGTGCCGAAGCTGGGCCTCGACGCGCCGATCGGTGGCGGGCGCAGGCTGCGCGACATTGCCGGGCAGGTCGTGGATATCGCGCGCAGCGGCCTTGCGGCGCGGGAACGCTTCAACGGCGCGGGCGACAATGAAACCGGTTATCTGTCCGCGCTGGAAGAGGTCGTCGCTTCGGGCAAGACCCATGCCGAACGCCTGCTGGAACGTTACCATGGCGAATGGCAGGGCGACGTCAGTCGGGTTTACGAAGAAGAGAGCTTTTAGACAGGAACCCTGATCGTAACGCAACGGTGGGACTGGACTGCGGCTTTCGCCGGAGCATGCTATTTTATTCCGCCGGTTGCGCCGTCATCGCCGTCGTTCCGCGCTTCTTCCCGCTGATCCAGGCGAAGAAGCGCGGGACGGGGGCATTATGCTCCATCCATTCGCTATAGGCACGATAGTCGGGATCGGCGGACAGATGCTGTTCCTCCGTCTTGGCGCGCCAGTAATAGACCGCGTTGGTGAGCGCCAGCATCGCGCAGTTGCGCACCATGTCGGCCAATGACCCGCTGACCGCCAGAAACGGCAGCGCGGAAAACCACCAGAAGAGATTTTTCGACAGATAGGCCGGGTGGCGGCTCCAGCGATAGGGACCGTGGGTCAATATGCCGCGATGGGTGAGGTTGGAGAAGCGCAGGCCGAACGCCACCGTCGCCCAGGCATAGATGCCCGTCAGCAGCACCAGCCAGCCGCCCAGCAGCCATTGCAGCGCGGGCATGTTCTGCGTCCAGTAATCCCATTCCGCGCCGCCCGCATGATAATCCAGCGGTCCGCCGCCGCCCATCAGCACGAAGGGCGGGTAGCAGATCAGCGCCGCCAGCCAGCCGCCCAGATAGGGGTTGGCGGTGCGGATATGCGAATCGAGCGGTTTGAAGGTCAGCATATAGCCGACGGTCGCCAGACAGACGTCGATCATGAACATGACCGCAATCAGGAATCCGGCCATGGCGACGGGATTGTCGATCGCATCCTCGATCCGCCAGTCGACCACGCTGGTGAAATTGCCCGGCACGATCGACACCATGAAGGCGAGAAAGAAGCCCTTCACCGCCCATGCGCGGGCATGATGGGCGACCTGTGCCATGTCCGCCTGACCCGCGACGCCGCCGATCACCCATTGGCCAAAACTGTAGGAGGCGTCTTTCGGTGCGACCAGCCGCCGGTCGATCCAGATGACATAGGGCACCGACAGCGCCAGCAGCCATGGCGCGATGGCCATGAACAGGTCCATGGAAAAACGGTAATTGCCCGACCAGTACCAGCGCGCGATGCAGTAGAAGAGCGCGATGGCCAGCCATGTCGCCCACAGCCCGGCGATCTTCACGATGCTGATGTCGATCACGTTGCGGATGGGGCGGGCAGGCGCGGTCCAGTCTATGCCGGTCGATGCGTTGCGATGCACCTTGTCCACGATCAGCGACCACAGCACCATCGGCAGGCCGCATGCCATGACCGCGGTCAGCCCCGCGCTTGGCCCGTTCATGCCATAATGGCGCGCGACCAGCGTCCAGAGGCCAAGGCCCACAAGGCCCGCAATGCCGACGCCATGGCTGACGGCGGATCTGGGGCAGGCGGACGGAGCGCTGGGGTCGACCATGTTCATACCGGCTGCCTTTAGCAGATAATGGTAAGCAAGCGGTGAACCGCCCTGTCACCCCAGCCCTGCCACCCGAGCCCTGTCACCCCAGCCCTATCACTTTAGCAAAGTCACCCCGGCGATGTCAGGGCATGGTGTCCGGCAGGCACTGGCTGGCCGACGCGCGTTTGAATTCACGGCAATTCCACTGCGCGATCCCGGTGGGGGACTGGCCACTCTTGTGAAAATGGAAGGACGCCGTCCGCTGATCGGCAAGGGTTACCGGCAAGGCGCGCGGCATGGCCATGGGGTCCGTCCAGCCCCATATGTCACAGGCCGGTTTGCCCTCGCACATCTTGTAGGCCAGCACCGCATAGCTGCCGGGAAAGGCGCCGGGTTCGAGGCGCAGGATGAACTGGCCCGACGCGGCGTCGGCCTGACGAACGCTGCTGCCCTGAAGGTCGGCGCCGCTGATCCCCGGCAATTCGATCCGTTTGGGCAAGGGGATGATGTCCGTGCCGGTGTCGATCGCCTGCGTGGCGGCGGTCAGTTGATCCGCCTCCGCCAGGGCCTGCATCGCGGGGTTGAGGATCTCGCCCCCTTCATAGGCGCCGCGAAAGGCCGGGGGGCGGCCATATATGCCGGGCCACCGGAAGAAGAGATGCGTGCCGACCTGCGCGATCTTGTCCAGCGACGCGCTCCAATAGGGGACGACCCAGTCGGTATGATAATGGGTAGCAAGGCCAACGCCCCCGAAAACGGCGCCGGACATGGCCGCCCCGGCCGCAGCCTTCGCCCGCAGCCAGGCGGCGGGCGATGGTTTTCGTTTCATCGCGCCATCGCATGTGAAGGTGAACTGGCAGCCGCTCGACCGCTCCCACCCCTGAAGCACGACACCGCACAGACTTTTGGGAAATGCCGGATGACGAAGGCGGTTGATGACAACCTGCGCGACGGCCGCCTGCCCCACCGGATCGTCGCCCGCTTCATAGAGCAGCGCCGCGGCAAGGCAGGTCTGGCCGCGATTGCGATCGGTCGGATTGCCCGCAAACAGGAAGGGCTGCGCGATCTGGATGCCATCCTGCACGAAAGCGGTGCGGGCATTGACGGCTCTGGCTTCCACCGGGGGAAGATCCATCAGTTTCATGCTGGGCAGGGCGGGAACAGGGGGCAGGGCCTTGTCCGCCATTGCGGCGGTGTGGGGCGCGGCCGTCCCGGCCCGGAACGTGTCGCCATCCAGTATCAGATAGCCGATGAAAGCGGTGGCGACGAACAATATCGTCGGCGCGCTCAGCAATATCAGCAGCCGGACGGGGTTCTTCAATGACGTGCCCTGATCTGTTCGTCGCATGCGGATCGTGCGACATGGCCGGACATGGCAGATATATTATGCGCCGGATTTTTCAACATATCGATGACAGTCCTCATCCCGCGACGGTCCGATCGCAAAAGATGTCAACGGACCTGATATATATCCTTTTCGGACAATTTGCCTTTCGGCACGACGTATCGGCGCGGGCGGCATCTGCGAATTATCGTCCCGGATTGTGACGTTTACCATTTGTTTACAAATATTGCTTGCGGCAGTTGGAAGCTGCCTGCGAGCATGTTATGTTGCATCGCAAATTAACTGGGTAAAGCAGACAGCCATGCCATCGTCATTCCGCGCGATTATGTTGATTTTTGCTGCTATTTTCCTGCATGCCGGGCCCGCCGGCGCCGTCGAATCGGTCGCTGCGTCGCAACCCAGTCCGTCCGCAGTTGCAGCATATCGATTGGGCGTCGCGGACAAGGTGCGGGTGATCGTATTCAACGAACAGTCGCTGACGGGCGAATTCACGGTCAATTCGAATGGCGACCTATCCATGCCGCTGATCGGCGACGTTCCGGTGGCGGGCAAGACGACCGGTGAAGTCATCGCCGATATAGAAAAGCTGTACGCCGACGGTTATTTGCGCGATCCCAGAATCAGCATAGATATATTGAGCTATCGCCCCTTCTTCATCTTGGGTGAAGTGTCCAAGCCGGGCGAATATCCTTTTTCCAATGGGCTTACCGTGATGAATGCGGTTGCCACGGCGCAGGGTTTTACCTATCGCGCCAATAAAGGGAAGGTTTTCATCAAACATGCCGGGCAGGACAAGGAAGAGCGTGTCGATCTGGCCGCCGACCTCGCCGTGCTGCCGGGCGATACGATCAGGATCGGTGAACGGTATTTCTGATCGGAATATTGCGGAATTTCATCCCGTTTGAAGAATGTTCCTGATCGTACGGGGCTGACATCAGGCAGCCGCTCATAAAGGGGGGTAGTGATGGTTTCGAAAGTTTCGAACAAGGCGATTGTCCTGGGCCTGGCCCTGACCGCTGCCGTGGCGCCGGTGGGCGTAAGCGCGGTGGCGGCGATAGACGAACAGGATGTGAATGGCGCGGCCGCCGATCCGCAGGTCGATCCTGTCGCGGCGCTGGTCGCATCGGTTCAGGCGGCACTTGCGGCCCTGCCGGCCAATGCAACCCAGGCCGAAATCGAGGCGGCGATTGCCTATGTCCTCGACCAGTCGGGCCTGTCCATCGAGGATCAGTTGCTGGCGCTGGCCCAACTGGGTCAGGGCAGCGGTACGGGCACGCCCATGTCGCTGGCGATCGCGAACCTTCAACAGAATCGGAAACGGCTGAACTCCGGCACCGGTGCGGTCGCGGGTGACGGCAGCCTGTTCGGCGCAGGCGGGACGAGCGGCATTCAGATTTCGGTGGACGGGTTCGATTCCAATTATGGCTGATCGCTTCGCATAATCATTCAGGCCAAGCCGGGGGGTGGAATTTACATGAAGATAGGCGAAGTCGCGGCCGGCGCTGTCATGGTCGTCCTCAATCTTGGGAGCGTTGCGCCGGTTCAGGCGCAGGTTCAGAAACTGTTGCAGGATTCGGCGATCCCACCCATTTTCAGCCGCGGACAGAATGTCAGCGTGGTCGAACGGGACCGGCCCGAACTGCGCCCGATCGGCATGCCCCTGGGCGGTTTCCGGCTTTTCCCGAAGGTGACGGTCGGCGGCGGTTCCACGGACAATGTGTTCCAGACGACCAGCGACAAGAAAAGCGACGGCTATTTCAATGTCGATCCCGACCTGACGCTGCGATCACAATGGGCGCGTCACAGCCTTTCGCTCAATGGTCGCGCCAGCCTCGAACGCTATATCGACACGACGACGCGCAACCAGAATGCGTGGAGCGTCAATGCCGTCGGGCGGGTCGATGTGGGCACGCAGTCGTCCATCGACATGTCCGCCAGCACCGGACGATCGTTCCAGCCGATGTTTTCGGGGCAAGCCGTTGCCGGTTACCGGACGCCGCTGGGCTATCAGGAAAGCATATTCCTGCTGCGGGGCAATTATGTCGGTGGCAGGACGCGCCTGATCGGTGCGGTCGACTATAGCGATTATGATTTCAAGAATATCGAAACGCTGGCCGGAGTGGTCGTCAGTCAGCGTGGTCGCAATCGTCAGGTCTGGCGGACGAGCGGTCGGGGCGAATATGCCATTTCCCCCGATGCGTCGATATTCGTTCAGACCGGCTATACCGACACGAAATATCCGTTCACGCTGAATAATGGCAGACCCAATCGCGGGTCCAAGGATTATACGCTTTTAGGCGGCATTTCCTTCGACGTGTCGGCGCTGATCCGCGGCAGCCTGGGCGTTGGCTATACGAAGCGTGATTATGATGCCGCAATCTACAAGGATTCAAGCGGGCTGTCCTTCGAAGGAAAGGTGGAATATTTTCCCAGTCAGCTGACCACCATCACGCTGACCGGACGCCGGTTGATCGAAGACTCCGCGCTGGGTGTGGCGAGCGGCTATTACAACACCGGCGGATCGGTTCGCATCGACCATGAACTGCTGCGCAATCTCTTGCTGCGGGCGACGGCGGATTATGAGGTCGACGACTATATCGGCGTGTCGAGCAAGGCCACCGTGTTGCGGACATCGGCCGGCGCGCGCTATCTGATGAATCGTCGGGTCTCGCTGAATTTCGAGCTGTCCTATGGCGATCGTGACCGGGATGGACCTTTGACGACCCCGGACTTTTCCGAAGTGCGCAGTGTCGCGGGCGTTACGTTTCAGCTGTAATATAATAAGAGATCAACTGGTTAGCCGTCGGGCGCCCATGAACATATCCGGAGCTTGAATGTCCGAACTAAAGGCCGCGACGATGCCTGCCCTGGCGCAGATCAAACAGGATGAGGAGGGCAGCGCCAGGGCCGCGATCGCCATGCTGATGAACGTCATTCAGCGGCGGCTTTTCATCATATTGCTGATCACGGGATCCTTCTTCGCCATGATGACGGTTGCCGTCTATATGGCGACGCCCAAATATGTGGCCACGACCCGGATCAAGATCGACCCCAATCAGAACGCGATGATCGGCGTGGACATGCCGCGATCGACCATGTCGGATCAAGGGCAGATCGATACCGAAGTCACGGTCATCCAGTCCCGCGAAGTGGCATTGCTGGTGGCGCGGACATTGAAGCTGGTCAACGATCCCGAATTCGGCGTGCCCGCAGCCAACGGGCTGTCCATGGAAGAGCGTATCGAGGGGACGGCACTGAAATTGCTGGGCGGCATCAGTGTTGCGCGCGAAAAATCGACCTATGTGGTCGACATCAATTTCAAATCGGCCAATGCGAACAAGGCAGCGGAAATCGCCAATAGTCTGGCGACCGCCTATATGTCCTTCAGTGTCGGCGCGCGCAGCGGAACGGCATCCAAACAGGCGGAATTTCTGGAAGGGCGTCTGGCGACGGTCGGCAAGGAACTGGCCGCGATGGAGGCTCAGGCGGCCCAGTATAAGGCCGAGGCAGGGATTATCGGTGGCGGCACCGGCGGCAGCTATTCCAGCACCGTGATCGATCAGCAGGTTGGATCGCTGTCGGGCCAGCTGGCCACGGCCCTGTCGTCCGCATCCGCGGCGCAGGCCAAGCTGGACGTCGCGCGCCAGCAGATGGAACGGGGCGGGCTGGACGCGGTATCGGCTGTTCTGGATTCCAGGGTGGTCACCGACCTGCGGCGGCAGCGCGCGGAAGTGGTGCGTGAAATGGGTGAAATTCAGGCCCGTTACGGACCGCGGCACCCCGAAACGATCAAGGTCACCCAGCAGCTGAAACAGGTCGACGATCAGATCGATCAGGAAGCGCGGCGCGTAATGGGCGGTCTGGCCAGCGAAGCAGCGGCCGAAGCGGCAAAGGCGTCCACGCTGCAGGCGCAGATGGGGCAGCTGAAAGGGCAGCAGTCCACCAACACCCGCGCGGGCGTGGTAGCGCAGAATATCCAGCAGCAGGCCGATGCCAAGCGTGAAGAATATAACCGCCTGTCGCGCGATGTGCAGCAGTCGCGGCAATTGTCCCGCAATACCCAGACGCAGGCCCAGATCGTGGAACTGGCGCTCCCCCCGGCATTTCCGAGTTCGCCCAACAAGCGGCTCTACATGGCGTTCGGCCTGCTGCTGGGCCTGACGGCATCCGCCACGCTGGTGACGATACTGGAAATCATGGCGCGAGGATTCCGGTCGCGCGACGAAATCGAAAACAAGTTGAAGATACCCTTCATCGTGTCGATCCCGCGCGTGGACAAGGCGTCGCTGGAGCTGGACGGGCAGCAGATCAGTCCCGCAGACCTGCTGATCGAGAAGCCTGTCACGCCCTTTGGCGAATCCTTCCGCGTGGCGCGCAACACGATGAAGATCGCCGCGCGGAACAAGAAGCCCCACGTCATCGCGCTGGTGTCCGCCTTGCCCAATGAAGGCAAGACCGCATCGGTGCTGTCGATGGCGCGCATGATGGCGATGAGCGGAGACCATGTGCTGCTGCTCGATTGCGATATTCGCAAGGCGGGCCTGAGCCAGGTGCTGAAAGTCAGCACCGATACCGGCATGGTGGAGTTGCTGTCCGGGACCGCGACGTTCGAAGACGTCATTCGGGCCGATGCCGTTCCGGGACTGGATATTGTACCGGTGTCCCAGCCGACCTTTTCGGCCGAAGACCTGATCGGTAACAATATGGCCGATCTGCTGGCCCAGGTGAACGGCAAATATGATGTCGTGCTGATCGATACGCCACCCATATTGGGTGTTGCCGATGCGCGATTGCTGGCGTCGCTGGCGGATTCGGTATTGATGCTGATCCGTTGGAGCAGCACGCCGACCGCTTCGGTCAAGGCGGCGCTGGCGGCGCTGGAGCAGGACCGCACACCGGTGTCCGGCGCGATATTCACGATGGTGGACCCCAAGTCGGAAGCCATTGGCGCGATGTATTACTCCCGCGCCTATAGTAAATATTACCAGAATTAGGATGTCTGCGCTGCGTTCATCATCGCTGGTCCCGATCGGACGATCGGCGCGGGGCGGTTGGTGGCTGACGGGCATGTCGATGCTGGTCGCGGCAGGATTGACGGCCTGTGCCGTCATGTCCCTGTCGACCGAATGGCGGATCAAGCGCCTGTCGAGCCTGCAAATGCTGGCGGGCCGGACGCATGCCGGGGATGCCCTGTTGCCATATAGCATGGCGCCCGACGATATGACCGCGCGTGAGCAGCTGTTGTCGGCGGCTTTCCTTGCCCGAACGGCGGCAGGCGAGACGGGCAGGGAGCGTGAAGCGACGCTGGTGCGGGCGCGCAGGCTGGTCGAACGGGCGCAGTCCGCCCGTCCGCTTTGGGCGCAGTCCGACATCGTGCAGGCCTATATCGTCGGCCTGACCCAAGACGGGGTCAATCCACAAAGCAGCGCGTGGCTGGAGCGCAGCTATGACCATGCGCCGTTTCTGGACCAGTCGTCGGACTGGCGTATCCGCTATGTCGTTGCCGCCTGGCCCGCAGCGAGCGCGATCCTGCGGCAACGGGCCATCGACGAGGCGATCTGGCAATCGACGAAGTCGGCGGCCATGTATGTGCATATCAAGCTGCTGCTGGAAGGGACTGCCGCGTGGCGCCCCTATCTCGGCCGGCGGGGCTATCTGGTTCGCAGCGGCCAGCTGTCTACATAGGGCACGATCCGAGTGGATTGAACCGGATCATGCTAAAGCATCGTGCGCGAAAATGGGAACCGGTTTTGTGCAAATAACGATGCTATAACAGATGACTGGAGCACGCATCCTGCGCAAGATTTAGCGCAGAGTGCTTTAAGGTTATCAGCGTCTCATCCGCCGTCCGCATCGTGCAAGCCGTCATCTGGTCCAGATGACTTTAGAATGCTCAATCAGGTCGGAAGATGGAGCCGTCCGTTTTTGGGCTGCGCATTGCGCTCACCCCGCGCCGTATCGCCCGGCCCCACAGGAGGCCGAGCAGCAGCGCGCAAAGCGTGACGATCGCAGGAACCGTCAGCGCAATGTCGACCATGGAACAGGTCAGGACGATCAGCAGCCCCAGCCAGATGGCCCTGGCGTGGGGATCGAATTCCCGTCGTCCGGTTCGCACTATCATGGCAATGATCAGCGCAATCGCGATGATGTGCAGAAGCAGGAACGGCCAGCCCGCTGCCAGCAACAGTTGCAATGCATGATTATGCGCCGCGTGGATATAGCTGAACTGATAGGCCTGCCTGACGGTGGACAGATGCGCCAGATTGGCATCGGTAAATGATCCCAGACCATATCCGAATGCTGGTGCGGCCTGAACCAGATCCCAATAATGCTGCCAGATCGGCACGCGGTCGATAGCCTGGCCATCGCTTTGGGCGAAGCGTTCCATCACCATCAGACCCATGGTCCCGCCGATCCACGCGCCCGCGGCCGTCACGATCGCCAGAACGGCCAGCCATTGCCCGCGAATCCGCAATGTCCTGGCCGAAAGACGCGCCATGATCAGCAGGATGAAAATCGCGCCCAGCGTAAGGACAAGGGCCGATCGCGATGCCGTGATGACACAGGCGAGCAGACAGGAAATCGCCGCCAGTATCGACAGGGCCATGCCGATCGAGCGGGCGTTGCCGGATCGGGAGCGTGGCCCCCCGAACAGCACCAGCGCCTGTCCCACGGCCAGTATCGCCAGCAGGCCGAAAACGGCGGCCGCCGCATTGCCGTTCAGCAATGTGCCGGTGAAACGGTCATGATGAATGGTCTTGTCCATACCCCATAGCCGGTCCGGGTCGTCGGCCCGCGCCATCAGCCCGATCGCCAGATTGAGCGCACCGAACAGGATGAACCAGGGCACCGTCCGGCCGATGGCGCCGCGCCTGTACCCGACCATCGCACCGGCCAGCAATGCGGCCGTCCCGGCGAGGTAGCGCAGCATATTGGACAAACCGAGATCGGGCAGCATATGTACCGGTTCGCCGGGCAAACGACCCGGACCCGCCAGTTCGGGCAGCAGCGCCCAGGCCAGTGCCGCAAGGAGAAGGACGATGACCCACGCCGCCTTGCGCCAGAATGCCCCGTCCGGTCGGATCAGCGGCAACAGGATCAGGCAAAGGCCGAAATTGAGCGGCGCCATGATCGCCTGAAGCAACTGGCTGTTGCCGCCCAGCGCCGTCATCTGAACGAACGGCACCAGAGCCGTCAGTGCAGAGGCCGCAATATAGCCCCAATATGGTCGATCCGATGCTGCCATGGACTGTCCTTCCCCCCATTTTCAGATAGTCCGTCATGTTCGCATGGACGCCGATCCGCCATGTGGATCGCCCTGCGGTTTGGCACATGCTGCGCGCAGGACCGGCGCCCGATATGGTCCGGTGCCGGTCGGACCTATGGCTCCGGTTCGAGGCGGCCATAGGGGCCGACCTTTATCCCCGATCGGATGATCTGCGCGGGGTTCCCCGCGACGATGCTGCCCGGCGGCACATTCTTGGTCACCACGGCGCCAGCCGCCACGATCGATCCGTCGCCGATTTCCACGCCGGGCAGGATCAGGCTGCGCGCGCCGATGAAGCAGCGTCTGCCAATTCTGGTATGCCGGTACATGCGGCGAGTCGTGTCGTGCGCCAGAATGGCGGCGCCCAGCGCGACATAGCTTTCTTCGCCGACATGGATGCCTTTTGGATGGGTACGGTCGAAATGCGCGCTCAAGGAAAAATTCACGCTGGGGTGAATATCCATTCCCCACAATCTGGTAAAATAGAGCGATTTTGCCTTGACGATCAACGCACGCAAGCCACTCAGACGGTTTAGACTGCGCATTCATCCCCCTGCAACCTAGCGCATCCAAATATCGGACTTCTCATTTTGTGACGTGTACAAGGTTAGCGGGCTACTCGAAAGCTTGATTGTTGCGATGCAGCAAGATAATTCAATCGGGCTTCAGGGGGTCGGGTTCGAATGAAAATTGCCGTCCGGAAATCAGTAGCGGAAATGATGGCTTTTCGATGAGCGAAAGGCCGACTGTCGCCGTTTATCTGCCAGATCTGAGTGGTGGTGGCGCCGAACGGTTGCACGTTCTGCTCAACGTCGCTTTGGAAGAGCGCGGATTCGACATGAAATTTCTGCTCGATCGCCGCGCCGGTGCTTTGATCAATCAGGTGCCGGAGGACAAGATCGTCGCGCTCGACGCCAGTCGTCAGCTAAAGGCATTTTCGAAACTTGTCCGATACCTCCGCACGGCGCGGCCCGACTATCTGATCAGCAATATGGAGCATATGAACATCAGCGCGGTCGTGGCGGCCCGGATTGCCGGGGGATCGACGCGCGTGATCGCCACGCAACATAATGCCTTTTCGCGCCAGATCGACCGGCCTTCCATCAAATACAGGCTTTTGCCATGGATGTATAAGGGCGTTCTGCCCTTTGCCCATAAGATCGTGGCGGTATCCGGTGGCGTCGGGCGCGAACTGGTCGACATGTTGAAATGGCGGGCGGACCGTGTCGACGTGATTTACAACGGCGTGGTCGCTGGCGGGCAGCAATCGATCGATCAAGATCCGCCGCACCCATGGCTGGGCGAGGAACGGCCCGTCATCATCGCCATGGGGCGCATGGTGGCGCAAAAGGACTTCACGACGCTGCTGCGCGCCTTCGCCAGAATGGGCGGTGGAGATGTGGCGCGCCTGATCATCCTGGGGGATGGTCCAGAAAGAAACGCGCTGGAGGCCGAAGCGCGGAAATTGGGGATAGCGCATGCGGTGGACATGCCCGGCTTTGTCGAACATCCGGCCGGCTGGCTTTCGCGGTCCGCGCTGTTCGTCCTGTCTTCGCAATTCGAAGGGTTCGGCAATGTGCTGGTGGAGGCGCTGTCATGCGGAACCCCGATAGTATCGACCAACTGTCCGTTCGGGCCATCGGAAATACTCGATGACGGCCGGTTCGGGACGTTGGTCGATGTGGGAGATATAGAGGCGATGGCGATGGCGATGGGCCGGATGCTGGCGCAAGACCATGATCGTGCGCAACTCAGATCGCGTAGCGAAGCCTTCAGCATCGCGCGATGCGCCGATGCCTATGCGGCGATCATGCGACCGGTCGGGGATGCGCAGCATGGCTGAAGGCTCCCATGCCCTGTCCGTGGCGCGTCGCCCCGCCGCCGCGCTATCATTTGCGCGCCGAACAATGGAAGGGGTCATATCATGACCCTGTCGCAGCCCGCCCCGGCGGCGGAAAATCATGGACGATCCCCGCATCGGGCGCAGACATCGCCTATTCAGGCGCTGGACCTGTGGACGATTTTCCTGCTGGCGACGCAGGTCTATGGCACCTTCACGCCGCCGGAAACCTATTTCGGGACATTGGGTGGCATCAAAAACTACCCCATCACGCCATTCATGCTGGTGATTACATCGCTGACCGTGGCGATGATGTATGTGCGCCATGCAAAACAACAGGCGGTCCTGCATTGCTGGCCCGGCTATCTGTATATCGTCGCCGCCTTTGTCAGCGCCCTATGGTCGCTGGACCCGCAATTTTCATTTCAGCGCGTGCTTCGACTGCTGCCCGCGGTGGCGCTGGGCGTCGTTTATGCCCAATATTATCGCATTCCCCATATTTTGCGCCTCATGGTCATCGCTTTCCTGATGTCGGCCATTGCGTCCATTCTGATCAGCGTCGCGGTGCCCAGCCTTGGCATCGGGCATATCGGCAATGGCTATGAAAGCGCGTGGCGGGGGGGCTTCGTCCATAAGAATGCGGCTGGATTTCTCTATGCCGTCGGGGTGTTCATCACGGCTTTCGCCTATTTCCGGCGCGCCGTGTCCTTTGACCTGGCGGCGCCGACACTGGGCGCCTGTCTGCTGATGGTGGTGATGTCCGAATCCGCGACGCCTGCCGTCAGCATGACCCTGGCGCTGGGGCTGGCCTTTGGCATATCGTCGCTGCGACATGTACCGGCTGCCGCGCGCGTGATGATCGGCGTGCTGCTGTTGCTGGTCGCGGCGCTGATCGCGTTCATCCTCTATTTCATGCCGGACATCGCAGCGTCACTGATCGGCCGCGATCTGTCATTGACCGGACGAACGGACATCTGGGCTGCGGCGATGCTCAAGATCATGGAACATCCGGTTCGCGGCATGGGCTATGCCTATTGGAATATCGAGAATCCGGAACATTTGCCCTTGTGGCTGATGGCTGGCCATCACTTTGCCTATGCCCACAACAGCTGGGTCGATCTGTGGCTTCAGACGGGTCTGGCGGGCCTTATTCTCGTCGCGGGGATCACTCTTTCCACATTCTGGCGCAGCTTTGCGATGTCGCTTCGCCAGAAGCATATCGATGCGCTGATGATATTGGCGCTTATTCTGTTCCTGATGATCCGTTCTGTCACCGAATCCCAATTTACCGAGCCTGGTCCCAATGGCGTTTTCTGGCTGATCTGGGCGTCGGTTCTGATCCGAAAGGTCAAGGCCGATCATGCGTGACGCCGGCATAAGCGGACAGGACGCGGCGCCACCGGTACGGAGCGGGACGGTGCGCGATATATTATGCTTCATGCAGATCCCGCCCGACGCGCAGGGGCATGGCGGGTCGCAGCGTGCCTGGTTCCTGGCGGAGGCCATTGCCCGAACCGGAAACATGCATTTCGTCCTGCTATATCCGGGGGCCGACGAAAAGATCGGGAAGATGGATTTCGCGCCGCTGCGCGCGATGGCAAAGAGCGTGACGCTGATCCCCATTCCCGAATGGAGCGCTGCTTCGCAGATCGTCCGGGCCTTGCCGAAACGGGTCGGGCGCTATGTCGATCTGTTGCGCATGCGGTCCATCTTCACGCCGCGTTTCGGCCGCAAGACTTTGTCGCGGATTGCGGACCAACTGCCGGTTCGCCATGTCGATACGGTTTTTGCGGGGCGGATGCCGACGGCAGTCATCGCCGATGACATGCTGGCCACTGGTGAGATCGCATGTCGACGCCGTCTGGTCGATTTTGACGATATACAGTCGGAATTCCAACGTCGCTCCTTTCGCGCGGAGGAACGACGGGGGCAAATCGACAAATGGCTCATCAACCGCCTGCAACTGCGCATGATCCTGCGCAAGGAGCGTGAAATTGCCGAACGCTGGGACGGGATCGCGATTTGCAGCGACGATGACAAGGCACTGTTGACGGCGAAATTCCCCGATGCCGCGATCTGGAAAGTGCCCAATGTCGTGGACAAGCCCTTGCTGCCCCAACGCAGCGGGGCGGGGTATAATATCCTTTTCGTCGGCAATTTGTCCTTCGGACCGAATTCGCACGGCCTGGCGACTTTTCTGGCACAGGCATGGCCAACGGTGCGCGATGCCTTGCCGGGAGCAAGGCTGAAAGTTGTCGGCATGAATCCGTCAGCGGACCTGCATGCGAAGCTGCGCGCCGCCGATGCGGAGCTTCACGCCAATGTTCCGTCCGTCACGCCCTATTACGCCGATTGCGACATCGTGATCGCACCAATATTTTTCGGGAGCGGCACGCGGATCAAGATATTGGAAGCGATGGCATTTGGACGGCCCGTTCTTTCAACCAGCCTTGGCGCGGAAGGATTGGGCGTTCAGGATGGCGTTCATGCCGCGATCGCCGACAGCATGCCGGATTTTGCCACAGCATTAATTGATCTGGCCGACAATCCCGAAAAGAGAACGGCATTGGCAGAAGCAGGACGCTGTCTTCAGCAGGAATATTTTGGTCCTATGTCGATGATACGTGCGGTTAATAACATGACCGATACATGCTCGTGACGTTACCGGTGCGACAAATAATTATCATCTGATATGTGCGGGGGCGTGCTTTCAATGCGGCAACATCTGAAAGAAGTTAAAAGTCTGACCGGTGTCAGGGGGGTGGCTGCCATTATAATTGCCATTTACCATTTTGGCAGCGGTATCGATGGGTCGTCATTGTTTGCAGGATTTCATCTGACTGGGGCATATTTATCAGTCGACGCATTTTTCATATTAAGTGGATTTGTTCTATCCTATAACTATAATAATAGATTTTCTAATTCTCTCGATAAGGGTGATTATATAGACTTCATAATAAGACGAATTGCGAGAATTTATCCGGCATATATAGGATTTTCGGCGATTTACCTGTCGAAAATGATTGTGAATATATCCGGAGACAATCCTTTGAGATTGTTCGATTTTTCGGATTACGTTGCGAATGCTTTCATGGCCACCGGATGGGGTCTGGGGATACATCCGATTGTCGGCCCGTCCTGGTCGATAAGTGCTGAAATGGCTTGCTATTTCATATTCCCGATACTTTTATTCACGGCCCAGCGGCATGTCCGGTTCATGGCATTTGTCGCCATCGGGGTCATGATATTGGCCGGTAATTCTGGAGCCGGGGTGAACGGCGCGCTGGATATTATCGATTCACGTAGCGTGTGGCCCTTGATACGGGCTTTTGGCGGTTTTCTGACTGGCTTTATCCTTTTCCAGATAGACCGTGCCTGTCGTGATCGGTTGACCGCCATTCTGGACGGATTGCTGTTGTCGGCCTTGGCTATTGGGGCTTTGCTCTGGATATTGGATGCCAGCGATCTTTTGAAGTTCGTGGCAATCGCCATGCTGATCATGGGACTGACACAGGATACGCCGGTTGCGCGTGCTATGTTTGGCACAAAGCTGGTGCATTATCTCGGTAAGATTTCTTACTCCCTTTATCTTTGTCATGCCCTTTGTATTCCGGTTGCATCGAGAATAGGGAAGATATTGATACCGAAGATCGGTATGGAACTGGCATATTGTTCCACATTTATGATCTACATGCTCATGATCATGTCTCTGGCATCGATCGCCTATCCAGTGCTGGAAGTTGGCGGTAAGAAACTGGCCTTGCATCTTTATGGGGCTTTAACGCGTAAGGCACGCCGCTTGCCAGAAGCGAAGGCGTGACCCAGAGTATTTCAAAACAGATGGCACTATCTGTTTCAAAAATGCTCTAATTGGCGACATGCAGCGCCGACATCCGGATCATGCCGACGGACGGTCCGATCCGATTCCTCGCTTGGTGGAATTCGCGCCGCCAGCGTCCTGAAAAGGATGGGCATGCGGATCGCGGACGGCATGCAGCCCGTGAGATCCGGCGCCCCGTCCCACCATGGGCGATGCCGACCGCAATCCCACAGTGCGAGAGCGGCCATCAAGCGAGAGTAAGCGCGACACCATTTCCAGCGTAGCTTCGGTCAGGAATGCTGTCGCGCAAGCCTGCTCCATCGATTCGGCGCCCGTTGTCATCGCCTTACATCGGTGCTTCGTCCGAAACCCCGCAGCATATCCATGTCGAACTTTCGACCAGCCTATGCCGGGCCATGCTCCATCTGCCCTTTGCTTTCCACGTCACCAGGCCCTGTCGATACCATCTTTCGATCGGACGACGCCTTGCGGGGCATGACGAGATTGAACGGCCATTCAAGGATTGCTTCCAGCCTGGGCCGTACCAGACGCGAAACGGGAATCTCCACATATCGTTCGAAAAGCATCCCCAAAATAACTGCCGCAATGGAGAGCAGCACTATCACCACCTCCACCGGCGGCATGATCGCGCGAGGCAAGCGAGAAGCCAAATTCGTCATCACGCTCAGCGCAACCGGATGTATCAGATATATGCTGAATGACGCGGCGCCGAATGCAAGCAAAACTGGATGGAAGCGAATCGGTTTTCTGCGCTCTTGCTCGATCAGGCCGAGAAGAAGCACGCATACCGATAAACCCAGGATACAATTCTCATAAAATTCAGAAAGGTGAAAAACCGATCCAAAAATCATATATCCACAATATGAAATGGCGCCACAAGCTATCCATAGCATGGGTAGATTCGGTTTAAATTTCTTTGCAATACGACTTGTTGCTAAGCCCATAATGAAACATAGATTCACGCTATTGAAAAAATAATTATACGGGAATTTCATATAATCATTCATTATATTCATGGAAATTATTGATATTGCCCATAATGGCAGTATGAATAGTGACCTTTTTCCGAAGAATATTATTATTGAAAATACGATACAAAATAGAAGCTCATGAACCAATGTCCAGGCGACGCCATATATAGGCTGATTTTCATGCGGTATCAGAAATATTGATAATATTATATCGTATATATTTTTTTGATATGGATGTCCGGCGGAAGCTATTGTCGTGTATATTATTATATGCGGTATCAAAATTATCCAATATATCGGATATATCCGTGCCATCCTTTTGGAAAAGAATTTACGGCCCTGGTAACCTTTTCCAATACTGTCCCAGTTCACCCAGCCTATAAAAAAGCCACTGACTACAAAGAAATAATTGATCCCGTTGATGCGCTCATAAATGCCGCCGAAAGCTTGCGCATCGAAGAACCGAGGCTGTGCAGCAAGGCGCCCCGCATGATGGAAAAGCACGAAAAGCGCGGCCAGACCTCTGGCGAAGACGACGCTTTGCATCCGTACGGCGGCAGGCGAGCGCGGTACGCTGTCGTCCACAGGGAGCGTCGATGTTCCACCTTGCGCCATAAATCCCCTTACGCCGTCTTCATCTGCCTGAAATTACGTCTGCTCATTAACAAATATAGTCTTCATGCGTGGCGATCCGGCCAGAAGAATCCGACCTGTTTTTAACGCCGAACCGGCCACCAAATGAAGAAATAGCGTAGATAACCACGAGCGAAGGTAAAAAATCGCTCTTTCTCATTTGCTCGCCACAATTTCTTCATTTCATGACCGAATTCGTGAAGGGTTCTGACCCATGATTTCACGAAGCTGTTCTTGGCATAGACCAGCCCTCCGCCGAAATCATAATAAAGCATGCGTGCATGCGATTCCGATTCGACCCGGCGATGGTCGTGTGCAACCCTGGGCTGCGGGAAATAACCCCCGGCCCAGCCTTTGCGCGACGCGCGCAGGCACATGTCCCATTCTTCCCCGGCAAAGGGCGTGCCTGCACCCAGCCTGATGTCGAACCGTCCTGCGTCCGCCAGACATTGACGGCGAAAGGCCATGTTGGACCCCTGTATGAAGCCGCGCGGCACGAAACCATAGGGTTCGATCCGCCTTTCATGCGGATGTTCCACGCACCCCAGGTCGGAATATCGCAGGTCGTATCGCGTGACCATGCCCGACGCGAAGCCCAGGTCGGGACGATCGGTGAATATCCGCGTCCATTCGCGCAGGAAATCCGGGGCCACATAGCAATCGTCATCGATGAAGATGTGGATGTCCCCGCTGGCCCGCTCCACCGCGACATTGCGCCCCGCCGAATTGCCGGGAACCAAGGTCTGCAACACCTGACAACGAAAGCGGGTGCGTTCGGCGAAACGCAACAGCCGCTGATAGGATGTCCCGTCGGTCGACCCATTGTCGACCAGAAACAGTTCAAGGTCCGCATCGGCCTCCATCGCCTCGATATGATCAAGGCAGATGCCCAGCCTTTCGCCGCCATTTTTGGTGCATAGGGTGAAACTGATTTTCATCGCCTGACGCCTGCTATCGTCCGAAGTCCTGGCGGATTCTGCGTGCATCCGCCTCCAGCCGCTCGACCGCGCGGGTGATCGCTTCGTCACTGCTCAACGTCGGAGCGATAGCCGCCGCCTTGCGCAGCGTCGCAGCGGCGCGGACCACATGTGCGACATCGACCACTCTGCCGACGATCCGGTCGATGCCGGACGGCTGATGCCACCGCCCCCGATAATCCGCATCGCGCGCAACGGCAGCCTCCAGCGCGGACGACGGCGCCAGACGATTGTCCTGCAACGTCATGTCCAGCGCTTCGGCCCAGTCGTGCCATTTGAAACGATGCGCCGCATGGAAGGGCGTGATCGGCACCCATGGAACGCGCAGCGCATCGGACACGATGGCCCCGTGCATGGCTTCGGTGATGACCACGTCGCTGGCTTCCATTTCGGCGATGACCTGTTCGACCGGGGCCGACGGGTCGAGGAAATGAATGCCCGCCAGCCGACAGGCCAGTTCCCAATGGCCACGCCCGACGCTTTCCCAATGCGGCATGAAGGATCGCCTGATCGTCTTGACCGGCGCGGGATTGCGATAGCGATGGATGAGCACGGCGGCGTCCGCCGCAACCATGTCGGGCGACAGGCCGCATGCCTTCGCCGTCCGGGGGCCGCGCACCGAATAGAATGTCCAGCGATCGTCGAATGCAGGCACAGCCGTATAGCCGCCATAGCCCGAACCGAACACGATTTTCCGGCTTTCCCTGGGATGGCTGTCGAAAATGATCGACCCTATGCCCAGGAACAGGTCCGACGGATCTTCATCGAAGAAGTCGGGGAAAACCTTCGGCAGCAGCCAGCAGTTGAGTTCGTCGCCGAAATTGGGACGATGTCCGCGGAAGAAATACAGCTTCACCGCTGGTGCTCCGACTGTATCATGACCACGACCGGGTTCGCGCGCGCCGCAAGCGCCGCACATCGGCAGTCAGGCAAAGGCCCGCCATATCGTTCCAATTGTCCCCCCAAATGCCCCGCCCTAGGCTCCGAAAAATTCGGCCCTGCGGCGCCTGTCCAGATAACGAAGCCGTTTCAGATTGATCAATATCCGATGGGGCTGCCGCACGCTGCCCCAGTTGAAGAAATACATGCCGGCCAGCCCCGGCGATTTGCTGTGCGCGCCGCGATGGCCAATCCTGTAAACGGCGCCGCGAAAGGGCAGGGGCGCCAATGGCGTGCCGCGCTGCGCCAATATGCGCCCGATCTGCACATGGCTGCCCAGCATGGTCTTGATATAATCTTCGTCGGCATCCTCGAACCGGTCGGGCAGATCATAGAGATCCGCGCGGACCAGCAGGGACGTGCCACAGAAATTGGCGAAATCATTATGTTTGTAGAGCAGCCGCCCGCCATCGCCCCACACAAAGCCCTTCTCGACCTTCCACCCGTTCATGTCGCAATGACGCGCGACATAGCCGGTCAGATGCGCGGAAACGAAATCATCGTCGTCGACGATCATGAAGAATTTCGTATCGCGCGCGCTGAGCATGCCGCGCAGGACGCGCCGCCCCTTGTCGAACCGAAACGCGTCATAGACGGATTGTTTGTTGGCGGCGGTTATTTCGTGCAGGTCATTGGGCGGGAAATTCACATGCTCCACGCTGAAACCATCGGGCATGGGCGGCAATTGCGCCCCTTCATTGGCGACGACGACCGCGCGCCAACCGGCATGTTGCTGACCGCTGATCGACGCCATGGTCTGGCGCAGATTGTCGCATAATTTGTTCCAGTCCCTGGCATTATCCTGATGCCGGACGGGAATGATGAAGGTCAGCAAGGTCGTCATGCCGCGTCAGATACCTTCGCCAGAATTGTGCGTTGCATCATTTCCATATGTGCTTTGCCAAATCATGGCAACCACCCGTCGCCGAATGACAAATAATTATGGACGAAATCATCAGCTTTATCTTTCGGATTCAAAGCCATTCCGGTCGGCCGCTACATTTTTGCTGCACCGCCACAGAATCATTGCCTCCATGCGGAATAGCGATTAGGGTCGGCATGTGGGGAATTCAGATAATGGGCAAAACCGGTCGGGCTATATAGCGGGCATAGACGGCCTGCGTGCCATCGCCGTGCTTTCCGTCATCGCCTATCATCTTAATGAGGCGATCCTGCCCGGCGGCTTTGTCGGCGTGGATATTTTCTTCGTCATATCGGGCTTCGTCGTCACGCAGTCGCTGAACGGCCGTCATTTCCCGTCTTTAGGGTCCTTTCTTCTTCACTTCTATGCGCGCCGCCTTTTGCGGATCATGCCGGCGCTGGTCGTCATGCTGCTCGTCACGATATTGGCGACCCAATTGTTCATCCCGTCCGCCTGGCTCAGCGACACGTTCCAGAAAGTCGCCAAATATGCGTTTTTCGGGGCGAGCAACATAGCGCTGGCTCTGAATGCCGACACATATTTCTCACCGCGATCACAGTTCAATCCGTTCACGCACAGCTGGTCGCTGGGTGTGGAGGAACAATTCTACTTCATCTTCCCGTTTCTGATGTTCTGGCATCAGACGGCGAGCCGAAAACGACTGTCGCGGCGTCAGGTGGAATGGATGCTGGCCTTTCTGTCGGCCGCATCGCTGGCGGCATGCGCTGCGCTGGCGGCCTATGAACATCGCTACGCCTTTTATCTGATACCGGCCCGTTTCTGGGAATTGGGCGTGGGCATGTTGCTCAACCTGACCATGGCCGGCTGGAAGACGCCGGTTGCGGGCATGGATCATCGGCGCAAAGGGGCATTGACCATCGTTACGCTGGCTCTGCTGGCCATATCCCTCGTCATCCCCGAAACCACATTTTTCCCCTTTCCTCTTGCCCTGCTGCCCGTGCTGGCGGCGGTCGGCACGATCGTGATCATATGCGCCCTTCCGGATTCACGCATGGCGACCCTGCTGGGCGCGCGCATTCCGGTGACGATCGGCCTGATCTCCTATTCCCTTTACCTGTGGCACTGGCCGATTTTCGTGCTGTTCCGCTGGACCGTGGGGCTGGACAGCATCGCAACCTGCCTCGCCGCCCTGCTGCTCGTCGCGCTGTTCGCGATCCTGTCCTATCGGCTGGTCGAACGCCCGCTACGCCATCATAAAGGCGTCGCAGCCTTGCCCAAGCTGGCCGTCGTTACCGGATCGGTCGCCATCATCGGCGCATCGGCCTTTGCGGGCATCATCCTGTTCCGCCATCATGACAGGCTCAGCCTCAGCACGACACGCGACCACCGCGCATGGTATTCCGAAAGCGCGCGTAAACCCGACCCTGCCTTCGATCACTGCCCGCTACAGCAGGCGACGCAGCCGATGGGCGGCGGACATCTGCTCATCTGGCGCCCGCAGGGATGCAGGGCCGAATATCGGGGCCGCCTGTTCGCGGTCGGCGATTCGCATAATGTGGCCTATGCACCGATATATCGTCAGCTCGCCGCCGATCTGGGCGTGGAAGTTCGCCAATATTCGCGCCCCAATTGCGGTTATCTGAAACTGATCCGGCCGATGGAGGAAGCCAGCCCGTGCCAACCCTTTGTCGATGCCATAGAAGCGGACCTGAAGCATAATCTGCGTCAGGGCGATGTGCTGTTTCTGGCGGGTCTGCGTCTGTACAGGCTGACCGAGGAATTCGACCGATTACCCGCGCATGACTGGTCCGGGGGTGACCGGGACAAACTGGCCGCCGGAACCATGGAGGCGGAACATAGTCTGATGACACTCGCCCGCGGCACCGGCGCCAGATTGATTCTCGAAGCGCCCAAGCCCCTGTTCCGCAGCCCGCCCTTTCGCTGCTCCGACTGGTTCAATCGCAGCAACCCCATTTGCGAAGGCGGAGAGACGATGCCCCGATCGGAACTGACAGACATGCGGCAGCCGGTTTATCAGGCGATGCAGACCCTGACCGCCCGGGTGCCCGGATTGCGCATATGGGATCCTTTCCCCATACTGTGCCCCGGCAAGACATGTTCCGCGCTCGTCGACGGGCGCCCCATCTTCTTCGATGGCGATCATATCAGCGGCCACGCCAACGATGTCCTCTACCCCAGTTTCAAGGCGGAGGTGGGGAAACTGCTAGATCATCATTGAATGCAGCAGATTTTCACCCCTGGGAATATAGCGATCAACAGCCGAATATGTGACTCTGCTAAAATTCCGAAGATCTTCGCCTGGCTGTTTAGTCCCAGCATATGACGGTGTCGATTTAGCTTCATCATAGCAGAGGGCGTTATTGGGTCAGGTTCTCCACGGCAGCGCCAAGACCACGCACGCCATTCAAGGCGAGCTACAGCGATCGCAAGCTTGGGTCACGCACCTCGCGAAACGATACGGGATCAACCAAAAAGACCGTCTTGAAGTGGCGCAAGCGGCGGTCGGTCGAAGCCCTGCCGATGGGCCAAGGGAACGTCGTAGCACCGTCCTATCGCCAATGGAGGACGCTGCCATTGTGGCATTGCGCGTGCGAGCACGGCTTCCGCTGGACGACGCCTACATTGCGTCGAAGGATGTGACCCCGCATCTGACCCGCTATTCTTTGCACCGTTGCCTGCGGCGGCAGGGGATCGGCCGCCTGCCCAAGGCAGGCCAGGAGGAGCCCAAGAAGTTCAAAAGCCACGAGATCGGCTGTTTCCACATCGTTATCGCCGACCTGCGCCACGAGAGCGGCAAGGCTTTTCTCCATGTCGTTGCGGACTGCACATCAAAGCTGGTCGTCGCCCGCATTTATCACAGGGCCACCAAGATGGCGGCTGCCGGCTTCCTCAAGTCGCTGATCCGAACGGCGCCCGATGAAATCCACATCGTGCTGACTGATAATGGCGTGCAGTTCGTCCAGTTCGAGCGCGGCTCTGGGCTGATGTTCCGGCACATCTTTGCCAAGCAAATCAAGGCCTTCAGATTCAAATCCCCATATGAGGCCATCGAGCAAATCTGGAGATCGAAACCAGACATCTTTATCGTCAAGCCGCGTCATCACATGCCGGGACTAAACATCTAAACGGTTCGTTGCGACAGGATCGTTTCGAAACGGCGCGCGACATCGGCCCAGCTGGTCGCAGGGCGCACCGGATGGGAAAGCGCCCGGTCCAGCGCGGCGGCAAGGCCGTCCGGGGTATCGACCAGTTCGATCTGTTCGCCCAGCGCCAATGCCTGCGGAATGGGGGTGCTGACCAGAGCGACATTCGATGCGAGGCAATGATAGAAACGCAGCGGGTCGATAAATTCCGTCGTGACGCAATGTGTGCGGTAGGGCGCGAAGGCGACGATATAATCCGACAGCAGGCCGGGCAGATCGTCGTCGGAATAGGGACCATGATAGGAGATATTGGGATTGCCGGCGATCAGGCGGTCCAGCTGCGCCTGTATCGCGGCATCCCCCTGAGACACCCAGCCATGCACATGGAAGCGCCGATCCGGGCAGGCGGCGGCCGCTGCATGCACGAAATCGAAGTCGAACCGATGATCGATGCTGGCAAGGATCAGAATATCGTTCGGACTGACGCGTCGCTTGGGAAGCGGGGTCAGGTGCGATCCGTTGCCCAGATGGATGGACCGGGGGAAAAGCCGCTTCAGCGTATCGGCGGCATGCACGATCATGTCGGATTGCGACAGCATCAGAGCCTGGCCGATCGCACCCCGCCGCCGCCGCCATCCGCGACTGGCGTAGAGCAGGTCGTCATGCATGTCGAAACACCAGAAGCCGCCACCGGTCAATCGCAGCAGCGGCGTGATGACCGGGAAAGCAAGATTGGTGGAATTGAGAATGACGGCATGCGGATGCGTGCGCACATGTCGGCGAAAACGCGCGAATAAGCCGGGCAAAGACATATTCTCGATCCGGCCCGATGCCATGTCGGTCCAGTCCGGCCGACGTTTCAGGAAAATATAATGAACCCTGTGTCCCAGCGCGCTGAGTTCGACGGCAAGATGTCGTCGGAAATCATTGCGTGGCGGTCTGCATGTGAGGATGACGATGTCGAGGACAGGATTGTCCGATAAAGTCTTCGCCATGGCTGTTCGTCCCCCGACATGTTGCAGCGCAACGAAAAATTCATGCCCTGCACTTTCACCGAATGCAAGCTGTGAGATAAGGCCTTCCCTGTAGGCGATGGCGTGTCGATCAACGCCGACGGAAGCGCCGCAGTCATCGGAAGATTTCGCTGTCCTACAGATCCGGGATTGGAACACAAAGGGAACATTAGATCTGAAGGAGGTTTGTCATGTGCCTGTTTCGTACGATGTTCACCGCCATTCCCATGCAAATGCCCGCTTTGGGCATGGCGATGGCGGCCGCTGCTTTCGCCTTTGCGCTGCCACATCAGGCGTCGGCGCAGGTCGTCACCCTGCCGTCCGGCAGCGCGTCAGGTCAGGCGATCGGCTATGGCTCCATCGATGGCCCATTCGTGGCGGTCGATCCGTCGCATCCCTTGCCGGTTGCGGGATTGCAGGAAAAATTCGCGCTGGTGACGGCCAATAACCCGGCGGCGGCAACCATGCTCTATGGCGGCGACTATATCTTTGCGCAAAGCTGCTCTGCCTATGGCACGGTCGCGCTGGAAGTGCGCGGCCCCGACGGCGTGACGTTCCAGCCGATCGTCAGCAGGACGGCATCCGACAGTAGCGGCGGCACCGGCGTGGCGCTGGGCGCGCAGGCGGTTGTCCGGGCGACCGTCGCCGGGACCACCGCCTGCAATGTCACCCTGTCGCGAGTGCCCTGATATGAAGATCGCATCCTTCTTCGCGCCATTGCTGATATTGGCATTGTCATGGGGGGCACCGGCGGATGCACGGCCGTCACGGTTCCTGACGCGATCGGCGAACGGAGGCGGCAGCGCCTTGCCGCAACGGCCCGAAGCGGTCATCGCCTTGCCCAGCCTGCCATTGCCCGCCGGGGCGCGTCTGATGGCCTTTGGCGACAGTTTCAGCCAGTTCAATACATGGGGCATGGCGAGCGCCGGCCCGCATTTCGGTAATCGTCCATCCGGCCTGTTGGAAACCGCATGGGCAGCCGACCCGCGTTTCAATTTCGACTGGTGGTATGATGCGAACCAGCCCGTCGCCAATCAGTTTCGCATCAATGGCGCGAATCAGGGGATCGGTGGCGATCATCTGGACTGGAAATCGCCCAATTTCGCGGACGGGATGCTCAATCGTTCCCGCTATGCACTGTCGCGTCAGCCGCAGATCGTGTGGCTGAATGCCGGGACGAACAGCATCTCGTCGGGCGACAATAATGGTGAACCGGGCGCATCCACCGCGACAGGGGGCGCAAGCGCCGCTTATGTCACGGGGAAGCTGGACCGGCTGATCGACCAGTTCACGTCGCGGGGCGTGTGGGTGATCCTGTCCACCCTGTATCCGCGCGGCGACTGGGCGAATGGCAATCCGCGCCATCAGGTGTTGCGTGATGTGAATGTCTGGATCAGGGCGCAGTCCGGACGCATGGGTGTGGCGGGTGTCATGGACCCCTATGCGGCTCTGGTGTCGCCGGACGACCCCGACGATGTCCGCCCCGAATATTTTCAGGAAGGGACATCCGGCGTGCATCCCAATGTCGTAGGCGCATGGGTCATCTGGCGCGATCATCTGCGGCCGATCCTGACCGGCGCTATCTCCGCCGGTTCACAGTTCAATCAGGATGCACGGACCGCCAATCTGTTGCCTGAAGTCACGGCGCTGATGACCGGAGGCGCGAACGGGGGCAAGGGCGCGGGGGTAAGCGGGGCCGTTCCCACCGGCTTTTCGCTGGCCGCCACGCGCGGCAGTTCCACGGCCATCGCCGCTATCGAGGATGCCGGTGATTTCAAACGACTGTCCATGACGATCACACCGATCAACGATAATATGTCCACCCCCTATCACCAGTTCACGCTCGTCACGACGCCTGCGCAGGTGCCGCTCACATCGACGCTGACGGAAGGAGACTGGGTGCAAATCTATGCGCGTGTGACGACGCCGGATGCGGCGTCGGCATCCGTCATCCGATCGGCCATGACGATCCGCAACAATGGGACGACGGTGGTGGCACCCGGCTTCGCCCATAATGAAAGCAGCAGCGAATTCACGAAGGCGGCGCCGGGGCGCGGCGCCTATTGGATCACCAGCAAACCGATGCGCATCCCCGCCGCAGGGGGCAACCAGATGGTCTTCACCCTGGAAATCTATTTCGCCAAGGCGATGGCAGGTGCCTTCACGGTCAAGGTCGACAGCCTGATCGTGCGCAGGGTCGCCGATCCGCGCCCTGCGTGGAACCTGCCATGACCCAAGGTCAGGCGGCCTGACGAGGCCGGGCGACGTCGGTCGCCCACGCCATCGCATCGTCGAAGGATGATGGACGATAGGCAAGATCGGTGGTGCCGGAGAAGGCGTTCATGAACCGCCTGATCTTTCCATAACTATTGTCCAGCACCGCATGGGGAATGCCCAGCAGCAACGATATGATGTGCACATGCAGCCGGTCGGTCACGATCGCCTGCGCGCGCGAAATCTGCCTGACGCCGCGGTCGAGCCGCGTATTGGCTGCGGCGTCGAGCTTTCGGAACAGGGCATCGCCCGGACTGAAGGCCGCATATGCCGACAGGGCGCCCAAAATCTTGGCACGCTTCACCTGCGATGCGTCTTCGGTAATCCAGTCTTCCACCGGAAGCGCGGGATAGGCGCTCAGATCCTGCTCCCCGGCCTTTTCCGCGTCGGCACGCAACATCGCCAGAACCGGCGTGTCGATGGGCGACCTGCGGGCCAGCGGCCCGATACAGAATGCCATATCGGGGCAGAGATAGGTTTCGCACTGAAAACGGGCCTGCGCAAATTCAAGCGATTCCTGATCGCGCACCAGCAGGATGAAGCCCTTATGCCGTTCGATGGCACGGGCCGTCTGATCCGCCCTGGCATCCGAATGATATTTGATCGACTGGGGAAACTGGATGACCTGACGGTCGGGGAAACTGTCCAGCACCGATTCGCGAAAATCCTGATGGCCCGGCCAGACATCACCGAAATTTCCACCGCCGTGAATGAAGATCGGGCCTTCGGGCGCGGCGCGCTTCAGACGTTCGGGCGAATAGTCGTGATAGCGTGCGGCAAAATCGGGCCGCTTGCCGAAGCGATCACGCAGATAGGCCATTTCGCCGACCCAGATCGCCGAATCGCCGCAATTGCGGATGTCGGGGAAGTCCACCACAGCGATCGGTGCGTCGCCGATATAGCGGCCGATGCAGTCGTGAATCTGGCCTTGCAGCCGTGCGATCAGTTCCAGATTGGTTTCGCCGGGCATTTCAACTCCTCAACTGCGTCAGCCGACCGGCACGGAGGCTTTGACGCCGCGCCCTGCCAGCACCTTGTTCAACATCTGCAATATTTCCCATTCCGGCCCGCCGGGACGGCTGGCCAGTGCCCACAGGCCGAACATCGTTCCACCATAAACCAGCCCGCCAACCATCATGTTGACGATGATGTAGATGATCAGCGCGACCTTGCCTTCGCTGACCGGCCAGGCGTACTGGAGCGCGAGCAGGCACCCGCTCATGACCAGCACGCCGATCAGGGATCGCATATTAGCGCCGATCTGGTGCCGGACGGGCAGGTCGATGAAACGCCGTACCAGCACCATGTTGACGAAGGCGCTCAACAGGCCGGTGACGACCCGGGCGATCACCAGACCCGTCAGCCCATAGGCATAGGCCGCCGCCGCCAGCAACGGCACGCGCAGCAGCAGCATCTGGAGATCGCGCATGAACAGGGTGCGGGTTCGATCCATCGCCATGCCCAGCGGCTGGACGATGGAACCCAGCGTCTGCAATCCATAGACGCAGGACAGCGCCTGTACGATGAACACGACGGGCAGCCATTTTTCACCCAGCATGACGCGCACCAGCGGGTCCGCGATCAATGCGGTGCCGATACCTGCAGGCAGGGCGATGGCCGATACCAGCGCCTGCACCCTTTGATAGGCGGATACCAGCCGGGGACGATCATCCTTGATCGCGGAAAAGCCGGGGAAAATCGTTTGGGTCAGCGGGATCGTGGCCTCTCGCGTCGGCATCATCGCCAGATTGCCGCCCACCGAATAATGGCCGAGCGGGACCGCGCCCAGCATCTTGCCCACCAGCAGAAAGTCAAAGCGCCAGTTCAGCGTATTCACGATCTGACTGGCCGACAGCCATAGCGAAAAGGACAGCAGTTCGCGCATATGCCGGAAGGACAGGCGCGGCCGGTATGGCATGAGGGCGTAGGACAGGATGACGATGGTCGATTGCGAAACCAGCATGCTGAACACCAGCGCCCAATATGTCCGGAACAGGGTCGCCATGCCGACGCCGACGATGAAACCGGCCATTTTCTGGGCCACCAGGATCAGAAATTCCTGATGGAAGACCAGATCGCGCTGCAATATCACCCGGCGCGGATTGCCCAGGCTGCCGATGAAGACGCTGAAACCCAGCGCGATCATGACGCTGACAAGGCGCATATCGTCGTAGAAAAGCGCGATCGGATAGGCGCACAGAATGAAAAGCAGCCAGATCATCAGGCCGCGCAGCGCGTTGAGCGAAAAAGCGGCGTTCAGTCGGTCGTCGTCGGGATTGTCATGTCGGACCAGCGCCTGATTGAGCGACAATTCGGTCACCGACGTCACGATCAGCATGAATGTGGTGCCCAGCGCCACGAGGCCGAAATCGGCGGGCGTCAGGCTCCATGCCATGATGAAAAGGCTGAGCGAGGCCAGAATGTTGACGACGATCCGCGCGCCCGCCAGCCAGACGCTGCCCTTCATCATGCGGTGCGAAATACCCATGGCGGCTTACGTCCCGCCCGATCGGCAATGATGCATCATATAGACGGACGCCCCCTTCCAGATGCCGTACAAACGGCGCATTCAAGATGTCATCAAGTAATCGGAAAAGTAAACAGACTTGCCCTCGCCCCCGCAAGCGACCATGACTATCGTTGTGCGATGCACAACGATCCTTTGCCCGGTTAGGATGCAATGCGCAAGAACGAGCCGATCAATGTCACAATTTGGTGCGCTGCACGCGGCGGGATGCGCAGCGTGGTGGAGGCCTATCGGCGGGACGGTTTCGTCGCTCAGGAGAATATCCAGCTGATCGCGTCCTATGCGGACGGCGGCATCGTCCATCGCCAGATCATATTGGTCAGGGCGATGATGCGTTATGTCGCGACGCTGGCGACGCGGCGGGTTTCGCTGGTCCATTGCCATGCCGCCATGCGCGGCAGTTTCTGGCGCAAGGGGCTGTTCGCGTCGCTGGCGCGGCTGTTCCGGATACCGGTGATCCTGCATCTGCACGGTTCGGAGATGAAGCCCTTCTACCGGTCGCAACCCTCTTTCCTGCAAGCCATGATCCGGCGTCATCTGGAAAAGGCGACCTGCGTGCTCGTGCTGTCGGAAAGCTGGCGCGCTTTCATCGGGGAGATCGCTCCGGCCGCAAAGGTCGTGATATTGCCCAACTATGTTCCGCTGCCGACACGGCCCGCCGCCGATCGCACGGGAAAGACCATCCTGTTCCTGGGGCTGGTCGGGGATCGCAAGGGCGTGTTCGACCTCATCCCCGCCTTTGCACAGGTGCATCGCCGGCATCCGGACGCCCGGCTGGTGATCGGCGGCAATGGCGACGTCGCGCGCGCGCGGGCGATGGTCGATTCGCTGGGCCTTGGCGATGCGGTGACGCTGGCGGGATGGGTGGACGGCGCGGGCAAGGCGGCGCTGCTGGATCAGGCCGACATCTATACGTTGCCATCCTATAATGAAGGGCTGCCGATGAGCGTACTGGAAGCCATGGCCGAAGGTTTGCCGGTCGTGACCAGCCATGCGGGCGGCCTTCCCGAATTGATAGAGAATGGCCGCAACGGTTTGCTGGTGGCGGCTGGCGATCGGGAGGGGCTGGCGACAGCGCTGGGCAGGTTGCTCGACGATGGCGCGCTTCGGCGTGACATGGGCGATGCGGCCCGCGACCGTATAGCGCAGGGATATAGCGACAAGGTGATCCTGCCTCAGCTCGCCGCCATTTACCGGACCTGCATTGCAACCGCGCAATGAATATGGCGCGCCGGGCATATCGCCGTAACGCCTGTCGCCCGATGACAGCCGGGGCGGTCGGCCGGAATGATGCGGGGCGACCAATCGTCCCGCGACCCGCCTTCATCCATCGTCACGGTGCCTGCTGATGTCAGCCTATTATCACGACATGGCGACCTGGATCTTTCGATCGTCGGGCATGACCGATTCCATGCTGCATATTCATGCGGGACTGGCCGTCATGCTGATCGCCAGCCTGCTGTCCGGCCGCGCCCTCGGCCACCCGTTCCCCCTGATCGCGGTCGTTCTGGCCGAAGGCGCGAACGAGGTGATGGATTATCATTACTGGAACGCATGGATGCCCGATACCGCATCGGACATCATGCTGACGCTGTTCTGGCCGGTGGCGATCTTCATGACGGTGCGGCTGCGATCGACCATGGGCCGGGTCATCCGGCCATCGTTCCCCCGGCGCAGGCGCGGCTGACAGGGGCGATAGCGGTCGGGATAGCGGTCTTCCCATGTGCCGCTAAAAGCCCGTCTCGCGATTCGAATCGCTGCTGCGCTGCACGATATTTGTGCGATGCGGCGATTTTCGCCCTGCGGATCACGGTAAACGAGACCGGAAATTCCCGTGCTGATCGAAGAAAATCACGAAATTTCATCACATTAATGCAAAAGCAATAATATTAATATTGCTTTTACCGTGAATTATGAGCCTTATCGAAAAAAACAGGAGAGGCGACTGAAAAGCCAGGCAAGCCACCGGGGTCGCAGCCAGCGTAGCTTCAAAGGTGATTTAGTGTATCTTCTGAACCGGTTTTCCAAGGCTGATACCGAAATCACGGTTCCTTTGCCGGAAGCCAAGCGCGATGTTCGTCTGCGGCTCTATCTCAAGCTCATGCTGCTGGACTGCACCATTATCGGCAGCGTTTTCCTGACGGTGTCCACCCTGTTCGGAAAACAGTGGATGGCGCTCGACAAAATCAACCTGATGGCGATGGTCATCCCGATCTATGTCGGTGTCGCGATAAACGGCAATGCCTATTCGCGCCGTTCCCTCGAACGGCCTTTTCCTGCCGCGGCGCAGGCTGCGCTCAACCTCCTTCTCGCGATGCTGGCCATACAGTGCGTATTATATTTCGCGCAGATCAGCGATTCCATTTCCCGCTTCTCCTTTGGCCTTGCCATCGCGATCAGCGCCGCTTTGCTGG
Organism: Sphingobium sp.; assembly: GCF_048594625.1. Lineage (GTDB taxonomy): Bacteria > Pseudomonadota > Alphaproteobacteria > Sphingomonadales > Sphingomonadaceae > Sphingobium. The sequence continues at coordinate 72,365 of NZ_JBMDWL010000034.1, forward strand.
CGGCGCTGCGTCGGCCGTTCAGCCGCTATGCAAAGCGACGCACCGGCGGTCAGTTGACCGACGATCTGATCATTACCGACGGCGTGATATTGGGCGATCATGCGATCACCAATATCGCCGACGCCGCCATGCATAATCTGCAGCCCAATCTGCATGATCCGCAGATGCTCAACCGGCTGGGGCGATGGATGCGCAGTTTCGATCGCGTCGTTATCGCCTGTCCGCCCGAACGGCGTCATGCCTGGACGATCATATTGCAGGGGGCGGCGGTGCAGGGCGAAATCATGCTGACGGACGGCCGCAAATCGGGCGCCATCGGGCTGGGCGAATGCCTGAGCCACGACACGCACATCGTGTCCAAAGGCCCGCTTAGCGTGTCGAGCCGCATGCAGAAGCGCATGTTCGATCTGGCATTGACCATTCCTGCGGTCCTTTTCCTCGCTCCACTGCTGATATGCGTCGCGATCGCCATCAAGCTGGACAGCAGGGGACCGATATTGTTCCTTCAGGACCGTATCGGCCTGGGCAACCGACTGTTCAAAATTGCGAAATTTCGCAGCATGCGGGTGGAGCAGGCCGATAGCGACGGCACCATATCGGCCAGTCGTTCGGACGACCGGATTACCCGCGTGGGGCGTTTCATCCGCAGGACCAGCATCGACGAATTGCCGCAACTGTTCAACGTGCTGATGGGCGACATGTCGATCGTCGGCCCGCGTCCCCATGCTCTGGGATCGAAGGCGGCCAGCAAGTTATTCTGGGAAGTCAGCCATGATTATTGGCGGCGCCATGCGTTGAAGCCGGGTATGACCGGCCTGGCCCAGATTCGCGGTTTTCGTGGCGCGACCGACCGGGAAGAAGATCTGGAAAACAGGCTGACGGCCGACCTCGAATATCTGAAAGACTGGTCGCTGGTCGGAGAATTGATGATCATATTGCAGACGTTCAAGGTTTTGGTGCACCGCAACGCATTCTGAACGGCAATGCCGGTCCTGACAGTTTGCGATGATCTTCCCCTCTTTTGCAGGAAGGGCGATCAGATCAGTTTAAAGAGTATCGCAACCATGGCGAACCCGGTTGCGGCAATCGCGCCCATGCCGGTCATCCGCGATAGTTGGCGAATGCCGTCGTCCGCGATGGACATGGCGTCGCCATATAATGTCCATTCCGGCAAGATCGGCGCCAGCACCCCGGCAGCCTGATCGACGGGATCAGAAAATGCTGCGACTGCGTTGCCCGGCATATAGGCGGCATGGGCATGCTGTAACTGGGCCATGAACATCGACTTCCTGTTGTGCCCTCCCTTCCTAGTCGACAGGACTTAGCAAAAAGTAAAATGTCCAAAGCATGACAAGTCCCGCTGCCGACAATGCCAGTCGGCGACCATGCCGACCAAGTGAATCGCCAATATCACCGTCTGCATTATGGTCGTCGCCGCTTGCTGCATCGCACAAATCGACGTACAGGATGAAAGAGTTGCCTGATGGGGGGCGGCTGGCGAAATGGCGCGGGGGATTTATGCGTATTTGCCTAGCAGGGTCAGGGGGCGGCCATGTCCGGCAACTGCTGGACCTGGAATCGGTCTGGTCGTGCCATGATCACTTCTTCGTGACGGAAGATACCGCGCTGGGCCAAAGCATCGGCGGCAGGGCGCGCACCTATTATGTTCCTCATGTGGCGCTGGGTCAGGCGCGGCTGGGGCGGCCGATCCGGATGGCATGGCTGGGGGTGCTGAGTTGCTGGCGGTCCTTCAGGATCATCATGAAGGAACGACCGGATGTGGTCATCACCACCGGCGCGGGATCGGTCTATTTCGCGACCCTGTTCGGCAGGCTGACCGGCGCGCGCATCGTCATGATCGATTCCTTCGCCCGCTTCGACCATCCATCTGCCTTCGCCCGCATCGCGGCCCCGATCGCGCATTGTCGCATCGCTCAGTCGCCCGCTCTGGCGCAGGCATTTCGCAAGACCAGGGTCTTTGATCCGCTGCGGATCATCGACAAGCCGCGCGCGCCCAAAGAGGCGATGATGTTCGTGACCGTCGGCGCCACATTGCCGTTCGACCGGATGATTGCCATGGTGGCGCAGGCCAAGCGTGACGGCCTTATCCCCGAACGGGTAGTGGCGCAGATCGGCAAGGGCGCCCGGATGCCCGATGGGTTGGAGGAGGTGGTCGAAACCCTGTCCTTCGACGACATGCATGGGATGCTGGATCGGGCGGACATCGTCGTGTGTCATGGCGGTACGGGATCGTTGATCACCGCCCTGCAACATGGATGCCGCGTGATCGTCGTGCCCAGGCTGTTCGAACTGGCCGAACATTATGACGATCACCAGTCCGAAATCACATCCGCCTTCCGACAGCGTGGTCTGGTGCAGGAAGCGCGCGATGCGCAGGGCTTTGCCGATGCGCTGATTGCGGCGCGCGGTCAGGTGCCGCTCCATGCCACATCGGAGCCAAAGGCCCTGCGCAAATTCCTGACGCGGGCGCTGCCCCTGATGGTGTCTTCCCGCAAGCGTCGCGGAAAGTCCATGAGCCGGGCCAGCGCTGCGGCCTGACACTGGCGGGGCTAAGTCGGCCCTGTTGCGGACGGGTCAGGCATGGGGGCACAGGCATCAGGCCAGCGCGTCAGGCGTTGGGCACCATGTCCTGCGACGCGACCTGGTATCCCGTCGCGGCGCCCGGCGCATGCCATTGCCCCGGTATCTGGAAATCCTGAAGCGACAGCCAGCTATAATGGGTTTTGTCCCACCGGTCGACATAGGGCGACAGGCTGTCCAGCACATAGTCCCCGTCGGGCAGGCGCGCGACCAATATGGTGTGCAGGCCGACCTGAGGCTGATACACGACCGCGAATGCCAGCCGGTCCGCGGGGAATTTCTGCGCTATCAACTGGTGGCGCTTCTCGATCGCAATATCTTCGCAGTCGCCCTGCGCGCCTTTGCCGACGCCGCTGCGGCGCCACAATTCGCCACGGCTGTAATTTTCCCAGTCCGTGCGCTGCGCGACCCGGCGATTCACAAAGCCGTTGATCGTCTTGATCAGCTTCATGGCGGTCTTCTGGTCGACCGCCGTCATGGGCGCCGCCATGATGCGGACATGCACCGCGGGTTGCAGCGTCGCGGTCATTGCCGACGGAGCATCGGCTTCCTGCTGCACCATCATGCTGGCAAGGGCGGGAACCGCGCGCAGCAGTGGCCGGGCGTCGCCGCACCCCGATTGCGCGGCCTGTTCCGCCGCCTTGTTCAGCATGGTCGAAACCTGCGATGCGAAGGGATCATAGAAAGAGATGGCCGGGGGCATTTCCAGATCATGGCCTGTTATCTCGATCCGGTCATCGCGTCCTGCCATCACCGGCGCCGATGGCGCGGCATAGAAGGCGGCTGCGATGTCGCAAAGAGTCGCCGGACGGGCTGCCGGGAACGCGTCACCATGCGCCAGCGCCGATGTCGCGTAATCGCTCCACGCATTGGTTCTGATGATCTGCGACGGCTCCGCGCGACCCGACATGTCTCCGCAAAAGGCGGAGGGTTCGGATTCGCACATTTCCCGCATGCCACGCGGCGCGTCCATATTGTGCCCCAGCGACAGGAATGGCGCCTGTATCGCCTGCGCAAAGGCTGGCGATCCCGACATGGCAATAATGAAACTGGTAACGACAAACAGCTTGCGCGACAGACGCATCGTACATCCTTCGGCCCCGCGAAGCTGTTACACGGGGCGCGATTACGTCCGGGTTCAGGAAGAAGGTTGATGCCGTCTTAGGGATGTTCTTCGGCGCGAAAGAGCTATCCCGACTATGGGGATGCAAAGTCCCATAGCGGTGGCAGCGATGCGACCGATCCGTCAGGACATGGAAGATGTCATGCTATCTGGGACCGATGGTTGCCCTGCGGCGCTGCGTCGGTCAGGCGCCAGCTATGTTCGCGGACAAAAACTGTCCCGCATCACATTCATGAATATGTGGAAAGTGGTGCCCGGGGACGGAGTCGAACCGCCGACACTGCGATTTTCAATCGCATGCTCTACCAACTGAGCTACCCGGGCACTGTGTTTGGGCGGAGGCGTCCGCCCGATGGAGGCGTGCCTATAAGCGTCAATCCGCCTGCCTGTCCAGCCCATAATTTTCATTTTTTTGCATGGCTTCGTCGGCGGGCGGGCCGGGCACGCGATAGCCTTCGCCCAGCCATTGCAACAGGTCGCGGTCGCGGCAGCCGGTGCTGCAAAATGGGCGCGTTTCCGCCTGCGCCGGCTGGCGGCAGACGGGGCAGATCGCGGGTTTAGGCGACATGGCCGCCCGCCAGACCCAATGCCGCGTCCACCTTCAGGCTGATCGCGCCGCCGCGCCGTTTGGCCAGCAATTCGATCCAGTCGATCCGCTTGTGCAGCAGGTCGATGATCGCGGGCGGCGCGGTCAGGGTGGCGGGGCCGCCCTGTCCGTGGCGTTCGGCCCGCCGCAGCAGCGCCATCGCGGCCGTCCGCACCGGGTCTTCGCGCAGCAATTCCATCAGGTTCGCGCGTTCGCGGCGACGAATGATCTGAAGGAAGCCGAAGCCGTTCACCGCCGTGCGTTCGAACGGCAGCGGCAGATATTTGTCGATCTGTGCGGCGGCGATGATCCGCTCATCCTTGTTGTTCATCGTCGGCAGATCGATGCCGATGGAGCCGGACAGGCCCATGCGGCGGATCGTCTGCGCGGCGATCTTTGCGCCCTTGGGGCCAAGCTGGGCTGGCGGCAGCGATCCATCCACGTCGATCAACAGCATGGCAGGCGTCAGGAACAGGCGCAGCGCGGCCGCTTCGCTGCCGACTTCGCCGCTCATCGCCTCTTCCATCAACTCGCTCCAGCCATGCGCTTCCAGCCGGTCTTCATCATGCGCGGGGCAGGGGATGACGGGGATGTCGGTGGCGCGGATGCGTTGCAGCAGGCTGGGTCCGGCATGCGGCTTGATGCCGGGCAACGGCACGCGGCCCTTGGCCCGTTTGGGGCGGCCTTCCTCGGCGATGGCTTCGCGCAGGATTTCCACCAGCACATTCGCGCCTTCGGCCAGCTTCGGTGGGATCGGCTCCAGCAGCACTTCTTCGCCCGACATCAGGCGCACGATGCCGCGTTTGCGCGGGATGATCGTGGCGATCAGGCGGCCCTGCATCACCGATCCGGCGCGGGCATGGTCGCCCTCTCGCTCGATCAGTGCCTCCACCAGCTTGCCATGTTCGATCAGCGCCGCGCGGGCTTCGCCGATACCTTCTTCATAAAGCCATTCGGCCATGTGCGTTCCTAATCGATCGGGTAGCCCGCAGCCTTGAGCAGCGTGCGGGTTTCGTAAAGCGGCAGGCCCATGATCGCGCTGTGGCTGCCCTGTATGGTGCGGATGAGGCCCGCGGCGCGGCCCTGTACGGCATAGCCGCCTGCCTTGCCGCGCCATTCGTCGCCGGCAATATAGGCGTCGATCTCCGCCTGCTCCAGCCGTTTGAAGGTGACGATATTGGTCGACAGCCGGTGCCATGCACGGCCTTCGCCATTGACCAGTGTGATGGCGCTGAACACCTGATGCCGCCGCCCGGACAGCAGGGACAGGCAGGCACGCGCCTCATCCTCGCTTTCCGTCTTGGGCAATATGCGGCGGCCGACCGCCACCACCGTGTCGCCCGACAGGATCAGCGCGCCGGGATGGCGCGTCGCCACCACCGCGCCCTTTTCCGCCGCGACGCGCGCGGCATAATCGGCGGGCCGTTCGGCCTTATGGGGTGTTTCGTCGATGTCCGCCGGGTCGACCGCATCGGGGGCGACACCGATCTGGCCCAGAAGGTCGCGCCGTCTGGGGGAAGCCGAAGCTAGAATAAGCCGCATCAGTCCTGCGGCTTATTTGAAGCGGTAGGTGATCCGACCCTTGGTCAGGTCGTAGGGGGTCAGCTCGACAAGCACTTCGTCGCCCACCAGCACGCGGATGCGGTTCTTGCGCATCTTGCCGGCGGTGTGGCCGAGGATTTCGTGGTCATTTTCAAGCCGCACGCGGAACATGGCGTTGGGGAGAAGCTCCACAACCTGTCCGCGCATTTCCAACAGTTCTTCTTTAGCCATAATATCCCGAATTCGAAAAATCGCGCCGCCATAGCGCCAAAATGCAGAAAATGAAAGTCAGGGTTGCACGCCGAAGCGATCACCGGCTGCGGTGAGTGCCGCAAAGAGCCGATCGAGCTGATCTGTATCAAGGCAATAGGGCGGCATGAGATAGATGGTGTTGCCCAGCGGCCTTAGCAAGATACCCTGTTCCAGGAAGAAAGCGCGCAGCCGCGGGGCGAGATCGGACAGGTAGCCCGCGTCCGGCGCATCCAGGTCGATCGCGGCGATCGTGCCCAGCTGACGCGGGTTGGAAAAGGCGGGATGTAGCGCCAACTGGGCGAGGCGCACGGCGATGCCATCGGCCAGCACGGCGATGCGGCCCAGCACATCCTCCTCGCGCCAGATGGCGATATTCGCGGCGGCGGCGGCGCAGGCGATGGCGTTGGCGGTATAGCTGGACGAATGGTAGAAAAGCCGCGCCCGGTCGGTGGACAGGTGCGCGTCGAATATCGGCGCGGTGGCGATCGTCGCGGCCAGCGGGATCGCGCCGCCGGTAATCCCCTTCGCCACGGCCATGATGTCGGGCACCACGCCCGCCTGCTGACAGGCGAACAGCGTGCCGGTGCGCCCCCATGCGGTCATCACCTCATCCGCGATGAACAGCACGCCGTGGCGGCGACAGATGGCGGCCATGTCCGTCAGGACATGCGCGGGATAGATCAGCATCCCGCCCGCGCCCAATATCAGCGGTTCGACGATGAAGGCGGCGGGATGCTGCGCGCAGGCGGCCTCCAGCGCGTCGAGGCAGGCCTGCTCCCTGCCCGGCGCGGGGAAGGGGATGGTGTCGACATCGAACAGCAGGGGTTGCCACGCGGCATTATAGACGCCGCGCTCCCCGATCGACATCGCGCCGATCGTGTCGCCATGATAGCTATGTTCGAGCACGAGGATGCGGCTGCGCGCCTGCGCCAGGCCGTCCAGCGCCAGATTGTGCCAGTAGCCGAGCGCCATTTTCAGCGCGACCTCGACCGCCGTCGACCCGCTGTCGGAATAGAAGACATGGGCGAGTTCCGGCTGCCCGTTCGTTCGCGGCGCCATGTCGATCAGGCCGCGCGCGACCGCTTCGGCCGGTGCATGGGTGTAGGCGGCGAAGATCAGCTGGTCGAGCCTGCCCGCCTGATCGGCGATGGCGGCGGCGATGCGTGGATGGCAATGGCCGTGGGTCGTCACCCACCAGCTGGAAATCGCGTCGATCAGCGTGCCGCCATCCGCCAGATGCAGCGTCGCGCCCTGCGCGCGCACCACCTGCGGGATCGGTTCGTTCAGGCCATGCTGGGTGAAGGGGTGCCAGACGGGAGAGGTCATGGCGCGGCCTTACGCCTGGCTGGCCGGGATTTCTATTGCTTTGCGGCCTCGTTCTTTTTCGCAGCCTCGCTCTGATTGGCGACTACCGGCGGCGGCACGACGATGGTGGGTAGGGCGACATGCGCCTCCACCCGCCGGTTTTTCGCCCGGCCTTCGGGGTCATCCTTGCCATCTTCGGTCGCATTGGGGGCGATGGGGCGGCTTTCGCCGAGCGCCACGATGCTGATCCGCGCCTTGTCCACGCCCTTACCGACCAGATAGTCGCGCACCTTTTCCGCCCGGATGCGCGATGCGACCCTGTTGTCGCCGTCATTGCCGCGCGAATCGCTGTGGCCGCGCAGGGTGATCGGCCCGCCTTCCTTCATCGCCGGGGTGTCGATCAGCGCGTCGAGCGCCGTCTTTGCCGCATCGTCCAATGCCATGGCCGACGCGCCGAAACCGATCAGCGCGTCGGCCGGTTCGATCTTGGGTTCCTCGACCTCCGGCACGACTTCGGGGCGCAGGATGGATCGTTGCGGTTCGCCCGCATTTTCCGCGACATTGGCGGTCAGAAGATTTTCCGCCTCATGGCCTGCGGCGGTCGCATCCTTGTCGGCGGGCGGCTGACAGGCGGCAAGCGCGATGCTGATCGTGACGATGGCCGGGGCAAATCTTGTCATTCTTCCTCTCCTTTCGGCCTTTTCTGCGATGGCGGCACATAGGATAATATCGTGTCGCCCGACTGGGGCGTCGGGCGTGACGCATGGGTGAAGAAGCGCAGCGCGCCATTTTTCCGCAGCAGCAACAGCATGTCGCCATCCTCCGGCAATGCAGCGCGGGCGGCGTCGAAATCGAACTGCTCGCTGATCTTCGTCTTGCGGAAGGTCCAGCCCTGCTCCTCGCGCTGCATGATATCCTCCACGCCATGGCCGGACGCGAACAATGCGCGCCCCCGCAGCGATTCGGGCAGGGTGCGCGGGTCGTCATCGTCGCTGGCGTCGCCCAGCTGATGCACATTGTCGCGCCCGATTTCCGGCGCGAACTCGTTGCAGACCAGCGCATTATAGGCTTCGTTGTCGGTGGTGGCGGCCAGCACCTGAAACTGGGTCAGGTCCAGCCGCTCTTCGGTCGCCTCCGACAGGATCTCGCCATGATAGGTGGGGATGCCCTGATGCCGCGCGGGGGCCAGCCTCTGCCAGCTGTTATCGGCGATGGTCACCGGCACTTCCAGCTGGCGCAGCTGTCCGGCCAGACCCAGGCTGAAGGGGGTCGCCCCGACGATCAGCAATCCGCGCTCCGACGCGCCGGTGACTTTCAGCAGGCGGGCGACCGCCTTGATCGAAAAGCCATGGGCGACGATGGTCGCCACCACCACGGCAAAGGACAGGGTGACGAGGATCGACCCGTCGCTATAGCCCAGCCGATCGAGCCGCAGCGCGAACAGGCCGGAAATGGCGACGGCCACGATCCCGCGCGGCGCGATCCATGCGACCAGCAACCTTTCGTTCCAGGGCACGCGTGTGAAGGCGAGGCTGAGCAGCACCGTCGCCGGGCGGACGAGGAACAGCAGCGCCAGCAAGAAGCCGAGGAAACGCCATTCGAACTGGCGCAGGACATTGAGGTCGAGCGAGGCGGACAGGATCACGAACACGCCCGAAATCAGCAGGACGGTAACATTTTCCTTGAACGGCTGAATATCGCGCAGAGAATCGAGCCGCATGTTGGCGAGCGCGATGCCCATCACCGTGACGGCGAGAAGCCCGGTTTCCTGCTGGATCATGTTCGACCCCACGAACACGCTGATGACCGCGACCAGCAGGACGGGGGCTTTGAGATATTCGGGCACATAGCCGCGCGGGAACAGCCAGCCGATGATGCGTGCGGCGATCCATCCCATCAGGCCCGCAACGATGGCGGCCGCGATCAGCGACACGATGACCGATGCCAGCGTTCCGCCTTCGCCCGCGCGCCGCAGATATTCATAGGTGACGACGCCCAGCAATGCGCCGACCGGATCGTTGACGATCGCTTCCCATTTCAGGATGGCGCGGGGGCGGGCGGCGACGTTGGATTGGCGCAGCAGCGGCAGCACCACGGTCGGTCCGGTGACGACCAGTATCCCGGCGAACAGGATGGCGACTGGCCAGACCAGCCCGGCGATATAATAGAGCGCCAGCGATCCCAGCACCCAGCCGATGGGCGATCCCAGCAGGACGAGCCGGGTGACCGCGCCGTCGGTCTTGCGCAATTCGCGGAAATTGAGGCTGAGGCCGCCTTCGAACAGGATCAGCGCAACCGCGACCGACACCATCGGTTCCAGCAGTTCGCCGAACACTTCATGGGGATGGAGCAGGCCAAGAACCGGGCCGCCCAGAACTCCGGCCGCCAGCATCAGCGCAATGGCGGGCCATCCGGTGCGCCAGGCGATCCACTGCGCACCGATCCCCAGAATGCCGATCAGTGCGATGGACAGGGCCTGTTGCTGCATCGCGGCAGAATAGACGGGGCAAACAGCTCGCGTCACCCCCCGATATTTTTCCAATATTCGGGAACAATCGCGCCAACCAGACGTGCTCGGCGTCAGGCGCGCATGAAAAAAGGGCCGGTCAATGACCGGCCCCTCATTCTTTTGTCGCTTATTGCGGCGGCTGACCCGGCGTGGCGGGCGTGGTTGGAGCGGCGGGTGCCGCAGGCGCCGGCGGCGCCGCTGCCTGAATGCGCTGCTGGAGCGCCGGATCGGCGGCGGCGGCCTGACCGATCTGGTTGAACTTTTCAGGCGGCATGCCCGAAGCCTGAAGCGCCGCCAGCATCTTGGGCTGCTTGTCGGCATCGGCGATCGACGTGTCCGCCTGAATCTTCGTCACTTCGACGGCCGCGGCGGCAAAGGCCTTGATGTCGGCATCGCTGAAATTGCTGGCGCCAGCGGCGGGCGCAGCCGGAGCGGCAGGCGCGGGAGCGGCGGGTGCAGCGGCATCCTGAGCAAGCGCGGGATAGGCAGCCAACAGAGCGATCGACGCCATGCCGGTTTTCAGGAAAGCGGTGGTGTTGAGACCCTTCAACTTTTTTCTCCTCTTGATCGATATGCTGAATAAACAGACGACCAAGCTGTTGAAATCGTTCCGGGCGGGAAAGGGCGCAACGGCGGACCGTGCGATTCAAGGGGTAACGCGACTTGTCAAAACGCTTCGTCCCGCAACAGGCGCGGTCTGCCGCAGCGTTTCTTCGCAGTTGCGGAATGAACGCCGGTCCGGACTCGTAAGCGAGGCCGGACCGGTATTGCGCGGTTACCAGATCTTCACGCGATCCTTGGGCGCCAGATAGATTTTGCCGCCCGGCGCGGGCTTGAACGCATCATACCAGGCATCGAAATTGCGCACGATGTCGGTGCGATATTGCGACGGCGCATGCGGATCGGTGACGAGCCGCTGGCGCAGGTTCGCCTCGCGATAATTGCGTCGCCACACCTGCGCCCAGCCCAGGAAGAAGCGCTGGTCGCCGGTCATGCCGTCGATCACAGGGGCCTTCTTGCCGCCCAGCGACGCATGATAGGCGTCGAGCGCGACGGCAAGCCCGCCCAGATCGCCGATATTTTCACCCATGGTGAAGGCGCCCTTCACATGCGCGCCGGGGAAGGGTTCATAGGCGTCATATTGCGCGCCCAGCTTGCCCGTCAGCGCCTTGAAATTGGCGACGTCCTGATCGGTCCACCACTGGTTGAGCTTGCCGGTTTCGTCATATTTCGCGCCCTGATCGTCGAAATGATGGCTCAGTTCATGGCCGATCACCGCGCCGATGCCGCCATAATTGACCGCCGGGTCGGCATGCGGATCGAAGAAGGGCGGTTGCAGGATCGCGGCGGGGAAGACGATCTCCACCATGCCGAAATTAGCGTAGGCGTTGATTTCCATCGGGGTCATGCCCCATTCCCACCGATAGATGGGCTTGCCCAGCTTCCCGATATTATAGTCGAAATCGAACGCATTGGCGCGCATCGCATTGCCCAGCAAATCGTCGCGCTTGATGTCGAGGCCGGTATAGTCACGCCATTTGTCGGGATAGCCGATCTTGGGGGTGAAGGCGGCCAGTTTCTTGTGCGCGCGCGCCTTGGCCGTGTCGCTCATCCACGGCAGCGCGTCAATGCGGCGGCCCATGGCGGCAAGGACATTCTTGACCAGCACGTCCATCGCCGCCTTGGTTTCGGGCGGGAAATATTGCGCGACATAGGCCTTGCCGACTTCCTCACCCAGCGATTCCTTGAGGAAGGTGACGCCGCGCTTCCACCGTTCCTCGCGTTCCGGCGTGCCCGACAGGGTGGTGCCGTAAAAAGCGAAGTCGGCATTGGCGACGGTGTCGGGCAGATAATCGGCATAGGCATGCAGGCTGGACAGCAGCAGCGCGTCCTTCAGCACCTGCACCGGCGCCTTGGCGATCAGCGCGGCTTCGCCGGTCACGGCGCTGGGCTGCGCCACCAGCAATTCGGCGGGCTTCAGATTGTTGGCGGCATAGAAGGCCGCGAAGTCGAAGCCGGGCGCGGCCTGCTGCAACTGCGCCATGGTCATCTTGTTATATGTCTTGTCGGCGTCGCGGCTGTCGACCTGCGTCCAGTGGACCTTGGCGATGTCCGTTTCGAACGCCATCAATGCGGCTGCGCGCGCCTTGGCATCGCTTTCCCCCGCCAGCGTCAGCATCTTTTCCAGATGCGCGACATAGGCGGTGCGGATCGCCGCCATCTTTTCGCCCTGATCCAGATAATAGTCGCGGTCGGGCAGGCCGAGGCCCCCCTGCATCATCGACAGGATATAGGTTTCGGGATCCTTGTCATCCTGCCCCACATAGAAGCGGAACGGACCACGAATGCCCGAACGGGCGGCCTTGGCCGCGACCTTGGCATAGGAAGCAAGGTCGGTGATGCCCTTGATCTCGTCCAGCCATGGCTTGATCGGGGTCATGCCCTTCGCCTCGACCGTGGCGCCGTCCATATAGGCGGCATAGGCATTGCCGATCTTGCTGCTCGTGTCGCCCTGCGCGCCGTCCAATATGCCCTTGGTGCGGGTGCGCGACAGGTCGTCCAGCGTGTTGAACGCGCCATAGTTGGACTTGTCGGCCGGGATCGGCGTGTTCTTCGCCCAGGTGCCGTTGGCATAATCGTAGAAATCGTCGCCGGGCTTGACCGATGTGTCCATGCCGCTGGCGTCGAAGCCATAGCTGCCATAGGTCGGCTTGGCGGTGGTCGCGGCGGCGGCCGGGGTCTTGGCGGCCTGATCGGCATGGGCGACGGTTGCGCCCAGTGCCAGCGCGGTCGCGGCGGCACCCAGAAGGATATATTTCATCAAAGCGTCCCTTGCTTATGACAATATGGGCGGGCGACAGTTTGCCCGGCGTGACCGGGACTTGAACGCCTGTGCAACAGCCATGTCCATGTCGTTGGTCGAAAATTGTCGACCATTGAAATATTATGGCAACTGGATGTGCGCGGCAAAGGCCTTTGCCAGCGATGGTGCGTCCACCGGATCGATGATCGGCAACCGGCCGAGCGAAGGGACGCCCGCAATCTGCGGGATGATGCGCTCATTTTCCTCGTGCGCGTCGCCGATGAAGGCGATGCCGACCACCGTCGCGCCGCGCGCACGCAGCGCCTCGATGCTCAGCAGGCTGTGGTTGATCGTGCCCAGCTCCGTGCGCGCGCACAGGATGACCGGCCTGTTCCAATATGCGAACAGGTCGGCCATCAGCAGATTTTCGGATATGGGGACCAGCACGCCGCCCGCGCCCTCCACCACCAGCGGCCCGTCCACCTGCGGCAGCGTCAGCCGGTCGAGCGAAATGCGCACGCCGTCGATCCGCGCCGCCAGATGCGGGGATGCAGGCGTTGCCAGCCGGAACGCTTCGGGCAGGATACGCCCGGCGGGCAGGCCGGACAGGGCGGCCACGGTTTCCTTGTCGCCCTCCGGATCGACACCCGCCTGTATCGGCTTCCAGTAATAGGCGCCCAATGCCCCGGCCAGCCCCGCGGCGAACACGGTCTTGCCGATGCCGGTGTCCGTGCCGGTGACGATCAGCGTAGTCACTTCATCGCCGTCCGCAACACATTGCCCAGAGCGGCGACATCGGCGCGCCCCACATTGAGCGTCAGCGATATGCGCAGGCGGCTGGTGCCCGGCGGCACGGTCGGCGGGCGGATGCCGCGCACGTCGAACCCGGCCTGCTGCAATGTCGCGGCCACCGCCATGGCGCGCAGGTCATCGCCCAGCAGCACCGGCACGATCTGGCTGCGCGGCGATGGCAGGCCCAGCGGCGCGCAGATCGCTTCGGCCGCATCCTGTTGCAACGTCTTCAGCCGGTCGCGCAGGTCGCCCGCCTGCTCGATCCGGTCCAGCGCCGCCGATGCCGCCACCGCCATCAGCGGCGAAGGCGCGGTCGAATAGATGAAGGCGCGGGCGCGGTTGATCAGATAATCGATATGAATGCGCGGGCCACAGATCAGCGCGCCTTCCACCCCCATCGCCTTGCCGCAGGTGTGCAGCGTGATGACATTGTGCAGCCCGTCGAGACCCGCCGACAGGCCGCGCCCGCCCGGCCCGAACACGCCGGTGCCATGCGCTTCGTCCAGCAACAGCATCGCGCCATGGGTGGCGGCCAGCTTTGCGAGGTCGGACAGCGGCGCCATGTCGCCATCCATCGAATACAGCGTCTCGACCGCGATCCAGATGCGCCCCTTGCCCCCTTCCGCGCGAAAGGCGGCGATCAGGTCGGCAAAGTTCTGCACGTCATTATGGCGGGCAAAGACGGCTGCCGCCTTGCTCATGCGCATGCCGTCATGGGCGCTGGCATGGATCAGTTCATCCGCGACGATCAGGTCGCCGCGCTGGGGCAGCGTCGCGAACAGCGCCAGATTGCCGACAAAGCCGTTAGCGACGAACAGTGACGCCTGTGTGCGAAAGAAATCGGCGGCCTTCGCCTCCAGCCCTTCATGTTCGGGCGCATTGCCGCGCAGCAGCCGCGACCCGCCCGAACCCACCGGCACGCCGCGCCCGACCGCGTCCGCCACTGCCTGCGCGATCATCGGATCGCCCGCCAGCGCCAGATAATCGTTGGACGCGAAATCGCGCCCGGCGCGGGGGATCAGTCGACGCAGCCGACCGCGCGATTCCAGCGCGGCCAGTTTGCTGGCAAAGGGTTCGGCAGTCATGGCGCGGGCTATAGGCCCCGCCGGTGAAGGCGGCAAGCAGCGCTTGTCAAAGGTCCAGCGCGGCCTGTGCGCCGGGCTGATGCGACCGGCGGGTTTCGACCCGCGGCGCCTTGCGATTGGGGCTGACCAGCGTGGGCAGGCGGGGATGGCGGTCGGTGAACAGTTCGGCCAGCGTGAAGATCTGAAGCGCGGGAAAGCGGCCAAATTCGGTCTGGACCAGACCATGGCTGTCGGCTTCCTGATCCATGCCGCGCGTGGGCGGCGTTGCGCACACGAACAGGCCCAGACGATGACCGTCGCGCTGCATCACCCGGCCAAGGTCGCGGACCATCGCCGGATTGACATTATGCCCGGCCTTTACCGAAATCACCCCGGTCTCGGTCTGCCCGCCCGCGCCGACATAATAGAAATAGCCGTCCACGCCCTTGTCGCCGCCCTTCTTGCCGCCCATCCACGGCCATCCGCCCAGCCGCAGCGTGATCCAGTGCTGGAACTGATGTGGATCATCCTGCGCCAGCCTTTGGGCGGAGGCGAGGTCGCGGGGGCTGCCGATGGTTTCGAACCGGGCGTCGCTGCCATAGCCTTCGCGCAGGCGCTTTTCGATCAGGCCGATGGCAAGATGCGTGATGTCGATCCCCACCCAGCGCCGTCCCAGCTTCTGCGCTGCATCCACCGCCGTCCCGCACCCGCAAAAGGGGTCGAGGATGATGTCGCCGGGGTTCGAGGAGGCGGAAATGATGCGTTCGAGCAAGGCGCGGGGTTTCTGAGTGGGATAGCCCAGGCGTTCCTGTGCCTGAGAATTGAGCGGCGGGATGTCGGTAATCACGGATTGAATTGGAATGCCGGAAGTCAGATGGCGTTTGAACCGCGGAAAACCACCCTCCTTTTTGGGCCAGTATATGAGCTTCGCTTTATCCAGCAGGTCCAGCTTTTCCTGCGTGGAATATTTTGACCACCGCTCGATGTCGATCAGGCTGGCCGGTATTTTGCGGGGTACTGCCCAATGTCGCCCCAAGATGGTGGGATTAAAGCCGCGCCAAGGTTGGCCGGAGTCTCCCGATCTTATGCCGGCACCTGTCAGGTCGGCGGCGGTAAAGTTTCCATGTTCATCAGAGGCTCCATATTTGGATGCGATATGCTGTTCTTCATGTGCCTGAACGACTTGGTTCCAGATCGGATCTTTGCCCTTGGCGTAAAATAACAGGCAATCATGTGTCGGACCCCAGCGATGGGCGCTGCTATGCCCGCTGGTACGCTTCCATATGATCTCATTCCGGAAATTCTCCGCCCCGAACACCGCGTCGAGAACCAGTTTCAGATAATGGCTCGCGGTCGGGTCACAGTGGAGGTAGAGGCTGCCGGCGGGTTTCAGCACGCGGTGCAGTTCCTGCAACCGCACCGCCATCATGGCGAGATAGGCCATCATCGCATTTTCGCCGATCGCCGTGCGCATCGCCTGCATCAGGACATGCAGCTTGTGATTGCCGCCTGCGGTAATGTCCATCATCGCGCCCGCCGCGGCCGGGCCCCAGCTCCATGTATCGTCGAACGCCTCTATGCTGGCGTCCGCGCCGGTCCCGGCGGGCGATCGGAACAGGATATTGTAGCTGGCATTGGAATTGAACGGCGGGTCCAGATAGACGAGGTCTATGCTGCCGTCGGCCACATGATCGCGCAATATGTCCAGATTGTCGCCGTAATAGAGCCGGTTGCCGCCGTCCTGGGTCGCCATGTCGATGCTCTCCCTTTCGGGGCAAGGCACCAGAAGTCAGGCGACAAGGCCAATCCAACCCGATCCGGATTGACGCGGTTTTACGCAAACCCTGTTCATTATGGGTTGAACGGGTGGCCGGTCAGAAACTGAACGCCAGCGCGACGGACGCGACATGATCGTTGCTGTCGTCGGCGCCGGGGCGAAAGCCATGCTGGTGCAGATAGCCGATTTCCGCATTCACATTCCTGGCCAGCGGGGTGGTGACGGCGATCAGGTTGCGCATCCGTTCCTCCCCCTGCACCCGCTGGAAATTGGTTTTATTGAGGTCGAAAAAGCTCTCATGGCTCAGGATCAGGGCGGTCTTGCCCCCTTCATGAAAAGGCATGACCAGCTTGACATAGGGGCGCAGCCGCCATGCCGTGCCGTCGATGCCTTCGCGCCAGCGTTCCTCCACCCGCATGCGGGCGCTCAGCGTCGCCGGGCCGATCCGGGCGATATTGTCGAACGTTACCTGCTGTCGCCCGCGATGTTCCATGACGGTGAAATCGCCGCCGGCATATTGCGGGTCGTGGGTATATCCGGCCCACAGCGTCACCGCCTTCGACAATTTATAGCCGATCAGCGTGTTGGATTCGATTTCATACAGGCCATGGCGATCGTCGCTGAACCGCGCCACCAGTTCCTGCGACAGGCGCCAATGGTCGTCCAGCTTCACCGTGGCGCTGGAGGTGGTCCACAATTGTTCGTCTTCGCTGGCCCGCGCGGTGGCAGGCAACATCATGGCGGCCATCAGCAACAGGCCATGGATCGGGCGCATCGGACATCATCTCCACCGCCGTGACTGGCGGTGAGGTGCCATTATGACGCATGCATGACTCTAACGTGACAAAGATATTGCACTTTGATGACAGGGCGTGTCTGCCCGATTGCCGTCATGCCATGCATGTTTCGGTCAGCGGCGCCAGCACCGCCCGGTTCCGCCCGCCGCGCTTTGCATCATAAAGCGCGGCATCGGCCGCCGACAGCCAGTCCTTGCTGGTCATCCGGCCGCCGCCGATCGCCGCCACGCCGAAACTGGCGGTCACGCGCAGCGGCGGATCATGCGGGATCACCAGATCGGCGATCGCCAGGCGAAAACGTTCTGCCGCCGCCAGCGCATCCGCCTCCCCGGTTTCGGGCAACAGCAGCGCAAATTCCTCCCCGCCGATCCGCCCGACCGAATCGCTGGGCCGTGACAGCGTGGCGCAACAGCGGGCGACCGCTTCGATCACCCGGTCGCCCACGGGGTGACCGTGACTGTCGTTGATCTGCTTGAAATGATCGATGTCCAGCAGCACCAGCGCGGCCGGGCGCTGATGCCGGATATGCAGGGCGATCCGCTTGTCCATTTCCGCGACGAAGGCGCGCCGGGTCATCGATCCGCTCAGCGAATCGCGTTCGGCCAGCATGCGCAGTTCCATCTGCTCCACGACGATGGGGGCCAGCGCCTTCAGCGTTTCCAGATGTTCGGGCGCAAAGTCGCGCGCGCGGGTGTCGATGGCGCATAGCGACCCGATATTATAGCCGTCGGGCGTGCGCAGCGGCACCCCGGCATAGCTGCGGATATGCGGCTCTCCGGTCACCAGCGGGTTATCGCTAAATCGCGGGTCGCCCAGCGCGTCGGTGATGATCAACGGCTCGTCCCGCCGGATGGCATGATCGCAAAAGGCCATGCTGCGCGGCGTTTCGCTGGCGTCCAGCCCCTCTATCGACTTGAACCACTGACGGCCGGTATCGATCAGCGATACGGCGGATATCGGCACGCCGAACAGCGCGCGGATCAAGTGCGTCACCTTGTCGAAGGCGTCTTCGGACGGCGTATCCAGAATATCATAGCGCCGCAGGGCGGCGATGCGTCCGGGTTCATCGTTCAAAATGGCGTGCATCATTGGGGCATCCGCTTTGTGATTTTGGCCATGTCCTTGCAGCATGGTCAAAATTTATGCGCGGCGCAGCCTGCCCCCTGGTTCAGCCGACCACGACCGACAGACTGCGCGCCGGTCCTGAAAAAAGGGTTAACATTGCGGTGGGTAAGGAAGCGGTGGGTGTGGGGGTGGTCGGTATAGGGACGGGGCGGCGCACCCCTGCACCGCCCCGTCATCGATCATCGCATCATCCGCCATGCGCCAGCGCGGCCAGCAACAGCAGCGCGACGATGTTGGTGATCTTGATCATCGGGTTGACGGCCGGACCGGCGGTGTCCTTGTACGGATCGCCCACCGTGTCGCCCGTCACCGCGGCCTTGTGCGCTTCGCTGCCCTTGCCGCCATGATGGCCATCCTCGATATATTTCTTGGCATTGTCCCATGCGCCGCCGCCGCTGGTCATGGACAGGGCGACGAACAGGCCGGACACGATGACGCCCAGCAGCAATGCGCCCAGCGCCGCAAAGCCGTTATCGGTCCCCGCCACGGCGGCGATCGCGAAGTAAACGACCACCGGCGCGAGTACGGGGAGCAGGCTGGGCACGATCATTTCCTTGATTGCGGCGCGGGTGACCAGATCGACGGTGCGGGCATAATTGGGGCGTGACGTCCCTTCCATGATGCCCTTGTTGGTGGCGAACTGGTCGCGCACGTCCTTCACCACATCGCCCGCCGCGCGGCCCACGGCGGTCATGCCCATCGCCCCGAACAGATAGGGCAGCAACGCGCCCAGCAGCAGGCCGACGATGACATCGGGATTTTCCAGACTGAAATCGACCGGCTGGGTCAGGCCCAGCGCGGACCCGTAATAGTCCAGATCCTGCGTGAAGGTGCCGAACAGCACCAGCGCGGCTAGACCCGCGCTGCCGATGGCATAGCCTTTCGTCACTGCCTTGGTCGTGTTGCCCACCGCGTCCAGCGCGTCGGTCTTCACCCGGACGCTGTCGTCCAGATGCGCCATTTCGGCGATGCCACCCGCATTGTCGGTGACCGGGCCATAGGCGTCGAGCGCCACCACCATGCCCGCCAGCGCCAGCATGGCGGTCGCGGCAAAGGCGATGCCCATCAACCCCGCCAGCTGATAGGCGACGATGATGCCGATGACGATCACCAGCGTGGGCAGCGCGGTCGATTCCAGACTGATCGCCAGCCCCTGAATGACGTTGGTGCCATGGCCGGTTTCCGACGCCCGCGCGATGGATCGGACGGGGCGGTATCCCGTCCCGGTATAATATTCGGTGATGACCACCAGCAGGCCGGTGACCGCCAGCCCGACCAGCATCGACCAGAACAGGTTGATGCCGGTATAGCCGCCCACTCCGTCCAGATCGGCGCCGAACACGGCGTTCAGGTCGCCCAGCGTATAGGATGTGGCGGCATAGATGGCCGGGATGGACAGGATCGCCGTGGTCCAGAACCCCTTGTAGAGCGCGCCCATGATCGACTGGCTGGCGCCCAGTCGCACCATATAGGTGCCGATGATCGACGTCACGATGCACACCCCGCCCACGATCAGCGGCAATGCCATCAGCTTCATCAGGAACGCATTGTCCACGCCGGTGACTAACAGCGCCGTCAGCACCATGGTCGCGCCCACGGTCACGACGTAGGTTTCGAACAGGTCGGCCGCCATGCCCGCGCAATCGCCCACATTGTCGCCCACATTGTCGGCGATGACGGCGGGGTTGCGCGGGTCGTCCTCTGGAATGCCCGCCTCGACCTTGCCCACCAGATCCGCGCCGACATCGGCCGCCTTGGTGAAGATGCCGCCGCCCAGCCGCGCAAAGATGGAGATCAGCGACGCGCCGAACGCCAGCGCGACGAGGCTGTCGATCACCAGCCTGTCGTCAGGCGCGTGACCCGCAGGCCCGGTCAGATACCAGAAGAACAGGCTGATCGCGAGCAGGGCGAGGCCCGCCACCAGCATGCCGGTGATCGCGCCTGCCCTGAATGCGACCGTCAGGCCGCTCTGCAATGTTCCGCGCGATGCTTCGGCGGTGCGGACATTGGCGCGCACCGATATGTTCATGCCGATGAAACCCGCCGCGCCCGACAGGATCGCGCCGACCAGAAAACCGACGGCGGACGTCAGGCCCAGGAACAGCGCGACCAGCACCGCCACGACGATGCCGACGATGGCGATGGTGGTATATTGGCGTCCCAGATAGGCCTTCGCCCCTTCCTGTATCGCGCCGGCGATCGCCTGCATGGCGTCGTTGCCGGGGGACTGGTTCAACACCTGACGGCTGGTGATCAGGCCATAGATGATGGCCAGCAGGCCGCATCCTATGGCGATATAGACAATCTGCATGGATGATCCTCTCCCCCTGTTATGACTGTCATCGGCCGCTCCGCAGGGAATGACGGGCAGGCGAAAGGCGTGAAGGCGGGCGGCCGGACGGGGGCGATCCGGCATCTGGCACCGCGACAATCAGCAACAGGGCCATGCGCATGGAACGCGCTCCAACCGGCTGAGAACAGGGTGGGAGGAAGCTACAGACCTTGCCGTCCGCGTCAAGATGGCATGGGGGATGATGCTTTGGCCCGCGATATGGATTACAGCATGACGCACGCGGCTGGCCCGGTCGGCGGTCGGCATGACGATCCGGCATTGCGTAAAAGCGGGCGTAAAAGAGCGCGCAAAAGAGGGGATGACGATGCAGGATGCCGCCGCCGCCCGGCCGATCATGAAATTGTCGCGCATAGTCGAAATGAATCTCGGTTTCCTGGGCATCCAGTTTTCCTTCGGTCTGCAACAGGCGAATATGGGGCCGATCTATCGCTATCTGGGCGCGGATGAAGCCAGCCTGCCGCTGCTCTGGCTGGCGGGACCGGTCACGGGCCTGCTGGTCCAGCCGATCGTCGGCGCGATGAGCGACCGGACCGTCAGCCAATGGGGTCGCCGCACCCCCTATTTCCTGCTGGGCGCGATATTGTGCAGCATCGGCCTGCTCGCCATGCCCTACAGCCCGACGCTGTGGTTCGCCGCCAGCCTGCTCTGGATGCTCGACGCGGCGAACAACATCACGATGGAACCCTATCGCGCCTATGTCAGCGATCAGCTGGACGAAAGCCAGCGCGCCGTCGGCTTTCTGACGCAGAGCGCCTTTACCGGGCTTGCCCAGACGTTGTCCTATCTTGCGCCCTCGCTGCTCGTCTGGTGGGGGGCGGACGCGGATCTGGTCGATGCGAACGGCATTCCCGACATCACCCGCATCGCCTTTCTGATCGGGGCGGTGGTGTCCCTTTCCACCATCCTCTGGTCGGTGCTGCGCGTGCGCGAACGGCCGCTGCCCGCGGCGGACGTCGCCCGGATGCAGGCGCGGCCGCTGTCCATCCGCACCGCGATCAGCGATTTTCCGGCGGCCGTGCGCGCCATGCCGCTGCCCATGCGGCAATTGATCCCGTCGATGGCGTTTCAGTGGTTCGCCATGTTCGCCTATTGGCAATATATCGCCTTCGCGCTTGCCCGCTCCCTGTTCGGCACGGCCGATCCCGCCAGTCCCGGCTTTCGTCAGGCGGTGCTGCTCGCGGGGCAGGCGGGCGCGCTCTACAACGCCATCGCCTGCCTCGCCGCCTTCGCCATGATGCCCGTCAGCCGCCGCATCGGCGTGCGCAACCTTCACGCCCTGTCGGTCGCATTGTCCGGCGCGGCGATGATCGCCATCCCGCAGGCGCGCGATACCGCCACGCTGTTGGTGCTGATGACCGGCATCGGCATCGGCTGGGCCAGCATGATGGGCAATCCCTACGTCATGCTGGCCGATGCGATCCCGCCCCAACGGACCGGCATCTACATGGGCATATTCAACATGTTCATCGTGTTGCCGATGCTATTGGAAACGCTGATCGTGCCGGTCATCTATCGCCCTGTGCTGGGCGGCGATCCGCGCGCGCTGCTGATCATGGCGGGGTGCATGATGATCTGCGCGGGGGCGACGACGATGTTGATCCGCATCAATCGGCCGCCCGTTGTGGATCGGTCCGATTTGGCATAATCTGCCGTCATGGGAGATGAGGGACAGGGCCAGCTCAAGAGCATCGCCGATCTGGCGCGCATTGCGGGCGTATCGGTATCCACCGTATCGCGCGCGCTGACCGGAAAGGGTGCGCTCAATCAGGGGACGCGCGAACGGATTCAGGCGCTGGCGGACCGCCATGGTTTCCGCCTGAACGTCGCCGCGCAGAATCTGCGCCTTGGCCGCACCGGGGCGATCGCCGTGCTGATGCCGCTTGGCCATGCACGCGGCCAGCAACTGTCCGATCCCTTCTTCCTCACGATGCTGGGCCATCTGGCCGATGCGCTGACCGACCGGGGGTATGACCTGCTGCTGTCGCGCGTGCTGCCCGACCGGGATGACTGGCTGGACAGCTTCATCCGCACCGGCCGCACCGACGGCGTCATCATCATCGGCCAGTCGGATCAGGGCGCGGCGCTGACCCGCGCGGCCGCTCATTACCGGCCGCTGGTCGTGTGGGGGGAGGACGCTTCGGGCGCCGACCCGCTCACCCAAGGCCCGCTCACCGTGGGTACGGATAATGTCGCGGGCGGTCGGCTGGCGGCGGCGCATCTGCTGGCGCGGGGCTGCGCCAACTTCGCCTTTTTCGGCGACATCGGCGTGCCCGAATTTGCCGCGCGCCATGCGGGCTTCGCGGCGGCCCTCCCGCCAACGCAGCGCGCCGCGATGGCGATCGCCCCCGGCCCGGTCACGCCCGACGCCAGCCTGCATGCCGCCCGCGCCTTTTTCGCGGCGGGCAACCGCCCGGACGGCATATTCGCGGCGTCGGACGTGATGGCGATCAGCCTGATGACCACCGCGCAGGAACAGGGGCTGCGCGTGCCGCAGGACATGGCCGTCATCGGTTTCGACGACATCGCGCTGGCGCAGATGGCCCGCCCGGCGCTGACCACCGTTCGGCAGGATATAGGGGCGGGTGCGCAGCATCTTGCCGACCTGCTGTTTCGCCGCATGGCGGGCGAAGATACGCAGTCCGTCCGCATCGCGCCCGAACTGATCGTGCGGGAATCGGCCTAAATTGCTTTCAGGATCGCTGTCGCTGCGCGGCTGACATCGTCCCATGTGATGTCGAACCCGGCATCGTCGCCATAATAGGGATCGGTGACGCCGCTGCCCTCGCGCCCCGGCACCATGTCCATCAACAGGCGCAGCGTCGCCGTCCCGTCCGATGGCCGGATGCGCCGCAGATTTTTGAGATTGTCGCTATCCAGCGCGAAAATATGGGTGAAGCGCCGGAAATCCTGCGCGCTCACCTGACGCCCGGCATAGCCGCTGATGTCGATGCCATGCCTGCGCGCCACTGCCTGCGCGCGCCGGTCGGGCGCATCGCCGACATGCCAGTCGCCGGTCCCCGCCGAATCCACCAGTATGTCGATACCCGCCGCCTGCGCCTGTGCCCGCAACGCCGCTTCGGCCAGCGGCGACCGGCAGATATTGCCAAGACAGACGAAAAGGATGGCAGGCGTCGTCATCAGTCCGCCGCCGCCGTGGACAGGCCAAGGCCCGGCACGCCGATCGACCGCTTGCCCGAAAAATCGACCCGCGCCACGATCACGCCCAGCTTTTCCATATAGTCGATCAGCCGCCGCACGCGCCCCGGCGAACTGGTGCCATAGGCGCGGCCCAGCGCCGTATCGTCAGGGCATGGCTGTCCGTCCAGCGCCGCCCGCGCGATCAGCAGGAAAGGGGCCAGCATATCCTCAGGCACCGGTTCCGCCGCGCGGATCGCGTCCTGCCAGCGCGGGTCGTCGGCATCGGCCATCCCCGCCTGCGCCATGGCGAAGCGCTTGCGAAATGCAGGCAGGTCCAGCGGCGACCGCTTCAGGCCCTTCATCCGGCACCGCACGCCGAAATCCTGATACAGCGCCGACACGCTGGGCGCAGCGTCGCCAAGGTCGGCGACAATATCCTCCAGCACGGCGATGACCACCGGCTCATTCTCGCCGAAATCCAGTTCCGGCGCGGCGGGTTTGGCGGCGGGCGTGTCGGCCAGCGCGCGCATGATCTCTTCGGCCGGGCGGGGCGGGGGTTCGGCGCGGGGCGGGGGCGGCGGCAACGCCTCTTCCTCGACCTTGGCGAACAGCATTTCCTGAAAATCGCCGCCCGTCGTGACCGGCGGGGGCATCAGCTTGTGCGTGCCGCCACGCGACCCGGTCTTGACCGTGCCGATCTTCACCGCGACAGGCCGCCGCGCGATGGCGGGGCCAAGTCCCAGAAAGCGCCCGCGCTCCAGATCGCGAATCTGCTCCGCCTGCCGCCGCTCCATGCCGAGCAGGTCGGCCGCGCGCGCCATGTCGATGTCCAGGAAGGTGCGGCCCATCAGGAAATTGGATGCTTCGGCCGCGACATTCTTGGCCAGCTTTGCCAGACGCTGCGTCGCGATGACGCCCGCCAGCCCGCGCTTGCGCCCCCGGCACATCAGGTTGGTCATGGCGGCCAGCGACAGGCGCCGCGCCTCGTCCGACACATCGCCCGCCGCGACAGGCGCGAACATCTGCGCTTCGTCCACCACCACCAGCGCGGGATACCAATGGTCGCGCGGCGCATCGAACAATGTGGACAGGAATGTGGCGGCGCATTTCATCTGCGCCTCCAGCTCCAACGATTCGAGGCTGAGGACGACCGACGCGCGATGTTCGCGGATGCGCGTCGCCATCTTCACGATCTCGCGCTCATTATAGTCGCCCGCGTCGATCACCACATGGCCATATTGGTCGGCCAGCGTGACGAAATCGCCTTCGGGATCGATCACCACCTGCTGCACCATCGGCGCGCTCTCTTCCAGCAGCCGGCGCAGCAGATGCGACTTGCCCGACCCCGAATTGCCCTGAACGAGCAGACGGGTGGCGAGCAATTCCTCCACATCGACCAGCACGTCCTTGCCGTGATGGTCGGTTCCTATGCTGATGCTGGCGGTCACTGACGCCCTTTGGCCCAAGCATGCGGGGGAGCGCAAGGGCGCGATGCGCATCCCTTGGACAATCGGTCCGCTGTCCATGCGATGATCAAAAGGGATAGGGCGCACGACATGCGATCCCGTCCGCTTGTTTCCGTGCTGTTTGCGCTGCTTTGCCTGTCCGCCTGCGCCGACGACCGGCGCGAGGAAAGGCTGCGTGCAGCCGGTCCCGATCCATCGCTCGAGGCGCTGCTGAAAGTCGCCGACGCCGACATCGGCGCGCGCAAATTCGGCATCTGCGCAGGGTGTCACAAGGCGGGCAAGGGCGCGCCTGATTTCGGCGGCCCCAATCTCTACGGCGTGTTCGGCCAGCGGATGGGGCAGAATAGCAGCCGCTTTGGCTATACCGCCGCGCTGGTGCAGGCGGGCGGGCGCTGGGATGCGCCCACGCTCGACGCATGGATCGCCAATCCGCGACAGGTGGTGCCCGGCACCAATATGCAGTTCATGGGGCTGGCCGATCCGCTCGATCGGGCCGACATCATCGCCTATCTGCGACGCCAATCGGATTGACCGGCCCGCGCCGCCGATATTTATCCGCGCAGACGCCTTGACCATCGTCATGCCGCAATGCAGCATATCCACATTATGGAGAGCAGCACCACAACCACGCCCGCAGTCCCTGCGATCACGCAGAATCCCGACATCCGCTATCTGGGGCGGCTATTGGGGGACGTCATCCGCGCCTATGGCGGGGAAAAGCTCTACAAACAGACCGAATATATCCGCTCCACATCGGTCGACCGGGCGCGCGGCGTGCAGGGCGCGGACCTGACCGACACGGGCCTCGACGCGCTCAATCTGGACGACACGCTCGATTTCACCCGTGGTTTCATGCTCTTCTCGATGCTCGCCAATCTGGCGGAAGATCGGCAGGGCGTCGCCGCTGAACCGGGCGCCGACGTCGCGTCCGCCGTGGAACGGCTGGAGGGGCAGGGCGTCGACCGCGCCGCCATCCTCGACCTGTTGTCCAACGCGCTGATCGTCCCCGTCCTCACCGCCCACCCGACGGAGGTGCGGCGCAAGAGCATGATCGATCACAAGAACCGAATCGCCGACCTGATGCATCTGAAGGATGCCGGGCGGACCGAAACGGAAGATGGCGAAAATCTGGACGAAGCGATTTTCCGGCAGATCGCCCTGTTGTGGCAGACGCGCCCGCTGCGCCGCGAAAAATTGTTCGTGCAGGACGAAATCGACAATGTCCTGACCTATTTCCGTGACATTTTCCTGCCCGTCCTCCCCGCGCTCTATGCCCGGTGGGAACGGGTGCTGGGCGCCCGCCCGCACAGCTTCCTGCGCGTGGGCAACTGGATCGGCGGCGACCGCGACGGCAATCCCTTCGTTCAGGCGGACCAGCTGCGCTCCGCCATCGGCCGGGGCTGCGAAGCGGCGCTCGCTTTCTACATGGATGGCATCCACGGGCTGGGCGCGGAACTTTCGCTCTCGACCGAACTCGCCCATGTGCCCCAGGCGGTGATCGACCTCGCCGACGCCAGCGGGGATGCGTCGCCCAGCCGTCAGGACGAACCCTATCGCCGCGCTCTGTCGGGCCTCTATGCCCGGCTCGCCGCCACCTATGTCGCGCTGGTCGGCAAAGCGCCGCCGCGCGCCTCCGCGCTTCGGGGCGAAGCCTATGCCAGCCCCGCCGATTTCCGCCGCGACCTCGTCACCGTGGCGCAGGGTCTGGCGAGCGAGGGCGACGGCGCGCTGGCGACCGGCGGCGCATTGGGCCGCCTGATCCGCGCGGTCGAAACCTTCGGCTTCCACCTCGCCACGCTCGACATGCGCCAGAACAGCGCCGTGCATGAACGGGTCGTCGCCGAGCTGCTGAAGGTCGCGGGGGTGGAGGCGGATTATCTCGCACTCGACGAATATGCCCGGATCGCCCTGCTGCGCCGCGAACTGGCCAACAACCGGCCGCTGGGCGGGCGCTTTTCGGCCTATGGCGAAGAAACCACGTCGGAACTGGCGATCGTCCACGCCGCCGCGCAGGCGCATCGCACCTATGGCCCGAACAGCATCACCCATTATATCATTTCCAAGGCCGAAAGCGTTTCGGACCTGCTGGAAGTCAACATCCTGCTGAAGGAAGCGGGCCTGTGGCACGCGGCGGCCGACGGCGCCCCGCCGCAGGCCGCCGTCATGGCGATCCCGCTGTTCGAAACCATCGCCGATCTTGAAGCCGCGCCGTCGATCATGACCGCCTATTTCGGCCTGCCCGAAATTGCGGGCGTGGTGAAGGCGCGCGGCCATCAGGAAGTGATGATCGGCTACAGCGACAGCAACAAGGATGGCGGCTACATCACCTCGACCTGGAGCCTGTACAAGGCCAGTCAGGCGCTGGAGCCGGTCTTTGCCGATGCAGGCGCGGCGATGCAGCTGTTCCACGGGCGCGGCGGCGCGGTCGGTCGTGGCGGCGGCTCCGCGTTCAAGGCGATACAGGCCCAGCCGCGCGGCAGCGTTCAGGGGCGCATCCGCATCACCGAACAGGGGGAGGTGATCGCCGCCAAATTCGGCACGCGCGACGCTGCCATGACCAATCTGGAAGCGATGACCAGCGCGACCCTGCTCGCCAGTCTGGAACCCGATGGCATTTCGGATCGCGATGCCGCCCGTTTCAGCGCGGCGATGGACGAACTGTCGAAAAACGCCTTCGCCGCCTATCGCGACCTCGTCTACGGCACCGACGGGTTCAAGGAATTTTTCCGTCAGTTGACGCCCATTCAGGAAATTTCGGGCCTCAAGATCGGCTCCCGCCCGGCCAGCCGTACCAAAAGCACGGCGATAGAAGACCTGCGCGCCATCCCATGGGTGTTCAGCTGGGCGCAGGCGCGCGTGATGCTGCCGGGCTGGTATGGCGTGGGGCAGGCGCTGACCGCGTTTGAGGACAAGGCGCTGCTGGCCGATATGGGTCAGCACTGGTCCTTCCTCAAATCCGCGCTCGCCAATCTGGAAATGGTGCTGGCGAAATCGGACCTTGGCATCGCCGCGCGTTACCTGCCGCTGGTGGAGGATCAGGAACGGGGCGAGACGATTTTCGGCCGCATCCGCGATGGCTGGCAACAGGCGCATGACGGCCTGCTCGCCGCCACCGGCCAGTCGCGCCTGCTGGAAAAAAGCCCGGCGCTCGAAACCTCGATCCGGCTGCGCCTGCCCTATATCGAACCGCTCAACCTGCTTCAGGTCGAACTCCTGAAGCGCCATCGTGCGGGTGAGGATGATGCGCGGATCAAGGAAGGCATCGAACTGTCGATCAACGCGATCGCCACGGCATTGCGCAACAGCGGTTAAGGGGAAGAAATTTTTCTATCCGTTCGCTTCGAGCGAAGTCGATAAGCGGCTAGCGCAACGCTTGCGGTTTCTTGACTTCGCTCGAACCGAACGGAAGTAAAGACGTCACGAATTGCCCCGTTAAACCAGCCCCAATTTCGTCAGTTCGCTCATCAGCGCGGGCGGCATGGCGTCCAGATCGTCGGCCTCTCCACCGTCCAGATCGGCGGGCGCATCGGCGTCCTCCAGATAGCGCCATCCCTGATGCGCGCGCTTGGGCTTGGCCCGCACCGGAATGAGCTTCGGCTCCAGCCTGATCCAGTATCGCCCCTGTCCGGTTTCCTCGAACCCGATGATCGGGCTGCGGCCGACCAGCATATGGCCGTGAATCCAGTATAGCGATCCGCCCGCCATTTCCTCCACCCGCTTGGGCAGGTAACGGGTGCTGGTGCGCGCTTCACCCGCATGGCTTTCCAGCCAGGCGCGCAAAGTGGCGGGGCTTTCGGCGCCAAAGGCGATCTTGGTCATGTGCAACGGCATGGGGCTTAAGATGGGCGCTGCGATCAGCCGGTCAATCCCGCCGCCGTGGCCAGGCCCAGAAAAGCGAGAAAACCCATCGAATCGGTAATCATCGTGACAAAGATGGAAGACGCCACCGCCGGGTCGAGGTTCAGCCGGTCGAACGCCAGCGGCACCGCTGCGCCTGCCAGCCCCGCCGTCACGATATTGGTCATCATCGCCGCCGCGATCACACCGCCCAGCGCCATATTCTGGAACACCAGCGCGACGCCCAGCCCCAGCACCAGCGCGACGGTACAGCCGTTCAGCAACGCAACGCGGATTTCGCGCACGATGGTGCGCCGCGCATTGGACCCGGTAATCTGGTTGGTGGCCAGCGCGCGCACGGTGACCGCCATCGTCTGGCTGCCCGCATTGCCGCCTACGCCCGCGACGATCGGCATCAGCGTGGCCAGCGCCACCATCTTCTGGATCGTGCCTTCGAATATGCCGATGATGGTCGACGCGACCAGCGCGGTGACGAGGTTGGTGAGCAGCCAGCGCACGCGCGCGCGGTAACTGTCCATCACCGGTTCGTTGATGTCGCCTTCGCCCGCACCCGACAGGCGCAATATGTCCTCGCCCGCTTCTTCGGAAATGATGTGGACGACGTCGTCGACCGTGATCATGCCGACCAGACGGCCCGCGCCATCCACGACGGCGGCGGAAATCAGCGCATATTTCTGGAAACGCAACGCGACTTCTTCCTGATCCATGTCGACCGGGATCAACGTCTGTTCGCGCTTCATCAGGTCCGCCATGGCGACGCCGCGCGGGCATGTCAGCACCCAGCTCAGCTGGCATGTGCCGATCGGCTTATGCCCTTCGTCCACGACGAAGATTTCCCAGAAATCGCGGGTCAGGTCGCTGTCGTCGCGCAGGAAATCGATGACCTGCCCCACGGTCATATGTTCGGGCACCGCGACCAGATCGCGCTGCATCAGGCGACCGGCGGACTCTTCGGGATAGGACAGCGCGCTTTCGATGGCGGCGCGGTCTTCCGGCTCCATCGCGTCGAGGACGGCCTGCTGGTCGGCCGCCTCCATATCCTCGATGATGGCGACCGCGTCGTCGGTGTCCAGTTCGGCGGCGAACTCTGCCACCTGTTCCGGCGCCAGCGCACCGATCAGGTCGTCGCGGACATAGTCGTTCAGTTCGGACAGAACCTCCGCGCCGACGATGTCGCCCAGCGCGGCGGCGACATCGGCACGCTGGTCCGATGGCGTCAGTTCCAGAAGGTCGGCGATGTCGGCGGGGTGCAGCGGCGACACCAGTTCGCGCGCGGTTTCGCTGTCGCCTTCCTCCACCGCGTCCAGTACGGCGGACAGGAATTCGGGCTTCAGCCGGTCATCCTCGTCCAGGCTCGTTTCAGCCTGTTCGATGACCGTTTCCTCGTCAGCCTCGTCCCCATGCAACAGGGGTTCGGCCATATCGCCGCGCTCGCTCATGGCGCCCCCTACTGTCCGGTTCCTGTAACATTTGGCTGCTTTCGCTTATGCTCGGCGGAATTGCAATGGGTTGCGCGGCGGAGCGTGGCCTTCTCCACAAGAAACTTCCATCCCCTCATATAGGCTCTATATGGGGGCATCATCATTGCCGAATTGAAAAGGACGCTTCATGGCCGACGAAACCCTGACCTTCACCCTCGACAGCGGCGGCGACGTCGTGATCAAGCTGCGCCCGGACCTGGCCCCCGGCCATGTCGCGCGCATCGTCGAGAACGCCAAGGAAGGCTTTTATGACGGCGTCGTGTTCCACCGCGTGATCGCGGGCTTCATGGCGCAGGGCGGTGACCCGACCGGCACCGGCATGGGCGGCCACCCCAACAAGCCCGACCTCAAGGCTGAATTCAGCCGCGAACCGCATGTGCGCGGCGTATGCTCGATGGCCCGTTCGTCCAACCCGAACAGCGCCAACAGCCAGTTCTTCATCTGCTTCGACGATGCCACTTTCCTCGACGGTCAGTATACCGTCTGGGGCGAAGTGACGTCGGGCATGGAATATGTCGACGCCCTGCCCAAGGGTGAGCCGCCGCGCACGCCGGGCAAGATCGTCAAGGCGACCGTCGCCTGATCGCGATTGCATAGCTGACGATGAAGGGCGCCCGGTCTGTTTCGACCGGGCGCCCTTGTCATATCTGCGGTTGCTGCATCAAAGCATCGTGCGCAAAAGCGGGAACCGATTTTGCGCAGATAAAGACGCGATAGCAAATAACTGGAGCACGCATCATCCGTCGGATTTACCGCAGCCTGCTCTAATGACGCCTGTTGGCCATTCCGTCTGTCATCGAAATCGCTTTGGCCGGTTCCGCGCCATTATCGGCCCCGGTCGCATCGGCGGGCGGCACATATGCGCCAATCGATTCGATGTGCCAGCGCCGGTCCTCCGCGCTCGATCCTGGTACGTCGTTCACCCGGCGCAGCACGACCTGACGCAGCACATGCCACGGCTTGCCGTTCGCGGCGATGCGGCCATATACCTGCACCGGCACCGTGACATAGCTCGATCCCGCTGCACCTTCCGCATCCGACGGCGCGCCGATGTTGGCGTGGATCTCGCTGAACCCCCGGAAGCGCGCGGCGAAATGTGCGTCGTCCTGCGATCCGATCGCGCCTTCGGGCGCCCACAGATCCTGCGCATCGACGAACCGCTTTTCCTCCAGCAGGCCATAATAGCCCTGCACGACCTGCGCCGCGCCCTGCGGGCTGTCGGGCGTGATCGATCCTTCCACGATGGGTTCGGGATCGACTGGCAACCCGCCCGGCGTGCCGGGGGCAGGGGGATTGAGCGGCTCCATCAACGCCATTGCTTCGGCGCGGACGTTATTTTCCACCTGCGCGGCATTCGCGCCATTGGCCAGATTATCGATCGCGCTCT
Source organism: Sphingobium sp. (assembly GCF_048594625.1). Classification (GTDB taxonomy): domain Bacteria; phylum Pseudomonadota; class Alphaproteobacteria; order Sphingomonadales; family Sphingomonadaceae; genus Sphingobium. The sequence continues at coordinate 104,324 of NZ_JBMDWL010000034.1, forward strand.
CCTCCCGCCCGTCGCACGCGGCGACGAGGAGGAGGGGCAGCAACATCGCGGCCTTCATCCCAACCCGCATCAGTTCTGCTGCGTCCGTGCGGGCCGTCCACCGCCGCTCCGGCTGGGACCGGCGCCGGGGTTCCAGCTACGCTGCGGGCGCGGCTGGCTCATCTGCGGTGGGTTGGGGCGGGGCTGGGGTCGCATCTGCGGCTGGCCTGCGCCCGGCTGCGGCGTAGGACGCGCGCTGTCGCCGCGACCATAATTGCCGCGCCACCGGTTGCGGTCGCCGCCCGCACCCGGCGTGCGGTCGCGGCCCCAGTTGCGATCCCGGCCGCCCGTGCCCGGCGTCGTCGCCTGTGGCGGCCGCGTCGGACGCGTCCAGTTGCCATTGCCCGGCCTGCCGTCCCGATCGCGCCAGTTGCCGTCGCGATCCCTATCCCGACCGCGCCAGCGATCATCGTCGCGGCGTTCGGCCCGGCGGCCTTCCCAATATCGGCGCTGCCCGTCATTCCAGCGATGGCGGCGGCCGCCCCGGTCGTAAACATAATAGCCGGTGCCCGGATAGTAGAAATCATCGTACCAGCCGCCATAGACGCCGGGCTGATAATAGCCGGTCGGCCCATAATAGCCGTCACCATAATAGCCACCGCCGCCATAATAGCCGGTGCCAACGCTCATTCCGCCATAATAGCCGTCATCATAACAGCCGCCCAGCGCCAATGCGCCCGCCAGCCCGATTGCGGCCAGAAACCGATGTCGGATGCCCGTCATCGCCTTTCTCCTCATTCTATCTGATGCCGGATGTAACGCGGCCCGCTTGAATTGGTTGTGAATGGATTACCCTTTTCGTGCCAGCATTTATCGCAGGTTCAGAAAAGTCCCGTTCCGTTCATCCCATTGACAGAAAGCGTGTTCTTTCCGTCACATAATCGTCATTTTCCATTCTTTCCGTTCCGGCGCAGGAAACCTTCGCCACGGGCCGACCATTATCCCTTTCGCCGATGCCGGCCGCTTTAAGCGCGCGCTTCGGCCCGGCGGGTCCACACCGCCCCATGAAAATCTACAACAGACAAAGGGTCATCCCCATGAAGACACTGCTTTTTTCGGCAGCTGCCGCCGCATTCCTGCTTCCTGCCGCCGCTTCGGCGCAGGATGAAGCGGGCACATCCACCCGCCGCATCGAACCCTATGTCGGCGTGATGGGCGGCGTCCATAATTTCGACAGCGAAGTCGGCAAGGAAGGCATTCCCCCCGTCGGTTACAAGGGCCGCATGGTCGAAGGCGTCGCTGGCGTGAACTACAATGTCGCAGGCCCGCTGGTCGTGGGCGTCGAAGGTTCGGCGTCCTAGGGCGTGTCGGGCGACATCGACTGGGAATATGGCGTGGCGGGCCGCGCCGGGGTGAAGGCGGGCAAGGACAGTCTGATCTTCGGCAAGGTCGGTTACAAGTGGGTCAATTTCGACGCGCTCGGCCCGGACAGCCCTGATTTCCACGGCACCACCTATGGTGCGGGCTTCGAACTGTCGACCGCCGACATGGGCGGCTCCGCGCAAAGCAGCAATGTGCGCCTGCGGTTCCAGGCCGATACGCTGGGCAATTTCCGCTCTATCCGCCCGATGGCGGGCGTCGTCGCGAAATTCTGATGTGATGGGGATGGGACGGGTCGATGCGATCCGCCCCGTCTTCGCGGCTTACCTCCCCCGCGTGGGGAGCTGGGATGTGGGGCGGCTATTGGACTGCGGCCGTCCCACATTTCCCGAAGCGAAACGGCCGCATTGCCCCTTCAGGCGGTGGCGGGATATTTCGCCGGCTGGTCGTGCCAGCGGAAAAACACCGCGCCGCCAACACCGGTTGCGGCGCTCAGCGCAATGGTTCCCAGTAACAGGATATCCTTGAGCTGATCCCCGACAAGCGGCCCCGGCGTGGTCAGACAGGACATCGTCACCATCAGGAATAACATGATGGGGATCGCTGCAATGACCGCCACCAGGCCAACCGCCGCCCTCATGCCGATGATGCCCGCGACCCTGCGCCCCAGCATCATCATGCCGCAGGTGAGGAGGCCACGGGCACAGCGACGATCACCGGTCCGTAAAGCAGGGTCAGGATCATGGCCGACGGCATGACTAAGTTATCGCATCGTCGACAGCCACGATCAACCAGCGCCCACTATCCTCCGGCCAGCGCCCGCAACCGCTCGCCCACGACGCGCAGATCCTCCACGAACCGCGCCTGTTCCTCGATCCGTCGTTCCTCGTCGGGCAGGCGCAGCAGGTAACTGGGATGCACCGTCACCCATGCTTCCGCGCCATTGGCCAGCGCGATGGGGGCGCCCCGCACCCGCCCGATCGTCACCGCTTTGCCCAACATGCCGCGTGCGGCGCTCGCGCCCATCGCCACGATGATGCGCGGGCGGATCAGGTCTATTTCCTGCCCCAGCCACCACCGGCACGCCTCTATCTCGCCCGCATCGGGCGACTGGTGCAACCGCCGCTTGCCCCGCCGTTCGAATTTGAAATGCTTCACCGCATTGGTGACATAGGCACGCGACCGGTCCACGCCTGCCTGCGCCAGCGCCCGGTCGAACAATTGCCCCGCCGGGCCGACAAAGGGGCGTCCCGCCATATCCTCCTGATCGCCCGGCTGTTCGCCGATGAAGACCAATGGCGCGTCGATCGGCCCTTCGCCGAACACCGTCTGCGTCGCGTCGCGGTGCAACGGGCATCGGGTGCAGCGCATCGCCTCGTCCCGCAACGCCGCCCATGCCGCCGCGGCATTGCCGGGCCGCTTCGCCGCCGCTTTCACCGGCAAGGGTGCCGTGGCGATCATCGCCGCTTCGCGCGCCTGCGCGCCCGCGATCAGATCGGGGATCAGCGCGGCTTCGGGCAGGTTGCGCCAATATTTTTTCGGCATTTCGGACATCATCGCCCCGGTTTTCAGCCGGGCCGGGTTGAAAATGGCGGCATAATAGCCCTTCCAAACATCCTCGACCGGGTCGCCATCGGGCGCATCGCCCCGCTGCGCGCCCGGCCCCTGCGTCAGTGCTTCGCCATCCCAATGGATGCTGATGTCGGGGGTCAGGATCGACCAGCGCATCGATGCAAAGCGGCGCATGAAGAAACCGGCATTGGCGCGCACGATATGATGTTCCGGCTCGAACCACGCCACAAAGCGTTCGCCGTCCCCGTCCGCCATCTCCCGAAACCGTACGAAGGCGCGCATCTTGTGCATGTCGCGCCGCACCGCCTTGGCCAGCACATCCACCCGGCGCAGCAGCGGATCGGCCTTGTCCTCCATCGCTCCGGCGCGCGCGCGCACCCGGCAGAGCAGCGCATAGAGCAGCGCAAACCGCTCCGGATCGCGATGCAATATCGCCTTTTCCGCCAGATCGACAAAGGCGCGGGGCACGGAAAAGGCGGCGTCCTTCCGGTCGGGGGGCAAATTCTCCCCCCCGCCGAACAGGTCGCCGCCATCATCCTCCACCTGCCACACGACATCGGCCGGATCGATCCCATGCATGGCCAGCCGCCGCGCCGCCGCGCGCCAGCCATCGAAATCATCGGGCGTGGTCAGCGCGACACGATACATCGCGCCCAACTACGTCGCCGCCCGATCGTTTCGAACGCAGTCGAAAAACGGATAGCCCGGTGCCGGGCGCATTTCGACACGCTTGAAACGAACGGCCGTACATGCGGGCCTCAATCCTCGGCCTGCGCCCGCTCCAGTTCGGCGGGCTTGCGCTCGGCGAACAGCTTGCCCAGCCGTTCTTCTTCCGCCTTCGACAGTTCGTCGGCCGCGTTGGGGAACATTTCCTCTTCCTCCTCCTCGATATGGTGGAGGTAGCGCTTCTTCATCTCGGCGAATTTCCGGCGCCATGCGTCCCCATTGAACTTCAGGTCGTCCAGCTCTTCCAGATAATCGTCGATTTCCTTGTGTTCCGACACGCTGTGCTGCGCATCCTCGCGCAGGTCCGGCTGCGCCAGCATCGTGGCGTAGAGCGATTCCTCTTCCGCCGCAGCATGCGCTGACACTTCGACCTTGAACTGGTCGAACAGCTTTTCCAGCAGCGCCTCGTCCTTGTCGCGGTCTGCCTGTGCCATCTGGTCGAACAGCGCGCGATGCTTGTCGTGATCCTGTTTCAGGCGATTGAAAATGCTGGCGTCGGCCATGGATGATCCTCCTCGATTGCGAGGGGACAACGATGCGCGCTGCATTTGGCTCCGGCGCCGACCGCGCCAGGCAGTCAGCCGAAGAAGAAGCGGTAGATGATGGCGACCGGTATCCACAGCAGAGCGCCAAAAATGCTGGCCGCCCATAATTGCGCCAGATCGCGCCGGAACCGCAGCGCCAGCCCGCTTTCGGGCAGCCCGCCCTGTTCCAGCATCTGCCAGCGCCTCTCCAGCCCGCGCGCCGCCACGGCATAGCCGCCAATGGCGATGATGACGCCCAGATGCAGGATGAGCGATCCGCCCGATTTGGCGACGATGGCGATCTGAAGCAGACAGAAAGTGACCAGCGCAGCGGCCAGATGGCTGCTGATGCGCTTGGCAAATGCTTTGCGACGATATGTGCGATTGCCGAGTGTTGTCGCCAACGCCTCGATCTCCCTACTTCATTCAGTGCTAGACCCTGACGCAAATCTTTCATGTGTTCGTCCCGCAATCAACCCGAAATTGCGATCAACCGAACAAATCCAGCTGTTTGGCGGGCGGCGCGACTCGCGCGCGCAGGTCGTCCCGGTCGATCAGCGCCACCGGTCGCCAGTCCGCCGCGATCAGGAACGGTCTCAACTTTTTGATCGATGTCGTCAGCCGCGCGACATCCTCCAGCCGCAACCGGCGATGGCGGCGGCTCATCACAATGCGGTCCACCGCCTTCACGCCCAGCCCCGGTACGCGCAGCAGCGCCTCGCGCGGCGCGCGGTTTACATCGACGGGAAAAGCGGCGCGATGGTTGAGCGCCCAGGCGAGCTTGGGATCGATGTCGAGCGGCAGGCACCCCGTCGCCGCATCGGTCGCCGCCGCAATCTCCCCCGCATCATAGCCATAGAAACGGATCATCCAGTCCGACTGGTACAGCCGATGTTCCCGCATCAAGGGCGGGCGTTTCAGTGGCAGAACGGCGCTGGGAGAGGGTATGGGGGAAAAGGCGCTATAATAGACGCGGCGCAGCTTATGCCGGTCATACAGGCTGCTGGCCCGCGCGATGATCGCCCGGTCGTCCGCCGCATCCGCGCCCACGATCATCTGCGTCGACTGGCCCGCAGGCGCAAAACGCGGCGCGCTCTTATATTTGCGGCGGGCGTCATGGCCGTCCTCTATGCCGTTTCTCAGCTGCCCCATCGCCCCTTCGATCCGCTTGCCATCCTTTTCGGGGGCCAGCCGCTGCAATCCGCTTTCGGTCGGCAATTCGACATTGATGGACAGCCGGTCGGCATACAGGCCCGCCAGCCGCAGCAATTCCGGGTCGGCATCGGGAATGGTCTTGAGGTGGATATAACCGCGAAAATCATGATCATCGCGCAGCGACCGGGCAACCTCGACCAGCTGCTCCATCGTATAGTCGGACGATGCGATGATCCCCGAAGACAGGAACAGCCCCTCGATATAATTGCGGCGATAGAAGCTGAGCGTCAGGTCCACCACCTCCTTCGCGGTGAAGCGCGCGCGCCGCACATCGCTCGACCGGCGATTGATGCAATAATGACAGTCGAAGATGCAGCTGTTGGTCAGCAATATCTTGAGCAGCGATATGCATCGCCCATCGGGCGCATAGGCATGGCAAATCCCCATCCCTTCGGTCGAACCGATGCCCTTGCCGTCACGGCTGTCGCGCTTGGCCGTGCCGGACGATGCGCAGGACGCATCATATTTGGCGGCATCGGCCAATATCTCTAACTTCTGACGGGTGGACAATATCGCCATTCGTTCCTGATATGTTCAGATGGTCAAGCTGTCCATAATCTCGATCAACCCCTGACCCAAGGGACAGGGGCGCGTCACCCACCCCCTTGCCATCCCCCGGTCGGCCCGCCATCACGCCCGCCATGACATGGCAATTCTGGATTGATCGCGGCGGCACCTTCACGGACGTTGTGGCCCGCGCGCCCGATGGGCAACTCCACACGGCAAAGCTGCTGTCCAGCGACCCGGAACGCTATGCCGACGCGGCGGTGGAGGCGGTGCGCCGCCTGACGGGCGCGGCTGACGGGCCGATCCCGCCCTGTACCCTGCGCATCGGCACCACCATCGCCACCAACGCCCTGTTGGAACGCAAGGGCGAACCGGTGCTGCTCGCCATCACGCGCGGCTATCGCGACGCCATCCGCATCGGCACGCAGGAACGGCCCGACCTGTTCGCGCGCCGGATCGTCCTGCCCGATCCGCTCCATGCCGATGTGATCGAAATCGACGAACGGCTGATGGCCGACGGCACGGTGCGCACCCCGCTCGATGAAGATGCCGCCCGCGCCGCGCTGCAATCGGCTTATGATCGCGGCCTGCGCGCCGTCGCCATCGTGCTGATGCACGGCTATCTCCACCCCGCGCATGAACAGGCGCTGGCCTGCATCGCCGCCGACATCGGCTTTACCCAGATCAGCGCCAGCCATGACGTCGCCCCGCTCATCAAGCTGATCGGGCGCGGCGACACGACGCTCGCCGACGCCTATCTCTCCCCCGTGCTGCGCGCCTATGTCGACGGCCTGCGCGATGCGCTGGGGACGGATAGCGACATGCTGTTCATGCAATCGAGCGGCGGCCTGACCGAAGGCGCGCTGTTCCGGGGCAAGGATGCGGTCCTGTCCGGCCCGGCGGGCGGCATCGTTGGCCTCGCCCGCACGGCGGAGCAGGCGGGCTTCCGCGAAGTCATCGGCTTCGACATGGGCGGCACCTCCACCGACGTGTCCCATTATGCGGGCGCTTACGAACGCGACAATGAAGCGCGTGTCGCGGGCGTCCGCCTGCGCGCACCGATGATGCGCATCCACACCATCGCGGCGGGCGGCGGCTCCATCTGTTCCTTCGTGGACGGCCGTTTCCGCGTCGGCCCGGAAAGCGCAGGCGCAGTCCCCGGCCCCGCCTGCTATCGCCGGGGCGGTCCGCTCACCATCACCGACTGCAACGTCATGCTGGGCAAGGTTCAGCCCGCCCATTTCCCCAGCCTGTTCGGCCCCAATGGCGACCAGCCGCTCGATACAGATGCCGTGGCGGATCGCTTCGCCGCCATCTGCGCGCAGGTGCAGGCGGAAACCGGCCGCGCCATGACACCGCGCGAAGCGGCGCAGGGCTTCATCGCCGTCGCCGTTGCCAGCATGGCCAATGCGATCAAGCGCATCTCCGTCGCGCGCGGCCATGATGTGTCGCGCTACACGCTTGCCAGTTTCGGCGGGGCGGGGGGGCAGCATGCCTGTCTGGTCGCTGACGCGCTGGGCATGGACCGGGTGATGATCCACCCGCTGGGCGGCGTGCTGTCCGCCTATGGCATGGGTCTGGCCGATCGTCGCGCCGTGCGCGAACGCACGCTAGCGCTGCCGCTCGGCGACGCGGCGCTCGACGCCGCCCTCGCCACCCTTGCCGACGACGCCCGCGCCGACCTGCCGCAGGCCGACCGCATCGAAACCCTGCTGCGCCTGCGCTATGACGGCACCGACAGCGTGTTCGACGTCCCGCTATCCGACACAGGCACGATGCGTGACGATTTCCTCGCCCAGCATCAGGCCCGCTTCGGCTTTGCGGGCAAGGGCACGATCCTGATCGACATGGCGCGGGTAGAGGCGATCGCCTCCACGCAGGAGGCCATGGACGGCATCGTCGCCATCGCTACCCATGCGGCCCCGCCCATCGCCCATGTCGATTATGCAGGCGCACCCGCCCCGGTCCACGACCGCGCCACCCTGTCGGCCGACAGCGCGGTGGATGGCCCCGCGCTCATCATCGATCCCGTCTCCACCACGGCGGTCGAACCGGGCTGGCGGGCGCAGCTCGACGCGCACGGCACCCTCATCCTCACCCGCCACATCCCCCGCGCCCGCCCCGACAGCGACGACGCCACCACCGTCGATCCCGTCCGGCTGGAGGTGATGGGCGGCCTGTTCATGGCGATAGCGGAGGAAATGGGCGCCGCGCTTCAGCACAGCGCCTCCTCGGTCAATATTCGCGAACGGCTCGATTTTTCCTGCGCCCTGTTCGACGCATCGGGCAATCTGGTCGCCAACGCGCCGCATATGCCGGTGCATCTGGGCAGCATGGGCGACAGCATCCGCACCATCATGCGCCGTCGCGGCACCGGCCCCGATGGTCAGCCGATCGACGGGCGCGGCATGTTGTCGGGCGATGTCTATGCGCTCAACGCCCCCTATGATGGCGGCACGCACCTGCCCGACGTCACCGTCGTCATGCCCGTATTCGTGGGCGATGGCGCAACGCCCGCCTTCTACGTCGCCGCGCGCGGCCATCATGCCGACATTGGCGGCATCACCCCCGGCTCCATGCCGCCGGGCAGCATATCGGTCGAAGAAGAAGGCATCGTCCTCGACAATCTGCTGCTGGTCGATCGGGGCGACTTGCGCGAAGCCGCGATCCGCGATCTGCTGGCGTCCGGCCCATGGCCCGCCCGCAACATCGACCAGAATATCGCCGACCTTTCCGCCCAGATCGCCGCCTGCGCCAAGGGGGCCAGCGAACTGCGCCGCATCAGCGACAGTTACGGCGTCGACACCATCTCCGCCTATATGGGCCATGTGCAGGATCAGGCCGAAGCCGCCGTCCGCCGCCTGATCGATCATCTGTCCGACGGCCGGTTCAGCTATGCGATGGACAGCGGCGATACGGTCCAGCTTGCCGTCCATGTCGATCGTGCCGCGCGCAAGGCGACCATCGACTTCACCGGCACCGCCGCCCAATTGCCCAATAATTTCAACGCGCCCGCATCGGTCGTGCGCGCCGCCGTCCTCTATGTCGTGCGCACCCTGATCGACGAAGCCGTGCCGATGAACGACGGCTGCCTCAAACCCATCGACATCATCGTCCCCGACGGATCGATGCTGCGCCCTCGCTTCCCCGCCGCTGTGGTCGCGGGCAATGTCGAAACCAGTCAGGTGGTGACCGACGCCCTGTTCGGCGCATTGGGCGCGATGGCGGGCGCGCAGGGGACGATGAACAATTTCACCTTCGGCAATGATCGCCACCAATATTATGAAACGATTGCGGGCGGCTCCGGCGCCGGTCCCGATTTCGACGGCGCGGATGTGGTGCAGACGCACATGACCAACAGCCGCCTGACCGATCCCGAAATCCTCGAAACCCGATTCCCGGTGTTGCTGGAGGAATTTTCGGTGCGCGCCGGGTCCGGCGGGCAGGGGCGTCACCATGGCGGCAATGGCGGCCTGCGCCGCATCCGCTTTCTGGAGGATATGACGGCGGGCATCCTGTCCAACCGCCGCATCGTGCCGCCCTTCGGCCTTGACGGCGGGGCGCCCGGCGCGCCCGGCCGCAACCATGTGGAGCGCGCCGACGGTCGCATCGAACCGCTCGGCCCCACCGCCACCGTGCAGCTGGCGGTGGGCGACGCCTTCATCATCGCAACGCCGGGCGGCGGCGGGTTCGGCGCTACCTGATCGACTGGAGCATGATCCGCCTCAATCGGATCATGCTCCCGATGACTTCAAAATGCCCTAATTGCTCGTCTGCAACCGCACGAACGCCGCCGCCAGACCATCGCCCTGCCGCGCTGCCAGCTTCGCGCGCAGCCGGGTCAGGAACTGACGTTCGGTCCCGTTCACCACTTCATCGTCGCCGAACAGCGGCTTTGCCGACGCCAGCGCGACGATCATTTCCGGCCCGAATGGCGGCGCGACCTGATAACGCTGCGCCGTTTCACTGAGGCCGATGGTCACCCGCCGCACGCCCTTGCGATCCGGTTCGGGATGGCCGCGATGCAGCTCCACCGCGCTGCCGTCGGCCTGCAGGTAGATGATGCTGATATAGGGGCGCGCCGCCGTCGTCGTCGCGCTGACGCCGAAAATGTCATTTTCGGCCATCACCACCGGGTCGCCGCCCCGCGCCTCGCCGTCCGGCGTCAGCACCGCGATGCCGGCCCCGTCGCGCGCCAGTGGCCCCGCCAGCGTCAGCGCCGCCTCGCATTGCGGCCATGGCAAATGCCGCACGGCAAATTTCAGCGTGGGATCGGCCTTTCCGGTGGCGTCCTCCAGCGCGGCGATCGCGTTCAGGTCGCCTGAAAAGCCGGTCACGCGCCCGCCCTGCACCGATACCATGCCGCATGGCATGGCGGCGACCTGCTGCGCCAGCATCTGCGCGGGGCTGCGTTGCGGGGCGGGGGGCGCGTCGGGCGCGGGCGGGGCAACCGGCGCTTCCAGCGAATAGGCTTCGCCCGCCAGCAGCTGGAACGTCGCATAATCGATCCAGGCATAGCCCTTGTCGCCCCAGATCGGTCCCCAGCTGTTCATGATGCGCAGCGCCTGCCGGTCCTCGTCATATCCCACGATGGCCAGCGCATGATAACCCGCCTTGCCGGGCTTTTCGGCGCGCCGATAGATGCCGTCGCCGCGAAACGCCTTGAAATCGGTGGGGGCGGGCATGGCGAAGATCACCGGCGCGCCGCGCGCCAGCGCACCCTTCACATCGTCCAGCACGATGGGCGTGCGCCAGTCGTCCTTCACCTCCCGGTCGACCGCCCGCCAGTCGAGCAGGCGATAGGCGCTCGCCTTCGCCTTCAGCGCATCCGGGGCCGGAATCGCGCAATTGCGCATGTCGTCGGGAAAATCGGCCAGCGTTACCGCGCCTTCATTCTTCAGCAGGGTCAGCGCCGCGACGATGCTGATCGTGCCGGTGCAGGGCGACCCCGCCGGGCGCAGCCGGTTATAGACATAGGCCGGGCTCATCTGGTCGGCCGGTTCGTCGGGCTGCACATCCTTGTCGCGGAAATTGAGGAATGTGCGCGCGGCATAGGTGGTCGCCCATGCGACGCAATTGGGTTGCGGTCCCTGCGATCCGGGCGGGGGATAGGCGCCCGACAGGTCGACCTGTTTGGGCAGCCATGCGCGAAACCGCCCCTGTTTGGGAAATTGCGCATAGTCTTCGGGCGCCACCGGTTCGGCGCCCGTCATGAACATCGCGTCGTCGCTCTGCTGCGCTGCCAATCCTCCGCCCAGCAGCCCTCCGTTCAGCATTCCCGCGCCCGTCAGCGCCAGCAACGCGGCGCCCCCCCACCTGATGAGCCGGCCCGTCATTCCCATTTCCCCCACATGCATGCGTGCCTGTCCCCATGCGCCCGATCCGACCCATGCCGGACGCGTGGGGCATCAGGCCCGCGACCATGGACGGTCCGTCAGGACACGCCCCCGATTTCGTCCGCTTCCAGATCGCGCACCACGCGCAACCCGCCATCCTGACGGCGCTTGCCCGGCGGCACGGCAAAACGGTTCGCCGACCGCAGCGCACCGGGCGCGCTTTCGAAGGAACCGCCACGCATGATCCGCGCGCGACAGGATGCGTCGGTGCATCCCGACGTCCACTCCCACACATTGCCCTGCATCTGGTTCAGCCCGAATGCATTGGCCGGATACCCGTTCACCGCTTCGGGATAGCCGCGATAGGGCGCGGTTTCGGACCCGTGATAGCGGGCGGTGTGATCATAATTGGCCATGGACGGCGCGATGTCGTCGCCCCATGGAAAGGCGCCGGGCGATCCCGCGCGGCTGGCATATTCCCATTCCTGCTCAGTCGGCAGGCGATAGGCGCGGCCCGACTGGACGGAAAGCCAAGCGACAAACGCCTGCGCGTCTTCATAGCTGATGTCGCTCGCCGGGATCAGCGGGTTGGGATTTTCCTTCGACCAGTTGCCCGTCTTCATGCACCCATCGTCGCGCACGCACGCATTCCATTCGGCGATCGTCACTTCATAGACGCCGATGGCAAAGGGGCGGTCGATCCTTACATCGGCCTGCACCGGCTCGTCCCCGCTGCGCCCCGCTTCGGTCAGCGGCGATCCGAACGGCGTCACCCCGGCCGGGATCGCCCGCATCCACGGGCAGTTGGCGCAGTCGTAGAAACGGTCGCTTGCGGCCCGGTCGCAGGAAATGAAGCAGGGCGGCGCGCCTTGCAGACCATAGTCAAATGTCGGCTTCTGGAAATTCTTGCCCGAAGACAGCGCCACGCGATCCGACACGCGTTTCAGCGCATCGGCGATATTCTGCTGCGGGCGGCGGATTTCCTCGGCCAATATTCTGGAAAATACGCCATCGTCGAACGCCACCTGATCGGCGCTGGTGGAAAAGGCGACCAGATAACCCTGATCGGGGCGGATCGTCGTGCTGGGCGCGCGCACCATGCGGCGCAGCCCCTTGCTGCCTGCCAGTTCGCCCACGACGCTGGCCTGCATGCCCGTTTCCGCCGCGATCATCTGCGTCAGCGACGGCGGCGGCGCGGGCAGCACGTTGCGGCACATGTCCAGCACGATCAGCATCGTCTGCGCGCCCGATCCCAACAGATTGTGGGTCAGCGCCGCGCGCGTCAGCGTCGCACTTTCGGGCGTCAGGTCGCGCGCGGCGTCGACCGGCATCAGCATGACGTCGCCATAACTGCCCAGCGCCGCGCCATGGCCGGAAAAATAGAGCGTGCCGAACGCCTTGGGGCCGGCGGCGGCCAGCGCCTTGCGAAATTCGGCGATCGCCTGCGTCATCGCCGCGCGGTCGAGGTCGCGGCGCACCTGCACCGGTCCCTGTCCGCTCGCATCCGTGAAGCCGGTGGCGTTCAGCGCCGTGGCGACCCTGTCCCCGTCGGCATAGGTCGATCCCAGCCGGTCGAAGGAGCGGTAGGTGCCATTGACGATGACCAGCGCCAGCCGTGGCTCGTCCGCCGCGCGCGCAGGTAAGGCGACGCACGACAGGGCGATGGACAGCGGCGCGACGCACCAGACGCCCATGCGGGACATGTCCCGGCGCAATTGGTCCCCGCATGCCTGCCCCCCGCGCGGCGATCTCCTGTGGGACAGCCCCCCGTGCAACATGCCGCCACGTAATAGGCCCCCACGCCACAATCCCACGCGGAACAGGCCCGTGCGTGATCTTCCTCCGCATGGCTGGTCCCCGCGCGACCGCGCAGCAAGTTGCGGCAGCGGCCAGCATCGCGACCTTCGTGCGCGCACCTGGCTTCCATGCGACCGGCCCCCATGCGACCGGCCCATCCGCCGTGGCATGGCAGTAGCAGATGCGGCTTTGCGCCCCACGGCCGCCTCGCCCGACAACCCCATGCGCCACAGGGGCGCTGGAACATATGCGGCTTTGCGCGCGATGCCCCTCCTGCACGACAACCCCATACCGCGCAGGGCGACCGACGATGCCGCAACGCGCTGCGTCACCCTCTGGCGCAGCCTTACCGCCAACGCCGTCATCCCTGCGACCGCCGCTGTCGCTGCCAACGCCGACATCCACGCCGACATCCACACCAGCGCCCACAGCCCTATCATGCCACGCCCGCCCACCGGCAGGCGCGTGGCGCGATGATGCATCACCGGGCCGCCTTGCGGGGCGTAAACTCTATCTGGGTGACGTTCTGATCGACGGCATCGACATGCAGCACCGCATCGTAACGGCGCACCGCCTTATAGGGTTCGGCCGGGCCGCCACCGAATAATTTGGCGAAAAACCCGCCGATCCCGCGTCCCTTGACGCAATAGGGCGCGATCGTGACGGTGCCGCCGCTCTGCTTCACCTCGTTCAGCCATGCGCCCAGCGGCAGCGGCGCTTCATTGTCCGCGGGATAGGGGGTGTCGATGTCGACCACCACGCTCCGCCCGCCGCGCAGCTTCGCCTTGAACGCGCTGTCGAACCGTGCGGGATCACCAAAGCGCAACGTCGGCCTGGCCACCGGCCGGTCGCAGCTTTTGAGCACCGGCAATGGCGTGGGCGCCGTTGCCTGTTTGCCGGGCTGGGCGGCCGGGCGCGGGCTGGTCGCATTGGCGGGCGCCTGCTGCACCTTGGGCCTGTTGACGACGGTCGGGGCCTTGGGCGGCTCCGGCGGCAGGATGCGCACGCCCCGCCCCGCTGCTCCGTCGCCTGCCGCTCTGTCACTGGCCGTCTGCCCCGCCTGCGCGCCATCGCCGGTCTGCGCCGACAGCGAAGCATGGCCAGCTATTGCAAAAATAAAAGACGCAAGAGTCATAGTGCAACGTAACGCTGCCATGTGCACGCTCCGAGTCATGATATAATTATTGCCCCAAATCCCTGTATAAGATTATGGATGCGCAAGTTTTAAGGCAACAAAAAAGCGTAAGGGCGCCCGATGCCTGAATTAAAAAAACTGCTGCGCGCGTCTTTATTCACGGGATTCGCGATGGCGTCGCTCTATTCGGGCGAGGCGACGGCCGAAACCCGCGCTCTGCTGGTCGGCGCGTGGCAGTTCAAATCCGGGCTGATCATGGATCTGGCGGGACCGGAAAATGATCTGGCCGCCATGGAAACGGTGATCCGGGGGCAGGGCGCGACCGACATCACCGTGCTGCGTAACGAAGGCGTCACGCGCACCACTGTCGAAACCGCGCTTCATGCGCTGGGCCTGCGGTCGAAGCCGGGGGACTGGATCGTCCTTTATTATACCGGTCATGGCGCGCTGGCCGAAGCCGCGGTGAAGGGCACGCGCGACGGCGATACCGACCAGTTCCTGCCGCTCCCCGGCTTCGATCCCGATGTGAAGGATGCCGAACGCTTCATCGTGGACAAGGATTTCTACAACTGGCTGTCCATCTATGTCCCCCATGACGTGCAGGTGCTGATGATGGCCGACACCTGCCATTCGGGCACGCTGCACCGTTCGGTCGATCCGCGCGTGCGCGGCATGGCCCCGCGCCTGACGCTGGGCGCGCGCAATGTCGAACTGGGCGCCCGCCCCGCCCCGCGCTTCGCCAGCATCCTTGCGTCGGGGGATGCCGCCGCCAGTGC
>NZ_JBMDWL010000035.1:0-23819 GCF_048594625.1 Sphingobium sp.
CTCATCGTGAAACGGGTGCCGGTGGAAATCGAAGCGGGCGCGCCGGGCGCCTATGCGGGCGCCGGGTCGATCGACGGCAGCGTGCCGGGCAACTATTATATCAACCTGCGCGATACCAGCATCTGGCCGCGCTATTCGCTGCCCACGCTCTGCTATCATGAAGGTATTCCGGGCCATATCTGGCAGGGCGAATATACCTACAAACTACCGCTGATCCGCTCCATGCTCGCCTTCAACGCCTATAGCGAAGGCTGGGCGCTCTATGCCGAACAGCTGGGCGACGAACTGGGCGCCTATGACGGCGACATGGCCGGGCGGCTGGGCTATCTGCAATCCATCGCCTATCGCTGCTGCCGTCTGGTGGTCGACACCGGCCTCCATGCCAAACGCTGGACCCGCGATCACGCCATCCACTGGTTCGCCACCACCAACGGCACCAGCGTGGAAGATGTGCAGGCAGAGGTCGACCGTTATTGCGCATGGCCGGGCCAGGCCTGCGGTTACAAGGTCGGCCATGGCGAAATCGTCCGCCTGCGCGCCCATGCGCAAAAGGCGCTGGGTCCGAAATTCGACTTCCGCCTGTTCAACGACGCCGTGGTCAGGGGCGGCGGCGTGCCGATGACCGTTCTGGCAAAGACGGTCGACGCATGGATCGCGGAGCGGAAGGGGGCGTAAGGCGGAAGTCCTGCTGACGGCCACTGTACGACTTTCCCCTCCCGCTTGCGGGAGGGGCAGCGAGACTTAAGCGCATAGCGCTTTAGTCGCAGCGGGGTGGGCTGCCACCAGGTCCGGCCCACCCCCTAACCCCCTCCCGCTTGCGGGAGGGGGAATGACTGGAAAGCCCCCACGCCAGCCACCAAAACAAAAAAAGCCGGAGGATCGCTCCCCCGGCCTTTCCTACTTGGTCCTGTTATGTCTTAACCGACAAACGCTCTTTCAATCACGAACTGACCCGGCGCCGCGTTCGATCCTTCGGTGAAACCCTGTTCCTCAAAGAATGCCGCGAACTGCTTGATCATTTCCATGCTGCCGCACATCATGATGCGATCGGTTTCGGGGTCGAACTTCGCCGCGCCCGGAATCCCTTCGAACAGCTTGCCGCTCTCGACAAGCTTGTCGATGCGTTCGTTGTTCGGGAATGCCTCCCGCGTCACGGTCGGCACATAATGGAACTGGGTCGCCGCATGATCGGCGACCAGCGGGTCTTCGCTCCACTTGCCTTCCATTTCCTCGCGGAAGGCCAGATCGCTGACCCGGCGGACCGAGTGCACGACGACGACCTGTTCGTAGAAATCATAGACGTCCGGATCGCGCGGCAGGCTCAGGAACGGGGCCAGGCCCGTGCCGGTCGACAGCATGAACAGCCGCTTGCCCGGCAACAGCGCGTCGGTCACCAGCGTGCCGGTGGGCTTGCGGCCAAGGTAGATCTGGTCGCCCGGCTGGATCTTCTGCAGCTTGCTGGTCAGCGGACCGTCCTGCACCTTGATCGACAGAAACTCGATTTCCTCGTCCCATGCGGGGCTGGCGATCGAATAGGCGCGCAGCAGCGGCTTGCCATTGTCACCCTTCAGGCCGATCATGATGAACTCGCCCGACCGGAAGCGGAAGGCAGCGGGGCGGGTGATGCGGAAACTGAACAGATGCTCGTTCCAGTGCTTCACCGACAGCACGGTTTCCACGGAAAGCGCGCCGGTGGGTTCCAGTACCGGCTTTTCGATCGTCACGTCGGTCAACACCTTATCCTAGCCTGTCATCGCAACGCCGTCGCCTGCACGCGACGCTTGTTGCGGATCGTTCGCAATAAATTCGCAATTCGCGAATGGCCCTTTCGCACCGCGATGACAACATAAAAAAACTTGGGCCAAAAAAACTGTCGCTCCGACAGGGCGCCCTTTCACCGGCGCCCCTTCCTCCCGCTTTCAGCCAAACAGGCCCTTGGCGATGCCGCCCAGTTCGTTCAGCGGATTGCCGTCGCCATCCTTGTCGAAAAAGCCGCCCAGCTTGCCCATGATCGCTTCGGGTCCGCCGAACTGGCCCAGCAATTCCTGCAATTTGTCGGCGGACACGCCATGTTCCGTCGCGACTTCGGCCAGCGCCGACACGCTGGTGTCGCCCGATCCGATCTTCGCGCTGATTTCGGTCATCAGGCCCTGCATCTGCTGCGGCGACAGGCCGATCTGCGCTGCGATCGCTTCCAGCCCGCCCAGCTTGCCCATGATATTGTCGAACATCGCCTTATCTCCCGCAAAATACCGGCGCAGGATAGCAGCTTCACGCCCCGACCCAAAGCAAAAGAGCCGGAGGATCGCTCCCCCCGGCCCTCTTGCTCATGCTTTCGCTGCGATCAGGCCGCCGTCAGCGCAGCCCCGCGCACGCCATCATCGACATGGTCCACGAACTGGGCGAAATTGTCCACGAACGCCTTCACCAGCGTCAGCGCGGTCGCATCATAGGCTTCCCCGTCCGCCCACATGGCGCGCGGGTCGAGGATGGTCGCATCCACGCCATTGACCGCGACGGGCACTTCGAACCCGAAATTGGGATCGGTGCGGAACGTCGCGTCTTTCAGGCTCCCGTCCAGCGCCGCGTTCAGCAAAGCGCGCGTCACCTTGATCGGCATGCGCTTGATCCCCGGCATCGTCGCCTTGCCGCCCGCCCAGCCGGTATTGACCAGCCAGCAGGTCACGCCGCCCTTGTTGATCCGTTCCTTCAGCAGATTGCCGTAGACGGATGGGTGACGCGGCATGAACGGCGCACCGAAACAGGTGGAGAAGGTCGCGGTCGGCTCCGTCACGCCGATCTCGGTCCCCGCCACGCGCGCGGTGTAACCGGAAAGGAAATGATACATCGCCTGTTCCGGCGTCAGCCGCGCGATCGGCGGGAGAACGCCATAGGCATCCGCCGTCAGGAAGATGATGTTCTTCGGGACCGGCCCCAGATTCTTCTCCGACGTGTTGGGGATGAAATCGATCGGGTAGGAACCGCGACTGTTTTCGGCCAGCGAGTTGTCGTCCAGGTCGATGACGCGGGTTTCCTCATCGATCACGACATTTTCCAGCACCGTGCCGAACCGCTTGGTGGTGGCAAAGATTTCCGGTTCCGCCTCGGCCGACAGGTTGATCATCTTGGCATAGCAGCCGCCTTCGAAATTGAAGACCGCCGTGTCCGACCAGCCATGTTCGTCATCGCCGATCAGCGTGCGCGACGCGTCGGCGCTCAGCGTCGTCTTGCCGGTGCCCGACAGGCCGAAGAACACCGCCGTGTCGCCATCCGGGCCGATATTGGCCGAACAGTGCATCGGCATCACGCCCTTTGCCGGCAACAGGTAATTGAGGATGCCGAACACCGACTTCTTCATTTCCCCGGCATAGCTGGTGCCGCCGATCAGGATCAGCTTTTCGCTGAAATTGACCGCGATCACGGTTTCGCTGCGGCTGCCATGGCGGGCCGGATCGGCCTTGAACGTCGGCAGGTCGATGATGGTATATTCGGGCGCGAACCCGTCCAGCTCTTCCGCGCTCGGCCGCACCAGCAGCGTGCGGATGAACAGATTGTGCCAGGCGCGCTCGTTGATGACGCGCACATTGACGCGATGTTCGGGCTGCGACCCGCCGAACAGGTCGGCGACATACAGCGTCTCCTTCTCGCCCAGCGCGGCGAAGAAGTCGGCCTTGAGCGCGGCGAAATGCTCCGGCGTCATGGGGACGTTGGTCTTGCCCCACCACACGGTGCTTTCGGTTTCGGCGTCGCGCACGATGAACTTGTCGCTGGCCGACCGGCCGGTATGCTTGCCGGTCTTGACGACCAGCGGACCGTCTTTCGAAAGAATGCCTTCGCCGTTGCGGATGGCCGCTTCGACCAGCGGCGCGGTGCCAAGGTTCCAATGCTGAACGGCACGCGTAGAGATGCCCTGGTCCGCCAGGGTGATTGAGGATATGGCCTGCACGCCTTTACTCCCGAATATATGTTACCCTCTCGCCCATGTCCGCATGGTGCGACAGGTTCGCTTTCCATGCGCCCGGCTCTTTGGTGGCCCGGCATCATCTTTGCGAACCGGCAAAGGCATAGGGCTTTGCCATAACAGCGTCAAATCCCCTGAATTGGGTATCTGTCCCGAATATCGACGGCATCGTCGCCCCTGGTTACGTCCCGCCTTTCGCCGCACACTTCCGCCCCGCCCTTCCTTGCGACGATCATCGCCATCGTCTAACGCTGGCACTTCGTTTCTGCTTCACGATCATCTGGGACGCTGCATGACCGCAACCATCGCCTTGGTGGATGATGACAAGAATATCCTGACGTCGGTGTCGATCGCGCTTCAGGCCGAAGGGTTCCTGACGCGCATCTATTCCGATCCGGAAGGCGCGCTGAAGGCATTGCTGGACAATCCCGCCGACCTTGCCGTCTTCGACATCAAGATGCCCCGGATGGATGGCCTGGAACTGCTGCGTCGCCTGCGCGAAAAGCATCAGATGCCCGTCATCTTCCTGACGTCGAAGGCGGACGAGCTGGACGAAGCGCTCGGCCTGGCCATGGGCGCGGACGATTATATCGCAAAACCCTTTTCCCAGCGGCTGCTGATCGCCCGCATCCGCGCCATCCTGCGCCGTGCCGAAGTCAGCCGCGCGCCCGATGCGACCGACGAACCGGTCGCCGATCCCATCACCCGCGGCCGTCTGGAAATGGACCCGGCGCGCCACCGCGTGAAATGGGACGGACAGGACGTCACCCTGACGGTCACCGAATTTCTGATCCTCGAAACCCTTGCCCAGCGCCCCGGCGTGGTCAAAAACCGCAATCAGTTGATGGACGCCGCCTATCAGGACGACGTCTATGTCGACGACCGCACGATCGACAGCCATATCAAGCGTCTGCGGCGCAAGTTCCGCGAGGTGGATTCCCATTTCAATGCAATCGACACCCTCTATGGCGCCGGCTACCGATTCTCCGAAGAATGACTGCGCGCCGCTGTCGGTGCGCTGGTCGGGGCGGCTGAGCCTCACGCCGCGCATCCTTGCGGTGAACGTCTTCGCGCTGGCCCTGCTGGCGGGCGGTTTCTTCTATCTGGACAGCTATCGCACCCGGATCGTCGACGCGCGGCTGGAACAGTCGGCGCGCGAACTGAAGCTGCTGGCCATCGGTCTTCAGAACGCGCCGGACGATCGCCATAACGCCCTGATCGCCGCCTATGCACGCCAGACCGGCGACCGGGTGCGCCGCTATGGCGCCGATGGCACGCTGATCGCCGACAGTTTCACGATGAACGCGCCGCGATACCGGCTGCGCGAACCGTCGGAGGAAGAATGGCAGCGCCATGTCGCCCGCTTCCTGGACAAGGCGATGGACAAGATCGTGTCGGCCGACCGCCCCCCCGATTTCGAGGAGCCAGCCCGCGACCGCGCCGACGCCTGGCCCGAACTGCTGATGGCGATCAAAACCGGCCGACCGCAGGCGACGAACCGCTACGCCCCCGACCGCACTTTCATGATTTCGGCGGCGACGGGCGTCAATGACGGGTCTGCCCTGCTGGCGACCGAAAATGCCCGCGACATCACCCGCACCGTGCGCGCCGAACGGTTGCGCCTCGGCATGGTGCTGGCCGTCGCGGTGCTGGCCTCCATCCTCCTGTCGCTTTTCCTTGCCCGCACCATCGTCCGCCCGCTTCAGGGGCTTGCCCGCGCCGCCGTGCGCGTGCGCCTTGGCCGCGCGCGCGAAGTCACCGTGCCGCGCCTGCCCGAACGGCGCGACGAAATCGGCATGCTGGCCCGCGCCCTATCGGACATGAGCCATGCGCTGCGCCAGCGGATCGACGCGACCGACGCGTTTGCCGCCGACGTATCCCATGAACTCAAAAACCCCATCGCCTCGCTCCGCTCCGCGCTCGACGCGCTCGAACGCATCGACCAGCCGGACCTGCGCGCCCAGTTGATGGCCATCGCGCAGGATGATGTCCGCCGCCTAGACCGCCTCGTCACCGACATTGCCGAAGCATCGCGCGTCGATGCCGAACTGTCCCGCACCCGGTTCGAACCGATCGACCTTGGCCTGCTGATCGAAAAGATGGTGATCGCCCGCGAAGCGCGCGGTGTGCCCAATCAGGTCCGCCTCGCCTTCGCCCGCCCGCGCAAGAATGTCGCGGTGGTGCTGGGCGAAGAAGGGCGGCTGATCCGCGTGCTCGACAATCTGATCGACAATGCCGTGTCTTTTTCGCCCATGGGCGGCCTCGTCCGGATCATCGCCACGGTCGCCGATCGCGAAGTGCTGGTCAGCGTGGAGGATGAAGGCCCCGGCGTCCCCGAATCCGAACGTGAACATATTTTCCGCCGCTTCCATTCGGTCCGCCCGGAAGGGGAGGCGTTCGGCAAGCATTCCGGCCTCGGCCTTGCCATCGCGCGATCCATCATCGAAGGGCATCAGGGCAAGATCGGCATCGGCGACCGGGAAGATGCGCAGAGCGGCGCCCGCTTCATCCTGCGCCTGCCCATGGCGGTAGAGCGCGATCCGGGCATCGTTTCAGAATAGGGCGACAGGATAATCCCTAACGCCATTTCCATCCCGTCCAACTGCGGCTAGAAGGACGCGGGGTTATGGCAAGGGCACTTTCATCCGAAACGCTGCATGCGACGAGCGTGGCCATCAGTGGCCGGGCGGTGCTGCTCTGCGGTCCCAGCGGCGCGGGCAAATCCGATCTGGCGCTGCGCCTGATCGACCGGGGCGCCACCCTCGTCAGTGACGATTATACTTTGGTGAAGCGGATCGACGGCCGCCTGCTCGCCACCGCCCCCGACACGATCCGGGGCAAGATGGAGGTGCGCGGCATCGGCGTCGTGCCCATGGATTGCGTGGCCGATGCGCCCGTCGCGCTGCTGGTCGATCTGTTCGACCGGGTCGATCGCATGCCGCTCACCCCGCTCCACCGCACCGTCGCGGGCATGGACGTGCGCGTGGTCAAGATCGCGCCGTTCGAATCCTCCGCCCCGATCAAGGTCGAACTGGCGCTTAGATCCTTCGCCGCGGAAGGATCGGCGCGGTCATGACCCAGCCAAAGACCATCCTCCTCCTGTCTGGCCTGTCTGGCGCGGGCAAGACGACCGCGCTCAAGACGCTGGAGGATATGGGCTGGGAAGTGGTGGACAATCTGCCGCTGGTCCTGCTCGACCGATTGCTCGACACGCCTCTGCCCGCCGGTCATGCCGGATCGGACGACCGCCCGCTGGCGCTGGGCATCGATGCGCGGACCCGCGATTTCAACGCCAATGCCATCGTCCAGCGGATCAAGGCGATGCGCGAACGCCATGGCCATGACATCGAAACGCTGTTCCTCGACTGTTCGGGCACTGAACTGGAACGGCGCTTCGCCGAAACCCGCCGGCGCCACCCGCTCGCGCTCGACCGCCCGGCCGCCGACGGCATCGCGCGCGAACGCGAACTCACCGAACCGCTTCGGCGCTGGGCGTCGCAGGTCATCGACACGACCAGCTTCACCAGCAACGCCCTGCAACAGGAAATCCGCAGCCGCTTTTCGCGCGAACGCCTGTCCGATCCGGTGCTGACGATCCTGTCCTTCGGCTTTTCGCGCGGGGTGCCGCGCAATGCCGACCTGATGTTCGACATGCGCTTCCTGCGCAACCCGCACTGGGACGCGGACCTGCGACCGAAGACCGGTCTCGATCCGGACGTCGCCGCCTATATCCGCGAAGATCCCGCCTATGAAGATGCGGTGGGCAGGATCGAAGATCTGCTCGCCACCCTGCTCCCCCGTTATTCGGAGGGCGGGAAAACCTATATCACCGTCGCGTTCGGCTGTACCGGGGGCAAGCATCGCTCCGTCCATGTCGCGCAACGTGTCGCGAACTACTTGCAAGCTGCGGGTTTTTCGCCCACGGTCTTGCACCGCAATATAGAATCGACGCCGCAGGATAGTCTGGAGAAGCGTCGACCGGGAGGCCCGAAAGCATAATCATGAAGCAGGTGGGCCGCAAAAGCACATGATAGGACTCGTACTCGTCACCCATGGGTCGCTGGCGACCGAATTTGTCGTGGCCATGGAAC
This sequence comes from Sphingobium sp., assembly GCF_048594625.1. GTDB lineage: Bacteria > Pseudomonadota > Alphaproteobacteria > Sphingomonadales > Sphingomonadaceae > Sphingobium. Next base: position 8,053 of record NZ_JBMDWL010000035.1, read on the forward strand.
ATGTGGTCGGGCCGCAGCAGCAGATCGAAACCATCTGCATCGGGCCGGAAGACGACATGGAACTGCGCCGGGCGGACATCGCCGCCGCCGTCGCGCGCGTGCATGATGGCGCGGGCGTGATCCTGCTGACCGACCTGTTCGGCGGCACGCCATCCAACCTCGCCATTTCACTGCTGAAGGCGGGCGAGATCGAAGTGATCGCGGGCATCAACCTGCCCATGCTCATCCGCCTCGAAAGCGCGCGCAAGGTGATGGACGTGCGCGCCGCCGTCGCCGCCGCGCGCGAAGCGGGGCAGAAATATATCAGCGTCGCGTCTGAACTGTTGGGCAGCACCACATGAACGAAGTCAGCCAGGAAGTCCGTATCAGCAACAAGCGCGGCCTTCACGCCCGCGCCAGCGCGAAATTCGTGACCCTGGCCAGCGGCCTGCCCGCCGACATCACCGTCAGCAAGGACGGCAATCATGTCACCGGCACGTCGATCATGGGCCTGATGATGCTGGGCGCGGCGATGGGCGACAGCATCATAATCAAGGCGACCGGCACGGATGCCGTCGATTCGCTGGGCAAGCTGGTGGAACTGGTCGTGGACAAGTTCGGCGAGGAATAAGCCCGCTCCCTCTGTCCTACACAATATTTCGCGGTTACAGAAAATGGGATGCGGGTGGGATCGGCCGATCGCCGATGCCGTGCTCATCGCGACAGCGCGGACGATCGCTGGAAAAAATTTTCTGGCATGCCCCTGCCCCTGATGGTGCTTGCCACGTCCCCCGCAATGGCCGCGCCGGTCCCGCATGGTTCGGGCAGCCCGCCCGCTATGGCAGCGTCGATGCCGGCCGATAGGACAGCGAAAGTTGCCGGCTGGAACACACGCCCCTGACGCATTGCATCAACTCCCACCATGCGTTACCACGTTCCACAAAATGGACAGGTGGAGATGAAGATGCGTGGAGCCGGGGCATTGTTGGGATTGATGACGCCGATGCTGCTGGCGACCGCGCCGGCGCCCAAAGCTGCCAGCTGGATCGATGAACAGACCGGCCACCGCATCGTCCGGGTGGATGACCGTCCGGGCAATTACGGTCTTTATTTCAACTATAACCCGTTCACCCCGGACGGGAAGCGGATGATCTATCTGACACCCGAAGGCATCCGGGTCGCCGACACCAGCAACTGGACAACGAAACTGGTGCTGAAGGAAAAGATCGACCGGCTGATGTTCGTGGGCAACCGCGAACCGGTCGCCTATTACAGCACCAGCCCGGTCGGCAACGAAGCGGCCTCCACCATCTGGTCGGTCAATCTCGACACTGGCAAGCGTCGCCGCATCGCCGATCTGCCCGGCGGCCGGATCGCATCGATCAATGCCGACGATACGCTGCTGGCGGGCCATCGCGAACTCAGCCCGCCGCCCGCCGCCATCGCCGCGCAGGGTAATCGCGATCCGAAAACCGGCTCCCCCACTTATGCCGCCAACGGCCCGGACGGAAAGCCCCTGCCCTTTGCGGAGGCCAAGGAACTGTGGATGGACAAGCGCCTGGCGTCAGGCGTGCCGATGGAAATCTTCACCATCGACATCAGGACGGGGGAGCGGAAGACGGTCACCCAGTCGAACGACTGGCTGAACCATGTCCTCTTCTCGCCCTCCGACCCTACCCTGTTATCCTATTGCCATGAAGGGCCGTGGCAAAAGGTCGACCGTATCTGGACCATCCGCACCGACGGCAGTCAGAAAAACAAGGTCCATCAACGCACTTTCAAGGGCGAAATTGCGGGCCATGAATATTGGGCGCCCGACGGCCGCACCATCTGGTACGACCTCATCCAGCCGATGGGCGTGCGCTGGCTCGCCAGCCTCGACGTCGTCAGCGGCAAGCGCATCTGGTACAAACTGGGCGAAGGACAGGGCAGCTATCATTACAGCTCCTCGCCCGACAGCCGCATCTTCTCCGGCGACGGCAATGATGGCGGCAAGTTCATCAGCCTGTTCCACCCCCGCGCCGACACCAATCCCCGCGCCCGTGACACGCTGGACGGCGACAATCTGATCCAGAGCGGCGATCTGGTGACGCAGCGGCTCGCCGACCTGTCAAAACAGGATTATACGCTCGAACCCAACCAGCATTTCACGCCCGACGGCAAATGGATCGTCTACCGCGCCAATGTGGAGGGCAAGCCCGCCATCTACGCCGTGGAGATCGCGAAGGCGCAATAACAGCCGCCGTCCGTTCGCTTCGAACTAAGTCGGGAAGCGGTTAGCGTTGCACTTCCCGTTTCTCGACACGCTCGAAACGAACGGGCCTGGTTCAGGCGCTCGCCGCCGATGTTTCGCTCAACGCCTTGAACTGCTCCATCATCTGGTCCCAGCCGGGGTGGAAACCCATCGCCTCATGCCGGGCCTTCGCCTCCGCGTTCCAGTGGCGGGCGGTTGCGGTAAAGCGCGTCCCCTCCCCCTCGTCGGCAAATTGCCAGACGGCGGTGATGAACGCTTCCTGCGGTATCCACCCGGACGCGTAGGCATCGGTCGTCACAACGAGTTCCTGCGGCACGACCTCCAGAAACACGCCCTCCATCGGTCCCGTCTCCTCGCCATCCGGGCCGAACATCTGGACGGCGCTGCGCCCGCCGGGCCGCATATCCTCCTCGATCACTTCGGCGCGCCATGGCCTGGGGCAAAACCATTCTTCCTTCAGGTCGGTCCACACCTTCCAGCAGATCGCCCGCGGCGCCGCGATGTGGCAGGTGACCGACAATTCATGCTCCGCGCTGCTCATGCCGTCTCTCCGTCAAAGGCCGCCTGCATCGCGGCGGTATCCAGTTTCCGCATGGTCATCATCACCTGCATCATCCGGGCAATCCCCGCCCGATCATCGGTGCGGTAATTGGCCATGATGCCGCGCGTCACCAGTTGCCAGGACAGGCCATATTTGTCGGTCACCCAACCACATGGCCCATCCTTCCCCCCATCGGCGGTCAGCGCATCGAAATAACGGTCCAGCTCAGCCTGATCCTCGCACGCGACGGACAGCGAAATCGCCTCGTCGAATGTGAACTGCGGCCCGCCGTTCAGCGCCTGATAGCTTTGCCCGAACAGGGTGAATTCGACCAGCAGCACGCTGCCGCCCGGCATTGGCGATGGCGACGGGTTCGTTTCGGGGTAATGGCTGACATGATCCACCGACCCGCCGAACACCGACACATAGAAACGCGCCGCTTCCTCGGCCTGCCCGTCGAACCACAGGCACGGCACGATCCTGTCGGTCATGCCGCAACGCCCCTGCTGCCGACCAGCGCGAACATCGCGCCCTGCGGATCGGTCGCCTGAATGATCCATGCCCCGCCCGGCACCTCGACCGGTCCCTGCAACACGGTGCCGCCGCCAGCCTGCACCCGATCGACTGCGGCATCGATGTCGCCCACGACGAAGTAGAACAGCCATAGCGGCACAGGCACCTGTTCCGGTTTGGGCATGATGCCCCCGGTCATGTCCTGAAATGCGCCACCGCCGGTCTGCGACACCAGCTGATAGCTGCCCATCGGCCCCATATCCATGGCCTCACCCGTGGTCCAGCCCAGCTGCCCCGTGTAAAAGGCCAGATCCCGGTCGAAATCCCCCGCATAAAGCTCATGCCAGCCGACATGCCCCAATGCCATGGGCGGCGCCCCCTGCATTTCTTCGTTGCTCGAACCCTTCAGCAGCATGAACACCGCGCCGCCCGGATCGGCCATCACCGCAAAGCGACCGACGCCGGGAATATCTTCCGCGTCCCGCATCACCTTGCCACCGGCCGCGCTCAGCCTGGCGGCATCCGCATCGACATCGCCCGACCCGACATAGCCGCCCCACCATGGCGACATGCCGCATTGTTCCGCTTCGGCCGGGATCGCCATGACGCCCCCCATCGGTCCGCTGCTGCCCGATAGAACATGATAGGGATCGCCCGCCCCCTCCTCGCCAAAGGGCTGCGCCGTCCATCCCACCACATCGCCGTAAAAGGCCAACGCGGCATCGGGATCACTGGTCATCAGTTCGTACCAGAAGAATTTGCCGGTAAAATCGGTCATCATTTTCCTCCGTGAAACAGCGTGTCAGGCTTTGGCATCGAGCAGTACCTCGAACCCGCCATAGATCAGGCGCGCACCGCTAAAGGGCATGTCTTCCCCTTCCTTGGGCTGCATGCGTTCATCCTTCATGACCTTTTCGGCGCCCGCGTCGCGGGTTTCCTTGTCGGGCCATTCGATCCAGGAAAAGACGACATCCTCGTCCTCCTCGGCGACCACGGCGGTGCGGAAATCATTGACCTTGCCCGGCTTGATGTCGTTCGCCCAACATTCCACCACGCGCAGCGCGCCATGTTCGATGAAGATCGGCGCGGCATAGGCGGCCACCTCGCGATAACGTTCCTTGTTGCCCTTGGGCACGGGGATCACGAATCCGTCCATATAGGCCATATTCTCTCTCCTCTTCGCTTATGCGTCGATCGGCTGCTCCTGCCCTGCGGCCATCGCCGCCGCGACATCCATCCACATGATTTCCCAGATATGGCCATCCAGATCCGCGAAGTTGCGGCCATACATGAAGCCATGATCCTGTTTCGGGTTCGGCTCGGTCCCGCCCGCCGCCAGCGCACGGTCCACCGTCGCATCGACCGCTTTCCTACTCGCCTCGCTCAGGCATAGAAGGACTTGTGCGGTTTCATGGGCGTTGGGGATGCGGCGCGGCGTAAAGCTGGCGAACCGCTCGCGTGTCAGCAACATCGCGTGGATCGTATCGGAAAAACTGATCATCTGCGCGCTGTCGTCGGCGAAATCATTGTTCCGCACCGCGCCCACCGCTTCGTAAAAAGCGATCGATGCAGGCAGGTCGCCGACGGGCAGATTGACGAAAATCATCTTGGGCACAGGGGCATCGGCCATCGCTCATCTCCTGCAAAATTGTCGGTTGCCGCCTTTCGCGACGACTCACCACTTGAACTTTGTGCGACCGATGATTAATTTATGCAACAGTTAAGTTAGAAAAGATAACCAATGAGTCCAGCCGCCCGTAAACGCGCCTATCAGGACGGATGCGCCGTCGCCCATGCCCTCGACATCATCGGTGATCGCTGGGCGTTGCCGATCATGCGCGAATTGATGCTGGGGCCAAAGCGCTTTACCGATCTGCGCGCCGGCCTGCCCGGTATCAGCGCCAATGTGCTGACACAGCGGCTGGAGGAACTGGAAGCATCCAGCATCCTCGTCCGTCGCCGCCTGCCCCCGCCCGCCGCCAGCCAGATTTACGAACTGACCGACTGGGGGCGTGAATCGGAAATCCTGTTTCAGGTGCTGGGCCGCTGGGCCTGTCGTTCGCCCACCATGGAACCGGGCAAGCCGATGAGCCAGGTATCGGTCGTCCTGTCGATGCGCACGATGATCGACCGCAGCCGCATCGGCGACATGGACGCCACCATCGGCTTTCGCTTTGGAGAGGAAGAATTTCGCGCGACGCTGAAGGACGGCGATTTTCGGATCGACCGGGGCGACGCGGCGGGCGCCGATACGATCATCAGCGGCGATCAGAATATGCTGGTCGCGGTCCTCTATGGCGGCAAAGGCTATGCCGATGTGCCGTTGAGCGTGGAAGGCGACCGGGCGCTGGCCGAACGTTTCGCGACCCTGTTCCCCCTGCCGCCCAGAGCGCCCGACATGGTCAATGGCTCGCCGACAGCTTCATCATGACGAGACCCGCCAATATCAGTCCGGCCGCGACCAGCCGCGTCGCGCTGATCCCCTCGCCCAGAAAGGCGACACCGACCGCGAACGCGCCCAGCGCGCCGATCCCGGTCCAGATCATATAGGCGGTGCCCAGCGGCAGGCTGCGCATCGCCAGCGACAACAGGCCAAAGCTGGCGACCATGGCGCCCAGCGTGATCAGGCTGGGCGCCAGTCGGCTGAACCCATGCGACTGTTTCATCGCAAAGGCCCAGACGATTTCCAGTAGTCCGGCGATGAAGAGATAGATCCAGGCCATATCGGCTCCCTTTCCAACAGAGAGCCGGGCCGTCCCGGACTTGAAAACCCATGCGGGTGGAGGACGTGGCCTCGCTTGCCAATGAAAACCCGTTCGGGCTGAGCCTGTCGAAAGCCCTTTCCTTACTTTAGGAAAAGAGTGATCCTTCGACAAGCTCAGGGCGAACGGATATGCCATCAGCCTGCGTGGCGTTTGCTCAATGCCCGCCGTTCAGCATCCCGAACACCTGCGCAAATTCGCCGCGCCGCGTCGCTTCGCTCAGGAATTTCACCCGTTCGACATGGATTTCCGCCGGGGTCGGCTGCTGGCGCAGCAGGCCCATGGTTTCGCTGATATAGTCCGCCAGCGGCATCATCTGTTCATTTTCGGCATGGCCCGGCATCAGGTCGGTCTGCACGCCCGGCGGGACGATCTCCACCACATCGACGCTGGTCGCCTTCAACTGTTCGCGCATCGACAACGACCAGCTGTGAATGGCCGCCTTCGTGGCGCTGTAGGTCGGCGTCGCCGCCAGGGGGACAAAGGCCAGCCCCGACGATACGGTCAGGATGGTCGACGCCGCCTGCGCCGTGAGATGCGGCAGCAGCGCATGGGCCAGGCGGATCGGGCCAAGCAGGTTGGTCGCAACGGTCGCCTCTGCGGTGGGCAGGTCGATCCCGTCCTCCGCCACCATGATGCCCGCGTTCAACAACACGGCATTGAGCGTCGGGAAGTCCGCGATCAGCGTCTGCGCAAAGGCGGCGATCGCGGCGGGATCTTCCATGTCCAGCGTCATCGCGGCCATGCCCGGATGCTGCGCGACCACGGCGTCCAGCGCCGACTGGCGGCGCCCTGCGATGATCACCTGATTGCCTGCCACATGAAATTCATGGGCCAGCGCCGCGCCGATACCCGAGCCGCCGCCGGTGATGAGGATGGTGTTACCTGTGGGTTGCATGGGGTCTGCTCCTTTCGATTGGCTTCTCCCGCAATTTAGGCTTATGCTCTCTTTTGGAAAGTAGGCACCGAAAAGTGGTGTAGTTACCCAAAGGTGAGAAATGGCAAATCCGCTGGAAAATCGTTTCGCCCCCACCGATATAGCCTTGGCGGAACGCTATCTGGACCATGATGCCCCCACGGAGATCGATCCGCGAATCGAACGGTTGGTCAATGATCTGATCGGCCGCATCGCCGACAAATGGACGTTGCTGGTGCTGGAGGAGTTGGAGGAGAAGGGCGTGATGCGCTTCACCGAAATCGGCCGCGCGGTGGAGGGGATCAGTCAGAAGATGCTGACCCAGACATTGCGGCAGATGGAACGGGACGGCCTGTTGATCCGCACCGTGCATCCCGTGGTGCCCCCACGCGTCGATTATGCGCTGACCCCCCTTGGCAACAGCCTCAGCGCGGCCTTTTGCGGCGTTTGGGTCTGGGCCGAACGCCATCTCGACACGGTGGAAGCCGCGCGCGCCGCATTCGACGCGCGCGACTGATCCTTATTCCTGTGCAGTCGGCACCGGTTGCACGACCAGCTTGGGCGCACTGTTGTCGGGCAGCGTGCGGGCAGCGGCAGGCGGCCCGGCCGGAACCGCTGTCGATGGCGCAGGCGGCGACGACGGCATAGGCGGCGACGACGGCATAGGCGTAGCGGACGGTGGCGTAGCCGACGGGGATGTGGCGGACGGCGGCGTCGTAGCCGAAGGCGCCGTTGGCAGGGCGCTCTTGTAATTAGGCGTCCATCCCTTGGGCGGCGCTTCACCCGGCGGCACGGGCGGCGGCGGCAGCGGCGTGGGCGACACCACGACCGTCACGGTCGCGCCGAAACGCGACTGCCATTCGGCCAGACGACGCAGATAGTCTGCATAAGCCGCGTAGAAATCCTGGAACGGCTTTTCCAGCTCGGCCAGCAATATCGGCGCCTGCTCCAGCAGTTGCGAAGACGGCATGGCAATGATCTTCGCCCCCACCGTCACCGCAGCGGGGCAGAAATCCTTGATTACCGGCGGCAGAGCGAAGAAATTATAGACCACGGTGTTCAACCGTTCGCGCGATGCCGTGCCCGAACTGCCATAAGCGACGCTGTAATTGCGGTCGACCGCGGCATTGGCGGCGGTCAGCGTCGCCTTATGCAGCGCCAGTATCTGATTATACTGGTTGCGCGCCGTCGGCCCATATTTGTCGCAGTTGAGCGCCGCGACGTTCAGCGCCATGCGCACATGCCACAATGCCGTGTTGGACGTGACGCCGCGATTGGCGGTCAGATATTTGCCGTCCTCGTCCTTGGTCGGGATGCTCATCCCTTCCATCGCGTTGTTCGGCGGCGTGGGCCGGATCGTCGGCACGACCGGCGGCGGCGGGGTCGGCGGCGGCGGCGGTGGCGGTGGGGTCGAACAGGCCGCCAGCACGGCCAGCGATACGAGTGAAAGGCGGCCGACGAGGCGCGATGACAACATCAAATTCTCCGGTGAAACTGCGCGGGTCCGGTCATGCCGGTCATGACGGCGGGAGGACTATGCAGAAGCTGGGGTTAACCGCAACCCTTCAGGCGACTCGCCGCTCCAGCGCAACGGCGGCCTGATCCATCAGTTCCGCGATGATGGCTGCGACCGGTTCTTCCTTCGTGACCATGCCGACCGACTGGCCCGCCATCAGCGACCCGCCCTCCACATCGCCATCGATCACCGCCTTGCGCAGCGCGCCCGCCCAATAATGTTCGATCTGCAACTGCGCTTCGCCCATATCCACCGCCCCGCTGTCCAGCAGGTTGGCGACTTCGCGCTGCTTGGCGGTGAAGGCTTCGGTGCCCGCATTTTTGAGCGCGCGCACGGGAATGACCGGCAGGCGCGGGTCGATCTGCACGCTGGCGATCGCGTCACGCGCCGAAGCGCGGAAAAAGGCTTTCTTGAACGCGGGATGCGCAATGCTTTCGCTCGCGCAGGCAAAGCGCGTGCCCAGCTGCACGCCCGCCGCGCCCATTTCCAGATAGGCGGCGATGGCTTCCCCCCGGCCGATACCGCCCGCCACGAACACCGGAATCTGCTCCGCCATTTCGGGCAGGATTTCCTGCGCCAGCACGCTGGTCGCGACCGGACCGATATGGCCACCCGCTTCCATCCCTTCGACCACCAGCGCATCGACGCCCGACCGCACCAGCTTCTTGGCCAGCGCCAGTGCAGGGGCAAAGCAGATCAGCTTCGCGCCCTTCTGCTTGATCGCCTCGATGCTGCCCTTGGGCGGCAATCCGCCTGCCAGGACGATATGCGTCACGTCATGCTTCGCGCACACATCGATCAGGTCGAACAGCTGCGGATGCATGGTGATCAGGTTGACGCCGAACGGCTTGCCGGTCAGCAATTTGGTGGCGGCGATTTCCGCGTCCAGCAATGCGGGCGTCATCGCGCCGCACGCGATCACGCCGAACCCGCCGGCATTGGAAATGGCCGACACCAGATGCCGTTCGCTGACCCAGCTCATCGCCCCGCACAAGATCGCACTGTCGCAACCCAGAAAATCGGTGCCGCGGGCCATGAGGGAAGTCAGCTTGGCGTTGGTCATCATTTCAGCCTTCAAGAATCACAAAAAGCCCCTCCCTTTTCAGGGAGGGGTTGGGTTGAGGGGCGTGCCGCAACACGCTCTCCGCCCTTTCACCTTCTCCCCTGACCGGGGAGAGGGCAAAAATCAAGCGACCGGCGCGTCGAGGCCATAGGCCGTATGCAGCACGCGCACCGCCAGTTCCGTCTCGTCTTCGTCGATCAGCACCGACACCTTGATTTCGCTGGTCGAAATCGCCTCGATGTTGATGCCGCGTTCGGCCAGCGTCTTGAACATGGTGGCGGCGACGCCCGCATGGCTGCGCATGCCCACCCCCACGACGCTGATCTTGGCGACTTCGGTGTCGGTGATGATGCGGCGGAAACCGATCTCGTCCTTGCGCGCTTCCAATATGTCGACGCTGCGGGCGAGGTCCGCGCGCGGGACGGTGAAGGTGACGTCGGTCTCTTCGGTGTCCTTGCTGTCATTCTGGATGATCATGTCGACATTGATCGCGGCATCGGCCAGCGGCGTGAAGATGCTGGCGACCGCGCCCGGCTTGTCGGGCACGCGCGTGACGATGATCTTCGCCTCATTCTTGTCATGGGCGATGCCGGTGATGAGCTGACGTTCCATCTTGTCTTCCTTGAGCTTGGCTTCCAGTTCCACGTCGCTGACGATCAGCGTGCCGGGCAGATCGGTCTGGGTGGGGTCATCGAAGGAGGATAGCACCTGCACGACGACGCCTTCCTTCATGGCGAGGCCGACGGAGCGCGTCTGAAGCACCTTGGCACCCACCGACGCCAGTTCCAGCATTTCCTCATAGGTGACGAGGTTCAGCTTGCGCGCGCGCGCCACGATGCGCGGGTCGGTGGTGTAGACGCCGTCGACGTCGGTATAGATGTCGCAACGGTCGGCCTTGATCGCGGCCGCGACCGCCACCGCCGACGTATCCGAACCGCCACGGCCCAGCGTCGATACCCGGCCATCGGCCATCATGCCCTGGAAACCGGGGATCACCGCCACGGTGCCCGACCGCATCGACGCCAGCAGGTCCAGCGTGTCGATTTCGCTCACCCGCGCCTTGGCATGGGCTTCGATGGTGCGGATCGGCAATTGCCAGCCCAGCCAGCTGCGCGCGTCCACGCCCATCGCCTTCAGCGTCATGGCCAGCAGACCGCTGGTCACCTGTTCGCCCGCCGCGACGACGACGTCATATTCGGCCGGATCGTACAGCGCCGACGCTTCCTTGCAGAAACCCACCAGACGGTCGGTTTCGCCCGCCATGGCGGACACGACGACGGCGACTTCATGCCCCTGTTCGACGACATGTTTCACGCGCGCCGCCACGTTACGAATTCGCTCCATCCCCGCCATGGAGGTGCCGCCGAATTTCATCACGATGCGCGCCATTTGCCTGTCGAACCTATCTGCTATTGTGAAACAAAATTTCCCAAAGGGGCGAAACGGCGCTCCTATTAGCAGCGCAGACGCATATGGCAAGCAATCCTGCCTTGCTTTGCGCCTGACGAAACCAGACCTGCCACCCCCGCTTTGCGGTTCAATGACATAGGGGAACGTCACGGACAATTGGCGTCCCGCCACGCTGCTGCTAGAAGCGGGGCATGACACGCGAAACCGCCACGATCGATCCGAAGGAAGCCGCCCATTTCGGCACCATGGCCGCCGACTGGTGGAACCCCCATGGCTCCAGCGCGATGCTGCACAAGCTGAACCCGGTGCGCCTGCGCTATATCCGCGCCGCCATCGACCGCCACTGGCCGGGCGACGCGCAGGGCTTTCGTCCCCTGACCGGCAGGCGCGCGCTGGACGTCGGCTGCGGCGCGGGCCTGCTCGCCGAACCGCTCGCCCGCCTTGGCGCGACGGTCACCGGCCTCGACGCCGCGCCTGAAAATATCGCGGCGGCGCATGCCCATGCGCAGGGCCAACGCCTCGCCATCGACTATCGCGCCACGCCGGTGGAGGATATGGCCGACAGCGGCTTCGACCTCGTCACATCGATGGAAGTGATCGAACATGTCGCCGATCCCGCCGCCTTCATCGCCGCGCTGGCCGCGAAACTCGCGCCCGACGGCCTGATGATCTTCTCCACGCCCAACCGCACCCCCCTCTCCCGCCTTGCCATGATCACCATCGGCGAAAGCATCGGCGGCATTCCGAAGGGGACGCATGACTGGCATAAATTCATCACGCCCGACGAACTGACCGCCCTGCTGGATCAGGCAGGACTGGAAGTCACCGACAGCATCGGCCTCAGCTTCGATCCGACGCGCGGCTTCACCCTGTCGGCCAATGACGCCATCAACTATCTGCTGACCGCAAGGCATAAAGTATAGGACAGCCGCATAGCGGGAACGGACCAACCAGAAGGAGCATGGCGCCGTGTCCGACCAATCCGCCAGTGTCGACGCCTATGTCGCCGCGCAGGCCGATTTCGCCCGCCCGATCCTCACCCATGTCCGCGCCCTCGTCCATGCCGCGCAGCCCGATGTCGGCGAAGCGATCAAGTGGGGCTTTCCCCATTTCGTCTACAAGGGCAAGAATCTCGCCTCCATGGCCGCGTTCAAGGGTCATGCCGCCATCAGCCTTCGGTATGGCGAGGATGGCCGCGACCGCGAAGGCATGCGCCATCTGGGCAAGGTCAGGACGCTCGCCGATCTCCCACCCGACGAAGAACTGCGCGCCATGCTGACGAAGTCGGCGGCCATCATCGACGCAGGCATGAAGCCGCAATGGATGGAACGCCGCCACCCGCGTGAGGCGCTTCCCATCCACCCGGATCTTCACGTCGCCATCACGGCCAATCCTGAAGCCAACGCAATCTGGGCCAGCTTTCCACCCGGCAAGGTCCGTGACTATGCCGAATGGATCGGCGAGGCGAAAACCGATGCGACCCGCGCGAAACGCATCGCTCAGGCCGTCGCATGGATCGCGGATGGCAAAGGGCGCAACTGGAAATATGAAAGACGATGACTGGACGCACGCGTATGATGGGCCCGCCCCCGTTTCGCTAAATTCTTTCGCCACAGCATAATTCGGGCGGACCGCATCGAACCATGCGCTGATTGTCCCTTTCCGCATTCTGCCAGCCATCGGCCGCTTCAACGGATTGCGGAACGCTCTAGGCAGGCAGGATCAGGCTGGCCTTCAGACCGCCTTCGGGCCGGTTTTCGAGGCGCAGTTCGCCCTGATGTTCCGCCATGATCGCGCGCACCAGCGCAAGGCCGAGGCCAGCCCCCCCGGTCTCGCGATTGCGTGATCCTTCCAGCCGGGTGAAAGGTTCCAGCATTTCGGCCATGCGATCCTGCGCGATGCCCGGCCCTTCGTCGGCGACGGCGATATGGATCATGCCATCCTGCCGCTCCACCGACACATGCGCGCGATCGCCATAGACGATGGCGTTTTCGATCAGGTTGCGCAGCGCGCGGCGGATCTGCTGCGGCCGCACGAAAGCGACGGCGCGATCGCTGTCGGCCAGATCGACGGGCGAACCCAGTTCGATGAAATCCTCCACCACCGCGTCGGCCAAGGATGCAAGGTCGACCTTCTGCGCATTTTCCGTGCTGCGCCCGGCGCGCGCGAGCGACAATATATCCTCCAGCATGCGGTTCATTTCATCGATGGTTTCCGACATGCGCGCCCGTTCGCCGTCATCCTCCACCGATTCGGTGCGCACGCGCAGCGACGCGAGCGGGGTGCGCAGGTCGTGGCCGATCGCGCCCAGCATCCGGTCCTTTTCATCCAGCATGGCGATGATGCGCGCGCGCATGGCGTTGAAGGCCATGGTCAAATCGCGCACATCGCCCGGCCCGCTTTCATCGACCGGACTGGCCGCGCCCGTGCTGGCGAACTGCTGGGCCGACGCGGTCAGCTGCTTCATCGGCCGGGCCATGCGGCGGCCGATCCAGAGCAGCGGCAACAGGACGATGACATAGAGGACCAGCGTCTGCCCGATCAGCCAGCCGCCAAAGCGTTGGGGCCGGTCGTTGACACGGGCTTCGGTCGTGACCCATTTGCCCGGTTCATATTCCACCGCCAGCCGCAGGCGCCCCACGCGCCGGTCGCGCATGATTTCGCCGGTCGCGCGGCTGCGTATCTGTTCCCAGCGGCGCACCGGCATCACGCGGCTGTCCTCCACCGCGATCACCGAATGGACGGTCAGGCCGATGTCGTCGAACATCCCTTCGGCGCGGGCCTTCACATCCGGGCGCGGCTTGCCCTCCAGCAGGGGGCGGCTGGTCGAAAATTCCGCGTTGCGCCCGCGTTCTTCACCCGCCCGCGGATTGACGCGCCCCGGCCAGCGATCGGCCCGCGTATCGAGCGCGTTGATCACGCGATATACGGCGGGCGCGGTCCGCGCGGTCAGGTCCACGCGATTGCGTTCGCGCAGCAGCAGCGCAAAATTGATCGCCTGCGCCACGAACAGCGCGACAGCGACCAGCATGATGATCTGGCCGACCAGACTTTGCGGCCACAGGCTGCGCCAGCCGCGAAACGGCCGCGTCACAGTTTGCGCACTTCGGCGGACAGGGTGTAGCCGCCGCCCCAGACCGTCTTGATCAGGGTCGGGTTCTTCGGGTCCGGCTCTATTTTCTTGCGCAGGCGGCTGATCTGATTGTCGATCGCCCGGTCGAAGGCATTGGCTTCGCGCCCCTGCGTGATGTCGAGCAGCTGATCGCGGCTCAGCACCTGATTGGGGCGCGTGGCAAAGGCCAGCATCAGATTATATTCGGCGGTGGACAGCAGCAGCGACACGCCTTCGCTGTCCACCAGCGTGCGTTCCTGCGCCTTCAACACCCATCCGGCAAAGGTATAGCTCGCCCCGTCCGGCGCGGTGACGCGCTGTCCACCGGTGGCGACGCGGCGAAAGATCACCTTGATCCGGGCGACCAGTTCGCGGGGGGAAAAGGGTTTGAGCACATAATCGTCCGCGCCCATTTCCAGACCGACGATGCGATCCGTCTCCTCCGTCCGGGCGGTCAGCAATATGACCGGTATGTCGCTCGTCTCGCGGATATGGCGGCACAGCGACAGGCCGTCTTCGCCGGGCATCATGATGTCGAGGATCACCAGATCGATCGCGTTGGCGGCAAGGCGCATCCGCGCTTCGGTGGCGCTTTCGACGGCGGTGACGCGAAAACCGTTGCGCGACAGATATTGCGCCAGCGGTTCGCGGATCGAACGCTCGTCATCGACGAGCAGCAGGTGGGGACGTTCGCTCATCTTGCCTGTCTGTCATGGGAGGAGGATGGTTGGAAGGGCGAAGACGGGAAAGTCTTCGCCCTTCACCCGACCGGCGTGGGGCGGAACCCAAGGGGAGGGAAAGCCCCGCCCCCGCGCCGACCATGGCATCAGTTCTGCGCCGGGGCAGTGGGCGCCGGGCGGCCGGGGCCGCGTTCGCCCCGCCCACCGCGCATGTCGCCGCGCATCTGCTGGCGGGCGGCCTTCATTTCGTCGGCGGTGACGAAGCCGTCCTTGTTCGCGTCAGCCCGGTCGAACATGGCGAGGGGGCGAGCCATGAACTCAGCCTTGGTCATGGTGCCGTCCTTGTTCGCATCGCCAAAGCCGCCGCGACCGCCCTGCATCATGCCGCCGCGCGGGCCGCGATGGTGCCTGCCCCAGCCGCGCCCTTCGGGCTTGCCGGCCTCTGCGCGCCTGTCGGCCCTGGCCTGATGCCCGGCGGCAAATTCCGCCTTGCTGATCTGACCGTTTTTGTCGGCGTCGAGCGTGGCGAAACGCTGGTCCAGCCGCTGCTGGCGGCGGATGTCGCGATCCTTCGACGTCAGCTGGCCGTCCTTGTCGACGTCCATCTTCGCGAAGCGGGCTTCGAGCGCGGCGGTCAGTTCCGCCTTGCTGATCTTGCCATCCTTGTTCGTGTCGGCCTGCATCATCATGCCGCCGCGCGGTGCACCGGCCTTGGGGCCAGCGGCGGGGGCGGGCTGCGCATAAACGACATGGGTTGCGGCGAGGCCGCCGACGAACAGCGATCCGACCGCGACGGTGGTGAAGAAATTGCGGAGCATGTCATAATCCTTTTCGCATCTGGGGTGGATGGCGTCTCCGCCGTCCTTGAAGATGCTTATGAAGGCGACTTGTCCCCAACTTATGTCATGCCCGGCGGTGCTTTGTCGTAAATTGTATCATCTGTCGCGGTCTTGGCGGACCATGATCCGATCCCGTACGGACGGATGATATTCTGTTTTTCTTGTGTTTTCCGTATTTTTCG
>NZ_JBMDWL010000036.1:0-5421 GCF_048594625.1 Sphingobium sp.
TCTCGACAGGCTCGAACCGAACGGAAGAGGTGACGATGCCCCATATGCTCATCATCGGCATGGGTTACAGCGCATCGCGCATCGCCACACGGTTGCGCGCCGATGGCTGGCAGATGACGGGCGTGCGACGCAGCGCCGACGCCGGCAGCATCGCCTTTGACGACGAAAGCGCCGTGCGCGCCGCCATCGCCGGGGCCAGCCATATCCTGTCTTCCGTTCCGCCGCAGGGCGACGACGACCCGGTCCTCGCCCGCTATGGCGCGGCCATTGCCGCCTCGCCCGCGATCTGGACCGGTTATCTGTCCTCCACCGGCGTCTATGGCGATGCGGCGGGGGCGTGGGTGGATGAAGCCAGTCCGGTGGGACGGGGGCGCCGCACCGCCCGTGCCGCCGCCGATCTGGCATGGGGCGCGTTGCGGCCCGACATGCGGCGCTTTCGCCTGCCGGGCATCTATGGGCCGGGGCGATCGGCGCTGGACCGGGTGCGCGATGGCAAGGCGCATCGCATCGACCTGGCCGGCCAGCTGTTCAGCCGGGTGCATGTGGATGACATTGTCGGCGGGGTGATCGCATCCTTTGGTGGGCCGCCGGGCATCTATAATCTGGCCGACGACCTGCCCTGCGCGCAAAATGCGGTGATAGAGGCGGCCTGCGACATGCTGGGGCGGGCATGGCCGCCGCTTGTGTCGGTGGAGGAAGCGGACCTGTCGCCGATGGCGCGGGCATTCTACACGGAAAATCGCCGGGTCGCCAATGGTCGGGCGAAGCGGCTGCTGGGCTGGGCGCCGATCCATCCCACCTATGTTCAGGGGCTGCGGGCCTGTCTGTAATGCGGGCCGCCGCATGGTTTACTTGGCGTTAACCCTTTGGATCGATTACGGGCGCATCGGTTAACAAGGATGCCCCCATGACCCGGATCGACAAGGCTTTTTCGGAACTGAGCGCACGGATCAACGACATGGCCGTGCCGGGCCGGTCGAACGGCGCCAGCCCGTCCATCGCCAGCCTGATCGGCAAGGTCGACGCTGCCAAGCTGCGTTACCAGCCCGGCAGCCGCTAACCCGCTTTCGACCGGAGAGCGATGGCCATGCCCGCGATCGCCAGCAAAGCGCCGATGATCGCCAGCGCGGACCAGCGATACCCCTCCGCCAGCGTGGAAATCAGCATCGCGATGACCGGGATCAATACGCTGGTATAGGCGGCGCGGCCCGCACCCATGCGCTGGATCAGCGTGAAATAAAGCGGGAAGGTGACCACCGACCCCGCCAGCCCCAGCCAGCCCACGCCCAAAATATAGCCTATGCGCGGATCGAATGTCGGCGGGCCGAGCGTGGCGAAGGCGTAGAGCGCATCCACCCCCGCGCCGATCAGCATGGCCCATGCCAGCACCGCGACCATCGGCAGGCGGCGCGCAATCTCCATCCCCTGCATCACATTGGCGGCCGATGCGCTCATCAGCCCCGCGATCGAGAAGGCCGCGCCCAGCAGTACCATGTCGGGGCTGACGGTTGCCGCATGATATTCGTGCAGCAGCATCAGGATGATGCCCGTCACCGCGACCAGCGATCCGCCAATGAAGGCGCGGCTGACGGGCTGGCGGAATATCAGGAAGGCGAGGATCGAATTGGGGATCAGCAGCATCGCATAAACGACCGCGACGACGCCCGACGTCAGATAATGTTCGGCGCGATAAACGAAGTTGAAATTCAGCACGAATTGCGCGGTGCCGAGCAGGGCGGCGTAGATCAGGCCGCTGCGCCCGACATATAGCGACACGCCGCGCCATTTTGCAAAGGCCGCCATGGCGACCCCGGCCAGCGCGAAGCGGTAACAGACCGACCAGCTGGCCGGGACCGATCCGATCTGGTCGCGGATGACGATCCAGGTTGAACTCCAGATCAGCGTGACGAGGATGAAGGGGATAACGACGCCGCCCCCTTTGCCCCTGATCGGATCTTCAGCCATGGGGGAGCGCCCGTAGCGCGGCGGCGAGCGGCGCGACGCTGGCAGCATCCTGCGACCAGTTGGTGACGAGCCGCGCCGCGCCTTCACCCCAGTCATAGAAATCGAAGCCCTGCGCGCGCAGGCTGGCGGCGTCGGCGGCGGTCAGGCGCACGAACAGTTCGTTCGCCTGAACGGCCTGCATCAGCCGCCCGGCCGCGCCGTCTGCCAGAGCTTGCGCGGCGGCGTTTGCGCTGCGGGCGTTGGCAAGCCACAGGTCACCCTCGATCATCGCCAATATCTGCGCGGCGAGATAGCGGCCCTTGGAAAAGAGATGGCCCGACCGCTTGCGCCAGCGTTTCGCCTCTGCGGCGCGGGCCGGGGCCTGGTCGCCGAAGAAGAGTAGCGCTTCGCCCACCATGCCGCCATTCTTCACGCAGCCAAAGGACAGGGCGTCGATGCCCGCGCGCCATGTGACGTCGGCGGGCGCGCAGCCCAGATGCGCCACGGCATTGGCGAAACGCGCGCCATCCATGTGGAAGCCTAGGCCGTGGGTGCGGGCGATGTCGCCCAGCGCGGCAACCTCATCAGGCGTGTAGACCAGCCCATATTCGGTGGCGTTGGTGATGCTGATGGCGCGCGCCGGCACCTGATGCACGTCGGGGCGGATCGCCTTTAGCCGGGCGGTGATGGCGTCCGGGGTCAGCTTCGCGCCGTCGCCCGGCATCGCCATCAGGCTGGCGCCATGGGTGAAGAAGCCGGGCGCGCCCGCTTCGTCGGTCATGATATGCGATTCTTCGTGGCACAATATGCCGCCATAGGGCGGGCAGAGCGTGGTGAGCGCGATGCAGTTGGCCGCCGTGCCGGTCGCCACCCACAGCGCGCTGACCGGGGTTTCGAACAGGTCGGTGAAGGCCGCGTCCAGCCGGGCGCTCCACCGGTCGGCGTCAT
The DNA here is from genome assembly GCF_048594625.1 of Sphingobium sp. Lineage (GTDB taxonomy): Bacteria > Pseudomonadota > Alphaproteobacteria > Sphingomonadales > Sphingomonadaceae > Sphingobium. Next base: position 2,893 of record NZ_JBMDWL010000036.1, read on the forward strand.
AGCCATGGTCGGACATGTCGGCCGCGGCGATGGCGGCCATGACGGCGGGGGCGATGGGCGTCACATTGTCGGAAAAGAAGTGCATGGCGCCATGCGATAACCGGGCGGCGCGGCGGCGGGAAGAGGCCAGCGCCGCGCGGCTGGCCCTTTTTACGCTCAAATAGGTCAGTATATATGACCCATTGTTTCGCTGGCCGCTCTGTGACATAGGCGGCCACGCACGAGCCAGAATAAGGAGACTCACCATGGCCGCCGAACAGACGTCGCGCTTCACCGTCACCCGTAACAGCCAGGCTGTATCGGCGGACCAGCGCGCCGTGCTTCTGTCCGATCCGGGCTTTGGCCGCCTGTTTACCGACCATATGGTGACGATCCGCTATACCGAAGGGCAGGGCTGGCACAGTCACAAGGTGGAGCCGCGCGCGCCCTTCCAGCTCGATCCCGCCTGCGCGGTGCTGCATTATGCGCAGGAAATCTTCGAAGGGATGAAGGCGTACCGGCTGGCCGACGGCAGCGTCGCCATGTTCCGGCCGGAGGAAAATGCCCGACGCTTTGCCGATTCCGCCGAACGGCTCGCCATGCCAGCCATGCCCGAAGATCTGTTCATGGAAGCGATCGAGCAGCTGGTGAAGATCGACGCGGACTGGATACCGGAGGGCGAAGGCAGCCTGTATCTGCGCCCGTTCATGTTCGCGAGCGAAGCCTTTCTGGGCGTCCGTCCGTCCAACGAATATATTTTCTGCGTCATCGCTTCGCCCGTCGGCGCCTATTTCAAGGGGGGCAAGAAAGCCGTCACCCTGTGGGTGTCCGAACATTATACCCGCGCGGCCCGTGGCGGCACCGGCGCGGCCAAATGCGGCGGCAATTATGCCGCGTCGCTGGTCGCGCAGAAGGAAGCGATCGGCCATGGCTGCGATCAGGTCGTTTTCCTCGACGCCGCAGAGAATAAATGGGTCGAGGAACTGGGCGGCATGAACGTCTTCTTCGTGATGGACGACGGGTCGATCGTGACGCCCCCGCTGGGCGGCACCATCCTGCCCGGCATCACCCGCAATTCGATCATCGATCTGGCCCGCGCCAAGGGCCACGACGTGCGCGAGGAACCCTATAGCTTCGCCCAGTGGCGCAGCGATGCGGCCAGCGGCAGGCTGCGCGAAGCCTTTGCCTGCGGCACGGCGGCGGTTGTCACCGCCATCGGCACGGTCAAGAGCAGCGATGGCGACTTTACCGTGGGCAATGGCGACGGCGGCCTTGTCACCGAAAGCCTGCGCGCCGACCTGACCGGTATTCAGCGCGGCACCGTGGCCGATCCGGCCAACTGGGTGCGCACGCTGTAAGATTTCGGCGCTGGATGCGCCTGCCAAAGCAGGAGCGCATCGGCAGAGATAGGAACCCGTGCTTCTGCTTTGGCAGGGGCACGGGTTTTTTTAAGGGATGCCCCTGCTTCCCAATCCGCGCCCAAGCGCCTAGATACGGCGCCATGGAACGCTTCGACGTCGTGATTTTGGGTGGGGGCCTCGTCGGCCTCACCCTTGGCATCGCTCTTTCGGGACATGGTGTGCGCACCGCCGTGATCGACCCGGCCGATCCGGTGGGCGTCACCGCCGCCGGGTTCGACGGCCGGGTGTCGGCGATCAGCTCCACCAGCTATGCGATGATGAACGCCATCGGCGTGGGTCGGCATCTGGAGGGGAAGGGATGCCCCATCGACCGCATCTGGGTCAGCGACGGGCTGGAGCCGGGCGCGCTCGATTTCGCACCCGATGCCGATGATGGCGTGATGGGGACGATGGTGCCCAATCGCGAGTTGCGCATGGCGCTGGCGCGGACGGCGGACGAGGCGGCGAACCTCACCCGCTATCAGCCTGACCGCGCCGTCCATGTCGATCGCAACGCCGATGGCGTCACGCTGACGCTGGCGAGCGGGATTAGCATCCACGGCGCGCTGCTGGTCGCGGCGGAGGGGCGCAACAGCCCCACGCGCGATGCGGCGGGGATCACCACCACCCGCTGGCAATATAAGCACACCGCCATGGTCACCGCGATCGACCATGAGGTGCCGCACGCCAATACGGCGTACGAGATTTTCTATGTCGGCGGCCCCTTCGCCTTGCTGCCGATGCTGCCCGGCACCCGGTCCGCCGTGGTGTGGACGGTGCCGACCGATCAGGCGCCCGCGATGATGAAGCTGTCGGAGCGCGCCTGGCTGGCCGAAGCGCAGAAGCGGATCGGCGGGTTCCTGGGCGAAATAAAGCTGGCCGGTCCGCGATCCTCCTATCCGCTGGGTTTCCACCATGCCGCGCGGATTACCGACACGCGCCTCGCGCTGGTGGGCGACAGCGCGCATGCCATCCATCCGATTGCGGGGCAGGGCGTGAACCTTGGCTTCCGCGATGTCGCCGCGCTGGTGGAGGTGCTGGTGGACGGGATGCGGCTGGGCCTTGATCCGGGCGATGCGCAGTTGCTGGCGCGGTATCAGCGTTGGCGTGGGCTGGATTCGATGATGACCAGCGTGGCGATGGACGGCCT
>NZ_JBMDWL010000037.1:0-1692 GCF_048594625.1 Sphingobium sp.
GGCGTGGCGGTGGCCGATGCGCCGGTGCAGCTGCCCGCGCAGACCGAGCCGGCGTCGGCGGCGGGTCACCCCTTCCTTGAGCGGCGCGAACTGGCGATCGTCAATGTGGGCAATGTGGCCGGCACGGTCACGGTCGATGGCGAAGTCTTCACGCTGGGCAACAAGGATTGCCTGTATGTGACGATGGGCGCGAAGGATGTGGAATTTGCCGGTGCAGGCGCGCGTTTCTACCTTGCCTCCTGCCCGGCGCACAAGGGGTTCAGGACGCAGCTGGTGTCGGTGGCCGACGCGACCACGCTGGAACGCGGCAGCCTGGAGGAATCGAACGAACGCACCATCTATCAGATGGTGATCCCCGGCATCTGCGAAAGCGCGCAGCTGGTCATGGGCCTGACGGTGCTCAAGCCCGGTTCGGTGTGGAACACCATGCCCCCGCACATTCATGAGCGCCGCAGCGAGATCTATTTCTATTTCGAGCTGGACGGGCCGAATGACCGCGTCTTCCACTATATGGGCGAAGGCGAAGCGATGCGGCACATCGTGATGGCGAATGAGGAAGCGGTCATTTCGCCGCCCTGGTCGGTGCATATGGGTTCGGGGACCAAGGCCTATGCCTTCATCTGGGCGATGGCGGGCGAGAATCAGGACTATACCGACATGAACGTGCTGGACATCTGCCAGCTGGCCTGACGGTTTTTGCCTCTCCCACCCCGGTGGGAGGGGCCATGGAGTCCTGACATGAGCAATATTTTCGATCTATCCGGCAGGCGCGCGATCGTCACCGGGGCCAATACCGGCATCGGGCAGGCGATCGCGCTGTCGCTGGCGACCGCTGGCGCGGACATTGCGGCGGTGGGGCGGACCCCCGCGCAGGAGACGGTGGAACAGGTGCGCGCACTTGGCCGCCGGGCGGAAATCATATCGGCGGACCTGTCCAGCATCGAACCGGTGCAGCGCATCGTCGATGAGACGGTGGAAAAGCTGGGCGGGCTCGACATCCTGATCAACAATGCCGGGATCATCCGCCGGGCCGACAGCGTCGATTTCACCGAGGAAGACTGGGACGCGGTGATCGACACCAACCTCAAGACCAGCTTCTTCCTGTGTCAGGCGGCCGGGCGGCACATGATCGCGCAGGGGGGCGGCAGGATCGTCAACATCGCGTCGCTGCTGTCGTTTCAGGGCGGCATCCGCGTGCCCAGCTATACCGCGTCCAAGAGCGGGATTGCAGGCCTCACCAGGCTGCTGGCCAATGAATGGGCGGCAAAGGGCGTGAACGTCAACGCGATCGCGCCGGGCTATATCGCCACGAACAATACCGCGGCGCTGCAGGCCGACGAAACCCGCAACCGCCAGATACAGGAACGCATCCCCGCAGGCCGGTGGGGGCAGCCCAGCGACATTGGCGGGGCGGCGGTGTTCCTGTCGTCCGGCGCGGCCCAGTATATCCATGGCCATATCCTGGCCGTCGATGGCGGCTGGCTGGCACGCTGATCGCACGACCGGCGCCCCCGCATCGCGTGGGGGCGTCCATATAACGACAGAGGGCGCCATAACGCCCCGGCCATAGAGCATGATCCGGACGAACTGGATCGGATCATGCTCCAAATGTCTTTTGCTTGACCCATTTTGCGCGCCGTCATCTGTCCCGGATGACTCCAAAATGTTCTGACAGGAGTGGATCGATGACCG
>NZ_JBMDWL010000038.1:0-23349 GCF_048594625.1 Sphingobium sp.
AAGCGCCAGCAACAGCTCCACTGGCTGCCCGAGGAAGTGCCGCTGGGCGAGGATTGCCGTGACTGGGCGCAAAAGCTGTCCGACCATGAGCGCAATCTGCTGACCCAGATTTTCCGCTTCTTCACCCAGGCCGACGTGGAAGTGCAGGATTGCTACCACGAAAAATATGGCCGCGTGTTCAAGCCGACCGAAATCAAGATGATGCTGACCGCGTTCAGCAACATGGAAACGGTCCATATCGCCGCCTACTCGCATCTGCTCGACACGATCGGCATGCCCGAAAGCGAATATTCTGCCTTCCTCCAATATAAGGAGATGAAGGACAAGCACGACTATCTCGCCCAGTTCGGCGTCGACACGGATGAGGATATTGCCAAGACGCTGGCGATGTTCGGCGGCTTTACCGAAGGCTTGCAGCTCTTCGCCTCCTTCGCGATGCTGATGAACTTCCCGCGCTTCAACAAGATGAAGGGCATGGGTCAGATCGTCACCTGGTCGGTCCGCGACGAAACGCTCCATTGCGAAGGCATCATCAAGCTGTTCCACAGCTTCGTGAAGGAACGCGACTGCCTGACCACCTCGGTCAAGGACGACATCATGGACATGTGTCAGAAGACCGTCCGGATCGAGGACGCGTTCGTCGACCTCGTCTTCGAAATGGGACCGGTGCCGGGCATGACGCCCAAGGACATCAAGAAATATGTCCGCTACATCGCCGACTGGCGTCTGGGCCAGCTGGGCCTGAAACCCATCTACATGATCGACGAACATCCGCTGCCCTGGCTGACCCCGCTGCTGAACGGCGTGGAACATGCCAACTTCTTCGAAACCCGCGCGACGGAATATTCGAAGGGCGCCACGCGCGGCCAGTGGAACGACGTCTGGGACGCCTTCGACCGCCGTCAAAAGGTGAAGGGCAGCGAAGCCGCCAATATCGACACCGATCCGGACATGTTCAAAGCGGCGGGAATCGCGGCGGAGTAAATGAGACGATCGAGGGCGATACTGGTGAAAAAGCGTCGCCCTCCGACCATTCGGGTCGGCGCCTGACGGGTTGCATCCATAACGGACCCATCTCCCGCCAAAACGGCGTGATCCACGCTATGCTCGCGCCATGACCGAGCCAGCCGCCCCGCGCCCCGCAACCATTTCGAAATCCTCGCCCCTCCATGCCTATGTCTGCAATGTCTGCGGCAGCGATCATGTCACCCGCGAAGCATGGGCGGCATGGGATGTCGCGGCGCAGGACTGGGTGCTGGAAGTCGCGTTCGATTATGCCCATTGTCATCGTTGCATGGGCGATGCCCGGCTGGACCGGGTGCTGCTGACCAGCCCCGTCACGTTCGCGGCGCCCGATGCGTCCATCGCCACGCCATCGGCGGCCTGATTGCAGTCAGGGCTTCCTTAACCCCGCCGCGTCATGATCGCCCGATGTTCGGCATTCGCTTCCGCTCTCTCTTCACCAGCCGCTGGTTCGCGCTGCTCTGGGTGGTGCTGGTCCTTCTGACCGCGATCCAGATCGTCGGGCCGGGCGATGATAGCAAGGACAGCGACGGGAAGGGTGAGCGGGCAGGTAACGCGGTCGCCGCCGACGGCCTGACCAATGATCAGCGCGCCGCGATCATGAACGCCTTCTGATCACCCTCTCGTCCGCGCCGGAATGGCTGCCATGGGGTAAGGACCGGGCCGTCAAACTGTCCTACATCGGCTCGTATGCCTAATATGGCTTCCAACACAGCCGCTTTAATTGCGTGAAACGATATTTCAGCCAAAAGACATGAAATGTCGGATTCAGCGGGAAATGTGTGAAGTTAAGCCCGCGCCGCCGCTCTATCCGGCCCTTGTGCCTCCCTGTCTGCGGACTGAACGGGCGGTTTTGTTCCGTTCATGCAACATTCTTACAGGACGCGGGTTCTACCGCCACGATCATCAGAGGGAAGGAGCCTCAGCCATGACATTGACGTTGAAACAGACCATTGCCGCCTTGTCGCTCGGCGCCATGACCCTGACCGGCCTCGCCGCGCCATCCGCCTATGCCGATCCCGGCAATGGCCGTGGCAATGCCAAGCATGGCAATCCCGGTCATGGACGCAACGACTGGAAACATGGCGGCAAGCATGACGATCGCAACTGGCGCGATGACCGTCGCGGCAATATCCGCCCCGGCCGCACCGTCTATAATTATGACTGGAATCGTCCCGACCCGCGTTATGGCCGCTATTATCAGCCCAACCGCTATTATCGCGGCGGCTATGCGCCGATCCGGGTCGACCGCAATACGCGCATCTATCGCGGCGGCGACAACCGCTATTATTGCCGCCGTTCGGACGGCACCACCGGCCTCATCGTCGGCGCGGCGCTGGGCGGGCTGCTCGGCAACCAGATCGCGCAGGGCCAGTCGAACCTGCTCGGCACGCTGATCGGCGGCGGCGCGGGCGCGCTATTGGGCCGTGAAATCGACCGTGGCGGGGTCAGCTGCCGCTAACAGAGCATTTTGAAGTCATCTGGAACAGATGACGGCTCGCAAAATGCGGAGAGCAAAAAAACTCATGGGGCATGGCGCGATTCAGTCCGATCGCATCATGCCCTAACACCACGGATGGCGTCGGCCATCCCAGCGCCGGGCCAGTCCTTCGGCGACCAGCTGTTCGCCGATAGATTGGCCCCCGCGCGTCACCACGCGCAGATTGCGGCCATAGCGATCGGTATCGCGCCCCTCGATCTCCAGTGAAAAGGCGCCCGCGTTCATCAGCACCTGCAGCCGCTGCGTCGACCTCGCGCCCAACGCGCCTTCGGCCTCGCATCGCGGTCCGTGGGTTTCGGGAGTGTCGATGTCGGCGATGCGATATTTCTCCCCCCGGAACCAGAATGTGTCGCCATCGACCACGCAGTCGGTCCCGCCGCCGCGATGGCAAAATCCGAAATCGGCCGACAGCCCGTCCGTCGGAAGGATGGCCGACGGGGTATCCGCCTTCCGCAACGAAGGATCGACCTTCGCCAGCCATTGCGGCCCATACCAGCCCAGCAGCAATGTAATGCAGACGATATAGACGATGGGGGGGCCGCTGATCCCGCCGCGCCGCCGCGATGGTCGGGGCAGCCGCCCGGCCCCCGCTCGACGGGCCTCCGCCAGCCACGCCTGTTCTATCCTGTCCTGGCGCGATGACGGTCGCGACTTGTTCCAATATTTCATGGCGCTGCCTTAACGGCTCGCTGGCAAACGACCCGTTAAACCCACTCCGCTTCATCACCGATCCGGCGTCAACCTGATCGGATGGCAATCCATGCGGCCGAACCCGGCCCCGTCCCGCCGTGCAGGATCATCCGAAACGGAGCCGATAGTCATGAGGTCGCCAGCTCCGACAGCATCGACGCGCACCAGAGCATGATCCGTTCATACTCAAGCGGATCATGCTCTATTTTTCTTGTGTTTTACGCATTTTCCCGGGCCAGCAGATGATGCCATCTGCTACGAATGCTCTAATCATCGTCTTCGGTCGGCCCCATCTCATCCTCTTCATCGTCCATCTGCGGTTCCCCGGCATAGGCGTCCATGTCGATCCGGCCGGAACGGTCCATCTCGTTCATCTTCTCGACCAGATCCGGCGTGTCGTCCGGGATGATCTGTGCCGGATTGCTGCGCCCGCCGCGTTCGCTTTCCTCCGACAGATCGGTCGATCGGACCCGCGCATCGCTGGCGACGTCCTGCGCCTGCGTACCGGCGTCGGCCTGCTCTTTATTTTCGTCATAATCCTGTTCGGGAATGGGCCGTTCCATCGCGTTTCTCCTTGGCTTTGCCCGTCATCAACGGACTGCCCCGCGCGCCGTTCCGGAAAAAGGCTGGACATCCGCGCCCGAACGCGCAAAGGCCGCTGCGATCCTTTCGCACCGCAACAGGAATCTTCATGCCCCGCCAGCTCATTTCCTCCGGCTCGCCCTTTGAGGCGCAGGTCGGCTATTCGCGCGCCGTCGTTCAGGGCGACTGGTGCTTCGTCGCCGGGACCACTGGCGCCGACCCCGAAACCAAGACCATGCCTGACGATGTGGTGGAACAGGGCCGCAATGCACTTAAAGTCATCGGTAAGGCGCTGGAGGATGCAGGTTTCTCCTTCGCAGATGTCGTGCGCGTCACTTATTATATCACCGACGCCGCTTATTGGGATGTGATGGGCGACATTGCCGGACCGGTCTTTGGCGACATTCGCCCCGCCGCCAGCTGCGTCATCGCCGGTCTCGTCAAGCCGGAGATGAAGATCGAAATCGAAGTCACCGCCTTCAAAGGGTAACAGGAGCATCGCATCATGATTACCATGTACGGCATCAAAAATTGCGACACGATCAAGAAAGCCCGCAACTGGCTGGACAATGAACGCGTCCCCTACAGCTTCCACGATTACAAGGTGTCCGGCGTCGACAAGGAACGGCTGGAAGAATGGGTCATGGAACATGGCTGGGAAACCATCCTCAACCGGTCCGGCACCACCTTCAAGGCGCTGGACGCGGGTGACAAGGCGCATATCGACGCGGACAAGGCGATCCTGCTGATGATGGCCAACCCTTCGATGATCAAGCGCCCCATCCTCGACACGGGGAAGGGCACGATCGTGGGGTTTAAGGCGACGACCTACGAAACCGCGCTGCAGGGCGTGACTGCGTGATCGGGCGGGGGCTGGCGCGTTTAGGGCTGTTTGCGCTCATGAGCCTCGCCCCCCTCTCCATGGTTCAGGCCGAACCGCTGCTGATCGCCCATCGCGGCGCCAGCGGCGAACGGCCCGAACATACGCTCGCCAGCTATGAACGGGCGATCGATCAGGGCGCCGACTATATCGAACCCGATCTGGTGCTGACGAAGGACGGCGTGCTGGTCGCCCGGCATGAAAATGAGATTGGCGGCACGACCGACGTCGCCGACCATCCCGAATTTGCCGATCGCAAGACAACGAAGACCATCGACGGCATGCAGATGACCGGATGGTTCACCGAAGATTTCACCTTGGCTGAGCTGCGCACCCTGCGCGTGCGGGAACGTCTGCCCGACCTGCGACCGGCGAACAAACGCTTCAACGACCTCTATCTCATCCCGACCTTCGAAGAGATATTGAAGCTGGTCCGCGCCAAGGAAGCCGAAGCGCATCGCCGCATCGGCCTTTATCCCGAAACCAAGCATCCCAGCTATTTTGCGGGCCTTGGGCTGCCGCATCAGGCGGCCCTGCTCGATTTGCTCAGCCGCTATGGCTATCAGACGGAAGCCGACCCGGTCTTCATTCAGTCCTTCGAGGTGGGGAACCTCAAGGCGCTGCGCGCCACAACTCGGCTGCGCCTTGTCCAGCTGGTGGACAGTGAAGGCGGCCCGGCCGATCTGCCTGGCACGACCTATGCCGATATGCTGACGGTGCAGGGGCTGAACGACATTGCCGCCTATGCCGACGGCCTTGGCCCGTCCGGCCTGTTGCTGATCGATGGTCAGGGGGCCAGCGCGCTGGTTGGCCGCGCGCATGATGCCGGGCTTCAGGTGCATGTCTGGACGCTGCGGATGGAAAATCCTTTCCTGCCGCCGCAATATCAGCGGCCCGACGATCCGGAAAATCGGGGCGATTTTGCAGGCTTCGTCCGCGCCATCGTCAACACCGGCGTCGACGGCATTTTCAGCGATTTTCCGGGTCAGGCCAAAGCGGCCATGACGCCGGCCAGCCCCTGATCCGACACAGCGGTGGAAGCGGGTATAAAAGTTGCCTGCCCATGGCCTTGCTTCACTTGCCAAAGCAGGCCGGTGGGCGAATAACGGACCCATGCTGTCCCAGAAGACCCGTTATGCCATCCGCGCGCTTCAGCATCTGGCCGATCGTTACCGACAGGGTCCGGTTCCCCTGAACGAAATTGCGACGCGCCAGAATATTCCGTCCAAATTCCTGACGGTGATCCTGTCCGAACTGTCGCGTGAAGGGCTGGTGGCGACCCAGCGGGGCCGGGACGGGGGCTATTGGCTGGCGCTCGCCCCGGTGGATATCAGCTATGGCGACATCGTGCGCCTGACGCGCGGATCGCTGGCGCTGACCCCCTGCGCCAGCCGCTTCGCGCATGAAAGCTGCACCAACTGCCTGCCCGAATCGGAATGTCGCCTGCACCGCGTGATGCTGCGGGTGCGCGACGAAACGGCCAAGGTGCTGGACAGCATCAGCCTGGCCGAACCCTTCGCGGTAACAGACGACGCGGCCTGATCATGAAAGCCCCTCTCTAAAGGGCTGGGGTGGATGTGAGCGTGGCGCGACTTCAGCCTTATCCCGTCTTCCATAAGAAAGGCGTGCCCGGCCGAAACGGAGAGGGGTTGCGCCCATGCTTCCGCTTCGCCACATCGGCATCATGACCACGCCGCCGCTCAAAGCCGCCCTGATCCCCGTCACCCCCCTTCAGCAGAATTGCACGCTGTTCTGGTGTACGGAAACGATGCGCGGCGCCTTTGTCGATCCGGGCGGCGACCTGCCGGTGCTGAAAAAGGCGATCGTACAGCATGGCGTGACCATCGAGAAAATCCTCGTCACCCATGGCCATATCGACCATTGTGGGCAGGCGGGCGTGCTGGCCCGCGATCTTGCCGTCCCGATCGAGGGGCCGCATGAGGACGACCGTTTCTGGATCGACCGTCTGCCGCAGGATGGTGAACGCTGGGGTGTGCCGGGCGAAAGCTTCGAACCGGATCGCTGGCTGAACGATGGCGACACCGTGACCGTCGGCCATCTGACGCTCGACGTTCTGCATTGCCCCGGCCACACGCCCGGCCATGTCGTCTTCCACCACGCGCCCAGCAAGCTGGCGATCGTGGGCGATGTGCTGTTTCAGGGATCGATCGGCCGCACCGATTTTCCCCGCGGCAATCATCAGCATCTGATCGATGCGATCACCGGCAAACTCTGGCCGCTCGGCGGGGAAACGGCCTTTGTCCCCGGCCATGGCCAGATGAGCAATTTCGCCCATGAACGGCGCACCAATCCCTTCGTCGCCGATTCGGTGTTGGGGCGGTAATTACCCCGTCTCCGTTCGCTTCGAGCTTGTCGGGAAGCGTGATGCGCAGGGGCTTACCCCCGCGCCGCCATGGCGGGCGGCACGACCCGTTCCTGCGTCGCGCCATAGGCGATGCTGAGCGCCGTGCCCGCCATCGCCAGCATCACGCCCCAGGTCAGCAAGGCGCCACCCGCGCGCAGCGGCGTGGGCTTGTCCGCGTCCATGCCGAACGCATGCGCCACCCGCGCCAGCACATAGACCAGCGCGCCGATCCACAGCCACAGCGACGCCCCCGCCGCCATTTCGACCAGTGCAAACAGAATCACCACGATCGGCGTATATTCGACGAAATTGGCATGGGCGCGCATCCGCTTGGCCAACAGGCCATGCCCGGCGTCGCCATGCAATATCTTGTCCTTGATGCGGAATCGGGCACAGCGAATCGCCAGCCACATGTTGAGCAGCGCGCAGGCTGCGGCAAAGGTCAGCGTGATCGGCAACAACATGGCGTCCATTCCCTTTGTTTCACGGGCTTTGCCCCGGTTCTGCGGGTCTATGGAGCAAGCCCAAAGGAAAGGCGAGGGAAAGGAAACTCTTGCGCCGTGAACAAAAAGCGCTATAGGCGCATGGCTTCGCGATCACCCGGGCCGCATGGGTCTGCGGCGCCGTTGGCGTCAGCTTTTCCGTGGGAACTGGCCGGTCGTACAACTTGATTATATACGGAACAAGGTGCCGACATGGCTGTCCCCAAGCGCAAAACTTCTCCCTCCAAGCGCGGCATGCGCCGCAGCCACGATTCGCTCCGCGTCGAAGCGTTCCAGGAATGCTCAAACTGCGGCGAACTGAAGCGTCCCCACAATCTGTGCGACGCCTGCGGTCACTATAACGGTCGCGAAATCGTCGCCGTCGGGGCGTAAGCCCGTTTTTAACTCCGCAAAGGGGTGATCCAAGTGTCCAGTCAGCCGCGAATCGCAATCGACGCGATGGGCGGGGACGAAGGCGTGCGCGTGATGATGGCGGGCGTGGCATTGGCCCGCCGCCGTCATGACGGGCTGCGCTTCACCCTGTTCGGTGATGAGGCACGGATCAAGGCTGCGCTCGATCAGCATCCCAATTTGCGGGCTGCGTCCGAAGTCGTGCATGCCGATACCGTCGTCGACGGTTCGGACAAGCCCAGTGTCGCCATCCGCAAGAAAAGCAGCTCGATGAGCATGGCAATCGCCGCCGTAAAGGCTGGCGAAGCGGGGGCCGCCGTGTCTGCGGGCAATACCGGCGCGCTGATGGCCATGGCAAAGTTGGCGCTGCGCACCATGCCCGGCATCGACCGGCCTGCGCTGGCGGCGTTGCTGCCGACGCTGGGCGATAATGACGTCGTCATGCTCGACCTTGGCGCCAACACCGAATGCGACGCTCGCAACCTCGTCCAGTTCGCGGTGATGGGCGCGGCCTATTCGCGCATCGCTTTCGATCTTGATCGGCCGCGCGTCCGCCTGCTCAACATCGGCACCGAAGACCTCAAGGGCACGGATGAAATCCGCGACGCCGCTGCCATGCTGCGCAGCGCCGACAGCCTGCCGCTTCAATTCGATGGCTTTACCGAAGGCGACAAGATTGCGCGCGGCGATGCCGACGTCATCGTGTGTGACGGTTTTTCCGGCAATGTCGCATTGAAAACGGCGGAGGGCACGGCCCGTTTCGTCACCGATGTGCTGCGCAAGGCCTTCACCAGCTCGCTGCGGTCAAAGATCGGCTTCCTGATTTCGAAGCCCGCGATGCACCTGCTGAAACATCATCTCGACCCCAACAACCATAATGGCGCGGTTTTCTTGGGCCTCAATGGCGTGGTCGTGAAAAGCCACGGCAGTGCGGATGCCAAGGGCGTGGCCAATGCGGTTCATGTCGCGGCCCGCCTGCTGGAAGAAGATATTACCCGGCGCATCGCCGCCGACATGGCGGGGGTCCAGTCGCTGACCGCCGCATCGAAACTGGAGCAGCCCGTCAAGTGATCCGTCGGTCGATTCTGCTGGGCACAGGTTCCGCCTTGCCCGTTCGTACGGTCAGCAACATGGAACTGGCGCAGACCGTCGATACGAGCGACGAATGGATCGTGGAGCGTACCGGCATCCGCAACCGCCATATCGCGGGCGATGGCGAAACCACCGCGTCGCTGGCCGCCGACGCCGCGCAGCAGGCGATTGCTGCGGCGGGCATCGCCGCGCAGGACATTGACCTCATCATTCTGGCGACGGCCACCCCGGATCAGACCTTCCCCGCCGCCGCGACGAAGGTGCAGGCCGCGCTGGGCATCGACGATTGCGTGGCATTCGACGTCGCCGCCGTCTGTTCTGGCTTTCTTTACGCCATGACCGTGGCGGACAGCATGATCCGTTCGGGCGCGGCCAATCGCGCGCTGGTGATCGGGTCGGAAACCTTCAGCCGCATTCTCGACTGGGAAGATCGCACCACCTGCGTCCTCTTTGGCGATGGCGCGGGCGCCGTGGTGCTGGGGGCGGAAGACAGCGCGGACAGCGATCCCGCGACCGCGCGCGGCATTCTGGCCGCCAAACTCCATGCCGATGGGCGGCATAACGGGCTGCTCTATGTCGATGGCGGTCCATCGACGACGCAGACCGTGGGCAAGCTGCGCATGAAGGGGCAGGAAGTGTTCCGCCATGCGGTGGTGAACCTGGCCTCGGTGCTCAAGGAAACGATGGATCTGGCAGGGCTGACGCCGGACGACATCGACTGGCTGGTCCCGCATCAGGCCAATGCCCGCATCCTGGATGCGACCGCGCGCAAGCTGAAACTGCCTGCGGAACGGGTGGTGGTGACGGTCGATCGCCATGCCAATACGTCGGCCGCATCGGTGCCGCTGGCGCTCGATGTGGCGGTGCGCGATGGTCGTATCAAGCCCGGCGATCTGGTCGTGCTGGAAGCGATGGGTGGCGGCTTCACCTGGGGCGCCTGCGTCCTGCGCGTGTAAACCGTAGCTACCGCTTGCCAAAGCGCCGCGAATCAAGCACATTTCCTTGATGATCGTCCAAGGGGGGATGGTCTGTGGGTTTGATTTCTGAGGGGATGGTCGATGACCGGCAACGGAACGCTGACGCGTGCGGATCTGGCTGAAAGCGTGAACCGGCATGTGGGCCTATCGCGGTCTGAAGCGGCTGCTCTGGTCGAATCGATCCTGAAACATATGTCGTCCGCGCTGGAACGCGGCGAAAATGTGAAGATTTCCAGCTTCGGCACCTTCGTCCTGCGCGACAAGACCCAGCGCATGGGCCGTAATCCCAAGACCGGCGTAGAAGTGCCCATCGAACCGCGCCGGGTGCTGACCTTCCGCGCCAGCCAGACGATGCGCGACCGGGTCGCCACCGCCTGAACCGCAACTGGTCGCTTTTCCCGACTTGTCTTGCCGTCGCCAAGGTTGACCTTGGCGTGATTATCAGTGCAACATCATTGTCATGGAAAAGGTAGAGGGTGCATTTCTGACTATTGGCGAACTCGCCGGTGAATTGGGCTTGCCGCAACATATCCTGCGCTATTGGGAAACGCGTTTTCCGCAACTGCGTCCGCTTCAGCGATCGGGCAATCGCCGCTATTATCGCCCCGCCGACGTGGCGCTGGCCCGCCGCATTCATCAGCTGCTCAATGTCGAAGGATTCACCGTCAAGGGCGCGCAAAAGGCGCTGGTCGACGGCAACGGCCATGCCCTGCCATCGGCTGGGCCTGCAGCATCGACGCCCGCAATGCTGACGCCGCTCGATCAGCAGGACATTATCGCCCGTCTGACGGCCATCCGAGCGGACCTCGCCAGAGCGATCGGCGACTGATCGCAGCTTTGGACCATCACGCTCTAAATGGCCGTTGTGTCCCGCATTTTGCCAGCCTCAATATGCCTTAAGGCTGCGGCGGCGTACGATAGGGTATGAAATCGCCCAGAGCGCAGGCACCCGATTGCATGCCGCTCATCCGGTCTGCCGTCGTCGTGAAATCGCCCCGGCACATCTGCGATCCGAAACTGCGCACGATGATGATGTCGCCACGGGTCAGCCCGCTGCAACTGCCGATCAGTTCGCTTTTATAGACCAGCCTGCGATTGACCTTGTACAGCAGCACATTGTCGCTGATGACCGTCAGGTTGGTCTGCGGCTCGCGGTTGATGCAGCTGACCTTCTCGCCCGCGACCTTGCCCGCCAGCGCCTTGTCCAGGTCCGCCGTCTGCTTTGGCGTCAGCGGCTTTGGCTGATAGCTGCCGGTACAGGCCGCCAGCAACAGCGGCGTCATCGCAATCCATGCCCGTATCATGACACGCTCCATCCTCATATCCCCCACACGCCGCACAGGCGCGAAAACCGTCATGCCGCGTCCTTGGCCGCCCGCCTCTCGGCCAGCTGCGCCACGTCGCGCGCGCGCATGAAGATGTTGGTTGCCCGTTCCAGCCCGATGCTGGTCGGCACCGTTGCCTCGCCACGCGCCCGCGCGCTTTCGACGGCGGCGACCCGCTGCGCCAAGGCATCATTGTCCGGCTCCACGCCCATGGCAAAGCGACCGTTGGACAGCGTATATTCATGCGCGCAATAGACGGTCGTATCGTCGGGCAGGGCGGACAGCCGCGCCATGTTCGCGAACATCTGCGCCGGCGTCCCTTCGAACAGCCGTCCGCATCCCATGGCGAACAATGTGTCCCCGACGAAGATCATGCGATCGTCGGCCAGATGATAGGCGATATGACCTGCCGTATGGGCCGGGACCGCCATCACCTGCGCACTGTGACCGCCGATCCGCACGACATCGCCTTCACCGGCCGTCCGGTCCAGCGTGCCGATCTTGTCCGCTTCGGCCGCCGGGCCGGTGATGACGCATCCCGTCGCTGCCCTGATGGCCGCGTTGCCGCCGACATGATCGCCATGCCAGTGGGTGTTCCAGATCTGGCCGATGGTCCAGCCGCGCGCCGCCGCCGCCGCCAGCACCGGCTCGGCTACCGCCGGGTCGACCGCCACCGTCTCCCCGCTGGCGCCATCATGGATCAGCCAGACATAATTGTCGGAAAGGACGGGAATGCGGACGACCTCCAGCATGATGGTTACCACACCCCCACATTGGGCATGGATGCCCATGGCTCGGCCGGTTCCAGCCGCCCGTCCTGCAACAGTTCGATCGAGATATTATCCGGCGTCCGCACGAACGCCATGTGCCCGTCGCGGGGCGGCCGGTTGATCGTGATGCCGGCATCCATCAACGTCTGACAGGTGTCATAGATATTTTCGACCTGATAGGCGATATGGCCGAAATTGCGCCCGCCATCATACACCTCCGCCGGGCTGCCATCTGCGGGCGGCCAGTTATACGTCAGTTCGACCTGCGCATCCTCATCCCCCGGCGCGGCCAGATAGACCAGCGTGAAGCGCCCCTGTTCGCTGTCGAACCGCTTCACCTCTTTAAGGCCCAGCAGCTCGAAAAAGCCGATCGTCCGGTCGACGTCGGTCACGCGGATCATGCTGTGCAGGAATTTGGGCAATCTCAATCTCCGTCCATCGCCGGAAAGCGACGGTTCATATGGGTGTCTGTACTTATGGAGGCCAAGATAAGGTCGCGCACCACCGGACGGAAGAGGAAAGCGATAATGGCTGTGGAAATGCGGGACCGGATCTGGCTGGGCAGCGCGGCGCTGCTGGCGCTGGGCATCGTCACCGGCGGTTACCTGTTGGGCGATGGTCTCAAGCGCGCCAGGGCGGCCGACCGGTCGGTCACCGTGCGGGGCTTGGCGGAAAAGGATGTGACGGCCGATCTTGCCACCTGGTCGATCAGCTATTCCGCGACCGGGTTCGACCTGCCTACCGTCCGCGCGGAAATCGACGCGAATACGAAGGCGTTGCAGGGCTATTTTACGGCACTGGGTTTCAAGGCCGACGATCTCAAGCCGACCGGCGCGGGCGTGAACCAATATCTGAGCAACGGCGTCAACACGATCACCATCACGCAGCGGATGGTGCTGCGCACGACCGACATCCCGCGCGCGCAAAGGGCGGTGGCGCAGCAGTTCGACCTCGTTCGACGCGGTGTCACGCTGCAGGAAGGGTCCGGCATGCGCTACAGCTTCACGAAGCTGAACGACGTAAAGCCGCAAATGGTCGCCGCCGCGACCAAAGACGCCCGCGCCGCTGCGGAACAGTTCGCCAAGGATTCGGGCGCCGGAGTCGGTGGCATCAAAAGCGCCACGCAGGGCTATTTCTCCATCGACGCGCGCGATGGCGAAGGTGGCGAAGGGTCGAGCGACACGCCCTATAAGAAAGTGCGCGTCGTCACGACCGTCGACTTCTATCTGAAATAACGGGCGGTTTCAGGAGCGTCCGCCCGCTTCCTACGCCGTGTCAGCACCGGCCCCGGCGCCGGTCGCGTCGCGAACAATCGCTCTTGTCGCCGATGATCGCGCCTGCTGCGCCACCGATCACCGCGCCTTCCGTGGTGCCAAGTCCCGTCGCGCTGCCCACGATAGCGCCGCCCGCGCCACCGATCAGGCCGCCACGCGTCGCGCCGCGCGAACAGGCGGTGGTCGCCATCGCACCAACCAGCAACAGGCCGATCGCGGCGCTTCTCTTCCAGTAACCGTCCATTTCACCGTCTCCTCATGTCCAGTCCCGCCGCGTGATGGCGAACGGGTCGGGGGTGAGTGCGGTTCCGTGACAAAGTCTTGCCGGGAAAGGCGCTTATGGCGCGGGCTTGGGCGGGGGCAGGCGCGACAGATTGTCCGCCGCGGCTTTCCCGGCGGGCGAATCGGGCGACAGCTTCACAGCCCGATCCCATGCCGAACGCGCGACATCCGCATGATCGGTCAGCACGGCGATATTGCCTTCTTCCAACGCGACGGCCGCGTCGTCGGGCGACAATTGCACTGCGCGGGCGATATGCGCCTGCGCCAGGCTCATTTCACCTGTCCGCCGCGCCAGCGTCGCCGACAACAGCCAGGCCAGTGGGTCTTTGGGCGCCTGCACCAGTGCGATGTCCAGCGAATCGCGCGCGCCGCTCGGATCGTTCAGCGCCACCAATGCCCGCGCCCGGTCAAGATGCACTTCGCCCTTTTCCATCCCGTCAGGCAATCCACGGGCCAGCGCTGCATCGAAATCGCCCCGCGCCTTGGGCAGGTCTCCGCTCGCCATCGCGGCATTGCCCGCCTGCGCCCACAGCCGCGCCGCCTCCACCATTTCGCCGCCGCGCTCGGCTTCTTCTGCAGCCTGCTCGAATGCGACGATGGCCGGGGTCCAGCGTTCCGCCCGCGCATAGGCAAAACCCATGCAATGGCGCGCATAATAGCTGCCGCCTTCGATCCGCCATTTCTGCGCAAAGGCGATGCCGTCGTCGGGCGATTCGATCGCCTGATCCAGGCATGCCTGGAATGTTGCGGCATATTTGGCGGGCACCGGAATCTTGCCGTCTTCCCGCGCGGGGGCGGGCGTCGCTTTGGGCGCCGCCGCTGCGGCCCGCTCTTCCTGTTTCTGCCGTCGGCTGCGATCCATCACCGCCTCGATCTCCGGATCGAGTTTCTGAAGCAGGATCGGCAGAAAAAACGGCATCACAGATTGTCCAGCAGGGTGGCGACGGTGCGGATCAGCATGGCGATGTCGCCGTCGCGGGAAAGGCGGTGGTCGCCATCTTTAATCAGCAGCGTCTGCACATCGGATGAACGCAGCCGCGCTGCGACTTTTACCGACACATACCATGGGACGTCCCGGTCCGCCTGTCCGTGCAGCAGGCGCACCGGACAATCGATGGCGATGTCGTCTTCCAGCAGGCGCAGCGCCTGTCCCGACGTCCAGAAATCCAGCGTCGTCACATGGGGTTGATCGCCATAGGGCGTCGGCTCCTCGATCCGGCCTTCCGTCTGCAACAGCGCCTTGTCCGCATCGGTAAAGCCCCATTCGGTGAAATCGGGCGCGGCGGCGATGCCCACCAGCCCTGCTACCCGGTCCGGCCGCGCCAGCGCGACCAGCAGCGCCAGCCATCCTCCCATGGAAGATCCCACCAGCACCAGCGGCCCCTGCGTCAGCGCGTCGATCAGCAGCAGCACATCGTCGCGCCAGCTGGCCAGCGTCCCGTCGACGAAGCGCCCTTCGCTCGCGCCGCATCCGGCATAATCCAGCCGCAGCATCGCACGCCCCTCGCGCACGGCCCACTGGTCCAGCGCCACGGCCTTGCCGCCTTCCATGTCGGACATATAGCCCGGCAGGAAAATGATGGTCGGTCCGCGTCCGTCCACCTGCCTATAGGCAAGGCGCAGCCCGTCGGGCCGGGCGAACAGCGCGGGCGGGGTGGCGGGGGTATCGGTCACGTGATCTTGTCCTTCCGGTCGGGCGATGATGCCCCGCCTTAAACAGGCTTTTTTCGATAGCGAGAAAAATATTGAACACAGTGCGTTGACAGCCTGAAAGGCACCCGTTAGAGGCGCCCTCCTACCCCGTGCCCAGATGGCGGAATTGGTAGACGCACCAGCTTCAGGTGCTGGCGATCGCAAGGTCGTGGAGGTTCGAGTCCTCTTCTGGGCACCACTTTTTCTAGGGGCTTGAAATCCCTAGAAAACATTGGAATTGCAGGCTTTTTCACAAGCGTCTAGTACAAACGTACGAAGGACGAAGCCATGTGTTCCTATCTGCACAAAGCACCCAACGGCGTCTATTATTTCCGCATGGGCATCCCTGCGGACCTGCGCCCGTTCATGGGTGGCAAGCGGGAAATCAAAATGTCTCTGGGCCTAAAGGACCGGGACGCCGCCAAGCTAATCATCCCCGATCATACCAAGGCCGCTCATACGCTGCTGGACCAAGCGCGCCGGGATAAGGCCGCTGCCGAAAAGCCTGCATCCAAACCGCGTCGGCCCAAGGTTGAGCCGGTCATATGGGAAAGCGATCCGGCATCAGAGGATCAGGAAAGCGAGATAGAGGCGCTAGAGCCGATCATGGATGCCATGATGGAGGGTAGGAGCGTTGATGCTTCTCCCGCCGACATTCTGCGGGCTGGGCAATTGTTGGCCCTGCATGAGCGGGAAATGGCTGCTATCGAACAGGAGCAGCTTGTCGGTCGGATGCTGGGGCGTGCATCGGCAATGCAAAATCAGGTCGTGGATTGCGAAGGCGACACGCCTGCCGGGAAGGGTAAGGGCGTCTATCTCGACACTGATATTGTCGATGGCTGGGCTGCGGAGCGCAAGCCGTCGCCCCGTGGCAAGGATGCCTATTGGCGAGACGCCAAGCTGTTCAACAGCATGATAGGCCGGAAGTCCGTCGAGCAAATCACCAAGGCCGATGTGATGACCTACAAGCGGATGCTGATTGCTGATCCTAAGCGGTCGCAAATCAATGTGCGGGACCGGCTGGCCTACCTTCGCACCCTGCTAGAGTGGGCGGCGCAAGAGGATATTGTTCCGGTCAACGTGGCCCGTGATGTGAAAATGGCTGTCAGTGAGCGGGGCGAGAAGCGCAAGGATTTCAGCATTGATGACCTGAACGCCTTATTCTCTGGCCCAGTCTATACGGCTGATAGGCGGTCCAAGGCTGGCTATGGGGAAGCTGCATATTGGATGCCGCTCATTGCCCTGTTCATGGGTGCGCGACGGGAGGAAATCGGCCAGCTTCGGGTCAGCGATGTGAAGCGCGTTGCCTACATAGACGCTGCCGAACAGCGGCAAGAGGCATGGTGCATCGACATTACCGACATTGGCGACGATGACGCCTTGCCCAATCAAATCAAGAATGAGGCGAGTAGGCGCTTAGTGCCGCTGCATCCCAAGCTGATTGAAATGGGCTTTGTCGATTATGTGGCCAAGCTGCCCGATCAGGCGGGGCGGGTCTTTCCTGCCCTACAGCCTATCGGCATCGGCATGAAGCTGACTGACAAGTGGGGCCAGTGGTTCAGCCGGTATAAGCGGGCCTGCGGTATTGATGACAAGGCGAAGGTCTTTCACTCTTTCCGGCACACATGGAAAACCCATGCCGTTGATGCCGGTATGCCGGAACGGGTCTGCCGCCAATTCCAAGGACATGAGGGCAAAGATGCTGCCGACAAATACGGTGCGGCTCCATCCATGCGTGTCCTTGTCGATGCCATCGCATCCTTCCGCATTCCCGGCCTGAAATTGCCGATGCCGCAAGGGTAGCGCGCATCAAGCGGTCGGAATGACGCCTTCTGTCGAGAAAGTCGGTTACAGGTCCGCTTCCGCCAAAAGTTCGGAAGGGCGTAGCTGGATAGCGGCGGCGATGCGACTTAGGTTCAGGAACGTGACATTCCGCTCGCCGCGCTCAATCTTGCCCATGTGTGAGCGGTCTATGCCAGCAGCATCCGCCAACGCTTCTTGCGATAGCCCTACCGACTTGCGTTTGCTGCGGATCGCAACGCCCAGTCGAGCCAGTTGCCCGTCTGTGTCATTATGTCCTGCGATCCGTGCCACACAATATGCGGTCGTCGGATCAGGGATTTAACACCACGGCATTTACGACCCTTTTTCTTTGTTCTAGGAATTGGGCATGAGCATCTTTAGGCCTATGCTAGCTGTGATTGGGATGACTTGCGGTTCCGCCGCTGTCGCCGCACCCTCCGTTTCAACATTTGATCTTCATTGCTCGCCGGAGGCAGCGGGGATGGAAATCGCTGGAGAATATAAGGATCGCCCGACAAACGGTTTGAAGCCATTTCGGTTGAGCGTTGACCTAAAGAGATCGACATGGTGCCATCAGCCCTGCCGCATACGGGGTGATGTCAAATCCACCGATAGAGAGCTAAGGCTAGAAGGCGGTCCAAGCATAGCGGGAGAAAGCCGGGGCATCCTAATCAACCGTGATACTGGCCGATTGGTAGAAGGCTATCGCCTGAATGGTTCAATCATGATGCTGAGCACATACAAATGCTCTTTGAAACCGTACACGGCAATTCCGGTCAGGAAGTTCTGATCTAATACCATCCAGCCCAGATAAGCGCGTCCTTCAGTTCAGGAAGCATTTCCATCAACTCCCATACCCGCTGCCCTGACACTTTGCTCAGGTCCGGTTCCACATAGCCATCGGGATAAATAACTTCCAAGCGTCCGGTCGGGAACCACCTTACGCTGATGCGGCCAAACTCTTTGATGATAAACTCATCATTCTTTTCCCGACGCTGCCGGTCCAGCATGTCCAGATAGCCGTCACGGCTTTGCTTCACCTTCGGAGCAAGCCCGGCTTTCATGCGCTCGAAATTCTCGCGCCCTCTGTTCAAATGACATGTGTAGCAGGCGCGGTCGCGGGTCCGCCTGCGGAAGCCACCGCATCGGTCGCATGGGGCGCTCAGGCGGACGTAGGAGGGCATTCCGGCAAGGAAGGCGGCGAACCTACGCGGATCATTCACACGGGCTTCCAGCGCCTTCCGAAAGGCCGGATCGGCTTGGCATATGCGGCGCTGCTGTGCGCCCAGCTTATTCGCTCTGGGCTGCTGTTGGTGAAGAACGAAACGTGGATCGTTATGCGGGCGCTTGGATGGCTTGCTCATGGGCGGGCCGTTGAGTGCAAGGCGTTCATTTCTCGCCCCATGTTATAGGTTCGGGCGCGTACGCGACCATCTTTCCTCAAACTTATGCCTGCTGTAGTTCAATGTCATGCCTGATTATGACTTCAGAGAAGCGATTGAAGAAGCGGCGCGAGCGGAGCAGTTGAAAAAGCAGACTGCGATGCCGGTGGATCATGGTGCAGAACTGCGCCGACGTGTGGTTGAAGCGATCAAGGCCGTCGAGCAGGAATACAGGGCGAGCAATCCTGGGGCCGCTGCATATGGCTTATCATCGGAAATCCGCTCATATGTGAAGCGGCCCAGAAGTTTCAGTGGCTATGCCCATCAGATGGTCGATCTTTTTCTGGCTGAACCTAGCACATTGAGATGGAGTAATGAGCGACTGGCATCGTCGGTGGAGCGGTCCACGGGCTTCAAGGCTCCCAAAAGCCTGCTGACCGAACGATTGACAGCGGCTCAGAAGCGGAAGGTTGAGGCGGTTCTAGGCCAGCGAGCAATAAGCTTGGACCTCAAAAAATATAACACGATGTCCAAGATTAAGGGGGCTTTGCTCGCTAACTTTTCGAGCAGCGATGCAAAATTACGCTTTACCGGCTCGATTGCTATTACCGATGATGCGGTGATCGTGAATGGCAAACGACGGGCCATTCAGCGGGCGAAGGTCAACCGCATTCATGTTGGCAAGCGACATTGGTTAAACGTCGATGCGCTAGTCGAATGGCTACAGGATGAATAGCTTACTACATACAAGTATGTAACGCAAAGTGTACACTTGAGCGATTGGGCGATGGCATCGCACACCTTTTCTCATGCCGTCGAGGCCGATTATGCCGGGATGCCTGCCCGTGTCTCAGCCCGTTGGATCGACGCAATGCTGGTTCCATATTCCTTGGCCAATGCCCGGATGCTGATGCCTGCCTTGCGCTTGTCGGCAATCTCAGCCTGTTGAGCAGCGGTTAGCGTCATCGGCCTGCCCAGTGCCTTCCCCTCAGCCTTTGCACGGCTCAATCCGGCCTGCGTCCGCTCTATCAACAAGTCCCGTTCAAACTCAGCAACGGCAGCGATAACGCCCATGGTCATCTTCCCGGCTGGGCTGGTCAGGTCCGTTCCACCCAAGGCAAGGCAATGGACCCTGATGCCCTCAGCGGCCAGCTTCTCGACCGTTGCCCGAACGTCCATGGCATTGCGGCCCAACCGGTCCAGCTTGGTCACTATCAGGATGTCCCCAGCTTCCAGCCGGTCCAGTAGCTTGGCAAAGCCCTTGCGCTCCATAGCAGGCAAGGAGCCGGATACGGTTTCCGTCACTATGCGCTTAGGCTCGATCGTAAAGCCTGCGGCCTCAATCTCCCTAACCTGATTGTCTGTGGTCTGGTCTGCCGTGCTGACGCGGCAATATGCAAACGTCCTAGCCATGATGCCCTCTGTCCGTATCGAATAAGTGCATCATTAATATGGCTGTATCGTATCCCCAGTCAAGCTAGTTTGTGATACGGTCTATTGGCATGTATCATAAACGGTCGATTACGATACGATATGGCGGCTGGGCATTGGCCGGGTTGCATCCCGTTCGATCCGGTCATGGCGTGCTGCCCCCCTTGCGCTGGCCGGGACCATACCCGCTATGGGGGAAATAGGCCCACGCTAGGTCGGAGTTGCCCCCTCGCAAATCTCTAGCAAAAATTCGGTCTAAGGGGTTTAGGTTGCAATCGACCCAATCAATACTATTTCGTTATCGAAACTATGATGCCAGATATAATGCTTTGGTAATAAAGGGATGAATACATGTCCACTTTAATGCAGATAGGGAATGAACTCGCAAGGCGCGAGGAGGCCGGAGCCGTTTACGTCCAATTGGGCGCTCTTCTTGCTGCTATGCCCAATCTTCGTTCTGTCGATGATACGCTTTCAATTCCAGATGGCACTCTCAGATGGTTGGGGGAGGTATCAGCGGTTGTTTCGCGACTTAAATCCATGCCAGATGATGCTGAATTGTCTGCCGCTACTTCGTTCTTGATTTCTTCAAATGGCGGAAGCGCTGCGGCTCAAAAGATAAAAATGGTGCTTTACCGCTGTTTGGCGTTAGCGCAGCAACGGGCTCCAGCTACAGCTCAAAGTTCCTTTGTCGCTACCGGGGCTGACTTTGATGCCTTCGCTGCTTTGCACCGTGTTTTCCAAGAGGCTGAGCGGTCACTGCTATTGGTGGACCCTTACATGGATGAAAGCGCGCTCCTAACTTTTGCTGTGATGGCCAAAGAGGGCGTAAGCATCGGGCTACTCACCGATCAAAGCGGAATAAGGCCTGCACTTGAGCCTGCTGCTCGGACTTGGATAGAGCAATATGGTAGTTCTCGCCGTCTTCGGGTTCGGGCTGCTGCTCCGCGTACCTTACATGATAGGCTTGTTCTGGTTGACGACGACAAAGCTTGGATATTGACCCAATCGCTCAAGGATTTTGCCGCCCGATCACCGGCTACAATCCAGATGGTGGACCCGCAACTAGCGAGAATGAAGTTTGAAGCATACACGGCTATTTGGAACGCCAGCAACGTGGTGGTCGAAGCGCAGGCGACCTAGCAATGCTTTTAACGATGCGAGCCTATGCGTAGGCTGTAGCCGGGCAGGCTAGGCCGACACGCGGGGCTAGGCGGTGAAGCCACTCATGGGGGGCATGCACAGGTCGACGAGTAAGATGTTCTCTCGCAAATCTTCAGTAAAGTTGGTTCTACAGGCTTTACTGCCGTATACGATCGGAGCGGTTAGCAATGCTTGAGGGATATTTTGACGATAGCGGCACTCACATGCAGTCAAATATGGTCGTATGGGGTGGGTTGCTTGGCGAAACCTCGCAATTCGAGGTACTTAGAACGGCTTGGAAAGAAGCTCTGACTGAGCCGATCCCCGGCAAGTCTCCTGTTAAGGCGTTTCATGCCGCGCATATAGCCGCATCATTGAAAGAATTTTGCAGCTATGCCCCGCCTGAGAGAGATTTAGTGTTCAAGAGATTTAGAGATATTATCTTATCATGCAATTTAATCCCAGTCAGTTTCGGTATTATTAAAAGTGATTGGGATTGTGCTTGTGACAAGTTTGATATGAAAATGTTCGGCACCGCTGAACAGTTTGCTTTTATGAGCTGCACGCTAAGTGCGCACAGATTTGCTGAAATAGGGAAGTGCCCAGTGTCTATGTGCTTTGACCAAGGCGCATTGGGATGTGATGCAGACAGAATAATTGATGCGGGAAAGTCGACAATTGGTTTGAATGGTAGCGCCACTTTCATGTTTAAAGCGGTGGCAGAGGAATGCTGCCTTCAAGCCGCTGACATGGTAGCATATGAAGCCTACAGATTTGGAAACTCCGATATTGCTTTAGGAGGAGCGGCTAAGCCCCGTCTACATTTTCAAAGGATGCTTGAAGGGGTTCCAGATGCTTACGGTTTTGTTATGCGTAAAGCGGAAATTGAACGGCTTTTTGAAGCTAGTTTAGCCATCATGAAGGATGGATTACCTACGGAGCCAACAAGAAGACCGGGTTTTCAGAACATCTTTGGTGCGCTCTACGGCTTAGAAGGTTAACAAAACGGAAGCTAACACGGCTGTTCGCTGGCGGGAGGCGCATTTGGGGGATGATGGCATTGATGGGGTGCGGGCGCTGCTCCCAAAAGCGTTGGGCAGGCTGCCAAGGGAAGTTAGGTTGCGCGGCCAAAACTCACTAGAGGGCTTTCGCAAGGCCAAAGAACTATTGAATGTAGATAGGGAGATGGCATCATTTCGCGCCATAACGGCAGAAGAGGAGGCCGCGTCTGCGCTATTCGTAAGCCTAAAGAGGCAGGGGTATGATGGTGCTGATAAAATAAACTTGAAGGATCATTACACCAAGGCCGCTCTTGGTCCATTCATACAAGCAGTCGCTCATTCTTTGTCTCATGATGAAAAATTCAATATAAGTCTAAGTATTAACGCATCGGAGCCATCTATAGAGGTAGCTATACCTGTAGATCAATTTGGTGGACCTGATGACATTATCATTAAGCTGGAGCATCCTCTTGGGATGCTGCGCAAGGTTGGCGATCTGCCTGCTTCCGACCTTTATGATAAATCTTTGGAGTATGTGTCCGGCTCTCGGAAGCTGCACAAGCTGATTGCATCAGAGGCTAATGCTAGAAACAGGCTCCTATATGCGTCTGATAGCAATCTCCCTTCCAGTAAAGTTACGATTGAAGGAATTAATCAGCGGCAAAAGCGAGCGGAAATCGCTCTTTTTGCTTGTATAGCCGTTTTGCAGACAAATCATAAGCAGGCTATGGCTACTCAATGCATCGCTGCTTTCCTAAAAGTTATTGACAAAGGAGCGCGGAAGGGGTGCCAAATTTGAGTTTTTATCAAACAGTCATGGCGTCTGTTGTTGGCGGTGGTATCACTGTAGCAGCACAATTCATCATGCACTATATTCAGACTGGCAAGGTCCGAAAGGTCGATGCGAAACGCTCAGCACTACTCGCGAGCATGTTGAGCAATCCGGGGCCAGAAGGCTGGCGGAGCCTGACGACAATGTCGCATGTCATCGGGGCTAGTGAACAGGAGACGGCTCGCCTTCTCATTGAAATGGATTGTCGTGCAAGCGAGACGGGTAGCGGCGGCTGGGCCTATATTAGGGACAAGCCTTTGCCGGGACCGGTAGCAGGGGATCACGACCGAGATCCCCTCGATCTCCTCCACATCCATGCTGTCCCGGCCGGATGCCGTCATGAGCCGTCCTTGGACGATGCCGGTGAGGCGTCGACGGCCCGGGCGCCCGCGCCGCCACCGACCCGGAAGG
>NZ_JBMDWL010000039.1:0-32871 GCF_048594625.1 Sphingobium sp.
CGCACCGTGACGCGACTGGTAGCGGATAACTTCTGGGTTGGCGTCGAGCGTAATGATCCGATAGCTGATCGGCCATTCGCCCATGGCCGGCTCCCAGATGGCCGCTAGGTAGAAGAAGTTGCCATCCTCCCGGAAAGCCCGAAATTTCTTTTCGCCATTGCGGATATGAAACTCCGAGGCGGCAACCAGACAGCGATTGCCGGGGAACGGCCGTCCTTCGGACCGGATGAATTCGTAGCAAACACCATCGCTGAACTGCGGATTGGAACCCCAGGCCGCTTCGACCATCTCAATCTCTTGCAAATCGTCTGGGTTACGCCGGATGATGGCGCGACGACTTCCGAGCGCATCGGAGTCGAAGGGGGTTGCTTTCGAATCCATCACCAGAACATACAAGGAACGAAAGCATAAGACAAACGGCGGCCATTCGTGAGGATGCCTGATGTGCAATGACTATCGTCTGCTGATCGACATCGCGTCGATCTCCGAGGATTTCGAAGACCTCAAGATCAAGATCAAAATGCCCGAAGGCGCACCGAATGTTGCGGCGCGCGAAGACATCAGGATGACCGACATGGCGCCGATCGTCCGCGGGATGGAGGGGCAACGGAGCGTCGGTGAACTGGTCAACCGCCGCTGGAGCTGGCCAGGGCGGAACGGCAAGCCTGTCTATAATTTCCGAACCGAAGGTCGGGAATTCGCGTCCAACCGCTGTCTCATCTTGGCCGATGGCTTCTACGAGTTCACCGATCCGCTCAACCCAAAGCAGAAGCGGCTCGACAAATGGCTCTTCACCATGGCCGGTCACAGGTGGTTCTGTATCGCGGGAATCTGGCGGGAAAGCCCGCTTGGTGAGGCTTTTACCATGCTCACCATGGATGCCGGTCCGGACGTCGAAGCCTATCACCATCGCCAGATCATCCCTCTGGCGCGCGATCAATGGGCCGACTGGCTCGATCCCGATTTTCCAGCCAGCGACGTGTTGCGCTGGCTACCGAAGGGGAGCTTGCCGGTCACGCAGGTCTATGGCGCCCCGCCGGCGCAGGGAGCTCTGCTCTGATGCAGGCTATGGCCCTTGGACGGTTCCTCGAAGCGCAGGCGGGCAGTTACCAGGCTGCCCTGTCAGAGCTGCGGGCGGGTGCCAAAAGATCGCATTGGATGTGGTTCATATTCCCCCAGCTTCGCAGCCTCGGGCAAAGCTCGATATCCCAGCACTATGGCATTGCCTCACTCAACGAGGCAAAGGACTATCAGGACCATCCGGTGCTCGGTGCGCGGTATGTTGAATGCGTCGAGACGCTCCAGAGGCTTGCTGGCAGCGACCCGGTCGCAGTCTTTGGATCGGTCGACGCGATGAAGCTTCGCTCCTCGCTCACGCTGTTCGAGAAGGCTCGCTCGTCCGATCTGTTTGCCGATGCCCTTGACCGTTGGTTTGACGGCGAGCAGGACGCAGTCACGCTCAACCATCTGATCTAAGCCACGAACCTGGCAGGATTCATCCGTCTTGACGAATCTCGATAAGGAATGGAACATATAGAGAACATTTGAGTCGGTCTGTTCCCATGCCTGTAACTTTACCCTCCGCTCGGCCTTCCGCCGACCCCATTGCCGCACTGCGCGCAGAACTAGCGAGCGTTCGCGCCGATCGCGGGCCGGCGCTCTCGTTCGGCGTCGCGGATCTGGATGATCGTCTGGCCGATCGCGGCCTTGATGGCGCTGGCCTTCATGAGATTGCAGCTTCATCCGCCACGCTCAACGATGATGCCGCAGCGACCCTCTTCGCCGCCGGCATAGCAGCGCGCTTCGTATCGCGCCCTGGCTTTTCCATCCTGTGGGCGATCACCCGTTTCGATCTATACGCACCTGGCCTTGAGCAGGTCGGCTTGGGGCCGGATCGTATTTTATTCGCGGAAGGCTCTAAGGACAGCGTGGTTCTGGCGCTGGCTGAAGACGCGCTGCGGGACGGATCACTGGCCTGCGTCGTCGCCGAGGTCAAAGCGGCGGACCAGACGGCGACAAGGCGGCTTCAATTGGCAGCATCGGACGGCAAGACGCCCATGCTGCTCTATCGTCGCCATCGGTCGCGTGATCACTGCCCCTTAAATGGCCTGTCCTCAGCTATGACCCGCTGGCGAATCGGCTGCGTCGCATCAGAACGCTTACCTCATCCCGGCGTGGGCCGGGCCCGCTGGTCGGTCGAACTGGTCCGTCAGCGTAATGGCAATCCTTTCTCTCTCGAACTGGAGGCGTGCGATGGCACGGGTCGCCTCGCTCTACCTGCCGCATCTCGCAATCGAACGGCTACGCCGGGTCGAGCAGATGCGAGGGTTGGAGCGACCCACAGCCGCGCTGCCTGAGGGCAGCCGGTTCTATTTCGCACCGCGTATCGCACAGCCTGTCGACGACAATCCCGGCGCCTGCTCGGTCCCGCGCGGCGGCGGCTGGCGGCCTGGGGCACGCTGGGCGCGGGACGGCGCGCTTGGCAGCCGCCCCAGCCAGGTGGATGTTGATGCGCTGCCCGCGCATCGGCGACCGACTATGCGCGAGATGGGCCGGCGTAGCGAGCATGCCGAGCATCCGTTCAGGACGATGCCATCGGACGAAGGTGCCGGAGGCACGGACACAAGTGTCAGACTCACATGGTCCACCCTTTGGAGGCAACCTACGATCCTCGTTGCTCGTGTAGGGCAGCGGGACGTCGTAACTGCAGCCTGCCCGATAGCGGTGGATATGGGCCTTCGTCCGGGCATGGCGGCGGCCCATGCCCGCGCACTCGTGGCCGATCTGGAAGTGAAGGATGCACAGCCCGAAGCCGATCGTGCTTTCCTCGATCGCTTCGCTCTTCATGCCGTGCGCCACTGGACCCCAACAGCCAGCGTGTCGGGCAATGATGGCCTGTGGCTCGATGTCACCGGCACCACCCATTTGTTCGGCGGGGAGGCCCGTTTCTCTCGTCGTCTGCTCCGTTTCCTGGAGCGCCTCGGATTTGCCGCCAGCATCGCCATCACCAGCACGCCTGGCTCGGCCCATGCGCTGGCGCGCTATAGCGGCGAAGCCATGACGCTCTTGCCGCCCGGCGATGAAACAGAGGCGATCGCGAACCTGCCATTGGCCGCGCTGCGACTGGACCCCGACGCGCTGATGACGGCCGCACGGGTCGGGCTGGAGCGGATCGGCGATCTCTATCCAATGCCGCGCGGTCCGCTGGCCAAGCGCCTTGGCCTTTCCACCGTTCAGCGGCTCGATCAGGCGCGCGGAATGATCGCAGAGCCTATCATCCCGGTCATTCCCTTCGAGGCGCCGCTGGTCGAACGGCGATTACTCGAACCCATCAGTACAGCAGACTCCATCAATCAGGTCATCGGTGATCTTGTCGACGATCTCTGTGCTGTGCTCCAGCAGCGCGGCGTCGGCCTGCGCACAGCCCATCTCGCCTGCCATATCGTCGATGGTACGGAGCAGCGGATCGCGATCGGCACGGCTCGGGCGACGCGGGATGAGCGTCATGTAAAGCGCATGTTGGCCATGCGGGTTGAGCGGATCGATCCGGGTCTTGGCATCGAAATGATGATGCTGGCCGCGCCGCGGATCGAGGAATTGAAGGCGCAGACGATCGAGGCCGGATTTGGCCTTGGCGATCAGGCACCCGACATTGCGCCGCTCGTCGACCAGCTTTCCGGTAGGATCGAACCTCACAGCCCATTCCGCCTGTCCGCACATGAGAGCGACGTGCCCGAGCGCGCCGTCCGGCGCATCGCGCCGCTGGTCGCGCCGACAGGATGGCCAGGCTGGAAGCGCCCGGTCCGTCTGCTGCGCCGGCCCGAACTGCTGTCCAATGTCGTCGCGCTGCTTCCCGATCATCCGCCCCGCCGCTTCACCTGGCGCCTGACCGATTACCACGTGGTGGCCGGAGACGGCCCGGAGCGGATTCATGGGGAATGGTGGCGGAGCGCCCGCGAGATGTGGGCAGTACGCGACTACTTTCGGGTCGAAGCAGAAGGTGGCCATCGCTTCTGGTTATTTCGCCGCGGCGATGCCGTCGACGAGGAGACAGGCGACCTTAGCTGGCACATGCACGGGGTCTTCGGCTGATGTCCCGCTATGTCGAACTCCAGGTGACGAGTCATTTCTCGTTCCTGCGGGGAGCATCCTCGCCAGAAGAGCTATTCTCCTCTGCCGCCCTTCTTGGCCATAAGGCCCTAGGCCTCGCCGACTGGAGTAGTGTCGCCGGCGTAGTCCGAGGTTGGGATGGGCAGAAGACAACCGGCGTGCGCATGATCGCCGGTGCGCGGATCGATCTTGCCGATGGCCGCGCCTTCCTCCTTTATCCTACAGATCGCCTCGCATGGTCACGGCTGACGCGTCTGCTCTCGGTCGGGAAGGCTCGTGGGGGCAAGGGCCGCTGTCTGCTCAACTGGGCTGATGTGGTGCATCATGCCGAAGGTCTGGTCGCCATATTGCTGCCGGAGATGGCGTGCGATGAGACCCTGGCGAACCTGACCGCGTTGAAACAGGTCTTTGGTTCGCGAGCCTATATGGCGCTGTCGATCAGACGCAGGCCTGATGACGCTGCCCGCCTCCATGGGCTGGACGCCATGGCGCGTGCCGTCGGTGTGCGCAGCGTCGCGACCGGGGACATTCTCTATCATAGCCCCGAGGCCCGCCCCCTTCAGGATGTAATGACGGCGATACGCGAGCGGACCACAATCGATGCGCTGGGGTTCCGGCGGGAACGCCATATGGACCGCAACATCAAGAGACCCGCGGAAATGGAGCGCCGCTTCTCTGCCTTTCCCGATGCAATAGACGCCAGCGCCGATATAGCCGACCAGTGCCGCTTCGATCTGGGCGAGATCCAGTATCAGTATCCCTATGAAGAGGTGATGGAAGGACGCACGGCGCAAGAGGCGTTGGCCGCGCTCACAGATGCCGCTGCGCAGCGGATGTTCCCGAAAGGCTTGCCGGCGGACTATCGCAGACAGATCCACCATGAGCTGCGTCTGATCGACCAGCTCGGTTATGCCCCTTATTTTCTGACGGTAAATTCGATCGTGGCCGAGAGCCGCCGGCGCGGTATCCTTTGTCAGGGCAGAGGCTCTGCGGCGAACAGTTGCGTCTGCTATATGCTGGGCATCACGTCGATCGACCCGATCAAGCATGAACTGCTGTTCGAGCGGTTCGTATCGGGCGAGCGCAAGGAGCCACCCGACATCGACGTCGATTTCGAGCATGAACGGCGCGAAGAGATTATCCAGTGGATCTACGACACCTACGGCCGCAAACGCTCAGCCCTTACCGCTGTGGTCACCCGCTACAGAACACGCGGTGCGGTTGCAGAGGTCGGAAAGGCGCTGGGGCTACCGCGCGATCTCACCAAGATGCTGACCGGTCTTGTCTGGGGCTGGTCGATGGACGGGATTTCGCAGAAGCAGATCGAAAGCGCCAACCTCAATCCCGAGGACCACAGGCTCAAGCTTACGCTAGAACTTTCCCGTCAGCTGATCGGCACACCGCGCCATCTTT
This sequence comes from Sphingobium sp., assembly GCF_048594625.1. Taxonomy (GTDB): domain Bacteria; phylum Pseudomonadota; class Alphaproteobacteria; order Sphingomonadales; family Sphingomonadaceae; genus Sphingobium. Next base: position 5,524 of record NZ_JBMDWL010000039.1, read on the forward strand.
CCCAGCATCCCGGCGGCTTCGTTCTGACGCAGGATCGCCTTGACGATCTTGTGCCGATCGAGCCCGCGCGCATGGACAAGCGCCAGACTATCGAATGGGATAAAGACGACATCGACGCCCTGAAATTCATGAAGGTTGATGTTCTGGGTCTTGGAATGCTCGGTTGCATGAACCGCGCGTTCAATCTGCTGGAGGAGCATAAGGGGGTCAGGATCGGTATGGCCGATCTTCAGGACGATGATCCGGGCGTCTATGCTATGATCCAGAAGGCTGACACTTTAGGCGTCTTCCAGATCGAAAGCCGGGCGCAGATGTCGATGCTTCCCCGGATCAAGCCGAAGGAATTTTATGACCTCGTCATAGAGGTCGCGATTGTGCGTCCCGGGCCAATTCAGGGCGACATGGTCCATCCCTATCTACGGCGCCGAGAAGGCAAGGAAACGCCGGAATATCCAAAGCCCGAGCTGGAAGCCGTGCTCAGGAAGACGCTCGGCGTGCCACTCTTTCAGGAACAGGCAATGAAGGTCGCGATCGTTGGCGCCGGCTTTACCCCGGCCGAAGCGGATCAGTTGCGCCGCGCCATGGCCACCTTCAAGCTCACCGGCGGGGTCAGCCACTTCTACGACAAGCTGGTAAACGGCATGATCGCGCGTGGATATCCCAAAGATTTTGCGGAACGCACGTTCAAGCAGATCGAAGGCTTCGGCTCTTATGGCTTTCCCGAAAGTCACGCGGCCAGTTTCGCCAAGATCGCCTATGCCAGCTGCTGGATGAAACATCATCATCCCGACGTTTTCTGCGCCGCGCTCCTGAACGCCCAGCCAATGGGCTTTTATGCACCCGCTCAGATCGTGCGCGATGCGCGAAACCATGGGGTCGAAGTTCGCCCTGTTTCGATAAACCATAGCCATTGGGACTGCACGCTTGAGCCCGCGCGCGGCCGCTATCTGGCCGTCCGGTTGGGGTTCAGGCAAGTTCGCGGCCTTGCCAATCTCCATGGCGCCGCCATCGCCGCTGCGCGCGGACCAGCGCTGTTCGAGAGTGTCGAAGAGGTATGGCGACGAGCCGGTGTGCCCCGCGCTGCAATCGAGCGACTGGCAGAGGCAGATGCCTTCGCCTGCATATCGCAGGACCGGCGACAGGGCCTCTGGAAAGTCAAAGGGCTGGGCGAAGCGCCGCTTCCTCTCTTTGCAGCAGCCGACGAACGGGAAGCCAGATTCTCGCCAGAGGGACGGGAACCAGGTGTGACGTTACAGCCAATGAGCGAAGGGCGCGAGGTTGTAGAGGATTATCGATCGCTCCAGCTTTCGCTGCGCGCCCATCCACTGCAATTCCTGCGCGCGCAGCTCGACGCCATGCGGATCGTGCGCTGCGCCGATCTCATGTCGATCCGCAACGGCCGCAATATCGAGGTTGCCGGCGTCATTCTCGTACGCCAGCAGCCCGGCTCTGCGAAAGGCGTGCTGTTTGTCACGATCGAAGACGAAACCGGGGTGGCGCAGGGCATTCTCTGGCCCGATCGCTTCGAAATCTATCGACGTCAGGTCATGACAGCATCAATGATCGCCATGCGCGGCCGGTTGCAAAAGGAAGGCGAGGTAATCCACATCATCTGCGACCGCATCATCGATCATGATGAAATGCTGCGGTCAATCGGACGCTCCGAATTTCCTATCGTTCCAGGTCGCGGCGATGGAGCCACCCATGGTGGTGGACCAGACCCCCGCGATCCCGGAATATCGCGCGGCCGCACGTTGGCTTCCGCACCGTTTAACAATGGTACGGTGAATGAGGCCACCATCCCGATCAGAAGTCATGATTTCCATTGAACGGCACATCTAGCGGGGCGTAGATCAGATGAAGATCGTGATGCGCAATATGGGCATTTACGGACAATGCTCTAAGGTGACATCAGGGACATGGTCATCCCTACCGGTGAGCGCTTGCCGGCGTCTATGTCAGCGTCGCTGATGGCTAGGAGAACCCATGTCGGATGAGCCAAAATCGACCAGAGGGTTCGACATCTCTCTTCTTGGACAGCCGCTACTGCTGGACATACCGCATTTCGGCACAGGCCGCATCGACGCGATCACGACCGATTTTCTCAGCTGGTTCAGGGCAGGTGAGCGGTCATCACGCTGGTCCAGTCGCGACGTGTTTCTGCGCGCGCTGTTGCTGGAACGGACTGCATTGCAGGACGGGCCAGACACACCACTCCACGATCAGGTGGCCCGGATCGACCATGAAAGCCTGGACGCGATAGATCAGCTTTTCATGCATCGGATTGCTCCACATTGGAGGCTCGACCATGGGCTGTCGTCCGAAAGTCTGGAGGAACAGGAAGCAGATACCACCCCAGTCGGCAACTTCCTCGATCATATGCGCCGATACGCCGATGGAGACATCAACGCTATGCGCGCGTTGATGGCCAAAGGCACAGGCGCTTTTTCCCACTCGCGCATTCTCGATCAGATCAACCCGGTCCTGAAGTATCTGGACGGGTCGGATCCGGTCGGAAAGGCGATCCGTCTCGCTCAGGAACAACAAAAGCTGCTGGGTGGAATCGACAAGCTTGGGCTCGCCGCAAGGGGAGAAAGTCTATCGCGAGAAGTCGATCGGATACTTCATGGCATGAACGGAGGCTTGGAGGAGTACAAAAGGACTGCGCTACCCAATGTGATGCGGGGCTCTGCGGAATTCACCCGGGCCATGGATCAGGCAATGGGCCTCAGCTCGGCGCTCAACCATGCATCGGTCCTGGAAAAGACACACGCATCCAGCCTCGCTCGCGGACATGCCGATTTTTCGCGGGAAATCGACCGTATGCTTGGAATTGGCATCGGCGACGCCGTCAGCAATCCTTCAAAGCTCCACCGCTTGTCATCGGTGATCGGTGACACCCTCGCCAAGCACTACGATGATCTCTGGGCGGACCATAACCGCTTTGGCAGCGCGCTCTACACGGCAAAGGCATTCGGGCTAGGCCTGGGTCGGGCTCAGCTCGATGTGCTCAGCGGCGCGATCACCGGCGCGCTACCGCTCGACACTTTGTCAGCGACAGGCATCTTGAAGAAGTTCTTCGAACCTGGATTTCGGAGCGCCGCCGCCCTGGGCATCAGTGGCGCCGCAGGGCAAGGGTTGGTCAGCGACGTTCTGCGGTCGTACGATAAGTCGGCGGCGATCGAGGCAGCGCTCTTCTCGGCAGTCGTAGACAGCGTGCATGTCATCGGCGACCCAGGCGCTTCCGCCGGCGAAGTCGGGAATGCGCTTCACATCGTCATCGCTGCCATCGAGAGCCTGCGGCAATATGTGCGGAAAGAGTATGAAAAGGCGGGATTGATCGCCACTTTGGCCCTTATCGCATCGCTCGTCGCCATCTGGATCAGCCTTAACCCTGACCATTCTTCCGAGATCAGCATGTTGAAGGAGGTTCGGGAAGCAAATCAGCAGCTCGGGTCGATCAGGAATGAACTTCGTGATGATGTAACCCGCACTGCATCCAGCCAAATCCGCTACGTCCACGCTGCCACCCCGCTTCGCACCAGCCCAGGTCGGGAAGGGCTCATCATAAGGCGGGTCTATCCCGACCAGTGGCTCCGAGTTCTGGAGAGCAAGGGAGACTGGGCACATGTCGAGGTCTTCGACTATCAGTCGGATGCGTCGATAGACGGATGGATGCATCGCAGTCATCTGCGCCGACTGGGTCGCTGAAAGCGTTCCCTGCACAGCAACTGGAGAATTGGCATCTGCCCATCTACCAGTGCCCTTTAGCCCGCCTCGCGCAAAAGCCTCATATAAGTCGGAAGTCTGGCTACGCGGCGGCGATGATAGGCTCGCACCAGCTTGACAAGCACAGCCAGAGAATCCTCGGCCATAGCCTGTTCCATGGCCTCGAATTCAAGCCCGACCCCGGTGAGCACCTGAGTATCTAACAGGCGCATGGCGTAGAGCCGGTCATTGGTCCGGGACACCGTGGAGACAAGTTCGCGATTACCGGTGGAGCCTGCGATCGCGGAGAAGAAATGAGCCGCGCGGGCAGCGTCATTCCCACCAGTTACCCTTATCTGCGGCTTGGCCACGCGTTTCATTCTGACCGCCTGGATCGAAAGAAAGCTGTTCCAGTCGAGGAGATCGCGAAGCCTGCCCTCATCGAGGATGGGGACGTAGAAGCCCCCGCCGGCAATGGCTTCGACCAACCCCTCGCCTGTGAGCCGGTTCAGTACGTCACGGACGGGGGTGATACTCACATGCATCTGTTCGGAGAGCCGGGCGGCCTCCAGACGCTGCCCGGCATCAAAATCCCCCGCGATCAGGCGCCGTTTGAGCGTGTCGTAGCTTCGTTCGAGGATCTGCGCCGGGCTCACCTGCCGCTACCCAAGCCAACGCCTTCGAGCCAGGGGCGATCGTTACCCGCCACCTGCTTTGCGAGATAATGCTCCACCAGTTCGATCTGGTCCGGTCGCAGCGCATCGATGGCGGCGAGGTGTTCAGGAATGTCGTCCCGCAGCAGGATGGACGGGCATTGCCCCTCATAATTGCCGAGATTGGGGCGATGCTGGGCATAGCCGACCAGCGCAGCCAGTGTCGGTGAGAAGGATCGAGCAATCGCAGGCGGGTAAGCGAGCCATGGGTTTTCATAGGGTTTGAGCCAGCCCAGCGAATAGCCCGTGACGATCGCACGCCGGACTTCGCCCGTAACATTGCCACCGGCGCCGTGCAGGGTCGACCCCAGAAACAGGATAGCCGATCCGGGAGGACATTCCGCTACGACCGGGCTATCGAAGCCTTCGCGTGCCATGCCGGCCGCCCCATGACTTTCGGGATAGATTTGGGTCGCGCCATTGTCCTGCGTGAAGGGCGTAATCGGCCACATCACGTTGATCAGATATTCATGGCTTCCCTTGGCGCCCTGCCACATATCATGATCGCGATGTGGCAACTGGGTGAGCGCACCAGGATGAATCTCTATGGCCTGGGCGACATTGAGCTGGATGCGGTCGCAAGCACTGCCCAGTATTTCCTGGGCGATGCCGATGATAAGCGAATCCTCCACCAGTTCGGCAACATGCCGGCTCCGGCGTAACAGGCTGCCGAAACGCTTGGTCCGGATACCGTAGAACCCGCCCTGTCCGAATGGGGTCGCTTCGAACACCGGTGAGAGGTCGCGTTCGATTGCGGCGATCGTCTCCGGCACATGAAGGCCGGGAATGATGCAGTAGCCGTCCCGAAGGAGGCATCCCGCCCAGAACTGGACGGCGGCGAGCTGCTCCGTCTTTTCGAGCGGGTTCATGAGAGCATCCCTCCCATGCGAATCGCGGAATCGCTGTCACTTCCGATCAGTGCGAGGCGCAGCGGTTCGTAGACACCACCCTCCCGCAGCTTCTCTACGGTAGTGGCATCGATGCGGATATGCAGGCCCACCAGAATATCGCTGCCGCAGCGAACGCTCGGGCCAAGGGCGCGGCAATCCCAGCCGAACCTTTCGATCTGGTCGAACCAGGCCTGTTCGGCGACCCCGGTATAGTCCGTGATACCATGGCGAAGGGCATGATCGGCGAGCGCGCTCACCAGTTGATTGCGCGCGCTGCGCCGCTGTGTGGCGCGCTGGTGGCGATCGAGGCAGAAGCGCGTGATTTCACGGACCGTCGGTCCCGATGGAACCGCGCCCGAGCAGAGCTGGGGATAAAGATGACCCAGGATGTGGTCCTGCTGGGTGGGCAGCAGGCGCGCGGACGCGCGATGGGCGTGGTCCGGGCCGAGAAGGATGAGATATTCCGCATCGGGCGTGTCGAACTGGTCTACCTCGAAATGGTCGGCCAAGACGGGCAGCTCCCATCCCAGCAGATCGATGAACACCTCTTTTCGCGCAGCAAACATCGCCCGCATGGCCGCGCTTTCGCGCATGCCATGACCGGGGCCGGTCATATCCTTCATGGCAGGTTCCTTTCTGTAAGGCCTGGCGAGGACAACAGAACGGGCTTTGCGCCGACATACCAAGGAATGGGGGTATAAGCGGGTCGGCGCCTACGCCGAGACCGCCCAGAGCCCGATTTTGCTCGACCTGTGCGCTTGATATTGGCAATCCGACCCATCTGCGAAACAGAAGAAAGACCAGTCCCATGAACTCTTCCGAACTCGTCGACGCGGTTGCGACCGCTACCGGCGTCACCAAGGCCGACGCGAAGAAGGTTATCGACGCTACGTTCGGCGCGATCGGCGATGCCGTCGGCAAGGGCGAGGAAGTCGCCGTGAACGGCTTCGGCAAATTCAAGCTGAAGCTCAACGCGGCGCGCGAGGGCAAGAATCCGCGTACCGGCGAACCGCTGTCGATTCCCGCCTCCAAGGGGCTGGGCTTCTCGGCCGCCAAGGCGGTCAAGGACAAGCTGAACGGCTGATGCCGTTGCCGGTGGCCGATTGCGGCCACCGGCCTTCACCATCAAAGTCCGGCCTGGTCTGGTACCATATCCTGGCCGAAATCCTGCCCGATCTCGTCGATCAGCCTTGGCCCCGCTTCCATGCGATCGGCGAGCGCCTCGACATAGCCCTGCCATCGTGCATTGGCGTCGGCGAGCGAAGCGCGCCTGGCCTCGGGCGGCAAGGCGGGGTTCTGCAACATCCAGGCGTGAACGAACAGGGCGAGCGCCTCGCCGTTCAGGACCGCCTGCCATCCCTGCCGCTGCATCTCCCTGTTCATTCGATCGAGGCGCCGCCCGATCGCCGCCTCGAGACGGTCGGACCCGTCGGCCGAAAGGAAGGAGGCGAGCGCCGCCTCGACGACGATCGCCTGGGGCTTGCGCTTCCGGCGGGCATAATCCGCCATCTGCATAGAGATTTCGGGAGACAGGCGGATGGTGTGCTTGATCTTGATGCCGCTCATAATTCCACTCCATCGTCGGGGTCGAGCGACGCCTGGCGCGCGACGCGATGCATCCGCTTCATCGTACGTGCGCGCGCCGCATCATTGTCATCGTCGCTGTCGTGAAACTCGAACTCCGCCCGCGCCGACGGACGCGGCGGTACGATCTCTTCCTGGATGGGCAGATCCGGCTCGCGACGAATGCCGGCATTGGCATTGTCCGTATGCGATACGGGTTCCGTGGAGTGGGCACCCGTCGTCCCGTTCCGGCGGCCCGCCTGACCGTTGGCAACTGCGCCGTTCTCGACGCTGTCGCGCGCTGCAGACGGTGGCGCTATCGTTGCCCGTCCGCTCCAGTCATCTAACGGCGGAGGCCCATATGTCCTCTCGACCTCCTGCGGCGGCGGGAGCAATCGTCCCGTCAGGCGCCTGTCCTCGAAATAGCGGACCTTGGTGGCTTGGATCGGTGGAATGCCTGATACCATGACGATCTCCTCGGCGGGGGGCAGCTGCATCACCTCGCCCGGCGTGAGCAGGGGGCGGGGCGTTTCGGTGCGCGACACCATCAGGTGGCCTAGCCAGGGCGACAGCCGATGGCCCGCATAGTTCTTCATCGCGCGCATTTCGGTCGCCATACCCAGGCTGTCGGATATCCGCTTGGCGGTGCGCTCGTCGTTGGTCGCGAACGCAACGCGGACATGGCAATTGTCGAGGATGGCGTTGTTCGGCCCATAGGCCTTCTCGATCTGGTTGAGGCTCTGGGCGATGAGAAAGGCCTTGAGACCATAGCCGGCCATGAAGGCGAGTGCGCTTTCGAAAAAGTCGAGACGGCCCAGCGCCGGAAACTCGTCTAGCATCAGCAGCACGCGATGGCGCTTGGCGTCGGGCTTGAGCTCCTCGGTCAGCCGTCTGCCGATCTGGTTGAGGATGAGGCGAATAAGCGGCTTGGTGCGGGCGATATCCGAGGGAGGCACGACCAGATAGAGGGTGGTAGGGCGCGGCCCGTCGACGAGATCAGCAATCCGCCAGTCGCACTGCCGGGTCACATGTGCGACGACCGGATCGCGATACAGCCCCAGGAACGACATGGCGGTCGAAAGGACGCCCGACCGCTCGTTCTCGCTCTTGTTAAGCAGCTCGCGCGCGGCGCTTGCGACGACCGGATGGACCCCAGCCTCGCCCAGATGCGGCGTCGTCATCATCGCGCGCAAGGTCGTGTCGATTGTGCGATTGGGGTCCGACAGAAAAGCGGCGACGCCTGCCAAGGTCTTGTCCGACTCCGCATAGAGGACATGGAGGATGGCGCCCACCAGCAGGGCATGGCTGGTCTTCTCCCAATGGTTGCGCCGTTCGAGCGAGCCTTCGGGATCGACCAGCACGTCGGCGACGTTCTGCACGTCGCGCACTTCCCATTCTCCGCGCCGAACTTCGAGCAACGGATTATAGGCGGCCGACGCTTTGGCCGTCGGGTCGAACAGCAGCACCCGCCCATGACGCGCCCGAAAGCCCGCCGAAATCGTCCAGTTCTCTCCCTTGATGTCATGGACGATGCAGCTCTCCGGCCACGTCAGCAGCGTCGGCACCACCAGCCCCACGCCCTTGCCACTGCGCGTCGGCGCAAAGCACAGGACATGCTCGGGACCGTCATGGCGCAAATAGTCGGCCTCCTGCCGCCCCAGCACAACGCCGTCGGGTCGCAGCAGCCCCGCCTCTCGCACATCCGCTGGCAAGGCCCATCGCGCCGAGCCATAGGTTTCCGCGGTCCGCGCCTCGCGTGCGCGCCAGACCGACATACCCACCGCGACGCCGATCGCCGCGAACCCGCCCGATGCGGCGACAAAGGCCCCCCGCTGGAAGATATGCGGGGCATAGGCATCATAGCTGAACCACCACCAGAAAAAGGCGGGCGGGAGATAGATGGGATGATCGCCGATCATGAACCAGGGTGGCCCCAGGGCGGACTGATAGCCAAGGCTCGCTGCCGTCCACTGCGTGGCCCCCCAGATGGCGCCAAGCACCACCAGACCGACGAGCAGCAACTGCCCCCAGAGAATGCGCGTTCCAGACATCGTCATCGCTCCACGTGAAGAGTGGGTGTCACAGGCTTAAGCCGCGATTGCGGCCGGGCGACCAGTCGATACGCCCGCCGGGCATCATGGTACCGAGCACCTGGCCGCCCAATTGCCGGTCGAGCGCCGGACGCCAGGGCACGAGCTGGAAACCCAGACCATCGTCGATCATGGCGAAGCGTCCCGAAGCGAGGGTGATGCGCTCGCGATACTGGCCGCTGACAATCTCGCCCGGCGAGGAAGGCTGATGGCTCAGGCCCGTATTCCTCGCAATGCGCGCGACGGCCTGCTCCAGTTCCTGGTCCCGCAGCGTCGCGATCATGCCGGGCACGAGCGCGAAGTGGTTGCCAAGGCGTCTGGCCAAGCCCAACTCCTCCAGCCGATCCTGTCGCGCCGTTATGGCGTCCCTGACGTCGCGCCCGAACCCTTTGGCCGCCGCCAGCGGGGCCTGGTTTGCCAGCTGATGATCGAGCCAGGTCGCGCCGCTGGCATGGACCTGCGCGTGGAGCGACAGGTCGGAGCGGGTGGCTAGCGACAGGCGATCGCGCCCGTCCCGGCCTGCCCAGCTGCGCGTCTCGACGATGCCGCCGATCGGAGTGTCGCCGGTGAATTCGAGGTCCTCGAAGCGCAGATGATGGGTGCGGCCATCGATGCCTTCGACAATCGCGTAGGCCGACCCCGTCAGTTCGTCGTGGAGGCCGCGGGCGGCCAGGCGGCCCAGGATTGGCTCGCATGGTGCTGCTTCGTGGAGCGCGAAGCTGGAGAGGTCGGGCGCGCGGCCGCCCTTGCTCATCGCCCGGTGCATCGTCTTGATGATGTCATTGCGCATGCCAAGGTCGCGCAGGCTGCTCTCGATATCGGGCTGCAGCGTCCAGACCGCCGGTTCGATGCGATCGGCAAGCCCCATATGTTCGAGCCGCGCAGCCCGGCCCAGCAACTGCTGGCTGTCCGTTCCGGAGTAGCCTCCGGCGTCCGGCCGCAGGTCGATAAGACCAGCATTGCGCGTGGCGATCCGCGTGAGGCTCTGGTCGAGCGACGTCCAGCGGTCGGCGTCCACCTCGGGGGCCAGAGCCGCTGCGATCTCCTGCTGCGATCGCGGCCCCATTTCCAGCGTGACGCGCGCCTCGGCCCGCGCACGCATGCCCTCGCTGATATAGTCGCGATCGATGACGAGATCAGTCCCGTCATCGGCGCGCCCTCGCATCAATATGTGGACATGAGGGTTATCGGTGTTCCAGTGCTCGACGCCGACCCATTCGAGGCGCGTGTCAAGATCGCGTTCGACATCGGCCATCAGGTCGTGGGCAAAGCCGCGCAAGTCCTCCATGTCGGCGCCCTCCTGGGGCGAGACGATGAAGCGGAAGTGATGGCGGTCATCCTCGCAGCGACTGGCGAAAACGGCCCCGTCGACGTCGTTGGATCGCTGGTCGAACAGGCGAGCGCCCTGCCCGTCGCGGGTGACGCCTTCGCGCGCCAGATAGGCGATGTGCCGGGTGAGTGGCGCGGCCCGAAAGCTGGCCCCCTTGTGGCGCACGATCCGCGCCTTGATCACGACCTTGCGGCTGTCGGCACGAAAGCGGGCACCGGCCGCGGCGAGCCGACCGCGACCGATCGTTCCGGTCCCGGTCGATCGCCGGTTCCTGGCCAGTCGCGTGTGACCTGCCTTGGCCGCTGCCCTGCGAACCTGTGTGGCGAGCGTGGCGACCCGCCGCCCCTGACTCGCGCCTCTGTCGCGCGCAGGACCTGGTCGAACGTCGAAACCCTGCTCGTCCCTGCTCATGGCGCGCTTTCCGCGCTATCCGGCGGGCTTGCCAGCGCCTGAGCCGTTGAAATCGCCGACGAAAATGACGCAAGAGCCGTCGCGGCAGGGCAAGTGCCGTCTGCTAGAATCCTGAAAAACCAACCACATGCGCCCCAGCCGACGGCGGGCCTTTTATCTCGCCATCCCCAAAAGCCCTTCATGGCTTCCTTCCAGGCACGAGAATGAAGAGGCCATCCGCACTGCCTCTCGTCGCGGACTGGTTGGATTCGCCGCCCAGACCGGACGGCGATACCTCTTGGGTGGATGCTCGACCTGCCCTGCCGGGAAACAGTGAAGCCTGCGTCCACGGAAGGGCTGGTGAGGTGACGGTAGCCACCTGTTCGGCGGGCACCGAAGCGCCGATCGCTGGTGACAAGATCCGCAGATAGGCCTGCGTCTCGGCGGGCAGCGGTCTGCCGCTGCGCATATACTCCTCATACCGCCTCGGCCCGGCATTATAGGCCGCGAGCATGCCCGCCAGCCCGTAACGGTCATACATTTCGCGCAAATAGGCAGCACCTGCCTGAATGTTGTCATGCGGGGCGAAAGGGTCGTGACCAAGGCCGTGGCGGACACGCAGATCGGCCCAGGTCGCTGGCATGATCTGCATCAGGCCGATGGCCCCGGCGTGCGATACGGCAAGTGCATTGTCCCGGCTTTCCTGCCGCATCACGGCCCAGATCCAGCGTTCGGGGATCGCAAAGCGCCGCGCGGCTTGCGCGACATGATCGGCATAGGGATGCGCCTTTATCTGCCCGGCCGACTGCGCAGCGGCAACGGTCGCACAGCACAACGGCTGCAAACCCACCGCCAGTGTCGCGACCACTAGATGGGATGAGAACGGGCGCATCATCGGCCCACTCCCTGCCAGAGAAAATCTCCTTGTGGCGTCGCGCGGGTCAGCACCGGGTGCACGGTGCCAATCATACCTGTCGTCGGCAATGGCCCTAAATAACGCCCGTCGAGGCTATCCTCGGCGGCGTTGAGAAGGAGCATTTCTTCTGAACCCAGCATCCGGCACCCCGTCCAGATCGGCATAAGCCGACCGGCGCGATCATGCGCTTTGGCAAGGGCGGCGTGTCGGCCGTCGATCGTGACGAGATCGCCCGTTCGGCAAACGGTCTGACCGGCCGTTGCGGCGATACGTTTGATGAGAGGGACGCCGAGCGGCAGATAATGGCGGCGCGCCAGCCAGAGTCCGAGCGGCCTTGCCGGTTCTATCAGTGCAAGTTGACCTGTCTGCGGCAAGCGGCCCGGCGTCACGCTGTAGAGGCCGACGGGCGCACTAGCCGTAGCATTCCAAACGAGGCGCGGCGCCGGATCGAACAGGCAAAGCGCGATCACCGGCAGGACGCCGAGCGCCGTGCCGATCATGTATCTCCGGCGCGTCATCGCCCCGTCTCCCCATCCAGTTCGCGGCGTAGTTCGAAGGCTTGATGCCGGGCAAGGCTGTAGGCACGCGGCGCCATGCCCACCACGATGCGACTATGCACATGGCGCCAGTGATCCGGCGCCGCGGCACCCGGATCGATGCCGGCCGACTCCACGCAGTCTATTGCGCCGATCACCTGCTCGACCTTCGGCCAGCCCTCGATGCTGAGCAGGATCTCGCCGCCCGGCATCACGAACGGCAGCGTCGTGAACGGTTCGCCCGGTCGCACGGTTCGTACGATATCGATGCGGGACTTGATGGTGCCATGATCGTTGGCCGCCCAGCGGACGAGCGCGAAGAGCATGTCGGGTCGGAAGCTCACGACGCGTGTGCGGCGGCTGAGTATCTGTTCGCCGACATAAGCGCCGAAGCGCAGCCAATGTTCGAGCCGCTGCTCGATCCAGACAAGTTCGACACGGGTCTGGCCGTCGGCCGCATGGCTGGCGCGGCGCAGGCCGGGAGGGCGGCGAGCGGTCATGATGTCTCCTTCGCATCGTCGGGAAAATGCTGATCGATCAGCGCGCGCATGAGATCGGCCACGGTCGTGCCGCGCATGACGGCGGCAAGCTTGAGCCGTCGTCGAACGGCGGGCGTCACGTCGATGGTGAGGCGGGCGCTGAACTCCTCGCCCTGTTGCCCAACCACCGCTGTCGGCGAGCGTATCCACCGCTCGGCGGCGCCGGGCCGGGTCGCGAAGCTGCCGTTGGCGGGCGCCTTTTTCATGGGCGTAACCTCACGATCTCGGATGCCAGGCGCTCGATCTCTCGCGCGGCCGGTCCATTCGGGTCCGCCTCGAATGCCAGCCTGCCCTGCGCCATCACCTCGGCGAAGAGCACGCGCTGGGCGATGCTGGCGGTAAGCAGTGAGGGCTGCTGGCCGTCGAGCGCCGAGCGTGTCCCCTGCGCGATCCGCGTGCGCCGGTCGCACCGGTTCAGGACGAAGCGCGCATCGAGGTCGGGGTGGAAGGTGCGCGCTTCCTCGATCAGCGTCACGATCTCGGCCGACGCCCAGCCATCGAGCGCCGAGGGCTGGACGGGGACGATGGCAAGATCGGCCGCGATCAGCGCCGAGCGCATCAGTCCGGCGACGCGTGGTGGTCCGTCGATCAGCAGAAAGTCGACATTGGCAGCCTGCGCGCGCGCCTCGATGTGCAGCGTTTCGCGGCAGAGGCCGAGGACACCGAAAAGCCGTGGCAGCCCCGATTGCGCGCGTTGCTGCGCCCAGTCGAGCGCCGAGGCCTGCGGGTCCGCATCGATCAGGCAGACGCGCGCGCCATCGCGTGCCCACCGGCCGGCGAGGTGCAGGGCAAGCGTGGTCTTGCCCACGCCACCCTTCTGGTTGAGCAGTGCGACGATCATGGCACGACGCTCTGCGATGCGATCGTCGCGACGGCGCCCGGCACGGGCCCCGCGCGGCGCCTTTGGGTTAGAAAGAATCCGTAGGATTCTCTATTAGCATTGTTAAGGGGCCAAAAAGCCGAGGATTTCTGCGGCTTTGCGAGCGATTTCCGTCTTCGATAGGCCGAACTTTCGGTTTTCGATAGGCCGAGTCCGGGCGTTTTCGATAGGCCGTGTTTTCTCATCGCTTGGGCCTCCGTCCATGGCGTACCCGGCGCATCGCCTGATCGAAGGAATTGATCGGGACGGGATGGAAGGAGAGCATCTCCTTGCCGGCCGCGATCTCGATCGCGAGAACATAGCCCGGCAGCGACTGCGCCCGCACGATGGCCCGCAGCTTGAAGGCGAACTGCCGCAAGGGGATCAGCATGCCCGACTTGAGGTGGAGATGGCCGATCTCGAAGCTCCAGCCATTCTTCTGACGTCCACCATGCTTGCGCACTAGGCGGTAGAGCCATCGCTCCATGCCGCCGGTAAGCGTGAAATAGGAGCGGTCGATCGTGAGGATCAGCGCCCGATCGAGGATGCCTGCATAGAACCAGTCGGGCAGGACCAGTTCGATTCCGAGCGCACGGCCTTGGCCGTCGAGCCGCTCCTTCCATTCGTTGATCCAGGAGAAGCGATGGCGGCGACGTTCGCTCGGCTGCCGGATCGAGGTCGCGACCGTTGTCGACTGCAAGCGATCGAGCGCGGCCTTGAGCCGATCGTAATGATCGCCGCCCGTGCCTCTACCAATGAAGCTCAACAGTTCGTGCGGCTTGGTCGACATGAGGCGCGAGGTCGCGCGTCCTGCATCGCGCGCTTCGACGATCTGGCTGGCGGCCCAGATCAGGATGTCGGCATCCCAGATCGTCGCCATACCATGTTTGTGGGTGGCCTCGACTTCGATCCAGACGTCGCCCATCCGAAAGCGGATCGGCGCGACGCGCTTGCTCTTGGCCAGGCTGAAGAACGGCCAGGACATGAGATCCTGCGCGTCGCGCGGCGCGATGTCAGCGCGGATGGCGTGGAACAGTTCGAGCTGGCGTTCGGGCGTTGCCGGCATGGGCCTAGCGCCTCACCGGCTCGCTGGCGTCGATGCGCTTGGCGGGATGGACCGTCCCGCTCCCCTGGTCGGACGTGGAGCGGCGGGTGCCGATTTCCGCCCAAGCGTCGAGGTCGACGAGGGCGTAGACGATGCGACCGCCAAGTTTGCGAAAGACCGGACCCGTGCCGAAGCAGCGATGCTTTTCCAGCGTGCGCGGCGAGAGGCCCAAATGCAGGGCGGCGTCCGGCGTCTTGAGATAGCGCGGCGTGACCACCGCAGGATGGCGTTCCATATCGGTCTCCAGGGACAAAGCCGGCGCCTCTCGCCAGCCATGGGGTGTCGCCGATCATGGTGGCGCACCCCGGCGCAGGGGCCGGAGTGGCGAAAATGACGAGGGCAGATTGTCACACCGGCAAGGCGCGGCGCGGAGACTGGCTGTCAGTGATCGCGGAGCAGCTCGCGATAGCCGCCGTCGCGATACCGCTCGGCCTCGACGATCAGACGGTGCGTGCCGCGCCGCTCGCTCGATGCCTTCCATTCGGACGCAGTGAGCGGTGGGAGCGCCGGATAGGCGATCTGGGCCAGCGTTCGGAGCGGCGCGCCCGACGCCTTAGCATCGAGAAGTTCGAGCATCAGATCTAGACGGGCCGCCTGGAACCGCGAGAGACGGCTATCGTCCGGGATCTCGGCATCGCCGCGCGCGATCCAGAGCTGCGCTTGCCTGACGGCGTTCACGCGCCCGTCGAACAGGGAGTCGAGCGGCAGGTGGAAGGCCGTGTCGTGCAGGACGGGCTGGCTGCGCAACCAGAAGCGCAGCTTCTGGCGGCCGGCCCGTACGACGATGTGTGTGCCGTCGTGACTTCGCCGGCGATGGAGATGGCGGTCGGTTACCGCAAGCGGGGCGAGGCCATCGCCCTTATCGATGATGACGATCGACGCGGTGAGCGCTGGTGACCACAGGGCGGGTAGCGTCTCCGGCGGCAGACTGGGATCAATGGGGAAAGCGAAGGCCCCACGACCGGGCAAAGTCCTCCTTTGCCTGCCGGTCCCGCGCGGCGATGGCGGCGTAGCCGGCCCTGTAGGCCGGCGAACGCGACAAGAAAGCCTGCGCATAGTCGCAGTGATCCCGCCCTGCCGTCGCCATGCCTGTCGCCATCGCGTCTCGCTCCTTTCGCGAGAAGGCTGGCAGCACGGGGCACTTGCGGAAGTCCTCCAGTCGGGAGAGCGTTACCCCATTTGTGGTGGATGTGGCCGCGCTATCTGGGAAGACGGGTCGGTACGCACCCCCCCGGGGGGGGGTGCGGACCTGCCGGGTCAACGGGACCAGATGAGCGAGAAACTTTCGCCGTCGTCGGCCGCCACCAGACTGGCGTAGATCGGCGCCGGGAAGCTGGGATCGTCGATCTTGCAGCTCAGATAATCCGAGCTGGCTGCCGAAACCTTGGCCCAGGCAGCGCCGAAATCGGCGGTTCCGGCATAGATGCGGAAGTCCGGCGCCTTTTCGCTATCCTTGGAGGTGGGCCGGATGGTCGTCTTGACGTTGAGGGTAAGCGTCTTGATCGTGCCGATGAAGCCGTCTGCGGTCTTGGTGAAGGTTCCGATGATTGCCATGATCTATGCTCCTGTGTCCGAACCCGCGCCTGTCGCGGCCTCGATGGGCAGGAAGGGACCGGTGCATTTGGCAAAGCACCTGCTAGGGATGCAGCGAATGCGGAGGACCAGGCTGGCAGGGCTATTTTGCTTCGCGATGCAAAGCCGGTGCGCCGGCGGCGGGAAATAGCCCTGCCAGCCTGGTTGCATAGTCAACTGAGGCGAAGCCGTTACCGGTCAGAAGGGCCATCGAACGGAGGCCGTGCGGGCGTGGAAATGGAAGATGGAGAGCCAGGGTGACCAGCGAGTCGACAGGAAACGAGACAGTGGCCGTCAGGTCAATGCATGTCGCGCCCCGATCGTTGGCAGGATGCAGCAGCGCAATGGCGGGGGGACAAGAATGCGCTTCTAGGGGTGAGGGCAGTCCCGGCTAGGTACTGAGAACGGCATGACCGCGCCACCAGCGTCTTCAGCCGTCGGTGCCATGACGACGTCATAGTAGCAGGACCGATATCGATTGCCGCTCGTATCCGAAAAAGTGACATTGCCCCAGACGAACACCACCTTCTGGCCGCTCCTCACGGCGTCGACATCCGCCTTTTTTACGACGACGTCGATCATTTTGGTGGGATAAAACTGATCGTTCGGCTTGATCGGATTCTCGTTTCCTCCAAATGCGTGGAAGCGCATTTCGAGCATGTCCTGATAGAAACTGTCTCCCACAGCGAAGTTGAACACCGTGATGCCGGGAAGCAGCGTCGCGCCACCGATATTCGAATATTTCGGTCTGACCCGCAGTTTCAGATTCCCCTCACTGTCGGCTGCATCGAACCAAACTTGAATTTCGACATTCGATAGCACTGCCACTGGCTTGCGGCCTGCGGCAACAAGTTCTGCCGATTTCTGCTGAAGTT
Source organism: Sphingobium sp. (assembly GCF_048594625.1). Taxonomy (GTDB): domain Bacteria; phylum Pseudomonadota; class Alphaproteobacteria; order Sphingomonadales; family Sphingomonadaceae; genus Sphingobium. The sequence continues at coordinate 22,610 of NZ_JBMDWL010000039.1, forward strand.
CGGCCGCTCGTACGCCCGCTTCCGCCATCCGCATATTGGCCTGAGCTGCAGAAAGCTGCGCCGCAGTTGCATCGACCGTAGCCTTGGCGCTTCCCACCAGAGCTTCGGCCTGACGGATGATTGCGACTTCCTGGCCACGAGCTGCCGACGCTGAATCCTTTGCCGCCTGTGCGGCATCTGCGGCTGCCTTCGCCTGACGCTCGATCGCTGGGCGTTCGAGTGTCATAGATGTTGCGATGGCCTTCATTTGCGCAATGGCAGCGTTGGTGTCTTTCCCGCTGCCTGCGGCAAGATGGAGCGTAACGACGATCGTCGCGAACGCGGCGACGACGCCAAAAAATGCAATGCACAGCATAAACCAGTCGTATCGGTCACGGAGCGACCTGGCAGTGCTTTCCGGAGCGGCCTGCAACTTGCGCGTTGGCCGCCGATACCTTGCAGGTCGGGGTGTGCGCGACGAATGTCTCAACTTGTCACCATTACCGACGGAAGGGAGCGAGAGTGGATCTATCTCAATACTGAGCTGGTCCTAGCCAGCTAGGACTGCTTCGATCGTATTAAGGAGAAAGCGGACATCGGCGGGAACGATCTCGATACTGAGGTCACCATGCACCGCACGATTGCGCGTGGCGACTAGTGCAAGAAGCCGTGTCTCGCTTTCGGCCTCCACCAGACCGTCCATCACGAGGCTTTGAACCACCGTTGCTGGTTTGCGCGGGCGAGTATAGGTGTCGCTTTCTCGGGTGTGCAGCGTTGCCTCAAGCAGCGAAAAACCCAGCAGCAACGCTGGCTTTGTATATCCCAGTTCGAGAATTTCCCGTGCCTGACGCAGCTGATCGAAAACAGCGCTTTTAGCGGCAGGTGGCAAGATTCCGGCGGCAAGCGGCTCGCCACCGCCATAGACGACATTGAATTTCCAGTCCGGCTGCCCTTCGAAGCGCGCACGCACGTTGGCTATCTTCGCCTTTTCAGCGCCTCTGTGGTTCGCAATTACTTCGATTGCAACGTTCGGGAGCGGGCCAATGGCGATCGCGTCAGGCTGATAGCCGTCGAGAAAGAGCGGAAGGTCATCGGCTGACGGATGCACGACGAAGCGATAGCCGCGACTTTCGTAGCGCGGCCGAAGTTCCTCCAGAGCGCGTTCTTCGACCAGGCTGTGGTATGAAGAGCGTGGCGAACTCATCGTGCGGATCTCCATGCCAAGTCGTCTGTAACCCTAATATACACAAGCGGTGGTTCCATATCCAATGCGGCGGCCAGTTGCGGACTGGGATCCTCGATTTCCCATATAATTCCGGGTTCAAACTTCTGCACTTCCACACGCTCAACGACATGATCATCGGGGTAGGCAATGGTCCGCATGCCGTCGAGGATGAGTTTGACGATGTTGTCAACGTCGCCATCGATTGGCGCGACAGGAAAATAGTAAATCGTGACGGCAAGCGGCCGGACATCAAGGAAGCCGAGGGGGTAGGTTTCAAGCTGCCGCTCCTGCGCAGCAGCGTTTACCGTGTCTTTCCAATCCCGCTTTGCCTGCTTGTTGTCGCTTTGGAGCGAACGCGGCGTTCCCTGCACAATGAACTCGAAGGGGAACAGCGTTTCGTCGATCGACATACGCAAAAGCTGTACTGAAATCGTTTCTCGCGGCAAGTCCTTGGCCACAGTGAACGTAACATCGCCCGTGAAGGCAGAGCTATGTTTCCTGCGCGGCGGATAGGGGCTGGTTCGTATGGCTCGATGCCATGCTGAACTATTAGCTGCGCTTGCCTCCCTGATTTACGATTTTACGACAGTCAGTCATTGCAGGTTTACAGCAATCTGCGTTTGCGGAAATACGGATCAGCATGAGTACGCTGGAGTCCGTTCGTGCTGATCCGTATTTCGGGGCGCCGCGAGGCGCCCCAAGGGCGGCCAGGCCTCATCGCGCCTGCGCGAAGGCCGTCGCCGCTGTATCAGCAGAGGCAAATGTTCGGCAGCTCAGCAAACCATGGGCATTCCCATCGCCATCGACGATGAACATCGCGACGAACCAGCTTCCGTCCAGAAAGCCGTGTGCAACGATCCGGTCCAGTTCGATACCGTCGTCCTGCGTGATGTAGCTACCGACCGACCTTTCGACGGCACGCGCATCCCAGCGGATGTCGATTTCCTCGGCTTCCATGAAGCGAGATGCCAGGGCTTCGCCTGCGCCGCGGCCGAATTCCAGTTCAAGTCCTGCGATCAGGGCCGTCATCACGCGATCCGATGCAAGGCCAATGGGCTGAACGATGCTCATGGGAAAATCTCCTTGTGCTTGCGACCCCGCAAGTCGGGGACCGACAGGAAGGGACGGGCGCCGGGAGGCTGTCAGGGCCGCCGCGCGCAAGCCGGCGCCGCGCCAGCGGGCGCAAGGGGGAACCGATTTGCGCTGCAAATTGGGGGAGACCTGCGAGCCTTGAAAGCCGCGCCGCCGCCCGTCACGATGGGAAGATCTCGACGCCCCCCCTCTTCCTTCTGTTCGAGACGCCGCCGGCAACGCCGGCGCTTCCACAGAACCGCACTTCCGTCTTGGCGGACTGGCTTGTTCAACGTGTTATCATGTTAGCTTGATGCCGGGGAAAAGCAGGGAAGCAGCGAAGTCGGCCAGTCGCCTGCGCGCTGACCGGCTTTGCAAAATCCGGAAATCAAGCCCCGCGCCGGTTGGCGCGGGGCCAGATAGCCTCAGTCGCCCGGGTTCCAGATGAGGGCGTAGCTGTCCTCGTCATCCTGGCCTGCGGCGCGACCGAGATTGGCGTAGATGGTGCGTGCGCCAAGTTCGGGGGCCGCCATGGCGACGCGGATATATTCGCGCCCCGATACTTCACCAGTGCGGATCCAGCCACCGCCCAGCTCGGTGCCACCCGAGAGGATACGGTAGTCAGGCTGGTCACCGCTCTTCCCGCGATTAGGGACGATCTCGATGTCGGCGCGAACCGCAAGGGTCTTGAGAACGCCTTTGAAACCGCCATTTTCGAGCCGCTGTACGTAACCGATGGCTGGCATGTGAAATCTCCTTGGAATAACCCTGCGGCCTATCCGCCGGGCGTGCGGACCGATGGGCAGTGCGCCGGGCGTCTCCGAACCTTCAGGCCGGAGCGATGCAGCGGAGGACCGGAGAGCCGTCTTCAATTTGGAGCGGAGCGGCCGCGAGGAGCCGGCACGGCGGGGAAATTGGAGCGGATTGATGGTTTCGTGAGGCGACCGAGACGCTGCCAGGTCCAAGCACTCGACCCGGGAAATGGCCGCAAATAATTCATCAGGAAGGTGCTGACAGCCTTTTCGGGGATGGGAGTCACGGTTCGTTGCGTGTGAAGGCGAGGGTACTGCAATATGCTGGCGACCGTTCTTCAGGTCGTCCCGGCACGGCGAGAAGAGACGATCTGCGCCAGGACCTCACCATCCGCGTTGCGGCCGGGCGATCTGGCGGCCATAGGCCGCCGCATGGATGATGATGTCATAGCCCTGATTACAGCGATTCTCCAGCGAGCGCCCCAATGGGTGCGGCACGACCTGCTCTCGAAAGAGGAGATGACTCGGCTCCGCGCCGAAGAAACGCTCGCAGCCATGATCGCCAACGGGCTACGGGCAGGAACAAGCGACTCGCCGACGAGTTGAATGCCGGAACTCCATAGGGTGATTTCGGCATGGCCTGGTTTGCCCGAACATATCTCCGTTGCATAGCTGGCATCATCTGCCTGACATCGGCCGCGCCTGGCGTAAGCGATGCAGCCGATGCCGGAATTGAGGTGCGCTGCGCCGGGGGCAGGAGCTTCGTCGTACAGGTCGAACCTGCTCGCGCGGTGGTAACGATGGGACCACAGCGCATCAGCCTCCCCCGACGGCAGATGCCGCTCGCCCAATATTATCGCAGTGACGAAGCGGCGCTTGTCATTGATGGCGCATTCGTGGCCTTCGTTCCGAAGGGCGATGAAAGTTGGCGCGACTGTCGAATGGAGGCGGCGGGCACAGCGCTCGCCAATTAGCCGACTAGCGCGACGCACAGGGGAAATCGCTTCCGCAACGGTGGGAACATCGACCGATCCGGCCTGTTGGCTTCATTCCCCACAGGAGAGAGTTGATGGTAGCCGAACCCAAGGATGGCGAACAGGATCAGGCCGATGTGCAGGATGATGAAATAGAGGATCTGCCAGAGGAAAATCTCAATGACCCGGACGCGCCGCAGGACGATGCGGCGACGAAGGCCGAAGCGCAGGCAGAAGCCGCCGAGCGTCGTGAGGACGAAGGCGGCTATCAGTGAAGGAAAGCCGCGCCCCGGCCCGCGCAGTGGGGCGGGGCGCGATCGATTTTCAGGGCAGGAACCGCAGGGGCGGCACCGAAAGGTCACCTGCCATGAAATAGGCCATGATGGCTTCATAGCTGCCAAGGCTCATGGCCCGGTCCATGGTCATCACTACTTCATCATCCTCGTCGGCGGCAAAAAGCCTTACCTCGCCGGAGCCTGTAAACACAGCGCGTTCCGGTCCGAACTGCGCGGCGCTCCCGCCCGACCAGCGGACGTAAGGCAGGCCATGTACGGCACAGAAGCCCTCTACCAGATCGACCCGTCCCCATGCGACCTCATGGGCATAGAGCGACAGTGGGGCGTCAGTCGGGAAATCGTTGGCGGTGAAGGCATCGGCGTCATAATCGAGGGCCAGACCTTCGGCCTGAATGTGGCCTACAAGATCGCCGCGCAGCGCGACGGGAAGATCGCCGCCCAGCGTGATGGACAGAGAAACCCGATCTACCATGATGAAACTCCCAATAGGCGCGCCGGGGCCGGAACGGCGACGGCGCGCAGATTTTTCGAGGGCTATGGCGAGGCGGGCGGCGGCGAAGCGCCGCCCGCAGGAGAACATCAGGCTGCAAGCCGCTCGTCTCCTTCGGCTCTGTCGTCAGGCAGCGACATGACACTGCCGGGGGTAACGGGATCGGGCATGTCGGGTGCGGATGCGGCGCTGTCATGCGCCTCCTTCGCTTTCATTACCGCTTCATGGGCGGCGACAGTTCCGACCCCGCCGCGCTGCGAGTAGGCGGCAGGCGGGAACTGCATCCAGCGCGGCACCCAACGATCCTTCTTGTCGCGACCATTGGTGCCGTCGAGCGCATCGCGGACAATGGCTTTCAAGGTCTTGGCCTTCTCGTTCGCATTGGAGGCTGCAACCGAGGGGCTGGTCACGTCCGCGACCAGATGACCAAGGATTTCCCGGTCGCGCAGCAGTTCAAAGAAGGCGGTGTCGGCCTGCCAATAGTCTGCCATGTCAACGCCCAGATGCAGGCCAACCGCATCGACGGCGGCGCTGCCGCTGCTGAGGCTTTCGCCCATGATGATGGCGATCAGGTTCATTACCTGCACATCATCGAGGTCGAGCAGGGTCAGGAAGACTGCGACAAGGCCGGTATTGGGGCCGAAATCGTCACTGCGCCCTCCAATGACGGCCGGTTCCTCCGCGTCGAAGCCGAGCACCGCCAGCGCCTTGCGCCGCATATGGTCGAAGTCTGCTTCCCCGACGGCGTTCTCGACGCTCTCGGCGACTGCCTCGTTGCGGCTGGTCTGCGGCTCGACATCGATCCGCCAGAGGGGCGATCCGACGATGACATGGGCCACCATCAGGCGCAGCGCAACGGCGGGCGAACTGGTGAGTGCGGCGCGGACGGCGGCATGGCGATGCAGGTCGAGATAGGTCGCCATGGTCGAGGTGATTTCCGGGCGGACAATCTTGCCGCCCATTCCGACCGATTGCCCCTTTTCGATCCGCTCGGCCTCCTTGCGGGTCAGATAGCCTTCATGGAAGATGACTTCACCGGTACCGCGCACATCGACATAGATACGCCCGCCGTGGCGCTTGCTTGCCTTCACATATTCCCATGTCGAGAAATGGTCGGAAGGCGGCACGATCACAACATCATTCCATCCCTCGTCCAGATAGGTTTCGCGCCGGTCGTGGATGGCGGCGTCCTGCGCCTTCCAGAAGCCATCGGCATCGGCAAAATAGGCTTCCTCGCCGAACAGGTCGGAGATGACGGCAAGGCCGCTCGCCTCGATATCGAACAGGGCATGATGGGTTCCGATGGACTGGCCGCCCATCAACCACGCCTTGAGCTGGTGGCCACTCGGCGCATAGGCGTCCTCGTCGTCCAGCAGGGCGAGCCACGCCTTTTGCTGGCTCTTGGACGCAAGCGTCAGATGGCGCACGGTGGCCCGGTCGATCTCGTCGGCGGCATAGAGGCGACGGATGCGGGGTAGCAGGTTGCCCAGCGCCAGCACTCTTTTGACAGTCAGTTCGGGCAGGCCGAAGGTCGCGGCGATGTCGCTCGTCTTGCGCCCTTTCTTCACCAGCCGGGTGAAGCTCTCCCATTGGGTCACTTCGTCGGCATCGCGGCGAGCCATATTCTCGATCATGGATGCTTCCACCGCGTCGGCGTCGTCGCCTTCCTCAAGGATGGCGCAGGGCAGCAGTGCAATTTCGTTGTCCGCCTCGCCCATGGCGCGCTTCTCCTCGGCGACGATCAGCGCGGCATGATAGCGCCGCGAGCCGGCGAGGATTTCAAAGGCATCGCGCGCGCACCGTTGACCTTCGGTCGCCTCCGGCCCGACAGGCTCAGGACAGGGATTGGGTCGCACGATGATCGGCTGAATGACGCCGCGCTTGCGCACGGTCGGCAGGATGTCCGACACATCGGGAACGCTCTTGGAAAAGCGCATATTGGCCTTGCTGACAGACAGCTTGTTGAGAGGGATAAAATCGAGTTTCATGGGTGTCACTCCTTGTGAGTGCCGGGCCGTCGCATTGGACTGTGGGCGGTCCGGCTTAGGCAAAGCGGCGTTACGCGCCGCGCGTCATCCTGCCGCCCCTTGCGCGGGGTCGGCTGGAAGGTCGGGAGCCGCATCGGGTCTGGCGCGGATCAAAAGCTGCTCAGCATGGATGATGGAGCCTGCACGGCGGGCGGTAGACGCCCAGCGGGACAGGCTGTGCGGACTGTAAAAACCTTCGTCGCGCTCGATCCGCATTCCATAGGGCAGTCGGATGCTCTCGATCTCGTTAAGGGAGAAGACGCCCATTTCCGGGCAGCCAAAGCCAAGATCGGCAAGGCCGAACAAAGTGTCGCCATCCGTATAAAGTTCGGTCGCGAGCCAGGTGCCAGCCCCCAGCGGATTGAAGAATTTGACCACAGGGACCGGATCAAACGGCTGCGCCTGCGCGGCGGCGCTGTTTATCGCGTTGGCGCGCAGGGCATAGCGGATATCGGGGGTGAGAAGGATCATGCCGCCTTCCTTTCCGGTTCGACGGCTTTCCCCAGTTCTTCCCGGCCAGCGACAGCGCCCTGCGCTTCGCGATGGCGGGAAAGCAGCCATTCCGCTGCCTTGCTGGCCGCACCTGCGGCGCGGAAGATGGCGCGATTATCCTCGCGCAGCACTTCCAGCCACGAGCCGATATAATCTGCATGGCGCACGGTGGGCACGATACCCAGCGCCGCACAGAGGAAGGCCGATCCCATTTCGGCGATCAGTTCCTCGCGGGCATAATCCTTGCTGCCAAAGCAGTTTTTAAGATCGCGACCGAGCCGGGACGCATGGCCTGTCGCGTGGGTCAGTTCATGCAGGCAAGTCCGGTAGTAATTGACCTGCTCATAGAAGGCGGGCTGCGGCGGCACCTGCACCACGTTGAGCGAAGGCATGTAGAACGCCTTGTCTCCGCCGATACGGAAATCCACGCCGCTCGCCGCGATCACCTCCTCGGCAACAGGCACGATTTGCTGCTCTGGCAAGGGCGCGGGTTCTGCGGCGAGGCCGGGGCGCAGCCCTTCGCACTGCGACACATTGAAGACGGTGAAGCGTTTCAGGAAGGCAATCGACTTGGGGTCTTCCCCCGTCTCCCGCGCCTTCTCTTTTTCGGCCTCCGGGGTAAAGCGGTCGGCATAGACCACGGTCGTTCCCTGCTCGCCCTTGCGAATGCACCCGCCAGCATCGAGCGCCTGTTTGAAGGTCAGCCAGCTTTGCGAGGGATAGCCCCGGTCTACGGCCGCGCCCCACAGGATCAGGATATTGACGCCGGAATAGCAGCGAGCCGTCAGCGCATTGCGCGGAAGTCCGGGGGCCAGCTCCCCGCCGATGGCGGCAGCGACGTCCGAGGCCCACGGCTGAACCCATGGGAAACGCCCTTCCTCAAGCTGCGCGATGATCTTGGCTGTCACCTCGTCATAGAGGCTGATCCGTTCGGGCTTGGCATTTTCGGCGCAACGCTTGATCTTGCCGCGACCGTTGGTGGAATGAGCCATGTCCTGTCCTCCTGCCTGCCCAACAACATGAGACTCCCCGAAAAGCGGGGGTGGGCGGCAAGACGCGACTGGAAAGGCCCTCTCCGGCGGGCGCAGGCACCGAAGGGCGCAACGCAGTGCAGCACCTGCAAGCGAAGCGCTGCGGGTTGCCGGCGACCGCGAAGGGTCTAGGAGGGAGCGCCGCCTGCTCCCGCTTTCTGGGAGAGGCTCCACAAAAGCGCCGCCGCGCCAAGCGCGGCGACCGCACAGCGGACCCTATGGGGCCGCCCCCTGCCCGTGATCGTTACCGAATGGACCAGACCCGGGCCCGGGGCTGGGTGCCGCCGACCTTGTGCGGCGGCATAGAGCGCGATCGGCGAAGCCGCAGGCCCACGCTGGACGCCCGTCCGCAGAATCCGTCTCACCGGGGTGATGGGTGACATCACGATTATCCGTAAAGGCGCAAAGACTGAACCCCAGAATAAAGTGTGACCTGGCTGGGCAAAGCCAATGGAAAAGATTACCCCATCCTCGCCGATCTCGATGAGCGCGGCGCCAAGGTCGTGATCTTACAGTATTCTCGCAGGGTCTCACCCCGTCAGATCGACGCTGAAATCTACAAGTGGCGTCACCTCATCGAGAATTTCTTCTGCAAGCTCAAAGAGTTCAAGCGCATCGCCACGCGAGCCTGCAGGACCTGGCCTGCTGCCGGTTTGGTGGACACCGAGATAAGGTGTTTTGACCTATCGGAGAGCCGGAATGCAGAGAAGGAAGTTCAGCCGCGAGTTCAAGCTTGAGGCGGTAAGATTGGTTCGGGAGCGGGGTGTCGCGGTTGCGCAGGCCGCCCGCGATCTTGATGTGCACGAGAATGTGCTGCGTAAATGGGTTCGGGAGTTATCCGCCGATCCAGTTCAGGCCTTTCCCGGCAATGGTCAGATAAAGCCGGAGCAGTTGGAGTTAGAGCGGCTGCGCCGCGAAGTGGCCAAGCTGAAGGCGGAAAGAGACATACTAAAAAAGCCGCCGCCTACTTCGCGAGGGAATCGATATGAGGTTCACCTTTATTGCGAAGCACCGAGGGATCTGGCCGGTGGCATGGATATGCGAGGCGCTCGGTGTTTCGCGAAGCGGTTTTCATGCCTGGCTGACGCGAGCGCCGTCACAGCGGTCGCGCGACGATGAGGAGATCGGCGCCAGGACCACGGCCAGCCATATCAGCAGCTATCGCACCTATGGTGCGCGTCGGGTCTGGCACGACCTTCTCGCCGAAGGCTATCAATGCGGTCTGCACAAGATCGAGAGGCTGATGCGCGATCAGGGCCTTCGGGTGCGTCCGCGTCGCCGCGGGCTTCCCAAAGATCAGGGCGAGCGATCCGTCATTGCTGGCAATGTGCTGGATTGCCAGTTCACGGCCGATAGCCCCAACCAAAAATAGGTGGCAGACTTCACCTATATCTGGACCGCAGAAGGATGGCTCTACGTGGCCGCCGTCATCGACCTGTTCTCCCGCAGAGTAGTAGGCTGGTCGATGAGCAGGTACGGAATCTGCTGGGATAATGCCGCCATGGAAAGCTTCTTCTCATCCCTCAAGACCGAGCGGATCGGGAAGAAGGTCTACCGATCCAGAGCCCAGGCGAAGGCCGAGATGTTCGACTATATCGAATGCTCCTACAATCCGACCCGGCGACACTCGACCCTTGGCTATCTCAGCCCCATAGATTTCGAACGGGAAGCTGGTGTAGCCTGATTGAGCCTATCTCCGTGTCAGCCAAACCGGCAGCAGGCCAACCGACCGATGCTTCCAGGCCATGATCTACCTCGCAGCCGCTGTGATAAATTAACGATGAATCCCCACAAGCTCTAGTCTGTGTGGACACTTACCTGAGCCATAGTATGGTAGCGGCGAGAGTGACGACAGCGAGATAGTTTCGAGCGGTTTTCTCGAAACGTGTGGCGACACGCCGGAACTGCTTGAGTTTGCTGAAGCA
>NZ_JBMDWL010000004.1:0-6604 GCF_048594625.1 Sphingobium sp.
CATGGATTTCCATGGCTGAGGGATAGGCGGCGCCCGGACGGGGGTCAACCGCAAGGGCGGTCGGAATGGCGCGATCGCAACTGTAGCAACAATTTGTCACGGCGGGGACAATCCGGTTCGTCATTGGTACAAAACGCCGCCGGGCCGCGATTCCACAGAATCGCGGCCCGGCGCATGATATGGTGGCGAGCGGCCCGACAACCGCTCGCCATCTGTGGATCAGAAGGCAGCCGTGACCGAGAACAGGACCGTACTGCGGGCGATCGACTTGCCGAAATCCTTGCTGTCATTGACCATGAAGTTCGGACGGATGTAATTTTCCTCGACGCGGGCGATGTCGGTGTCGACATAGGAAACGCCCAGCGTCAGCGGCGTGCCGGGGATGGCGACGTCGGCGCCGACCAGCCAGTCGAGATATTTGCCTGTCGGCGCGATCGACGTGCCGTTGGGGCCCAGACCCGGATTACCGTTCGACCAGCCCACATGCGTTTTCAGCGTGACGGGCGTGTTGGGCACGGCGCCGCTCAGGTCGAGCCAGCCGTAGAAATTGTCTTCCTTGTCACCCGGATTGTCGATGCCGCTGGTTGCGGTGCTCTGCCAGTTGCCGAGCGCCTGCTGCTTGGGCGCATAGGCGACGCCGACCAGAGCCTTGACCGGGCCGACCTGCTGCGAAACCTTGATATAGGGTTCGGCGAAATCGGTCTTGTCCGCGCCCGACGGATACATGTACCAGGTCAGACCGACGTCGACCGTCGTGCCTTCGCCAAAGGTCTTGGAATAACCGGCGACCAGATCCAGTTCCATGTTGGAACCGCCGAAACGGCCCCAGCCGCCAAGGCTGGACGCCCAGGTGCCGACATAGACGCCGCTTTCATGGGCCGCGGTGATACCGCCCTGAATGGCCATGCCACGGTCGCTCTGCGATACGCCACGGAAACGGTAATCGGACACGAGTCCGACGCTGCCGGTAACGGTGACGGGGCTGGTGGGTTCTTCCTGTGCAAAGGCCGGGACGCTGGACATGAGCGCGAGGGCGGCACAGGCGATTTGGTACTTCATGAACATTCCCCTTTACGTTGGAATGTTCCGTCCTGCATTCGCGGCCCGAAGATCTGTTTTCGATCGTCTTCGATCCCTGCGAATGGCCTAGGGTTATGCTGTGCCGGTTTTCGCGTAAACCTCTTTCTCGCACTTGCGAAGGCTTTCGCCGCCTTGTGTCGTAAAAAAAGCACACCTGCGCCCTGCGCGCGGATGTTCCACGAAAAGGCCGCCGCGCCCGGTGTGGACGCGGCGGCCTTACAAGTCGCCAGTGATTACGGGAGCTTAGGCGACCAGTTGACGCATCCGTCCGGTGGCGCCGAACAGTTCGACCGGCGCCCCTGCCCCACGGCGGCGATCGACCCATTCGCGCAGCATTTCGGCGCAGGTATGGTCGATATGGCTCAGCCGCTCGACGTTCAGGATGACCAGACCCGCGCTCGGCAGCGATTCCAGTCGGGCCGACAGCCTGGGCAGGCTCAGGAAAGTGGCCGTACCGTGCAGCGCCACTTCATGCGCTTCGTCCCGGCTTTCCTCATTCACCTTCAACCGCAGACGGGTCGCATGGGGAACCAGTTCCAGCATGGACAGGCCGATGCCCACCAGCACACCGGTCAGCAGGTCGGTCGCAACAACGCAGATCAGCGTGGCCGCCCACACGATCGCGGGCAGCGGACCGTAAAGGTGAAACAGATGCTTCACATGGGCGACGCTCACCAGACGGACGCCGGTGATGACCAGGATGCCCGCCAGCGCGGCCATCGGAATTTCGCGCAGCAGCCAGGGCAGCAGAGCGACGAAGCCCAAAATCCACACGCCATGCAGAATCGCCGACGCGCGGGTCTTGGCGCCTGCCTGAACGTTGGCGGACGAACGGACGATCACGCCCGTCATCGGCAAGGCGCCGGCAAAACCGCACAGCAGGTTGCCCACGCCCTGCGCGCTCAGTTCCCTGTTGTAATTGGTGCGCACGCCGTCATGCATCCGGTCGACGGCCGCCGCCGACAGCAGCGTTTCCGCGCTGGCGATGAAGGCGATGGCGATCGCGGTGGTGATGATGGTGGGGTTCATCAGCTGCGCCATCAGGCCCTGTTCGGGCAGGCTGACCGCCGACACGATGCTTTCCGGCACGACGACGCGGGCAACATCCAGACCCAGCGTGAAGGCGACGACCGTCCCCAACACCACGCCGACCAGCGCGCCGGGCACCAGCTTCATCGACGCGGGACGGAATTTTTCCCAGCCCAGCATGCCGAATATGGTGACCAGGCCGACGGCGAAGGCCGTGGCGGCATCGCCATTGGTCAGGCCCATGATCTGGCCGGGCATGGCGACCAGATTGTGCAGACCGCTCGATAACGGCTTGTCGTCGAACAGCACATGGAACTGGCCGACCACGATCAGCATGCCGATCCCCGCCAGCATGCCATGCACGACGGCGGGCGAAATGGCGCGGAACCATCCGCCGACCTTCATCAGGCCTGCGCCAACCTGAATGATGCCCGCCAGAATCAGGATGGGGCCAAGGGCCGACAGCCCCTGTTCCCGCACGATTTCGAACACGATGACCGCCAGACCGGCGGCCGGGCCGCTGACCTGAAGCGGCGAACCCGCCAGCAGGCCGACGACGATGCCGCCGATGATGCCGGTGATCAGGCCCTTTTCCGGCGGCACGCCGGACGCGATGGCTATGCCCATGCACAGCGGCATCGCCACAAGGAATACGACGATCGACGCCGTGAAGTCGCGGCTCAAAGTGCCGCCGGAAAGAGCCTTCAACATGATTTACTCCGCCGCTTGGGCATAAAGAGCCTCGCCGGCAAGGCGACGGCTTTGGGGAAGGGCGACTGGCATCGGTTCACCTTCGCGCAGCGGCGCGAAGCGACCGGTTTCACCGTTCAGGCCCAGCACCTGACCGGCGTGAATGTCGACATACCAGCCATGCAGCGCGATTTCGCCGCGGGCGATGCCCGACGCGACGGACGGATGCGTGCGCAGGTGGTTGAGCTGCACGACGACATTTTCCAGCGCCATGTTGCGCAGCTTGTCGGCGGCGCTCAGTTCGGCCGGATAATTTTCGCTGCACACCTTCTGCGCGGCATGGCTGTGGCGCAGCCAGGCGGCGACATTGGGCATGGTGGTCAGGTCGGCGTTGGTGGCCAGCGCCTTCATCGCGCCGCAATCGCTGTGACCGCACACGATGATGTCGCGCACGCCCAGCACCATGACGGCATATTCGACCGTGGCGGTCACGCCGCCCAGTTGGCTGTCATGCGGGGGTACGATGTTGCCCGCGTTGCGGCATACGAACAGGTCGCCGGGTGCTGCCTGCATGATCTGTTCGGGCACGATGCGCGAGTCGGCGCAGCTGATCATCAGCGCCTTGGGGCTTTGTCCATGGTTGGCCAGCTGGCTGTAAAGCGAGCTTTCGCTGGGATAAACCTTGGTTTCGAAATCGAAAACGCGACCGATAAGCTCGTTCATGGAGTCTATCCTCTTCTTTCCTTTGTCTCGGTCAGGGGGCGGACCGGTTCATTGGGAAGAATAAAGGTCGCTCTTTGCTGCAACGCAGCGGCTTTGTTAAAAATTGTGTCTGAATGTTGCAGCGCGGCATAAACACGGAAAATGAAGGAAAACCGCCAAATGCGGCGGATCTACGCAAACATTTGCGGTTCAGCGGCGGTCCACGGCCGCGCTGAACATATATCCCACGCCCCGGACTGTAACAATCGGTGCAGGACGGCCACCCTCGCCCAGCTTGCGGCGCAGGCGGCTGACCAGCACGTCGATGCTGCGGTCGGACGACGGCGCATCGCGCACGCCCGCCAGCTCCATCAACCGCGCCCGCGCGATGACCACCTGCGGATGATCGATGAACACCGACAGCAACGCAAATTCGGCAGCGGTCAGGTCCACCGGCTCTCCCTGCGGGTCGAACACCTCGCGCCGGCCGAAATCGACGATCCATCCGTCGAACAGCGCCTGCGTCTGGCGCCGCATGCCCAGCGCCCGTTCGCCCCGCCCCCGGCGCAGCACCGCGCGCAGCCGCGCCGCCAGTTCGCGCGTCGAATAAGGTTTGGCCATATAATCGTCCGCGCCCAGTTCCAGCCCGACCACCCGGTCGACCTCCGAACTGTTCGATCCCACGACGATGATCGGCACGTCGCTGCGTTCGCGCACATCACGGCACAGGTCCAGCCCGTCGGGACCACGCAGCGCCGCGTCCAGCACCAGCGCGCCCACCGGCGTGGTCGTCAGCGCACTGTAAATATCATTGGCCGACACGGCAGGCAGTACGCGAAACCCGGTCTGCTCCAGATATTCGCGGGCCTTGTGACGCAAATCCTGATGCGTTTCCGCGATCAATATCAGCGGTGCACTCATCAGCCGGCGACCGCGCTGATCATGGCCGGATAGCCTTGGCTGATACCGGCGCCAGCGGCTTTTGCGCTGGATGCCAGGATGAAGGGCACGGGCGTCTCCTCTGCGACATGGGCGATCTGCAACAAAATGGCCTTGCAGATACGGACGGCAGAAAGACTAGGGCTGACGAATGTCTCCGAAATTGGCCGAACGTAACAAATCATTGCTTGTGCAAAGATTTGAGGTCTTATTGCGCCGCCATCAGCACCGGTTGCGGCACGATCTGCGCCATTCCGCGAATATGGGACACCAGCGCCGACAGCCATAATGCGTCGCCCGCCGCCCGGTGTCGGGTCGTCACCTGCCCGTCGGCATAGGAGACCGCGGCCTGCACCCGTTCTTCGTCCGCCCCCTGTTCGTCGAACAATGTCGTGACATGGTGGATGGCAAAGGGCGCCGCGACACCCGCCGCCGCCGCCAGCATATCCAGCCAATATTGGTCGATCGGGCTGTCGGCGATCATCCGGCATCCCTGCGCCACGTCGGCCAGCTGCGCCAGTACGGTCGCGGCCGGCTGTCCATCCCGTTCGATCCTCTCGCGGGTCAGGCCATGCAGCGCCTCCGCCTCCGCCGTCCAGCCCCAACCGGCCCAGTCGTCATGCGGCCGGATCAGCCAGCTGCGCGCCATCCCGCCATCGGCCACGCCCACCTCGATCGGGTAGGACCGTCCGTGGCGCGGCAGGCAGGACGCTTCGAAATCAATGGTCATGATGCGCAAGGCGCGGCTCCGTATTCAGCTGCCCGGCTCGCCCTCTCCAAAGCGATGGCCGTGCGTATCGTCAGCGCCCCTTTCCACCCGAACTATGTCAGGGCGAAGTCATTGGCCACCCCCTTCAGTAAAAATCATATGGGATGACGCCTGCCAGCGGCAAAAGGCAGACGGACCCGCCGTCTTCTGCTAGCCAGCGGAAACCAAAGGGAAACACGCATCATGACCGTCGTCGCCGCCTATCTCTATCGCAATGGTCAGCGGGTGCGCCCGGTGGCGATAGATGAACGGGTCGACTGCGCGCCCGACAAGTCCGAATTCATCTGGATCGGGCTGGCCGAACCGACGGTGGACGAAATGCAGGTTCTGGCCGGCACCCACGGCCTGCACCCGCTGGCGGTGGAGGATGCGATCAAGGCGAATCAGTTGCCAAAGGTCGACATCTACGGCGATCAGCTGTTCGTCGTCGCCCGCACCGCCCATGTGGAGGGGGACGTGATCTGCTATGGCGAAACCGCCCTGTTCGTCGGCCCCAACCATATCATCAGCGTGCGCCACGGCTCCGCCCGCGCCCATCTGGCGCTGCGGGCCGAACTGGAAGCGGTGCCCTCCCGCCTGGCGCAGGGGGTGGATTATGTCCTGCACGCCATCCTCGACTTCATCGTCGACGGCTATCTGCCGATCATCGAGGGGATCGAGGAAGAGGTGCTGGAAATGGAACAGCAGATGATCGACCATTTCCTGCGCCGCGACGACATCACCCGCATCTTCAGCCTGCGTCGCCAGCTGATCCGGTTCCAACGCATCCTTGCCCCCATGCACGAAGTCGCCACCAAATTCGTGAAGATCGACCTGCCCTGCATCGATCCCGAAGCCCGCCCCTATTTCAGCGACGTGCGCGACCATGTGCGCCGGGTGCAGACGATGGTCGACGATCTGCGCGACATCCTGAACAGCGTGTTCGAATCGAGCAATCTGCTGGAACAGCAGCGCACCGGCGACATCACCCGCCAACTCGCCGCATGGGCGGCGATTCTGGCGGTGCCGACGGCGATCGCGGGCATTTACGGCATGAATTTCGACCATATGCCCGAACTGCGCACCCGCTACGGCTATCCGGTCGTGCTGGGGGTGATCGCGGTGATCTGCACCATCCTCTACACCCGCTTCAAGAAACTGAAATGGCTGTGACGGGGCAAAGTCACCGTATCGAATTTGGCAGGACGCCGGACTGAAACCCGCGCCATTCGCTCCGGGCGAAGTCGGCAGGCAGCCAAAGCAACACTGTGCCTGAAACGCCTTGCCTGAATGCTGCGCCTGAAATGGTGTGCCCGACGGGATTCGAACCCATGGCCCTCAGATTAGGAATCTGATGCTCTATCCTGCTGAGCTACGGGCACCCGGCGACGGCTCTATTGCGGCGCGGGCGCGGGG
>NZ_JBMDWL010000040.1:0-7061 GCF_048594625.1 Sphingobium sp.
ATCATCTATCGCTGCACCCCGCAATGGTTCATCCCGATGGACCGTCCGCAGGAAGGCGCGGTGATCGACGTCGAAGGCGGCGTGCTGCCCACGCCGCTCGTCAGCGGCAACGGCCCGACGCTGCGCGAAGTGGCGCTGGACGCGATCGCCAACACCCGCTGGGTGCCGGAACGGTCGACCAACCGCATCCGTTCGATGGTCGAAGGGCGTCCCGACTGGGTGATCAGCCGCCAGCGTGCATGGGGTGTCCCCATCGCCCTCTATGTCCATCGCAAGAGCGGCGACTATCTGGTTGATCCGGCGGTCAATGCCCGCATCATCGACGCGTTCAAGGGCGCCGGCGCGGATGCATGGTTCGGCGCGGATCATCAGGCGCTGCTCGGCCCCGATTACGATCTCAATGACTATGAAGTCGTCAACGACATCCTCGACGTCTGGTTCGATTCAGGCTCGACCCACAGCTTCGTGGTCGAGGGGCGTTATGGCCCGGATGCGCGCGCGGACCTCTATATCGAAGGATCGGATCAGCATCGCGGCTGGTTCCAGTCTTCGCTGCTCGAAAGCTGCGGCACCCGCGGTCAGGCGCCCTATAAGGCGGTGCTGACCCACGGCTTCGCGCTGGACGGCACGGGCAAGAAAATGTCCAAGAGCCTGGGCAATGTGGTCGATCCGCTGAAGATCATGGCGGAAAGCGGCGCGGACATATTGCGCGTGTGGGTCGCCAGCACCGATTATTTCGATGATGTGCGCATCGGCAAGGAAGTGCTGGCCGGCTCGTCCGACGCCTATCGCAAATTGCGCAATACTTTCCGTTACATGCTCGGCGCTCTTTCCGACTATAATGAGGAAACGGAAGCCGTTTCCTACGCAGAAATGCCGGAACTGGAGCGCTATATGCTCCACCGTCTGGCGCAGCTGGACGCGGAACTGCGCGCCGTGGTGGACAAGGCGGCGAAGAGCGAGAACTGGCTGGAGTTCAGCCGCTACACCCGCGCGATCTTCGATTTCGCGAACAGCGACCTTTCCGCCTTCTTCTTCGACATCCGCAAGGATTGCCTCTATTGCGATGCGAAGTCGGACCCCAAGCGCCGCGCCTATCGCACGCTGCTCGACACGCTGTTCCACGCGCTGGTCCGCTATGTCGCGCCGATCATCCCCTTCACGGCGGAAGAAGTATGGCAGAGCCGCTTCCCAAGCGAGGATGACAGCGTCCATTTCCTGGAATGGCCGCAGGTCGATGCGCGCTGGATCGACAGCCATCTGGACGAAAAATGGACGGAGCTGCGCGACCAGCGCGAACAGGTGAACGAAGCGATCGAACCGTTCCGCCGGGACAAGGTGATCCGGTCCAGCCTGGAAGCGGATGTGACCATGGGCGAACTGCTGCCGGTGGGCGACGTCGATTTCGCCGAAGTCGCGATCGTCGCGCGCGTGACCATGGGCGAGGGCGACGGCATCGCCATCCGGCCCAGCGAATGGCATAAATGCGGCCGTTGCTGGCGCAAGCTGCCCGAAGTGGCCGAGGACGGCACGCTGTGCGACCGCTGTGATGGGGTGCTGAAGGCATGAGCATCACGCCCGCCGTCAATCACCGCCCGCTGGGCCTGACCGTCGCCATCGTGACGCTGGCGGTCGACCAGCTGATCAAATATAGCGTCACATTTCCGCTGGACCTGAAAAGCCGGTTGGATGGCATTGATATATTGCCCATATTCCGCCTGCGCTGGCTGGAAAATCGTGGTGTGTCGATGGGATTCTTCCACGCCGACACCGACGTCGCGCGCTGGGCGCTGGTCGGCATGACCATGTTGATCGCCGCTTTCGTGGGCGTGTGGATGTGGCGCGAAAAAGCGCGGCAGGATGTCGCGGCGCTGGGTCTGGTGCTGGGCGGGGCGATCGGCAACATCGTCGACCGCGTACGCCTTGGCTATGTGGTCGATTATGCCGATCTGCATTTCGGCGAATGGCGGCCGTTCCTCATTTTCAATCTGGCCGACGCCGCCATCACCATCGGCGTGCTGATCCTGCTTGCGCGGGCGTTGCTGCTGCGCGACAAGGGCGCAAAGACGGAGACTTTGAAGTAATGCGTAAACTGATCCTCGCCGCTGGCCTGTTGTCCACCCTGTCGGCGTGCGGCGGCGGCGGCGGACTGCTCAATCGCCAGCGCCCCGACGAATTTGCCGTCTCGCGTCAGGCGCCGCTGGTGATTCCGCCCGACTTCGCGCTGGTTCCGCCCGCGCCGGGTTCGCCCGCTGCGGCAGCAGTCGATTCGAGCAAGGCCGCGATGGAAGCGATGTTCGGCGGTCCCGCCGCGCGCAGCGCATCGGAAAGCGCGACGCTGAGCGCCGCAGGCCGCGCGAATGCGGCGCCCGGCATCCGTTCGTCGGTCGGTGATCCGGCCACCGAAGTGGTGGACAAGGGGCAGACGACCCGCGACATCATCGCCGCGCCCGAAGGCGATGGCGAAGCGGCGCGCGCCGCCGTACCGCAGCAGTAAGAAGGTGATGGCCTTTGGGGGGATGGGCCGTCGTCCTTCCCCGTAAAGGCTTTTACTGAAAAAAGGGCGCCGTCGGTTGACGCCTGTGCCCTATCGCCCGGCCGGGCGGTAGAGGAGGCGCGCCGTACCCCGCGCCTCTACCGGCAGATGCAATCCCGCGCCATAGGCATGGATTTCGCCGGTTTCGATCGCGTCGATATGGCTGCGGATCAGCAGGTCGCCCAACCGCTTTTCCGAGATGGCGCGGCGGATCTTGCCCTGAAGTTCATCCAGATCCTTCGTGAAATTCTGGGTGAGGGAAGAGGCGATCAGCTGCGAAAAACCTGGGCTGTTGCCCAGCGCCACCAGCATGTCGCCCGCGACGCCATCCGTCGCGCCGGTGACGCTGAAGTCGGTGAAGCGCACTTGAGCGCTGCCCGGCGCGTTGACGGGGCGGGCGACCAGCCAGATGCGGCCATGGGTTTCGCCCATCTGCCCCGATGCCGGGCGCGCCGCGATGGTGACACCCACAGCGATGCGTCCGCCATCCGTGCCGTAGACCTCCACCTTATCGAAGCGGGCCATGATCGGGCCGATGGCAGGCAGATCGAACGGGCGGGCCGCACGTTTCGTCAGCGCGCGCATGATCACCGGTTCCAGCTGCGCATAATCGGCGGTGACGGGGATGGCCATGGCAAAGCGGCCATCGACGCGGGTGGTGGCTGGCGGTGGAAGGGGCGTGGGCGTCGGATCGTCCGGGCGCGGGCCGACATGGGTCTGGGTCAGCGCTTCCAGCCCGAGATCGAGCCGCAATTGCCCCTTGTGCAGCGCATAGCCGCCATAGAGCAGCTTTTGCGGCGTCACCCGCATCCAGACGGCGGGGTTGCGTTCATTGAGTTCCAGCACGGCAAAGCCCTGACGCCATAGCTGTTCGACCTTCGGCCGCAATTCCACCTGCGCCAGTTCGCGCGGCAGGTCGCGTTCCAGCTGACGGACGATGGGCTGCAATTTTTCGTCCACCTTGTCGGTGAAGCGGATGCGCTGGCCCAGGAAATCGATGCCGGGCGGCGTGGTCCAATCGTAACTTAGTCGCACCTTGCCTGTCAGCGCCCATTGCGGCGTAAGCGACAGGCGGATGCGGGCATGGGCCATGGCCGCGCCGGTGGCGGTTTCCCCCTTCAGCCGACCGCCGGTGTCGCGCGCGCTGATTTCTGCGTGGATGGGCACGTCGGCGATGATGTCCTGTCCCTCACCGCGCAGGCGGATGGCGCTGCGGGTCACGGTGCCATGGATCGCGCAGCGAATGGGCGGGGTGACTTTGATCCGCTTGCCCAGCAGCTTCAGCTCCTGCGGGGGGATGCAGCGGGCGGCGGGTTCGTGGATGGTCCACAGCGTGCGCGGCACGGCCCGTTCGACGGCGCGGCTGATGATGGCGGCGTCGCCCTCTATTGGTGCAGTGATGATGGAGCTTTGCTGATGCGTGGGCACCGGATCATTGGCGCGGGGCGGCGGCTTGTCCTCCACCTTGGGGCGACAGGCGGGCAGGGCGAGCAACAGGATGGCGAAGGCCGGAATAACATGTCGCCCGATAGCCTGCACCATCATCCTTCCCCCGTTCGTGCCCACCGTGCCGGTCATCGCATGACGGGCGCGGTGCGGCTATGACGCCGGTGGCGCTATCTGGTTCCTGAGCGCATTTCGCCGCCCGTCGAGATAGCGGGCGAAGGCAGGAATGGTCATCGCCTCCGGCACGCTTTCAGGATGTCGGACCGTGGGTTGGGGCAGCGCGAAACGGCTGAAGACGTCGGCGACCATATCCTCCACTTCGTCCGGATCTATATGGGCGTCGCGGGTCAGATCATCATCGGGATGGGGCAGAATGTCGCCGTCGCCATAATGCGGGGCAAGGACGTCCCAGACATATTCGGCCACCGGGCGGCTACACCCTGTACGATCATCAAGTCGATCAGGGCGGATGGAGACATGCCGACACGCCTGGCCGCCAGTGCGCGGCGGTGACGCTAGAGCACGCTGCGTTAAATCAGACGCAAGATGCGTGCTCTAGTCGTTTGTTATCGCATCCTTATCTTCGCAAAACCGGTTCCCACTTTTGCGCACGATGCTTTAGTCGTGCCAGACGCCCAGAACGGCCAGCCCGCCGACGATCATCGGCGGGACCAGCAGCCATTTCGCCAGCATGGTCAGGCCGTCAATAGGGTCAGGCTCGCGCTTCGGCGCCGACGCTGTTGTGGCGGAGCGCCGTCAGCACCGTATCGATAATGGCATCCGCGTCCAGCCGGGCCTGCGCATATTGCACTTCGGGCTTGTCCTGATCCTGAAAGATGTCGGGCAGGCGCATGGTGCGCAATTTCAGGCCATTGTCGATGAGGCCAAGGTCGCTGGCCAGCGTCAGCACATGCGCGCCAAGGCCCCCGACCGCGCCTTCCTCGATCGTCACGGCGACTTCATGGCTGGTCAGCAGCTGGCGGATCAGTTTTTCGTCCAGCGGCTTGGCAAAGCGCAGGTCGGCGACGGTGGTGGACAGGCCCTTCGCCTCCAGCGCCTCTGCCGCCTTGAGCGCTTCTTCAAGGCGGGTGCCGAGCGAGAGGATCGCGACCTGACGCCCTTCGCGAACGATCCGGCCCTTGCCGATTTCCAGCGCTTCGGGAAGCGTAGGCATGTCGACCCCGGTGCCGTTGCCGCGCGGGTAGCGTACGGCGATCGGCCCGCTGTCATGCACGGCGCAGGTATGGACCATATGGACCAGTTCGGCCTCGTCCGCCGCCGCCATCACCACCATGTTTGGCAGGGTGGCAAGATAGGCGACATCGAAGCTGCCCGCATGGGTCGAACCGTCCGCCCCGACGAGGCCCGCGCGGTCGATGGCGAAGCGGACGGGTAGATTCTGGATCGCCACATCATGCACGACCTGATCATAGGCGCGTTGCAGGAAGGTGGAGTAGATGGCGCAGAAGGGGCGCATTCCTTCCGCGGCAAGGCCCGCCGCGAAGGTAACGGCATGCTGTTCCGCGATGCCCACGTCGAAAGTGCGGTCGGGGAAGGCCAGTTCGAACTTGTCAAGGCCGGTGCCCGACGGCATTGCCGCCGTGATGGCGCACACGGTCGGGTCGCGATGCGCCTCGGCAATCAGGGCCTGGGCGAAGACATTGGTGTAGCTGGGCGGTCCGGGCGGGGCTTTTGCCTGCGCACCGGTGATGACGTCGAATTTCTGGACGCCATGATATTTGTCCGCCGCCGCTTCGGCCGGGGCATATCCCTTGCCCTTTTGCGTGACGACATGGATCAGGCACGGTCCTTCGGCCGCGTCGCGGACATTTTCCAGCACCGGGATCAGATGGTCGAGATTATGGCCGTCGATCGGGCCGACATAGTAGAAGCCCAGTTCCTCGAACAGCGTCCCGCCGGTCGCCATGCCGCGCGCGAATTCGTCGGTCTTCTTGGCCGCCTTGTGCAGCGGGCGGGGCAGCTTGCGCGCCAGCTTCTTGGCCAGATCGCGCAGGCTGAGAAATTCGCGGCTGGACACGAGGCGGGCGAGATAGGCGGACAGGCCGCCGACCGGCGGGGCGATCGACATGTCATTGTCGTTGAGGATGACGATCAACCGGTTTCCCGCCGCGCGGGCGTTGTTCATCGCTTCATAGGCCATGCCGGCCGACATCGCGCCGTCGCCGATGACGGCGATGCCCTTGCCCGGCCGATCCTGCATCTTGTTGGCGATGGCGAAGCCCAGCGCCGCGCTGATCGAGGTGGAGCTGTGCGCCGCGCCGAAGGGGTCATATTCGCTTTCGGCGCGCTTGGTGAAGCCCGACAGGCCGCCGCCCTGACGCAGGGTGCGAATCCGGTCGCGCCGCCCGGTCAGAATCTTGTGCGGATAGCATTGGTGGCCGACGTCCCACACCAGCTTGTCGGTGGGCGTGTCGAACACATAATGGATCGCGGCGGTCAGTTCGACGACGCCAAGGCCGGAACCCAGATGGCCACCGGTCACGCCGACGGCGGCGATCACTTCCTGACGCAGTTCGTCGGCCAGCTGGCGCAGCTGTTCGGGCTTCAGGGCGCGCAGGTCCGACGGCCAGGTGACCTGATCCAGCAGCGGGGTTTCGGGGCGATCATTCATCAAAGACATAGACTCCGCAGGCCATCGGGCCGTTCCGGACCAAAGCAAGATGCGCTAGGCCGTTCCGGGCGCCAGCGCAACGCCCTATCAGGCCGCGCATTTCGCGCAGGTGCCCAATATCTCGATCACCGGCCGTTCAGGTTTGAACCCTTCCTGCACCGCGACGGCGCGCACTTCGTTCGTCACCTTGTCGTCATCGACATGGGTCGCCTGCTTGCAGTTGCGGCAGACGAGGAAGATGCAGTCATGATGACAGCCCGGATGCGCATTGGCGATATAGGCGTTGGCGCTTTCCACCCGCATCGCGATGTTGTTCGCCACGAACAGGTCGAGGATGCGATAGACGCTGTTGGGCGCGACCCGCTTGCCGCGCGCCTGCGACACGGTGTCGGCGATGTCATAGGCCGATGCCGGGCGTTCTTCGGCGGCCAGCGCGTCGAAAATGGC
>NZ_JBMDWL010000041.1:0-36412 GCF_048594625.1 Sphingobium sp.
GCGACATCCGCATTGTGCCGGAACTTGTATCAGCCTGCGCCAAAACCTTCTCGACCACGCGCGAAGCGAACGGGCGGGGGTCTTATTCGTGCCGCAGCGCGTCGATGGGGTTGAGCGCAGCGGCCCGGCGTGCCGGGAAATAGCCGAACACGACCCCGATCGCGGCGGAAAAGAGGAAGGCGATCAGGTTCACCTTCAGATCGAACAGGAATGGCACCTGCATCAGCGGGGCAATGGCGACCGATGCGATCAGCGCCAGAAACAGGCCGATCAGGCCGCCAAGGCATGACAATACGATCGCCTCTACCAGAAACTGCATCAGCACTTCGCGGGCGACCGCGCCGATGGCGAGGCGGATGCCGATTTCGCGGGTTCGCTCCGTCACCGACACCAGCATGATGTTCATGATGCCGATGCCGCCGACCAGTAGGGATATGGCCGCCACCGCGCCCACAATCTGTGTCAGGATGGTGGTGGTGCCGGTCAGCGTGTCGCTGATCTGCTTGGTGTCGAAGATATTGAAATTATCGTCCTGCCCTGCCTTGATCTTGCGCCGTTCGCGCATGAGTTCTTCCAGGCTGGCTTGCACAGTGCTGGTGTCATAGGCGTCGTCTACCGCGACCATGATCTGGCTGATGTCGCGATCGCCGGTGAAGCGGCGCTGCACGAATTTGATCGGCATGACGACGACATCGTCCTGATCGCCGAAGCCGCCCTGACCACGGGTGGCGAGCACGCCCACCACCTGACAGGATAAGCCCTTGATCCGCATCCGCAGCCCGACCGGCTCCGCACCCTGGAACAGGTTGTTGCGCACCGTATTGCCGATCAGGCAGACGGGGCGGCCGGCTTCCTCCTCTTCGGGCAGGAACAGGCGGCCGTCGGCGACTTTCCACTGCTGCACCTCCGAATAGGCCGATGTCGTGCCATAGACGGTGGTGGACCAGTTATTGCCTTCATAGATGGCGGTGCCGCTGGACTGGACCACCGGGGCGACGGCGCGCACACCGGTCAACTGGTTTTCGATGGCGGTCAGGTCGCGTTCCTTGAAATCGGGCGGGCGGGGGCCACCGCCGCCACGACCAAAGCCTTGTCCGGGGCGCAGTTGCAGCACGTTCGCGCCCAGCGAACTGATCTGTTCGCGCACGGCGGCCGTCGCGCCATTGCCCAGCGTCACCATGGTGACGACAGCCGCCACGCCGATGATGATGCCCAGCGTGGTCAGGAAACTACGCAGCTTGTGCCGGTTGATCGCGCGAAAGGCGAGAATGATGGTGGTGCCTAGCACTAGTTATAAATCCTAAATCCGTTCAGGCTGAGCGAAGTCGAAGCCCATGACCGAGCGTAGCGAGCCCCTTCGCTCCGCTCAGACCTGCCCTTCGACTTCGCTCAGGGCGAACGGAGATTACAGTGCATCTCACGCCTTCACCCCTTCCTCGATCCGTTCGACGAGGCCGTCGCGAAAATGGACGATGGTGCGGGCATAGGCGGCCATGTCGGGTTCATGCGTCACCATCAGCACGGTGATGCCACTGTTCCGGTTGAGGTCTGTCAGCAATTCCATGATCTCAACCGACCGTTGCGAATCGAGATTGCCGGTCGGTTCGTCCGCCACCAGCACGTCGGGCTGGGTCACGATGGCGCGGGCGATGGCGACGCGCTGCTGCTGCCCGCCGGACAGTTCGGCGGGCGTATGATCCCACCAGTCCTTCAGCCCCACCTTGTCCAGCGCGGCCATGCCCATTTCGTAGCGCAGCTTTTTGTCCTCGCCGCGATAGAGCAGGGGCAGTTCGACATTTTCCAGCGCCGTGGTGCGCGACAGCAGGTTGAACCCCTGAAACACGAAGCCAAGGTAGCGGCGGCGCAGCAAAGCGCGCTGGTCACGGTCCAGTGTCTCCACATGATGGCCCCGGAACAGATATTGTCCGCCCGAAGGGACGTCGAGGCAACCCAGGATGTTCATCGTGGTCGATTTGCCCGACCCCGAAGGCCCCATGACAGCAACGAAATCGCCCTGCTGAATGTCGAGGTCCACGCCCTTCAACGCCTGAAAGGCGGTGGCCCCTTCGCCATAGATTTTGGTCACGCCGCGCAGCGAGATGATCGGGTCCGCGCCCATATGCGTCAGGTTCCGCTGGGGCGGCCGGTGCCGCGCGTTTCGCCGGGGGCAGGCTGGCCCTTGCTGGGTTCGACTGGGGCGGTCTGCGGCGCGGCGTCCCCCGAATTGCCGAGCTTGCCGACCGTCGCGGGCGATCCGTCGGTGGACGGATTGCGCGGGCGGTCCTTGGTCCCGGAGCCTTGCGGCGCCTTGCTGTCGCCTCCCTGGGGCGCCTTGTCGGCTGGGGCCTGATCCTCCGCCGGGGGCTGCTGCCCCTTGGCCAGTTGCCCGGTGATGACGCGCATCCCGGCCTTCAGATTGCCGCCGGTGATGGCGGTGCGTGCGCCGTCGCTGGCACCCACGGTGACCTGAATGGCCTTGGGGCTGCCATCTTCCGCCACGACATAGACGGTCTGGCTACTGCCCGAACCGAACTTCACCTGACGGGTGTTGCCGCGCCGCATCCGGCCGGGTCCCGGCAGGACGCTTGTGATGCCGCCGCCTTGTGCGTTGGTGCTGGGCTTGAAGCGCAGCGCGCTGTTGGGGACGAGCAGAACGTCATGCAGTTCCTGCGTTACGATGTCCGCCGTCGCGGTCATGCCAGGACGCAGCGTTTCATCCTTGTTGTCCACGCTCAGCACCGCTGTATAGGCGACCACGGTGCCCGTGCTGCTGCTGGTCGTGCTGCTGCTGGAGGAGGATGACGAGCTGCTGCTCGACGCGTTGGAGCCGACATTGACGCGCGTGACCTTCGCCGGGAAGGTGCGGCCGGGGAAGGCATCCACGGCGAAGGTGGCGCTCTGGCCTTCCTTCACTTGCCCAACGTCCGCTTCGTCCACCGACACTTCGACTTCCATCTGCGTCAGGTCTTCGGCGATGGTGAACAGCACCGGTGCGTTGAAGGATGCGGCGACCGTCTGCCCCGGTTCGATGTCGCGCGACAGGACGACGCCGGTCACGGGCGACACGATCTGGGCGATGGACAGGTTGGTCTGGGCGCTGGACAGCTGGGCGCGGGACACATCGACTTGCGCCTGTGTGGCGCGCAGGTTGGCGAGCGCGCCCTGATAATCGGCGCGGGCGGAATCCATCTCCGTCTTGGCAGGCACGCGGCCACCCGACAGGCGGAACACATTTTCCTGCCGGTCCAGCGTCGCCTTTGCCAGTGCGACCTGCGCCTGCGCCTGCGCGACGCTGGCCTGCGAAGAGGCGACCTGCGCCCGGTTCTGGTTCACCGTGTCGACCAGACGGCGGATGTCCAGTTCGGCGAGCTTCTGCCCCTTGGTCACGCGATCATTCACGTCGACATAGACCGCCGTGATCTTACCCGACTGTTCGGACCCGACATCGACCTGATTGATGGGTTTGAGGTTCCCGGTCGCCGACACGCTGACCGTCAGGTCGCCGTTGCGCACCTCCCGCGTAGCGAAGCTGGGCTTGTCATCGCCCGAAAAACAGCGGGCGAGCAGCAGGATGACGATCAGCAGTGCGACCGCCATGCCGCCCCGGATCGCCCATTTGCGCCACGGCTTTTGCGGCGGGGTGCCGAGGAACTCGTCGATCGGCTGATCCTTGGTCACATCATTGCTCATCGGGGCGGGCTTCCATGGTCTGCCAGCCGCCACCCAGTGCATTGTAAAGCTGGGCGATGGCCAAAATTTCGTCGGATTGCGCGGAGGCGAGGCTGTTGCGCGCATTGAGGAGAGTGGTTTCGCTGGTGGACAGCGTCTGGAAATCGATCATGCCCGCCTGATACTGGCTGCGCGCCAATATTGCGGCGTTATTGGACGCGTCGAAAACCGTCGCGAACTCCACCTTGCGGCGGCGGGCGCTGTCGAGCGAGGCCATGCCGTTTTCGACATCCTCCAGCGCGCCGAGCACGCTCTGCTTATAGGCGGCGAAGGCGGCGTCGGTGGCCGCCTTTTGCGATCGGACCTGAGAGCGCAGGCGGCCACCGTCGAAAATCACCTGCGACACATTGCCGAAGATGCCGCCGGTAATCAGTTCGAACAGTTCCTTGAAGCTGTTCGAAGTCGTGCCGATGTTTCCGTTGATGCCGAGCGAGGGGTAAAGCTGCGCCTGTGCCACGCCGATCCGCGCGGTGGCGGCGGCCAGCGCGCGTTCGGCGCTGCGCACGTCGGGCCGCTGGCGCAGCGTGTCGGCGGGAATGCCGGTGGCGACATCGGCTGCGGCGGTCGGGATGGGGGCGGGGGTTTCCAGCGCACGGGTCGCTTCGCCCGGCGCCTGTCCGGTCAGCACGGCGATGCGGTTCAGGCTGCCGCGCAAACTGGCTTCCAGCTGGGGAATGCTGGCGTTGGTCTGGGCCAGCTGGGCCTTGGCCTGTTGCTCGTCCAGCGAAGACGCAAGGCCCGCCTGTAAACGCCAGTTGGCGATGTCATAATTGTCCTTCTGGACGGTCTGCGTTTCGCGGGCGACGCGCAATTGTTCCTGCGCCAGGCGCGCCTGCACATAATTGGTCACCAGCTCGCCGATGATGGTCATGCGCACATTGGCAAGGTCATATCCCGACGCGGCCAGATCGGCCCGCGCGGCCTCCGCCGAACGGGACAGTTCGCCGAACAGGTCGATCTGCCAGCTGGCATTGGCGCGCGCCGAATAGCTGCTGGACCAGTTGGACGATCCACCGCCGATCGGGTTGCCGCTGCTGTCGAGCCGGCCGCCTGCATCCTGGCTGCTGTAATTGCGCCCGCCGGTGGCCGATCCGTTCACCTGCGGCAGGAAACTGGCATTGGCCTGACGCAGCGATTCCCGCGCCTGCCGCAACCGGGCCTGCGCCTGCACGATGTCCAGATTATTGGCGATGGCGCTGTCGATCAGGCTGCTGAGCGCAGGATCATTGAGCCGCGTCCACCAGCTTGCAAGGTCCGCGTCGCTGACCGGGGGGGTACCGCCTTGGGGACTGGCCTGACTATAGGCGGCCGGGACGCCCAGCGCAGCGGCCTGCGGCGCGCGGTAATCCGGCCCCGCCGCGCAGGCAGATAGCAGGAGCGCCGCGCCGCTGATCCATGCAATGCGATATGGCACCTTTTCCTCGCACTCCGTCATCGTTAAAGGGGCCGCCACGCGCCGTTTCCGTATAGGGCGGCGGACGTCCATTCCCTGACTGCCGCAGGGATATGTACGTCTCAATGACATTTATGTCTCAAAGTGTAACGATATTGAATTTCAGCGCTTTTCGGCAGGCGCTTGTGAGTGGAGTCGAACGATGCGGGCATTTCTCTTTCCGGGGCAGGGCAGCCAGTCGGTGGGCATGGGCAAGGCACTGGCCGACGCCAGCCCGGCGGCGAAGGAATTGTTTCAGGAGGTCGATGACGCCCTGTCGCAACATTTGTTCCGCATCATGGTGGAAGGTCCGGACAGCGACCTGACCCTGACCGAAAATGCTCAGCCCGCCATCATGGCCAATGCCATCGCCACCCTGTGCGTCATGCAGAGGGAGGGCGGTTTCTCGCTGGCGGACAAGGGCGATTATGTTGCTGGTCACTCGCTGGGCGAATATAGCGCCCTGTGCGCGGTCGAGGCGTTCGACATCGGCACCACGTCACGCCTTTTGAAGCTGCGCGGGCAGGCGATGCAGGCGGCCGTTCCGGTGGGTGAGGGCGCGATGGCCGCGCTGCTGGGCGCGGACATCGACAAGGCGCAGGCGCTGGCCGACGCCGCGGCGGAAGGTGAAATCTGCACCGTAGCGAACGACAATGACCCGTCGCAGGTCGTGATTTCCGGTCATCGCGGCGCGATCGAGCGCGCCGTGGCTCTGGTGAAGGACCATGGCATCAAGCGCGGCGTGCTGCTGCCGGTATCGGCGCCCTTTCATTGCCCGCTGATGCAGCCCGCTGCCGAAGCGATGGATGAAGCGCTGGCCAAGGCCGCGATCAACGCGCCGCTGCTGCCGGTCTATGCCAATGTCTTGGCCGTGCCGATTGCAGACCCGGAAGACATCAAGGCGCGTCTGGTCGAGCAGGTGACGGGCCGGGTGCGCTGGCGCGAATCCGTCGCGGCCATGTGGGATGCGGGCGTGACCGATTTCGTGGAAGTGGGCGGCAAGGTGCTCGGCCCCATGGTCAAGCGCATCGCACCCGATGCGAGCGTGCGCAGCATCGTGACGATGGATGATATTGAAGCTGCACTGGCGGCTTTCTGACAGGATAGGGATAAGAGACTATGTTCGACCTTACAGGCATGACCGCGCTGGTGACCGGCGCTTCGGGTGGTATCGGTTCGTCGATCGCCAGGGCGCTTGCTGCGCAGGGTGCGACCCTCGCGCTTTCGGGCAGCAATGAGGAAAAGCTCAAGGCTTTCGCTGCCGAACTGGGCGGAGATCACAAGACCATCGTCTGCAACCTCAGCGACCCGGCGTCCGTCGATGCGCTGGTTCCACAGGCGGTGGAAGCGCTGGGTGGAAAGGTTGACATTCTGGTCAACAATGCCGGCATCACGCGCGACAACCTGATTATGCGCATGAAGGATGAGGAATGGTCGCAGGTCATTTCCGTCAATCTGGAGGCTGCCTTCCGCCTCGTCCGCGCTGCCGCCAAGCCGATGATGAAAGCGCGTTTTGGCCGCATCATCTCCATCACATCGGTCGTGGGCGTCACCGGCAATCCGGGGCAGGCCAATTATTGCGCGTCGAAGGCGGGGATCATCGGCATGTCGAAGTCGCTGGGCCAGGAACTGGCGAGCCGTGGTATCACCGTCAATTGCGTCGCGCCCGGCTTCATCCGGTCGGCGATGACCGATGCGCTCAACGATGCGCAGAAGGGCGCGATCTTGACGAAGATCCCGGCGGGCGATCTGGGCAATGGCGACGACATCGGCGCAGCGGTGGTCTACCTCGCCAGCCGTGAAGCGGGCTATGTCACCGGCCAGACCCTGCATGTGAATGGCGGCATGGCGATGATCTGATCGCCGCGTCGATCTGTATTTCGGGAAAAGGGCCGTGCGCTTGGGCGCATCGGCCCTTTTTTTGGAGCATTTTAGAAGTCATCTGGCACGGATGACGGCACGCAAAAATGCGGTGAACGAAGGGCAATTGGAACAGGATCGGATTCAGACCAACCGGATCAGGTTTTAATAACCGGCGCGTTTCAACCGCTGCTTTACCGCCGCAATGGTCTTTATGTCGGCCGTGGAATCATCCCCATCACGCCGCCCGCAATCGCAGCCAAATTGGTCGAACAGCCGTTCGGCCGACGGCATCGGGGACAGAGCGTGCTGGCCGGGTTTCCAGTCATCCAATATGCGGATGTCATACATGGTGCCGCTCACGTCATAGTGGCGAATGTCCCAGGCCATGATGGCGATCAGCTCCCTGGCGTGATCGCGATCCGCATTGGCGAAGCCGATCGCCAGAATGCGCGGTGCGCCGCCTTCCTGTTCCCCAACGGTGACGCTGACCGGGGGCTGCTCCATGCGCGCGTCTAGCATGACCAGTTGCCGCTCTTCCTGGCCGGGCTTGCCGGTCAGATAGTCGGCGAAGACGAATGGTCGGCCGTTCCACCGCGCGGGAGTGACATTCACCGCGTCGGCGGGCAGGCCCAGCTTGTGAGCGGCCCTGTGCTGAGTGCTGGCGGCATCCGATTGCGCCAACGCCTGAGGCATCATGATCAGTGCCGGCATGAGGATGGCGGCGGCCTTCATATGCGGGCCTTTCGCATGTTCCCGACATCACGACCGATGATGCCATCCAGCACGATCGCGCGCCGTATGGTCAGGGTCAGTATAGCGATGGCCGCGATCAGGTTGAGCGGAATCAAAGTCCATTCCGTCACGATCCGGCCAAACAGCGGGGCGGCCCAGCCATAGGCGATCCATGTCGGCTCCCATCGCAAGGTGCCGCGCTTGCCCATGTCTGCGACCAGAAACGCGATGGCCACGCCCAGCAGCACGAAATCATAGTCCAGCACATAGGGCGTGCAAAGCAACGCCGCGCTCAATGCCGCCGCGCCCCGCAACTCCATCGATCCGCGCCGCGCCGTCAGCGCTGCCACGGCGATTGCGGCAATGGTTACGACGCCTTGGCCGACATAGGCGAGTGTTACAGGCCCGCCCCACAGGCGCACGGCGGAAAAGGGGCTGGGTATCTTCTCCCACCCCGTCGTGCCGCCTTCAATCACGACTTGCCGGGTTAGCGGCAGGGATTCGATAAAGGCCTGCCATACCGGCCAGCCCCAGATGACAAGGGTCAGCAGGCACAACGCGCCGGCCATCAGCGCAGCGCCGGCAAAAGCGCGAACATTGCCCCGCGCCATAATCAGGATGGGGATCAGCACCGCGAATTGCGGCTTATATACCAGCGCGCCCAACAGCATGCCCGCAACCCACGGCCGCCGGTCGAGAAAGAACATGCCGCCGCCCAGCAGGCTGGCGGTCAGAAATGCGTTCTGGCCATGGCCCAGGCATATCATGACTACAGGCGCGCCCATGGCCGCCAGCATCGCGTCACGGTTGCCGGGCAAAATGCGCCGCACCAATGTCAGCGCCATGGTGAGAGTCAGCCCCTGCCAGACAAGGAGTGCGGCGATATAGGGCAATTGCGCGAGAAGGGCGGCAATGATCAGGAATGGCGGGGGATAATGCCAGCCGTAAAAAGGGATGGCATCGTCGTGATGCGCTTGCTTCTGCACGGCATAATGGGTCGGCCAGTCCCATGCCATCGCCGCCTGACCATGATTGGCCATCCAGCCTGCCGTCCAGACATTGGAAAAATCCGTTCCGACCGGCCGCCCCAGCGAATCCACTGTTCCGTGGGCGGTGGCGAACAGGGCAACAATGGCGATCATCGTCACAGCCACCATCATCGCCGCGGCCCACCTTGTACGGGCGCGGGTCACGAATATATCGGTGGCGGAAAGCGGCATCATGCCGGTTTTCTGACACGAGGGCGCTGAAATTTTGGTAAATAAGGGGTTATTATCTACCAGAAGTCCGCTTTTTATTGCCAACGGGTTGCCCAACCGCACGAAGGGGCTTGGCGGTCTTCCCTCTTGCCTCTATCGGGGCTTGGCACTAGGGCAATGCCTTAACGGTTATTCAGAACCACCAACGATACCCAGTAAGAAGGACCACTCATGAGTGAGACCGCGGATCGCGTAAAGAAAATCGTCGTCGAGCATCTGGGCGTTGAAGCCGAAAAGGTGACCGAGGACGCGAGCTTCATCGACGATCTGGGCGCAGACAGCCTGGACATCGTTGAACTCGTCATGGCGTTCGAAGAAGAATTCGGCGTTGAAATCCCCGACGACGCTGCTGAAAAGATCGCCACCGTGAAGGATGCGATCGATTATATCGACAGCAAGCAGTAAGGCGTTTTTCGGCCTGATCCCACGGGGGAAAGGCTGCGCTTACGCGTAAGAGACGGCTCCTCCTGTCCGGCCAGTGCCGAGCGTGGGGAGCCTTTTCGTATCTGGCGCGCCGGTCGAAAGCGCGCTTTAAATAGCCAGGTGGGCGGCACAAGGCCCATGATAGATTTCGGAGCTAGGATATGCGTCGTGTCGTCGTAACCGGCCTTGGTATGGTCAGCCCGCTGGGCGGAAATGTCGAAACCAGCTGGAAGAACATCATCGCCTCCAAATCGGGCGCGGCGACGATTCAGCGTTTCGACGCCAGCGAATATAAGTGCCGCATCGCCTGCGAAGTGAAACCGGCTGACCATGAATATGGCTATGATCCCTCGCTGGATGTCGATCACAAGATCCAGCGTCAGGTCGATCCCTTCATCGTCTACGGCATTTCCGCCGCCAGCGAAGCGCTGCGCGACGCGGGCCTCGACAATATGTCGGAAGAAGCACGGCTGCGGGCCGGTTGCTCGATCGGTTCGGGCATCGGTGGCCTGCCGGGCATCGAAAGCGAATCGCTGGTGCTGGCCAACAAGGGGCCGGGCCGGGTCTCGCCACATTTCGTCCACGGTCGCCTGATCAATCTGATCTCCGGTCAGGTGTCGATCAAATATGGCCTGATGGGGCCGAATCATGCCGTCGTCACCGCCTGCTCCACCGGTGCCCACTCGATCGGCGACGCTGCGCGCATGATCGCGATGGACGATGCCGACGTCATGCTGGCGGGCGGCGCCGAAAGCGCGATCTGCCCCATCGGCATCGCGGGCTTTGCGCAGGCGCGCGCTCTCTCGACCGGTTTCAACGCCACGCCTGAAAAGGCGAGCCGCCCTTACGACATCAACCGTGATGGCTTCGTCATGGGCGAAGGCGCTGGCGTGGTCGTGCTGGAAGAATATGAGCATGCCAAGAAGCGCGGCGCGAAAATCTACGCCGAAGTGATCGGTTACGGTCTGTCGGGCGACGCCTATCACGTCACCGCGCCGCATCCCGAAGGCAGCGGCGGTTTCCGTTCGATGCAGATGGCGCTCAAAAAGTCGGGCCTCAGCCTTGAAGACATCGACTATGTGAACGCCCATGGCACCTCGCCCCCACTGGGCGATGAACTGGAACTGGGAGCGGTCAAACGCCTGTTCGGCGACAATCTGTCCACCATGTCGATGTCGTCCACCAAATCGGCGATCGGCCACCTGCTGGGTGGCGCGGGCGCGGTGGAAAGCATTTTCTGCATCCTCGCCATGCGCGACCAGATCGTGCCGCCGACGCTGAACCTCGACGAACCGAGCGAAAGCTGCAAGGGCGTGGACCTGGTCCCGCATGTGGCCAAGGAGCGCAAGGTGCGTGCGGTGCTGAACAATTCGTTCGGTTTCGGCGGCACCAATGCCTCGCTCATCATGAAGGCAATCTGATAATAGCTGGCGCGTGCCGCCCCGGCGGCGCGCGTCACGGCATACAGGCTGAACCGGCATGGCAAGACGATCGGGCAACCCCATGCGGCGATTTGGCTGCGTCATCCTGTTGATCGGCCTCGCCATCGCGGCCTTGATCGCCTTCCGCTTCGTTTCCGGATGGAGCGAAAAGGGACCGGCGACGCAGGATGTCAGCATCATCGTGCCGGAGGGGGCGACCCTGTCAGACGCGGCGGTGCTGCTGAAGCAGGGCGGGGCGGTGCGATCCGCCGATGCCTTCCTGACCCGTGCCAAGGTCTTTGGCGCAGGCAAGTCGATCAAGGCCGGGGAGTTCATCATCCCCGCGGGTGCCAGCAACAGCGACATCCTGTCGATCCTGCAAGGCGGCAAGACGCTCACTCGCCTGATCACCATTCCCGAAGGCATGCCGTCGATCCTCGTCTACGAACGGCTGATGGCGAACGACCAGCTGACCGGCGAAATCAAGGTGCCCGAAGAAGGCAGCGTGCTGCCCGACAGCTACGCCTTCGACAAAGGGGAGCAGCGCGCCGCCATATTGAAACGCATGCAGGCGGCGATGGACAAGGCGCTGGCCCAGCTATGGGCGGAACGCGCTTCCAACACGATTGCAAAATCGCCGAAGGAAGCGATCATTCTGGCCAGCATCGTGGAAAAGGAAACCGGCGTGCCGTCCGAAAGGCCGATGGTTGCGGGTGTCTATTCCAATCGTCTGCGCACCAACATGATGTTGCAGGCCGATCCGACGATCATCTACCCCATTACCAAGGGCAAGCCGCTGGGCCGCCGCATCCGTAAATCGGAAATCGCGGCGGTGAACGATTACAACACCTATGCGATGACCGGTCTGCCAAAGGGGCCGATCGCCAATCCGGGGCGGCTGTCCATTCTGGCCGTGCTGCACCCTGCGGAAACGAAGGCGCTTTATTTCGTCGCCGATGGAAAGGGCGGCCATATCTTTGCCGACACCTATCAGCAGCATAATGAAAATGTGCGCAAATGGTTCGAAATCCGACGCGCACGTGGAGAGCTGTGAAGATTTGGAGCATCGTGCGGAAAAGTGGGAACTGGTTTTCCGCTTGAAACAATGCGACAACAAAAGCTCAGAGTGCGCGACCTGCGTCCCATTTGACGCAGCGCGCTCTAGCGCAGGACGCCTTTTGCCATCTGCGCGCTGGCGTAACGCCACTGAAAGATGGTGATTGCGAAGATCAGGATCGGGAAAGCCATGGCGACCACCACGCCCTTGGCCGCGATAAGGTCTGTCGCCAGGAATGTGTAACCGAACTGAACGATCACCGCGACCAGCGACAGCAGGAACAGCGCCACGGCGGCTTTCCGTTTCGCCAACAGACTGGCTGCGCCGACCGTTCCGGCCAGTACCGCGACGCCATAGTCGATCCACAGCCATCCCGGCATGGCGGCGAATATCCGCGCACCCGCAGGGTCGGTTTCCGCCAGCACGGCAAGGTCCATATTATATTGCATGACGAAGGCCATTACCCCCATCAGGTTCCACAGCAGCAGGACGATGGCGATGATGGTGAAGGAGCGTGGTGCCGACATGACGATAGCCTTCCGATGCGACGGCCTGTTGCCCCATGACCGTCATGATCGCATCCTACGCCTGATTGCGGCCGGGCGAAAGACGATCCGATGAGCGCGCCGATCATCGTCACGGCCCTGATGGGGGCGGCCGATTTCGCCTGGGCGGATGGCTTGCGCCGTGCGCACTTTCTGCCGGAACGCAACTTCATCCCCGCGCATCTGACGCTGTTTCACCATCTGCCGCCGACGGTGCTGGAAGACGTGTCGGTACGGCTGAAGCGGTTGTGCGCGGGGCCGCCGCCTGCCGCACGGCTGACGGATGTCATGCTGCTGGGCCGGGGTGTCGCCTATCGCGTGGACAGCCCGGAACTGATGGCAATGCGCGACGAACTGGCGAATGCCTTTGCGGGTCTGTTGACGCCACAGGATCAGGCGCGGCCAAGCCTGCATATCACCGTGCAGAACAAGGTCGATCCTTCGGCTGCAAAAGCGTTGGCGGCGGGGTTGCGGCGCACATTTCGCCCGCGCCCTCTGAGCATAGCCGGGCTAGCGGCGTGGTATTATCGCGGCGGCCCATGGGAACCGGCGATGCAGGCGAAGTTTCGGGGCTGAAGACTCAACGCAGCCAGACTTGCCGCGCCCCAAGCAAATCCTTCGCTTGCACCATGCGGCGGGCCGCCTATCTCTGTCGCCCTATTCGAATCGCAGTTTGAAAGCCTGACATGACCGCCACCCATTCCACCCGCATGCTGATCCTCGGTTCCGGCCCCGCCGGCCTTAGCGCCGCCATCTACGGCGCGCGCGCAGGTCTTGCGCCGATCGTTGTGCAGGGGATGCAGCCGGGCGGCCAGCTGACCATCACCACCGACGTCGAAAATTATCCGGGTTTCAGGGATGTGATCCAGGGACCATGGCTGATGGAACAGATGCAGGCGCAGGCCGAACATGTCGGCGCGCAGATGATGTACGATCAGATCGTCGACATCGACCTGTCCGAACGCCCGTTCCGCCTGACCGGCGACAGCGGCACCATCTACGTCGCCGACACGCTGGTCATCTGCACCGGCGCGCAGGCGAAATGGCTGGGCGTCGAAGGGGAAGAACATCTTCAGGGCA
Organism: Sphingobium sp.; assembly: GCF_048594625.1. GTDB lineage: Bacteria > Pseudomonadota > Alphaproteobacteria > Sphingomonadales > Sphingomonadaceae > Sphingobium. The sequence goes on from NZ_JBMDWL010000041.1 coordinate 13,542, forward strand.
AGGGCGTATCGGCCTGCGCCACCTGCGACGGCTTCTTCTATCGGGGCAAGAAGGTGGTGGTCATCGGCGGCGGCAATACCGCGGTCGAAGAAGCACTGTACCTCACCAACCACAGCCATGACGTCACGCTGATCCACCGTCGCGATTCGCTGCGCGCGGAAAAGATCCTGCAACAGCGGCTGCATGCGCATCCGAACATCAAGGTGCTGTGGAACAAGGCGGTCGATAAATTCGTCGGCGGCGGCACGCCCGAAGGGCTGGTCGGAGTCGATCTGATCGACACCGTCACCGGCGAAAAATCGCATGTGCCGACCGACGGCGGTTTCGTCGCCATCGGCCATCATCCCGCGACCGAATTGTTCGATGGCAAGCTGCCGCTCGACGAAGGCTATATCGTGGTGGAAAAGGGCACGACCCGCACCGCCATCCCCGGCGTCTTTGCCGCAGGCGACGTTACCGACAAAATCTATCGTCAGGCGGTGACGGCGGCGGGCATGGGCTGCATGGCGGCGCTGGACGTCGAAAAATTCCTGGCGGAAGTCGATTTCGAACAGCTGGAAACCGCCTGATCCATGTCAGGCAGCGGGGGCGGGGGTCAGGCGACCTTCGCCTTCGCAAAGGCGACCAGCGACCCGAAGTTTTCGAACGTGTCGCCGTCAATATCCTCATCTTCGATCAGGATGTGAAAACGGTCCTCGATTTCGGTGAGCAGTCCTGCGACCGCCATCGAATCCAGTTCGGGCAGCGCGCCGAATAGCGGCGTGTCCGCATCGAACGCATCCACGCGTTCCTGCGACAGGCCCAGCGTATCGCGGAGCAGCGCCCGCATCTGGCCTTCAACATCGAATGTCCGGTCGACCGGCTGTGAATTTTGCGCCTGCATAATGGCCGCCTAACTAGTGGCTCGCGGCCTAACCTACAAGCGCGGAAATGGCGGCGCGCGCGGCGGGCAGCCATGCGGATGGGAAGCGGGGATTGAACGCATCCACCTGTTGCAAAGGAATGCGGCTGTCCATCCAGTCGGTTTTGTACCCGTTATCGCCGGTGCCGTAATCGATCAGGTGGACGCGATCCTGATCGATGGCATATTCGAACATAGCGTGGCTCAGCAGGCTGCCCGGCGATGCGCGATCATATGCGCTGTCATGGCTCAACTTGTGGATCAGCGCGACGCCATGTTCCACCGTCCACAGCTGCGTGGCGACGGCCCGGCCATCAACCCGCGCAAAGCCAAGCCGCAAAGTCCCCGCCGCACTTTCCCGCCCGGCCAGATCGCGCAGGAAATCGAGGCCCGGTTCGGCATCCTTCCAGCTGCGGTCATGCACATCGACATAATCACGCCATAGATTATCGGTCAGCGTTTTACTGATCGACAGGGTGAACGAACTGTTGCGCCCCTTGCGCCGGATCAGGCTGCGCAATCTGCCGGGTCGCGCAGACCAATAGTCGGCAAAGCTGCGACCTTGGACATGCAGCAGGTGGCGACCACCCATGGGGCGCTGCACCGTAAACCATCCGGCGCGTCGCAGCGCGGCCATGACCGGGGCGGCATCGTCCATGGGGAACAGCTGGATCCGCGCATAGGCCCGGCGCAGATGACGGACGATGCGATCTATCAGCCGCGCCTGCACCTGCGGATCGGGATTGCCGATGAACATAGGCGCCCATGAAAAACTATACCAGTTGGCCAGAGCCTCCGCCCGTCGCGGTGCTGGATTCATGAGGAGCAACCATGCCTCTCGCCCGTCTTCCTCCGCAGCCAGAATATGAATGGGCATGTCGGACAGACAGTGACGGTGGAGTGCAGCGAACCAGTCGAGCCGGTCGAACAGGCCGGGCACATGGGCGCGATCCATCCGACCGGCCAGCGCCAGTCGCACATCGTCCATGCTGTGATATTCCCTTACCGACCGCAACCGACTATCTCCGCCCCCAGCCGCCGCAATGCATAGAGTAAAAAGATCGACATGGAGTTAAGCATCTGTGACTGAATGTTTCCCCATGATCGATGCGGCGCAGGTGCGGCCGATAGATCATCTGCTGCTGCGTGGCGATCCTGCAAGGCCCGCGCTGGATGGACGTTCGGGCAGCTATGCCTATGCCGAACTGGAAGAAACGCTGGGGCGGCTGGCGCGCTGGCTTGCCGGCTTCGGGCTGGAACCGGGCGCGCGGGTCGCCAGCTGGATCGCGAAGGGACCGGTGGCGGCGCTGATGCCGCTGGCGGCGCCGCGCGCGGGGCTGGTCCATGTGCCCGTCAATCCGCTGCTCAAACATGGGCAGGTCGCGCATATTCTGGCGGACAGCGGCGCACGCCTGTTGATCGGCACGGCGGCCCGGCTGGACAGCCTGTTGCCGGGCGATGTGCCCGCCGATTGCCAGCAGCACCGCGAAGATGACGCCGCCGCCGCCATGAGCGGAGGCGAAGGCATCGGTCCATCCCATGCCGCGCCCGACGATCTGGCGGCCATTCTTTACACCAGCGGGTCGACCGGGCGGCCCAAGGGCGTGGTCCTGACCCATGCCAATCTGTGGCTGGGCGCGGTGGCGGTCGCCGATTATCTGAAACTGACGCGCGAAGATCGCACCGCCTGCGTCCTGCCGTTCAGTTTCGATTATGGGCAGAATCAGCTGCTATCCACATGGTATGCGGGGGGATGCGTCTATCCGCTCGATTATCTGACGGCGCGCGATGTCATGAAACTGGTCGATCGGCGTGACATCACGACGCTGGCGGGGGTTCCGCCGCTGTGGGTGCAACTGACCGAACTGGACTGGCCGGGGGATGTGGCGGCAAAGCTCCGGCGTCTGACCAACAGCGGCGGCGCGTTGACCCGGCCGCTAGTGGCAAAGCTGCGCAGACTGTTCCCGCAGGCGGACCTGTACCCGATGTATGGCCTGACGGAAGCGTTCCGTTCCACCTATCTGCCGCCCGCTCTGGTGGACAGTCATCCCGATTCCATGGGCCGCGCCATTCCCTTTGCGGAGATATTGGTGGTCCGGCCGGACGGCAGCGTGACTGGTGACGACGAACCGGGCGAACTGGTCCATTGCGGGCCTTTGGTAGCGCAGGGCTATTGGCGCGATCCGGCGCGTACGGCCGAACGTTTCAGGCCGGCGCCACCCGCATCGCGCTATGGCGGCATGGCGGTGTGGTCGGGCGATACGGTGCGGCGCGACGGGCAGGGGCTGCTCTACTTCGTCGGCCGCGATGATGCGATGATCAAGTCCGCAGGCAATCGCATCAGCCCTACCGAGATAGAGGAAGCGGCGGTGGCCGTGGATGGCGTTGCCGAAGCGGTTGCGTTGGGTGTGAAGGATGATCGTCTGGGGCAGACGGTACGCCTGTTGATCCGCGCGGCTGACCCCGACATAGGGCAGGCGGTCGCCGCCCATCTGAAATCCGAACTGCCCAATTTCATGCAGCCAAAGGACATCATCGTGCACCCCGATTTCCCCCGCAATCCCAATGGCAAGATAGATCGGGTCGCGCTGGCAAAGGAGCATGGCGCATGAAGCCGATGGGACCGATCCCGGCTTGGTTCGGGGAAGAAGACGGCATGCTGGTCATCGGCGGTTGCGGCGCGGCCAGTCTGGTGGATGAAGCGGGCGACACGCCGCTTTTCGTCTATGACATGACCATCGTCGAGGCGCAGGTGCGCCGCTTTCGCGACGCGATGCCCGATGCGCTCCACCTTCATTACGCGATCAAGGCTAATCCCTATGCCCCGTTGCTGACCCGGATGGCCGGACAGGTGGATGGGTTCGACATCGCGTCGGGCGGCGAACTCGCCATGGCGCTGGACGCCGGAATGGCTCCGGATCGGGTCAGTTTCGCTGGTCCGGGAAAGCGTAACGACGAACTGGAGGCCGCGATCTTCGCTGGCGTAACCGTCAATCTGGAATCGGAAGGGGAAGGGCGGCGGGCGCTCGCCATCGCCGACCGGATCGGCAAGACGCCGCGCCTCGCCGTCCGGGTCAATCCCGATTTCGACCTGAAAGGGTCCGGCATGCGCATGGGCGGCGGGGCCAAGCCGTTCGGCATCGATGCGGACCGGGCGGCGGCGTTGGCGCGCGCCATGATCGACGCCGGGGCAGACTGGCAGGGCTGGCATATCTTTGCGGGCAGCCAGAATCTCGATCCGATGGCGATCATCGAAACGCAGGCGGCGACTATGGCCCTGGCCGGGCGATTGTCGGACGCGGTGGGGGCGACGCCGCGGCTGGTCAATCTGGGCGGCGGCTTTGGACTTCCCTATTTTCCCGGGGATCACGCCCTTGATATTCGGCCGATCGGCGTGGCGCTGGACAGCGAAATGGACAGTCTGCCCGACATATTGACCGGCAGCATCATGGCGATGGAACTGGGGCGCTGGCTGGTCGGCGAAGCGGGCGTCTATCTGACCCGCGTCATCGATGTGAAGCTCAGTCAGGGGGAGGCGTTCGTGGTCGTCGACGGCGGCCTGCACCATCAACTCGCCGCCAGCGGCAATTTCGGCACAGTCGTGCGGCGTAACTATCCCATGGCGCTCGCCAACCGTTTCGGCGCGGCGCCCGCGGCCGATCCGGTCACCGTGGTGGGGTGCCTGTGCACACCCATTGACCGGCTGGGGGACAAGGTAGCCCTGCCGCCAGTCGAGGAGGGCGATCTCGTCGCCATCTTTCTTGCAGGCGCTTATGGCGCTTCGGCAAGTCCTGCCGCTTTTCTTGGTCATCCAGATGCGCGACAGCTTTTACTTGGCTGATTTGCGCAGGACTTAACTCCTAACGGTATCTTTACCCTTTACGGGCATGAAGGTGCCCGAAGCCATGTGCTGTCCGGCCGTCTTGCCCTCTATGGCGACCGTCCGCGCATGGCCCCAATGAGGGGTGAGATTATGCGTTTTCTGTCGGTTTCCAGGCTCCTGATCGGCGTGTCTTTGCCCGCCGTGGCCCTGTCGGGCTGTGCTTCGGCGCCGTCCGGACCGCAATTGCCGCCTGCTTCCTTCGTATCGACGCAGGAAGGACCGGGGGAAGAATATGTCATCGGCCCGCTCGACGACCTGACCATCTTCGTCTGGCGCAATCCCGAACTGGGGGCAAAGGTGCAGGTGCGCCCCGATGGCCGCATCACCACGCCGCTGATCACCGATATGCCTGCCGTGGGCAAAACGCCCAAGATGCTGGCCGACGACATCAAGCTGGCGCTCAGTCAATATATCGAAAATCCGCTGGTGTCGGTCATCGTCAACAATTTCAGCGGCACGTTCAGCCAACAGGTACGGATCGTGGGGGCGACGGAAAAGCCGGCTTCCATTCCCTATCGTGCAAACATGACGCTGCTGGATGCGATGATCGCGGTGGGTGGCCTGTCCGAATATGCGGCGGGCAACAAGGCACGGCTGGTGCGCTTTGACAAGAATACGGGCAAGCAGAAGGAATATCAGGTGCGCCTGAGCGACCTTCTGAAAAAGGGCGACACCAAAGCCAACGTCATGCTGGCGCCGGGCGACGTCATCATCATTCCTGAAAGCATGTTCTGATCATGGCGGGTCTTTACGACGAATTGCTGGTCCTGCTGCATGGCATATGGAGCCGCCGCTGGGTGGCTCTGGCCGTGGCGTGGGGCGTTTGCATGCTGGGCTGGCTGGGCGTCGCGCTCATCCCCAACAGCTATCAGTCAAAGGCGCGGGTCTATGTGAACACCCAGTCGCTGCTGGAAGATAAAGTGGGCATCACCCAGGTTCAGTCCCAGCAGGATCTGGACCGTGTGCGCAGCACGCTGGCCAGCGCGGAAAATCTGGAAAAGGTCGTGCGCGACACCGACCTGTCGCAGGGCGTGTCCAGTCCGCGCGACGTCGCGGCCAAGATCACGACGCTGCGCGAAAACATCACCGTCATGGCGCAGGCCGATCCCAGCATGATCGACATCAGTGCGATCTCCGCCGATTCGGGCCTGTCGGACGGCGCCAATGCGCGCATCGCGCAACAGGTGACGCAAAAGCTGATCGACATTTTTCAGGAAGAAAATCTGTCGGGCGACCGCAACCAGACCAAGCAGAGCCTTGCCTTCCTCGATCAACAAATCGCTGCGCGCGGCAAGCAGCTGGAGGCCGCCGATCAGCGCCGCGTGGAATTTGCCCAGCGCTATGTCGGCCTGCTGCCGGGCGCCGGTTCGATCAGCCAGCGCATGGACGCGGCGCGCGCGGAAATCAGCAACATCGATTCCCAACTGGTGCAGGCGCAAAGCGCCCTCAGCGCGATGAACGGCCAGCTGGCGGGCACGCCAGCGACGCTGCCGGGCATCAGCGCGTCGGGTGGTGCATCGCCGCTGGCGCAGGCGCAGGCCAATCTGGCCGGGATGAAGGCGCGCGGCTGGACCAACAGCCATCCCGACGTGATCGCTGCCCAGCGTGAAGTCGATGCCCTGCGTAAAGCGGGTGGTGGCGCGTCCGCCGTCGGCGGTACGCCCAATCCCGCCTATCTGTCGATCCGGTCGATGCAGGCCGAACGCGCCGCCACGGTGCAGGCGCTCAGCACGCGCAAGGCGCAGTTGCAGGGTGACCTCAACACCATGATGTCGAAACAGGTCAACGAACCGGGCGTGGCATCCGAACAGGAAAAGCTGGAAAGCGACTATGCGGCGCTGAAGGCTCAATATGACAAGCTGACCGCCGACCGCGAAGAAATCCGCCTGCGTGGCGAGGTGAAGACCGAAACCGGCGCCGTCCAGTTCCGCGTCATCAACCCGCCCAGCACGCCGACCACCCCCTTCGCGCCCAATCGCCCCGTACTGTTGCTGGGCGTTTTGATCCTGGGCATCGGCGCAGGCATCGGCGTCGCCTTCGCGCTTGGTCAGCTCAAGGGCACGTTCCCGACGGCTGCGCGGCTGGAAAAGGCGATCGGCCTGCCGGTCGCAGGGTCGATCAGCCAGACGCTGAACGCTGCGCAGGTCGCGGTCGAAAAACAGCGCATGAAATGGTTCGCCGGGGCGAGCGGGGGCCTTGCGGCCGTCTGCCTGCTGTTGATCGTCGTCGAATTTGTCCAGCGCGGCATGGCGTGAAGGAGCCAGGCAAAATGAACCAGCACAGCCCCATCAAAGGCCGGGGATCGCTGATCGAACGCGCGACCGAAATCTATGATTTCAGCGCCGCGCTGCGCGGTCGTGCCGCGCCGCAGGTCGATGCGTCCGATCTGCCGCCCGAACCCGTCGCCGCGCCGACAGCATCGCCGACATTCGCGCCGACGCCTGCGCCCGCAGCTTTTGCGCCCGACACGCCGTTCACGCCACCTACGCCCCGCGCGCCGGACTGGACCGGTCCGGTCCAGCCGATCGACAGGGGAAAGCTGACCGAGGCAGGCTTCCTGCGCCCCGACGCCGCGGTCACGACGATGAGCGAGGAGTTTCGACTGCTCAAGCGCGACCTGCTGTCGCAACTGCACAGGAATCCGCGCGGCAACCGCATTCTCGTCTGTTCGGCACATAGCGGCGATGGCAAGACATTCTGCGCGATCAATCTGGCGCTCAGTCTGGCGGCGGAGAAGGATCGCGAAATCCTGCTGGTCGATGCCGATTTCGGAAAGCCGGGCATTCCCGCGCAACTGGGGCTGGAATCCGGTCCCGGCCTGATGGATGCGCTGGCTGATCCGACCATCGCGATCGAAGATTGCGTCATCCGGACAGACATCCCATCGCTGTCCGTGCTGCCCGCGGGGCAGCGCAGCCATGACGACACCGAATATCTGGCATCGGCGCGGACCGAAGCCCTGCTCAATCGCCTGACCGAAGGTCGCCCGGACAGGATTGTCATCTTCGATTCGCCGCCGCTTCTGGCGGCATCGCCTGCTGCCGTTCTGGCCAGCCATGCGGCTATCGCGCTGCTGGTGGTGCGCGCCGACAGGACGTCCGAAAGCGCGCTGCGCGAAGCGGCCGCCATGCTGAAGGGCGGGGCGCAGATTCAGCTTCTGCTCAACGCCGTCCGCTTTGGCAGCGGCAACCGTCGTTTCGGCAGCTATTATGCCAAGGGGGATTCCCAGTCATGACCGTCCGGTTCTGGATAGCGGGCGCATCTTTCGCCGCGCTGGCGGTGGCAGCAATGCCCGCCCATGCGCAAAATGCGTCGGGCGGCAAACGTACTGACGTCGTGCCCTATCTGGGCGTGGATCAGATCGTCATGGCCCCGCTGAAAGGCGAAGGCGATGTACTGACCTACACCAACGTCACGGCAGGCGTCACCGCGCAGGTGCAGACCCGCCGCGTCGAAGCGGTGATCGACCTGCAATATAATCACAGTTTCGGCTGGGGCCGGGAGGCGACGGATCAGGATGTCGTCAGCGGCATCGCGCATCTCAACGCCAATCTGGGCAGCGGGTTCGCGCTGATGAGCGGGGGCCTTGCCACCCGCATCCGCACCGACGGCTTTGCGGGCGCCGCGCCTCAGCGCAACAGCTTCACCAGCCAGGTCTATTCCGGCTATGTCGGGCCATCCTATACGAAGCAGCTGGGCGACTTTACCGTCAACGGCTCCTATCGCCTGGGCTATACGCGGGTGGACGACAGCGTAAATCGGAATTTCGACGGCTTTCAGCCGGACGGTTCCTTTGCCGACAGCTTCACGCACAGCCTGTTCGGATCGGTGGGTTTTTCACCCGATACGGTGCTGCCGGGCATCGGCCTGACCGCCAGCGCAGGCTATGATCGTGAGGACGCAAGCCAGCTTGATCAGCGGTTCGAGGATCTGTGGGGCCGGGTCGACGCGACCGTGCCGGTATCGCCCACGCTCGCGCTGGTGGGCGGCGTCGGCTATGAAAAGATCGAAATCAGCCAGCGTTCGCCGGAACTGGACGCAACGACCGGCGCGCCGCTAATCCGCAACGGCCGTTATGTAACGGACAAGGATTCGCCGCGCGCCCTGATCTATGATTTTGACGACATCATCTGGGATGTCGGCGTATTGTGGCGGCCCAGCCGTCGCACGACTTTGCAGGCGCGCGTGGGCGAACGCTATGGCGGCATGACCTATCAGGGCAGCTTCCTGTGGCAGGGGCGAAACAGCAGCTTCGCCGTCATCGTCTTTGACGGGATCGACAGTTTCGGTCGCATGATCAACGCCAATGTGGCGGCCCTGTCCGGTAACAGCTTCGATGTCGCGCGCAATCCGTTCACTGGCGACATCACCGGTTGCGCCTTTTCGACCACGGGCGGGGGACAATGTTTCAACGATGCATTGTCCGGCATTACCGACGCGAATTTCCGCTATCGCGGCGTATCGACCCAATATGCGATGCAGAACGGCCCATGGGGCTGGGGGATCGGCGCGGGCTATTCGCAACGCAAATTCATCACCCCCAATGGTCAGGTCGTCCTGATCCGCGGGTCGCGTGACGAAAACTGGTATGGCAATGCGTTCGTCAATTACGCCATCAGCGGCACCGACAGCATCGATCTGGTTGGTTATGTCAATTATTTCGATGCCAGCGGCGATCGTCAGGATGTGCTGAACTATGGTGCCTTCGCCAGCTATTTCAAAAATCTGTCACGCCGTCTGTCCGCATCGGCATCACTGGGGCTGGACGGCGTGAAGGCGGACGATCTGGAAACCATCATCAGTGCTATGGGGCAGGTCGGCCTGCGCTACAGCTTCTGATCGGTCGGCTTGGGAGACGAAGAAATGTACGATCAATTCTACGGATTGCAGGGCCGTCCGTTCCAGCTGACGCCGGACCCGCATTATTATTTCGAAAGCGCCACCCATCGCAAGGCGCTGTCCTATCTGGGCTATGGTCTGGCGCAGGGCGAAGGCTTCATCGTCATCACCGGCGACATTGGCGCGGGCAAGACGACGCTGGTCGGCCATCTCATGCAGACCATCGACCCGGCGCGCCTGACCGCGGTCAAGATCGTGTCGACGCAGGTCGGCGGCGACGACATGCTGCGCCTTGCTGCGCAGAGCTTCGGCCTCGCCGTCGATGGTCAGGCCAAGGCGACGATCCTGCACCAGATCGAAGGCTTCCTCTACGCGCAGGCGCGCGCAGGTCGGCGCAGCCTGCTGATCGTCGACGAAGCGCAGAATCTGGGCGTATCCGCGATCGAAGAATTGCGGATGCTGTCCAATTTCCAGCTGGGCGGCCAGTCGCTGTTGCAGATTTTCCTGCTGGGCCAGCCGGAATTTCGCGATCTCATCAAATCGCCCGGACTGGAACAGCTGCGCCAGCGCGTCATCGCGACCCATCATCTGGAACCGATGATGGCGAATGAAGTCGAACCCTATATCATTCACCGCCTGTCGATCGCGGGATGGAACGGCAATCCTGGCTTCACGCCGGGGGCCTTCGCGGCGCTTTATGCTGCTACCGGGGGTGTGCCCCGCCGCCTGAACGCGCTGGTCAGCCGCGTACTGTTGCTGGGTGCGATCGAACAGCTGAACCTGATCGACGAAGACGTCGTCGCGGCAGTGGTTGCCGATATGGGGCTGGACGCAGATGTGGCGCCGGAAACGGTCGCCGCTTCGGCTCTGGACGATGTTGCAGAGGTGAAACAGGCAGCCATAGAGCCGGAACCGTTCGAAGCCGATCCGGAAACGCGCCATGAAGATGGCTCTATCGAAGCAGAACCTGTCGCTGAGGAAGCGGATCGGTTCGTAGACGTTGAACCGGTCGCGCTTGAAGACGATCAGCTAGTTGAGGCTGAAACGATCGAAGCTGGACCGGTCGAACCCGAACAGGCCGAAGCGGAACAGGTCGAAGAGGACGCCATCGAACTGGACGCCGCATGGGCGCAGCCTGTGTCGGAAGCGGATGAACCCGCAGAAGACCACATCGAACCGGCACCGGTCGAAGACAATCTGGCAGAGCGGGTCTTTGCGGCGGCATCGTCGGACAATGTCGCGCCCTTCGCCCGGCCTGTGGCCTTCGCGCCGCCCCGGCCCGTAGCCTTCGATGACGAACCCGAAGCGGAGGAAATCGATAGCTGGGACGATGATGTCGTGCCGTCCATCGCCGCCGAAGATGCGGCGCGGGTCACCGCCGACAGTCAGGCTGCGGCGTTCGACGCGCCCGACATCGAAGCGCTGCGCGCCGACATGCTCAGTGAAATCGAAGCGTTGCGCGCCGAAATCGCGTCGCTGCGCGCTGTTCATTCGCATGCGCCCTTCGGCCAGCCGACCCAGCCCGAAGTCGATCCCGAAGCGCTCAAGGACTGCTTCACGCTGATCGAGGAACGGCTCGCCGCGCTCGAATTTCGTGCGGAGGAACAGGATACGGCGCTGCGCCGGGTTCTTACCCTGCTGGTCGACTGGGTCGAACGCGAAGAGCACATGGCGAATATGCAGGCTGGCGTCGCCGCCTGAACGGGCCACGCCCCCTGATTGCTGAAGTTGGAGTGTCATGCAGAACGCCCTGTCTGTCGATGTCGAAGACTGGTTTCAGGTCGGCGCGTTTGAACGCACGCTGAAACGCGCCGACTGGGATGGCCTGACCCACAGGGTCGAAGGCAATACCGATGCGGTGCTGGATCTGTTCGCGCAGGCTGATGTGAAGGCGACTTTCTTCACGCTTGGCTGGGTGGCGGAACGCTATCCCGCGCTCATGCGGCGCATCGCCGATGCGGGGCATGAAGTGGCGAGCCATGGCTATGACCATGCCCGCGTCTTCACCTTCACGCCGGAAGAATTTCGGGCGGACCTGCGCAAATCGCGCGCCATTTTGGAGGATGCGAGTGGGCAGGCGGTGACCGGCTATCGCGCGCCCAGCTTCTCCATCGATCCGCGCACGCCATGGGCGCACCCGATACTGGCGGAGGAAGGCTATCGCTATTCCTCCAGCGTCGCGCCGATCCGGCACGATCATTATGGCTGGCCGGATTCGCCGCGCTTCGCATGGAAACCGGTTGCCGATGCGCCGCTGGTGGAATTGCCGGTGACGACCGCCAAATGGCGCAACCGCACGCTGGCGGCGGGTGGCGGGGGCTTTTTCCGATTGCTGCCCTATGGCTTTTCGCGCTGGGCGATCCGGCAGGTGAATGAACAGGCGGGCCGTCCGGCGATCATCTATTTCCACCCGTGGGAAATCGATCCTGATCAGCCGCGCGTCAGCGATGCGCCGCTGCGGTCGCGCCTGCGCCATTACAGCAACCTGTCGGTCATGGCGGCCAAATTACGGCGCCTGACCCGCGATTTCGCATGGACGCGCGTGGACGCGCTGGCCGATGCGGAAGCGGCGCGCGCGGCATGATCGGCGGGCCGATAGCGGACATGCGCGTCACGATGTTGGACGTCGATGATCCCGCGCAGGCACAGGCGGCCGACGCATTCGTCCTCGACCATCCAGACAGCACGCCTTTCCATCGCACCGCCTGGCTGCGCGCGATCACGCAGGCGACCGGGCATCGCGCCCTGTTGCTGGCGGCGGTCGCGCCGTCGGGTGAGATCAGGGGGCTGCTGCCGCTCCATCATATCAAAAGCCGTCTGTTCGGTCAGGCGCTGGTATCGTCGGGCTTCGCGGTCGACGGCGGCCTGCTGGTGCAGGATGATCGCGCGATCGCGCCGCTTGCGGATGCGGCCCGGCAAATGGCGATGGACCGGCGCAAGGCGCCGCTGGAACTGCGCGGCGGCCCCGCGCCGGGCGGCGACTGGCATGTGCGCGAAGGGCAGTATCTGGGCTTCGTCCGCCCCATCGCATCCGATGAGGAGGCCGAACTGCTGGCCATCCCGCGCAAGCATCGCGCCGAATTGCGAAAGGCGCTGGCGAACCCGTCACTCAGCGTGGAAACCGGACGCAGCGCTCGCTTGATCCGCGAACATTACCGCATCTATGCGACCAGCGTCCGCAATCTGGGCACCCCGGTCTTTTCGGCGCGGCTGTTCCGTGCGGTGCTGGACAATTTCGGCGACGACGCCGACCTTCTGGTCGTGCGCAATGGCAAGCGGCCGGTTTCGGCCGTCCTGACGCTCTATCATCGTGGCCATGTCATGCCCTATTGGGGTGGCGGGATCGCGCAGGCGCGCCAGCTGCGTTCCAACGAACTGATGTATTTCCGCCTGATGGGCCATGGCCGCGCACTGGGCATGACCCATTTCGATTTCGGCCGGTCAAAGGTCGGCAGCGGACAGGCCGCCTGGAAAAAGAGCTTCGGGTTCGAACCGACGCCGCGCCTGTATCATGAATGGTCCGCGACCGGCGCGAAGCGGGACGTCAATCCCACCAGCGCCAAATATCAGCGCCGCGTCGACCTGTGGAAGAAACTGCCGCTGCCCGTCGCCAACCTGCTGGGACCGATGATCTCGCGGGGACTGGGATGACCGGCGACATTCTCTTCCTGTGTCATCGCATCCCCTTTCCACCCGATCGGGGGGACAAGATCCGGTCCTTCCATCTGTTGAAGCGTCTGGTGGACATCGCGCCCGTGCATGTCGGCTGTTTCGCCGATGATGATCGCGACATGGGCTTTGCCTCCGACATGGCCCGGATCACCGCCAGCCAGTGCGTGGTCAGGCGCGATCGGTCGAAAATCGTCGCGGGTCTGACGGGCCTTGCCCGGCGACAGCCGTTGTTGGTGTCACTGTTCGACCATCCCGACCTGCATCGCTGGGTGGCGCGCACCATGGCGGAACGGCCGATCCGGGCGGTCGTTGCCTATTCGGCGCAAATGGCGCATTTCGTCCCGACCCTGCCCGATCATGTCCGCTTCCTGATGGATTTCGTCGATTTCGATTCCGCCAAATATGCGGCCTATGGCGCGCAGGGCGGTGGCCCGATGGGCTGGATCAACCGACGTGAAGGGCGGGTGCTGTTCGATTTCGAGCGGCGGACCGCCGCGCGCGCCGATGTCAGCGCCTTCGTCAGCGAAGCCGAAGCGGCCCTGTTCCGCGATGCCTGTGGCCTTGGCCCTGACCGGGTGATCGCCATCGAAAATGGCGTGGCGCTCGATTATTTTGATCCGGCGGCCGATTTTCCGGCGATCGACCGGGGGCAGGGGCAGGGGCAGGGGCAGGGGCAGGGGCCGTTGCTCGTCTTCACCGGCCAGATGGACTATCGCCCCAATATCGAGGCGGTCGACAGTTTCGCGCGCCACACGCTTCCCGCGATCCGGGCCGTCCATCCCGATGCGCGCTTCGCTATTGTCGGGCGCAACCCGTCGAAATCGGTCGAATCGCTGGCGCAGTTGCCCGGTGTCATCGTGACCGGTGGCGTGCCGGACGTGCGCGGCTGGCTGGCGGCGGCCGATGTCGTCGTCGCGCCCCTGCGCATCGCGCGCGGCATTCAGAACAAGGTGCTGGAAGCGATGGCCATGGCCCGCCCGGTCGTCGCGTCTCCACAAGCGGGCGAAGGGATCGATGCCGATGACGAACGCCATCTCCTGATCGCCGCCGACCCGGCCCAAGAAGCCGCAAAGATCATCGCGCTGCTCGCCGATCCGGCCCGCGCATGCGCATTGGGGCTGGCCGCGCGCGGGCGGGTGGAACAGCGGTATCGCTGGTCGGCGACGCTTGCCGCCTTGCCCGATCTGCTGTCCGCCCCCTTCGCTGATGGCGCGCAGGCGGCATGAACGGTCGCACCGCACAGATGGAACCGGCTCGCTTTGCCGATCTGACCGGCTGGCGCGGCCATCTGATCGCGCTGTGCGTCGTCGCCTTTGCGATCCTGACGCTGTTCTTCGACGATGTGCGATCGATGGTGACGATCTGGTGGTACGCCTCCACTTTCGGCCATTGCCTGTTCATTCCTTTCCTGATCGCATGGCTGGTTCAGCAACGCCTGCCGGGCCTGCGTCAATTGACGCCGGTCGTCTGGGCGCCGGGCCTGATATGGCTGGGAATGGGCGCATTCGCCTGGCTGCTGGGGGCGGCGGCGGGCGTCGCAGTCGTCCGTCACGGCGCGCTCGTCCTGATGTTGCAGGGCGCGACCATCGCTCTGTTGGGACCGGCGGTGGCGCGGGCGCTGCTCTTTCCGCTTTTCTATGCCTTCTTCATGGTGCCCTTTGGCGAGGAAATCGTGCCGCCGCTGCAATTGGTGACGGCGCGCCTCACCATGCTGCTGCTCGACCTGTGGGGCGTCCCCGCCCATATGGAGGGCATATTCATCACCACGCCCACGGGCTATTTCGAAGTGGCGGAGGCCTGTTCCGGCGCGAAATTCCTGATCGCCATGACCGCCTATGGCGCGCTGGTATGCAATGTCTGTTTTCGCAGCTGGTCGCGCCGCATCATCTTTCTGACCGGCGCGCTCTGCCTGTCGGTGCTGGCCAATGGGGTGCGCGCTTTCGCCACCATATTGGTCGCGCATCTGACGACGGTGGATGCCGCGGTCGGTTTCGACCATGTCGTCTATGGCTGGGTCTTCTTCGCCATCATCATGATCGTCGTTATGGCGACGGCATGGCCTTTCTTCGACCGCAAGCCCGGCGACCCGTGGTTCGACCCCCGTGCCTTGCAGGCTGTGGCCCCCGCATCCTCCTCCGCCGGGACGATGGCTGGCGCGGCGCTGGCCATCATCATTGCCGCGCCGCTGTGGCTGGCTGCGACGGCCGCGGCGGCCGATCCGCTGCCGCCGGTGCTGGACATGCCGCAATTGCGTGGCTGGACCCGAACCGATGCGCCGCAGGCCTATCCATGGAAACCGCAGTTCGACGGGGCGGACCATTTCGTCACGGGCCGCTATCGCAATGATCGGGGGCAGGTGGTGGACCTCAGCATCGCCACCTTCGCGCGGCAGGATGAAGGGCGCGAACTCGTCGGTTTCGGGCAAGGCGCCGCCGATCCGGACAGCGAATGGGTGTGGTCATCGCCAGCCCGCGCCCCTGCCGATGCGCGCGGGGAACAGATTACCGCGCCCGGTCCGGTGGTTCGCCATGTCGTCAGCTATTATCGCGTGGGCGAAGGCCGCCTGACCGGCAGCAAGCCCGCAGTCAAACTGGCAACGATGGAGGCGCGCCTGCTGGGCAGGGACCAGCGCGCCGTCGCCATCCTCGTCTCGGCGGAGGAAGCCGAAGGCCGTCGTTCCGATGCCGCCATCACCGCCTTTCTGAAAGAGCTTGGCGACGTGCGACTTTTGGCTGACCGCAGCATCGGTATCCGCTAGAGCTTGACCCCATGTGTGGCATAGCGGGCATCTTTCACCTCGAAACGGCAAAGCCCGTGGACCCGGCACGGGTACGCGCGATGCTGGACATCATGCCGCATCGCGGCCCGGACGGAAGCGGCATCTGGACCGCGCCCGGGGTTGGTCTGGGGCATCTGCGCCTGTCTATCATCGATCTCGAATCGGGCGCACAGCCGATGCTGACGGAGGACGAAAGCCTTGCCGTCGTCTTCAACGGTGAAATCTATAATTTCGCGGAAGTCCGCGCCGAGCTGGAGGCGAAAGGCCATGTCTTTCGCACCCATAGCGACACCGAAGTCATCCTGCACGGCTATCGCCAATGGGGTGAGGATTGCGTGCGACGATTCAATGGCATGTTCGCCTTCGCCCTGTTCGATGCGCGGGCGCAGTCGCTCTGGCTGGTGCGCGACCGGATGGGGGTCAAGCCGCTTCATTATGCGCTTCTGTCCGACGGCAGCCTGATCTTCGGATCGGAATTGAAGAGCCTGCTGGCCCATCCGCTGCTGCGCCGCGCGCCCGATCTGAGCGCGGTCGAGGATTATATGGCCTATGGCTATGTGCCCGACGATGCCTGTCTGGTGGCCGGCGTGCGCAAGCTGGGTGCGGGCGAAACGCTGCGTCTGGTGCGCGGCCGGTCCTTGTCGCAACCGCAACGCTATTGGGATGTCAGCTTCGCCGACCGGACGAAGGCGAAACCCGAAGCGCTGGAGGAGGAACTGGTCGCACTGATGCGGCAGGCGGTACGATCGCGCATGGTGGCCGACGTGCCGCTGGGCGCGTTCCTGTCGGGCGGTGTGGACAGCAGCAGCGTCGTCGCGCTGATGGCCGAAGCATCGACGCAGGCGGTCAAGACCTGCACCATCGGCTTCGATGTCGCCAGCCTTGACGAAACCGCCTATGCCGACCGGATCGCCCGCCGCTTTGCCACCGATCACCGCACGCGCATCGTGTCGCCCGACGATTATGGCCTGATCGACCGGCTGGCCTTTCATTTCGACGAACCCTTTGCCGACGCGTCCGCGCTGCCCACTTTCCGGGTGTGCGAACTGGCGCGGGAACAGGTGACGGTCGCCCTGTCCGGCGACGGCGCGGACGAAGCCTTTGCCGGTTATCGCCGCCACCGGTTCCAGATGCAGGGCGAACGTTTCCGATCGCTGGTCCCCGCGTCAGTGCGTCAGCCGCTGTTCGGAACGCTGGGCAGATATTATCCCAAGGCCGACTGGGCGCCCCGCGCGCTTCGTGCCAAGACCACCTTCCTCGAACTGGCGGGGGAGGGGGGGGAGGCCTATGCCGCGTCCGTCGGGGTGACCCCGCGCGCGTTGCGCCAGCGCCTCTTCAGTCAGGATATGAAGGGGCGTCTGGGCGCCTATCGGGCCGAGGATCGCTATATCAAGGTGATGGCCGATGCGCCCGCGCGCGACCCGCTCGACCGGGCGCAATATGCCGAAATTCGCATCAGGCTACCCGGTGACAAACAGACGAAAACCGACCGGATTAGCCTGGCCGTAAGCCTGGAGGCGCGCGAGCCGCTGCTCGATCACCGTCTGGTCGAATTTGCCGCCCGCCTGCCGGTGGCCCAGCGGATACGCGGCAACAGCGGCAAATATCTGATGAAGAAGGCGATGGAGCCTTATCTTCCGCAGGACATACTCTATCGCCAGAAAATGGGCTTTGTAACACCGACCAGCGCATGGTTCCGCGGCGCGCTGGCTGGCGAAGCGACGGCCATTGCCGGTGGCTCCGCACTGGCGAAAACCGGCTGGTTCGATGCGAAGATGCTGGCAAAGGTCGCGGCGGACCATCGGTCGGGCGTATCCGACCATGGCCGGTTGCTGTGGCAGTTGCTGATGCTGGACAAGTCGCTGACCCGACTGTTCGGGGTGTGACAGCGCCCCCTTGCAACCCGCGCCCGCCAATGCCAACGGGACGCATGACGACAATCAGGGCGCAACAGTGACAGTCTCCAAGGAAATCGTTCGGCTGCGGCTTTATGCGCTGTGCCTTGCCGGCGACATGGCGGGGCTGTTCTGTGCCTTCCTTGCCGCCAACTGGTTCGTGCTGGGCGCGTTATGGGGCGAACCGGGCAAGCCCCATGGTCTGGTGATGTTCGCCATGGTCGCGCCGCTCTATGCGCTGCTGGCGGTGCAGGGCGGGGCCTATGGCATCGCCACGCTGGATCATGTGCGGCGCGGCATCACCCGCGCGCTGCTGGCGTTGGCACAGGCGGCGTTGCTGATGCTGCTGATCGTCTATCTGGGCAAGATCGCGGAACAATTGTCGCGTCTGACCTTCGTCGCTGGCCTTGTGCTGGGCGCGGTTGCGCTGTCGATCGTGCGTCTGGCGGTGGCGCGTCTGGCGGTCAGCCTGTTGGGCGACGTACCGCATCTGACTGCCGTCATCATGGATGGGGTGCGCATCGAAACCGGCCCGCATATGGAAGTGATAGAGGCTGACGCGGCCAATCTGCACCCCGAACGGCATGATGCCGACATGGCGGCGCGGCTGGCGAGCGCGGTCGGCACGGCCGAACGGGTGATTGTCGCCTGCCCGCTGGAACGGATGGACGACTGGTCGGCGGCGCTCAAATCGCTGTCGGCACGGGGGGAGATCGTCGTTCCCGAACTGTTGCGCTTCGCCCCTGCGCGGGTGGACGAGTTTGACGGCCAACCCACCATCATCGTGGCGGGCGGGCCGATGCATTTTCGCGATCGCCTGATCAAGCGGCTATTCGATCTGATCGTCGCCAGCATAGCCACGATCCTGCTTTCGCCGATCCTGATCGGCGCGGCGATCGCCGTCCGCCTGTCCAGCCCCGGCCCGGCCCTGTTCCGTCAACCGCGCATCGGGAAGGATGCACGGCCTTTCTCCATCTATAAATTCCGTTCCATGCGGGCGGAGGTCAGCGATCACAAGGCCGCAACGCTCACGCGCCGCGACGACGATCGCGTTACCCGCGTCGGCGCGTTCCTGCGCAGCACCAGCATCGATGAACTGCCCCAGTTGTTCAACGTGCTAAAGGGCGACATGAGCATCGTCGGCCCGCGCCCCCATGCCGCCGCCGCCAAGGCAGGGGACAGCCTCTATTGGGAGGTCGATGCCCGTTACTGGGGACGGCATTGCATCAAACCGGGGATGACCGGCCTTGCGCAGGTGCGCGGCCATCGCGGCTCCACCGATCATCATCAGGATCTGATCGACCGGCTACAGTCCGACCTTGAATATGTCAGCGACTGGTCGATCTGGCGCGATGTGCGGATCATCTTCGCGACGCTGGGCGTGCTGGTCCATCACAAGGCCTATTGATCATGGCGACGAACATCATTCTGGCCGCCATCCTGATCCTCTGCCTGATCGTGGTGGCGTGGCCTTTCCTCTTCTACCCGCTGATCCTGCGCGCCCTGCCGACCCGGCCGGAAGCACCCGTGGCTGGCCCTGCACCCAGCGCATCCCTCCTTTTCTGCGCCTATAATGAGGCGGCGGCGATGCCCGAAAAGCTCGCCAATCTGGCGATGCTGAAAGCGCGGCATCCGACGCTTGAAATCCTCGCCTTCGATGACGCGTCGTCGGACGGCACCGGCGATCTGATCGCCGCGCAGGACGATCTGGTCACCCTGATCCGCGGTCCGGGACGCAGCGGCAAAGCGCATGGCATGAAACAATTGGCGGCGCAGGCGCGCGGCGATGTGCTGATCTTCACCGACGCCAATGTGCTGCTGGATGCCGACGCCATCGACAATCTGCTGGCGCGCTATGCCGATCCGCAGATTGGCGGCGTGCTGGGATCGCTGCACTATATCGGTGCGGAAGACAGCGCGACCGCGTCGGTCGGCTCGCTCTACTGGCGGATCGAGGAGAAGCTGAAGGACGAGGAATCGCGCACCGGCAATGTGCTGGGGGCGGATGGATCGATCTTCTCTATCCGGCGCAGCCTCTATCCGGAGTTTCCCGACAGCGTGCTGGACGACCTGACCGTATCCATGGCGGTGGTGTTTGCGGGCAGGCGCCTCGTTAAGGCGACGGATGTGATCGCCCGCGAGCGGCTGGTGACCGCGCGCACGGACGAATATCGGCGCAAGGTGCGCATCGCCGCGCGCGCATGGCACACGCACAGCCATCTGCGCCCGCAATTGCGCCGGATGAGCGCCATCGACCGCTTCAAATATGCCTCGCGCAAGATCGTTCGCTGGTTCGGCGGCCTGTTCATCCTGACAGGCGCCATCGCGGCGGGCGTTCTGGCGATGCGGATTTCGCCCGCGCTCTATCTGGCGGGCGCGCTGGGCGTTGTCGTCATCATCTGGATCGGCGTGCGGGCAAAGAGCGGTCCCTTCGCCGCGCTGGTGGATATAGTGATCGCCTATGCCGCCACGCTTCAGGGCGTGGCAAAGGCGATGACCGGCCGCACCGTCACCATATGGAACCCCGCCCAGTCGCGCTGATATATTCGCGCCGGGCGGGGCCGTGGCCTTACTGCCCCTTCACATAGACCCGCTTGCCGCCGATCCAGGTTTCCAGAACCTGCGTCTGGCGGATGTCGGCGGGCGTCGCACCCGAAATATCCCGGTCGATCAGCAGGAAGTCGGCGCGCTGCCCCGGCACCAGACTGCCGAACTTCTTTTCCGCAAAACCGGCATAGGATGCCTGACGGGTAAAGGCGTCCAGCGCCGCTTCGAACCCGATCTTCTGCCCCGGCATCCATCCGCCCGCCGGTTCGCCCTTCGCATCCTGACGGCTCATCGCCACGGCAATGCCCGCAAAGGGATTGGGGCTTTCCACCGGTACGTCCGATCCGAAGGCGAGCGGGACGCGATTGTCCAGCATCGCCTTCCACGCATAGGCGCCGTCGAGCCGCGCTTCGCCCAGCCGCGTCGTCGCCATGCGCCAGTCTGACGCCTGATGCACCGGCTGCATCGACGCGATCGCGCCCAGCGGGCCGAAACGCGGCAGGTCCGACGGCGTGACGATCTGCGCATGTTCCACGCGCCAGCGCCGGTCGCCCTTATAGGTGTCGTTCAGTTCCTCGATCGCGTTCAGCAATTCATGATTGGCCGCGTCGCCGATGGCATGGACGGTGACCTGAAAATTATCCATCGCCGCCCGGCTCATGAAATTGCGGAGCTGCGTGTCGGGGATCATCGGCAGGCCGCGCTGCCCCGGCGCGTCGGCATAATCGGCGCGCAACCACGCGCCCCGCGATCCCAGCGCGCCGTCCAGCATCAGCTTCACGCCGCCCATGCGCAGATGGTCGTCATACAGCCATGGCGTGGGTTCCGGCCCCGCGATCAGCACCATATTGTCGATGCCATAGGCGTAGGACATGATCCGCACGCGCAGCGCCCCGCGATCGGCGGATCGGCGGAATGCCTGCCAATCCTCAATGCTGGTGCCCATGTCGGCGATGCCGGTGATGCCTACGGCCAACAGGGCGCGCTGCGCCTTTTCCAGCGCGGTGTCGCGGTCCCTGGGGGCTGGCGGCGGCACGACGCGCTGGATCAGGCTCATCGCTTTGTCCACGAACACGCCCGCAGGCTTGCCGCCCGCCATTTCGATGCGTCCGCCCATCGGTGCCTTGCTCGTTCCGTTCACGCCCGCCGCGCGGATCGCCGCGCTGTTGGCCCAGCCCGCATGGCCATCGATCCGTTCCAGCCACACCGGAATGCCGCCCACGGCCGCGTCCAGTTCTGCGGCGGTGGGGAAACGGCCCAGCCCCCATTGTTCCTGGTTCCAGCCCGTGCCGATAATCCATTTGCGCCCGTCATTGGCCTGCGCATAGGCGCGGATCTTCGCCTGCGCTTCTTCGAGTGACTTCGTGTCCGACAGGTCCAGCGTGATCAGCGACAGGCCGTATCCCATCACATGCCCATGCCCGTCGATCAGGCCGGGGATCATCGTCTTGCCACCAGCATCCATCTTGAACGCGGGCGCCTTGGGCCGTTCGGGCCATGGCTGGCCGCGCTTGGGCTTTTTGGGCTTATACTCCGGTTCCTTGTAGCGTTCGGTCAGCAGTTTCTCGACCTTGCCATCGTCATCGATCTGCAGCGCGACGAAGCGCACGATCTTGCCATTGGCGTCCAGCGCGATGCCGTTCACATTGTCGATGACGCCGAATGCGGATGCAGAAGAGGGGAGGGTGATCGCGGCGATCGCCGCCAGCCATGCCGCCTTCATGCGCGGGTGATCCGCCGTACCAGCGCGCTGGTATCCTGCCGATTGCCGCCTAACGCCTGCACATCGGCATAATATTGATCGATCATCGCCGTCACCGGCAGGGTCGCGCCATTCGCCCGCGCTTCTTCCAGCGCCAGCCCCAGATCCTTGCGCATCCAGTCCACCGCAAATCCGAAATCGAAACTATCGTCTGCCATCGTCTTCCATCGATTGTCCATCTGCCAGCTTTGCGCCGCGCCGCCCGAAATCGCTTCGAACACCTTGTTCAGGTCCAGTTCGGCCGCCTGCGCGAAACGCAGCGCTTCCGACAGGCCCTGCAAAACGCCGCCGATGCAGATCTGGTTCACCATCTTCGTCGTCTGGCCCGCGCCTGCGGTGCCCACATGCACGACGCGCGCGGCATAGGCTTGCATCACCAGCCTGGCTGCGGCCACCGCCGGTTCGCTGCCCCCGCACATGACGGACAGGCGACCATTTTCGGCCCCGGCCTGACCACCCGACACCGGCGCATCGACGCTGTGGATGCCGCGGCTTTCCCCCTCCACGAACAATTGCCGGGCAATCCGCGCCGACACGGTGGTATGGTCGATAAACAGCGCGCCTTCCTTCATCGTGCGGAAAGCGCCCTCGCG
>NZ_JBMDWL010000042.1:0-3012 GCF_048594625.1 Sphingobium sp.
CAGCGCGATTTCGGTGCGCTGTTTCGACAGAAGGCCGCGCTCCATCAACACATCCCGTTCGCTCAGGGCAAGCCGTTCGCCCTTGTGCATGATCCACCAGATGCCGATCGCGATGATGCCCACGACCGATAGCAGCAGCAACAAAAACAGAAAGGGGTGCGCCCGGAACATCGCGGGATGTTCGTCATACAGCCAGATGTCGCTCACGCCATGTCCCTTTGCCATCGGGCGCGAATTGATCATGGCGCGGCGCGGGCGTCAAGGCATCCCGGCAAACCATGGTGGTCGGCCATGGCACGCTGTAGGCCATCTGTCCTACACATAACCAGATGGGCTATTCAGCTGCCGATGAGCGATATGACACCCCCTCCCCATCCGGCGGCGGCCTTGCCCGCCTTCGCCCCCGTTCCCCGGCAACGTCAGCGTCATGATGGCTGGACCCGCGATCGGCAAAATGGCTTCGTCGCTGCGCTGGCCGTCACCGGATCGGTAAAGGCTGCCGCCCGTCAGGTGGGCATGACGGCCGAAAGCGCCTACCAGCTGCGGCGTCAGCGCGACGCGGAAAGCTTTGCTGCCGCATGGCTCCAGGCGCTGGATCATGGCATATCCCGACTTGAAGACGTCGCGCTCGAACGCGCGCTTTATGGCGTGGAGGTGCCGGTCTACAGCTATGACAAGCTGGTCGGCACCCGGCGCGTTTTCAACGACCGGCTGCTGATGTTCCTGCTGCGCAATCGTGCGCCGGGTCGCTTCACCCCCCTATAGCCCGACGGAAGCGCCCGAACCGCCGATCGACATGGACAATCATCCCGACGGCGAAAAGGCCAGGGCGCAGGTCGACAAAATGCTGCAAATCATCACGGACATGCGCGAACAGGAAGAAGCGCAATTGCAAGCGGCCCAAAGGGCAGAAGATCAAAGGGCGGAAGATCAAGAGCCACCGATGCCCTGCTGGCACGGTCCCCGCCTGACGCCCTCGCCCGACAGACCGCGCCCCGAATAGGCGCCTTGCCGAATGGGCACGGCACTTATACGGCGTAACTGGCTTTTGGCGTAATCGGCCTTCGCTTGGCCGGGCGGCGATTGCACGCCATGCCCGGCCCGATGCCCGGCCCCATGCCCAACTACGCCGTCATGCCCTGATCAGCTTTCGTCGCCCATGCGTAGCGCCGCGATGAAGGCTTCCTGCGGAATCTGGACGCTGCCATATTCCCGCATGCGCTTCTTGCCTTCCTTCTGCTTTTCCAACAGCTTCTTCTTGCGGGTGATGTCGCCGCCATAGCATTTGGCGGTCACATCCTTGCGCATCGCCGCGATGGTTTCGCGTGCGATCACCTTGCCGCCGATCGCCGCCTGAATCGGGATTTTGAACAGGTGGCGGGGGATCAGATCCTTCAGACGCTCGCACATGTGGCGGCCGCGTGCTTCGGCGGCGCTGCGGTGGACGATCATCGACAGCGCGTCGACCGGCTCGTTGTTGACCAGAATGCTCATCTTGACCAGATCGCCTTCCTGACTGCCGATCTGGTGATAGTCGAACGACGCATAGCCGCGGCTGATCGATTTCAGCCGGTCGTAGAAATCGAACACCACTTCGTTGAGCGGCAGTTCATAGGTCACCTGCGCGCGCCCGCCGACATAGGTCAGGTTCTTCTGAATGCCGCGCCGGTCCTGACACAGTTTCAGGATGGAGCCGAGATATTCGTCGGGGCAATAGATCACCGCCTCGATCCACGGCTCCTCGATCTCCTCGATATAATTGGGATCGGGCATGTCGGCCGGATTGTGCAGGTGAAGGGTCCGGCCATCCTTCATATGCATGTCGTACACCACCGACGGCGCCGTGGTGATGAGGTCGAGGTCATATTCGCGGCTGAGGCGCTCCTGAATGATCTCCAGATGCAGCAGGCCCAGGAACCCGCAACGAAAGCCAAAGCCCAGCGCGGCGGACGTTTCCATTTCGAAACTGAAGCTGGCGTCGTTCAGGCGCAGCTTGCTGATCGATTCGCGCAGCTTTTCGAAATCATTGGCATCGACCGGGAACAGGCCGCAAAACACCACCGGCTGCACTTCCTTGAAACCCGGCAGCGGCTTGGTCGCGCCATTCTTGACCGTGGTGATGGTGTCGCCGACGCGGGTCTGGGCGATTTCCTTGATCTGCGCGGTGATGAAGCCGATTTCGCCCGCCGCCAGTTCCGGCAACGCCTCGATCTTGGGCCGCATGCACCCCACGCGGTCGATCAGATGTTCGGTGCCGCCGATCATGAACTTGACCGCCTGCCCCTTTTTGATGACCCCGTTCACGACGCGAACGAGGATGACGACGCCCAGATAGGGGTCGTACCAGCTGTCGACCAGCATCGCTTCCAGCGGCGCATTGCGGTCGCCCTTGGGCGGCGGGATCTTGTTGACGACCGCTTCCAATATGTCGTCGATGCCGATGCCCGACTTGGCGCTGGCCAGCACCGCTTCCGACGCGTCCAGGCCGATGACGTCCTCGATTTCCTTGCGCACCTTTTCCGGTTCGGCGGCGGGCAGATCGATCTTGTTGAGCACCGGCACGATCTCATGATCATGCTCGATCGACTGATAGACATTGGCCAGCGTCTGCGCTTCCACGCCCTGCGCGGCGTCCACGACCAGCAACGCGCCCTCGCACGCGGCCAGGCTGCGCGACACTTCATAGGCGAAGTCGACATGCCCCGGCGTGTCCATCAGGTTCAGCTCATATGTCTCGCCATTTTTGGCGACATAGTCGAGCCGGACCGTCTGGGCCTTGATGGTGATGCCCCGCTCCTTCTCAATGTCCATATTATCAAGGACTTGCGCGCTCATCTCACGGTCGGTCAGGCCGCCGGTACGCTGGATCAGGCGGTCGGCCAGCGTCGACTTGCCATGGTCGATATGCGCGATGATAGAGAAGTTACGGATATGCGAAAGGTCGGTCATCCTCGCGCCGATAGCAGCGAATTGACGCCCTGTCAGCAGGGTCGCGCAGCGATCGGCTGCGAT
>NZ_JBMDWL010000043.1:0-7030 GCF_048594625.1 Sphingobium sp.
TGGCTGATCTTCCACTATGTCACCAAGTGGAAGCAGGCGCCCAAGATCACCGATGAGGATGAGAAGCTGCTGGACGAACTCCACCTTCTGGCCCGCCGTCTGGAAGAACGGCTCCAGACGGTCGAACGGATCGTCGCTGCCGACAATCCCGATTTCCGCCCGCAACGCCCGTCTGCCGATGACGGTTACGACTTCGACCGGAGGAACTGACATGACCGCCCGCCGCACCAAATTCTATCTCGACAAGGTCAATGGCAAATGGATGGGCGTGTGCGCCGGTATCGCGGACTATAGCGGCATCGATGTCGTTTGGGTCCGGGTCGGCGCGGTTCTCATCACCCTGATGGGCGCTTTCCCTTGGACGCTGGTCGCCTATTTCGCCGCCGTCTATTTCGCTGACAACAAGCCGAGCGGCCTTTACGCCGATCGCGACGACGAAAAATTCTGGCAGGGCGTCCGCACCAATCCGACCCGTTCGACCCGCGACGTCCGGTCCAAATTCCGCGACATCGACCGGCGTCTGGCCGACATCGAAATCTATTATACCAGCCGCAACACCCGCCTGGCCGACGAAATCGACAGCCTGCGCTGATCGATCGTCCGGGGCAGCTGATAACAGGGAGACACAGTCATGAATTTCGGTGGTCCCTTCTTCGTCCTTGCCATCATCGCCATGTCGACGCTGGGCTGGATGTTCACCACCTGGGTCCGTGCCCGCCATGGTTATCCGGTGGAAAATGAGTGGACCGGCACCGTTCATCGAACGGAACCCGACGCCGGTCGAAAAATCGACCTTTTATCAAGCGAAAACGAAAAGCTGACTGGCCGCATCAGCCGCCTTGAAGAACGTATCGCCGTGCTGGAAAGGATCGCCACCGATCCTGCCACCCGCACCGCCCGCGACATCGACGCGCTGCGCTGACCGGTCAGGCAAGGGGAGTATTCATCATGTTTCCATTCGAAGCTTTTGCCCCGGTGGCTGTCATCGTCGGATCGCTGGCGGTCGGCGGCTGGATCTTCACCACCTGGCTGCGCATCAAACATGGCTATCCGCTGGAAAACAGCTGGGGCAAGGCCATCTATCCGCAGAAAAATGAGGAAATGGTCGAGCGTATCAAGCTGCTGAGCCAGGAAAATGCCCAGCTGCGCGCGGAAATCGGATCGATGAAGGATCGCCTTGCCGTGGTCGAACGCATCGTCACCGACGAAAGCCACAGCCTCAATCGCGAAATCGAACGGCTGCGCAGCCCCGCCAACTGAGCGCGCGCCATCATGAATTCAGGGAGTGATCATCATGGGTCCGTTTGAAATGGTCGTCGCCATCGTTGCGATCACCGCCATCGCCAGCGTCGTCCGCGCCAAATATGGCGTCGTGCGCCATGGAAGGGGCGAAGCACTGGTACAGCGCGGTCCCGACCCGGAAACCGAACGGCTGCGCGCCGAATTGAAAGCGCTGAAAGATCGTGTCGCCGTGCTGGAACGGCTGGCGACGGACGGTTCCACCGCGCTGGAACGGGAATTTGAGAAACTTCGGGACCGCGACTGATACGGTCCCGCCCGATCAGGGAGGTTTTTATGCAAGACCCCTATCTCTATGTGACGCTGGCCATGACCGCCCTTGCTGGGCTTGCCATGTTGACCATGGCGGCATTGCGCGGCTGGAATGGCTGGCTGGAACTCAAGCGCGCCGAACTGGTCCGTTATGGCGCCAGCGATGACAGCACGCCGCCCACCGCCGCCGCGCGGATCGAGGTCGCTGACCTCAAGGAACGCATCCGCAAGCTGGAAGCGATTGCGGCGGGCGTCGACCTGTAAGCCGACCAAATCCGCTGGCGCCCACGCTTTTTGAAGCATGATTGAACGGGATCATGCTCGATTTCTCTTCTATTTTCCGCATTTTCCGAGCAAGCAGACGATGTCGGCTGCTTCGGAAATGCCCATTGATTGTCGGCAGGGCGCTCGCGCAAGACAGGCAATGTGCAGAAGCGGATAACGCATCTCATGCGTTTTCGACGATGTTCGAAACGAACGGGGTTATGAAAAAGGGCGCAGTGTCGGTTCACCGCGCCCTTGATCTTGTCCGTCGATGCAGGATCAGCCCCGCAGGCTGCCGCCCAGCTTCTGCGCTGCCTTCACCACCGCGGCGCTGATCGCTTCCAACTCGTCCTGGGCGAAACTCTTGTCGCCCGGCTGAAGCGTCACTTCAATCGCGAGCGATTTGAAGCCATCCTCCACGCCCGGACCGACGAAGACGTCGAACAGCCGCGCGTCCACGATGCTCTTCTTGTCCGCGCCCTTGACGCCGCGCACCAGCGCATCGGCCTCCACCGTTTCCGGCACGATGAAGGCGAAGTCGCGTTTCACCGCCTGAAGCGCGGGCGGCGCATAGGGCGCGCGCATGAAGCCGCTCTTGCGCTTGCCCGGAATGGCGTCGAGGAAGATTTCACCGGCGACGACCGTACCGCTCAGGCCGAATGCCTTGGCGAGCGAGGGATGCAGCACGCCATATTCGGCCAAGACCGCCTTTGGACCCAGCCGCAGCGTGCCCGACTGGCCCGGATGATAGGCGGCCGACGCCTCTCCGAAATTCTGGAGGTTGCCGACCGGCGCACCGGCGGCGGCCAGCAGCGCGATCACTTCGCCCTTGGCATCGAAGGCATCGAATGCCTGCGCCTTGCCACTCTGCCAGCTGCGCGGCGCCTTCTCGCCCGCCAGCACGAAGCCGACGGTGGCGCGTTCGCCCTGCCTGAAATAGCGACGGCCCAGTTCGAACAGGCGCACGCTGGTCGCGCTGCGGTCCACATTGCGCTTGGCCGCCGACAGCAGGCCCGGCAGCAACGAGGGCCGCATGACCTTCAGATCTTCGGAAATCGGATTGGCCAGCACCCAATCGCCCCCGCCCACGGCCGCGGCTTCCTTTTCGGAAATGAAGGACCAGTTGATCGCTTCGGCCAGACCACGGGCTGCAGCGGTACGGCGCACACGGCGTTCCACCAGCTGTTCCGCCGTGGCGGTCGGGCGTGCGACGCCGGGCAGGCGCGGCAACGGGGTGGACGGCACATGGTCGAGGCCGACGATCCGCACCACTTCCTCGACAATATCCGGCCAGCTATCGACGTCGCGGCGCCATGTCGGAACGGTAATCGTCCAGCTGACAGGCACGGTGACTGGCATGCCGTCCTGATATTCGACGCCGCCTTCTTCGCCGCTGATGACAAAGCCCAGACTTTCAAGGATGCGCTTCTGTTCATCGGCAGGCACATCGACGCCGGCCAGCGCCAGACACTGATCGGGGCTATAGCCGACCGTCTTGGGCGTGGCGGGGGCGATCCCGGCGCGGGTCGCTTCGCTGGCGGTGCCGCCGCACAGCTTGACCACCAGATCGGTCGCGATCGACAGGCCATCGTCCAGGAAGGCGGGATCGACACCCCGCTCGAACCGGCCGCGCGCGTCGGAAGTGAGAGTCAGCTTCTGCCCGGTGACGGCGATCCGTTCCGGCGTGAAATAGGCGCATTCGATCAGTACGTCGGTCGTGCCATCCTGCGCGCCCGAATGTTCGCCGCCCATGATGCCGCCTATGTCATGCACCGCCTCATCGTCGGCGATGACGGTCATGCTCTCATCGACCTTATAGGTCTTGCCGTTGAGCGCCAGCACCTGCTCACCGGGCTTGCCCTTGCGCGCGACAAGGCCGCCCTTCAGGGTCGCCATGTCATAGACGTGCAGCGGTCGGCCAAGGTCGATCATGATATAGTTGGTGATGTCGACCAGAGTGCTGATCGGCTTCTGCCCGATCGCCTTCAGCCGCTTGGCCATCCATTCGGGCGACGCGCCATTGGTCACGCCGCGCACGGTGCGCGCGAAAAAGGCGGGACAGCCGTCCATGTCGTCTGTGCGCACGTCCGGTCCCGGACCCGCGCCCTCGATAGTCGGCACGATGATGGCATTGAGCGCGCCGAGGCCCGCCGCCGCCAGATCGCGCGCGATGCCGCGCACACCCATGCAATCCTGCCGGTTGGGCGTGATGGAAACGTCGATGACCGGGTCGTTCAGGCCCGCCCAGTTGGCATAGATCTCACCCACCGGCGCGCTGTCGGCCAGTTCGATGATGCCGTCATGATCCTCGCCCAGTTCCAATTCGCGGAAACTGCACATCATGCCGTTGGATTCGACGCCACGGATGGCGGCCTTCTTCAGCACCATGCCGTTGACCGGCACCACCGCGCCCTCGACCCCGAACACGCCGACCAGCCCGGCGCGCGCATTGGGTGCACCGCATACGACCTGCAACGGATTGCCGTCCCCATGGTCGACGGTCAGCACCTGCAACTTGTCGGCCTGCGGATGACGCTCGGCGGTCAGCACTTTGGCGATCTTGAACGCGCCCAGCTTCTCCGCCGGATTTTCCACGCCCTCGACTTCCAGCCCGATGGCGTTCAGCGTCTTGAGGATGGTGGCCAGGTCCGCATCGGTTTTCAGATGCGTCTTGAGCCAGCTCAGGGTGAACTTCATGCGCCGACTCCTCCACTCAGCGTGGGGACATCCAGCGCCGAAAATCCATAATGTTTCAGCCAGCGCAGATCGCCGTCGAAGAAGGCGCGCAGGTCGTTCATGCCATATTTCAGCATGGCGAGCCGATCGACCCCGGTGCCAAAGGCAAAGCCCTGCCATTCGTCGGGATCAAGGCCGCATGCCTCGATCACCCTACGGTTGACCATGCCGCTGCCCAGCACTTCCAGCCAGCCGCCGCCCGCTGCATCGCCGTCGCCGCCGATGACGCGCTGGCCATTGGTCAGCGTATAGCCGACATCGACTTCGACCGAAGGTTCGGTGAAGGGGAAATAGCTCGGGCGCAAACGCAGGACGATGTCCTCCCGCTCGAAGAAAGCCTTGAGGAAGGTTTCCAGTGTCCATTTGAGGTGGCCGAGCGTGATGCCCTTGTCGATGACCAGCCCTTCGATCTGGTGGAACATCGGCGTGTGGGTGGCATCTGAATCGCTGCGATAGACGCGACCGGGCGCGATGATGCGGATCGGCGGTTCCTGCGTCATCATCGTGCGGATCTGCACCGGCGACGTGTGGGTGCGCAGCAGCATCTTCTGCCCTTCCTCGTCCGGGAAGTAGAAGGTGTCGTGCATCGCGCGCGCCGGATGCGTTTCGGGAATGTTGAGCGCGGTGAAATTATGCCAGTCGTCTTCGATTTCCGGCCCGGTGGCGACGGAGAAGCCAAGGTCGGCGAAGATTTCGGCCAGTTCGTCCATCACCTGAGACACGGCATGGACGCTGCCCTGCGGCGCCGCATCGGCGGGCAGGGTCATGTCGACCTTTTCCGACGCCAGCTTCGCGCCGAGCGCAGCCTGTTCCAGCGCGGCCTTTTTGCCAGCCAGGGCAGCAGTGACGCTTTCGCGCAGATCCTGAATCGGCGGGCCTTTTTCCATCCGTTCTTCGGGCGACATGGGGCCGAGCGTTTTCAGCAGGCCGGTCACGACCCCGCTCTTGCCCAGTGCACCCACGCGCAGCGCTTCCAGCGCGTCCAACGTGACGGCGGCGTCGATGTCGGCGATCAGGCCGGCTTTCAATGCGCTAATTTCGGTCATTCTTCTTCCAGAGCCTGAGGTGGCGGACACATGCCCGCCGCCTTAGCCGGGCATGGCGATCAAGGAAAGGGGCGGGCAGGTAAAGCGTTCAGGCCCGCGCGCCCAGCAGCGCTCCGCCGAAACCGATGAACATCAGGCCCGTGCCGCGATTGAACAGCTTCTGCCGGTTGGCAGGCGCCAGCCACCGGGCGAGCCGGGCACCGCCCAGCGCATAGACGCCATACCAGAAGCTTTCGATCACGACGAAGCTGGCGATCAGGATGGCCAGTTGCAACCAGAAGGGGCGGTCGAGGTCGATGAACTGGGGGAACAGCGCAGCGGCAAAGATGATGAGCTTGGGATTGGCGAGGCCGGTCAGCAGGCCCGTCGCGTAGAGGGCATGGGCCGACCGCACGCTGGAGGGCCGCACTTCATCGCCACCCACAGGAGCGCGCCACGCCTTGATGCCCAGCCAGATCAGATAGGCGACACCGGCATAGCGCAGGACGTCGAACAGGCGCGGCGATGCTTTCAATAGCGCACCCAACCCCAATGCGGAGGCGATCAGGCACAGCAGGACCGCGCTCATCAGGCCCGCCATGGTGGCCAGCGCCTTGCGCGGGCCATGGGCGATGCTCTGCGTCATCACATGCAGCATGTTCGGGCCGGGCGTGGCCGAAATCAGGAAAACTGCCGTGACATATAACCACCAGAGATGCAGCGACATGGTTGCGCGCCTTTTGGTCTGGCTTCCTGTCTCCGTTCCCTTCGGATCCTTCGGCTGCAAGGCAGGCCTTCAGGACAGGCAGAGGCAAAAAGCGGATGATGCGGCCTTCTCGTTTCTCGACTTCGCTCGAAACGAACGGGCGTGGAAAAACAAAAAGGGCGCCGAAGGCATCTGCCCCGGCGCCCCTTTCAAGACGATCTTGCGATCAGTCCACTCAGGCTGCGGGCAGCGCAGCCTTCGCCTGGGCGATGATGGCGCTGAACGCTTCGCCTTCGTGCATCGCGATGTCGGCCAGAACCTTGCGGTCCAGTTCGACCCCGGCCAGCTTCAGGCCATGCATGAACTGCGAATAGGTCAGGCCTTCGGCGCGGACGCCCGCGTTGATGCGCTGAATCCACAGACCGCGGAACGACCGCTTCTTAACCTTACGGTCGCGATAGGCGTACTGGCCGGCCTTTTCGACGGCCTGGCGAGCGATACGGATCGTATTCTTGCGACGGCCATAATAGCCCTTCGCCTGATCCAAAATCCGCTTATGCTTCGCCTTGGTGGTTACACCACGTTTTACGCGTGCCATGTGCCTCTACTCCTTACTTCAGGCCGTAGGGCGCCCACAGGCGCACATGGGCAACATCGGAATCCGACAGGACGGACGTGCCGCGGTTCTGACGGATATACTTGGCGTTGTGGCTGATCAGGCGGTGACGCTTGCCAGCGACGCCGTGCT
>NZ_JBMDWL010000044.1:0-16203 GCF_048594625.1 Sphingobium sp.
GTCGCGCAGTTCGGCGATGTCCTTGTGACGGAACATGGCGTTGCCGTCGAAGCCGACCTTGGCGTCGAGGACGAGGAGGTTGCCCTGCTCGGTCAGCGCCAGCGGGTTGACTTCGATCTGTTCGGCGTCGGTGTCGAGGAACGCGGCATACAGCGAGGCGGCAACCTTGGCAGCCTGCTTCGCCTGATCGCCAGTGAGTCCCAGAGCGGCAGCGACGGCGCGGCCATGGTGCGGCTGGAAGCCCGAAGCAGGATCGACCGAGAAGCTGTGGATCTTTTCCGGGGTCGAGTGGGCGACTTCTTCGATGTCCATGCCGCCTTCGGTCGACACGACGAAAGCGATGCGACTGGTGGCGCGATCGACCAGCAGCGCCAGGTAGAATTCCTTGGCGATGTCGGCACCGTCGGTGATGTAGAGGCGGTTGACCTGCTTGCCTGCTTCACCGGTCTGGATGGTGACCAGCGTGTTGCCCAGCATGTCGGCCGAGTGCGCCTTCACTTCGTCGAGGTTGAAGGCAAGGCGCACGCCGCCCTTCGCTTCGGGGGCCAGTTCCTTGAACTTGCCCTTGCCGCGGCCACCGGCGTGGATCTGCGACTTCACGACATAAAGCGGCCCAGGCAGCTTCTTGGCGGCTTCGACGGCTTCTTCGACCGTGAAGGCGGCGTAACCGGCGGCGATCGGCGCGCCATATTTCGCCAGCAGTTCCTTGGCCTGATCTTCGTGAATGTTCATGGGGCGTGCCCTTTCGCTGAAATCTGTGATCAGCGGCTAAGCACAGGCGATGGCCTGGCGCCAGAAAATTTCGCAAAATCACTTTGCAAACTTGCGAAGTTTGCAAAGCCGACCCCAACGAAACCGCGCCGGTCCGGTCAAAATGCGCAAGCGATCGCCGATGCGCTGGTCACCGCAAAAATCTCCGGATCCCCTAGCGCACGAACCTTGTGCAGCAACTGGTCGATCGTCATTTTATCGCTGTGCGATTTGCGGAGCGATGCCAGCGACTGGAGCTTTCGCAATTGCGTCAGGCTGAGCCTGTCCGCCATGCGCCCGGCCATGCAGCCAGCCATGCGAGGCGACAACCCGGCCTCCTGCAGCCCGGCGCGCAACCGCGATTCGGGCGACAGGGACGAACAGGAAGGAAGGATCAAAAGGGCAACGGCCATGACGGCACAGACAGATGGGATACGCATGGAATGCACATGACCATCCGACATGGATCAGACAAGGACCGCATCAACTCTCAAGAAAGAAGGACGGCATTATGGACAGGATTTTCGCGGCCATGTCGCACCGGGTGGCCAGTTGGGCCGGGCAACCCTCCGCCTTTGCACTGGCATTGGCGACCGTCATCGTCTGGCTCGTGACCGGCCCTGTCTTTCATTATTCCGACACTTGGCAACTGGTGATCAATACCGGCACCACCATCGTCACATTCCTGATGGTGTTCCTGATTCAGAATGCCCAGAACCGGGACGGTTCGGCCATTCAGGCGAAGCTGGACGAACTGATCCGCGCCATCGACGCCGCGCGCAACGACTTTATCGGCATCGAACATCTGACCGAAGCCGAACTGCAACGGATCAAGGCCGTGCTGGAACGCGAATGCGGCGATGACGAAAGCCACAAGCTGGCCATCGAAAGGCTGATCGACCGCCGTTGACGACAACAGGCCTTAATGCGCCCGAACGATCAACCGTTCATTTTCGCGACGATAGGCGTCGACCCGGTCGCCATAGCTGCGGGCAAGGCTTTCATAAGCATCGCGCCCTTCCTGTGATCGCGTCGTTTGCGCACGGATCAAAGACATCTGCTGTCGGTGCAGCAAATAATTTACATCCATCTCCATCTTCGCCCTCCTCCCGTATCCGTTCGTAGAGATTGGTCGATCGGCCGGGGCGGACATATCGTCATCGCACCGACGCATTAATCATAGCAGCATATCGAGCCCATGGCGAATCCGGCCGGTCGCAGGAACAAGGCAGGCAGACGCGGGGTCAGTGTCGGTAAGTTGGGGGATAATGGTTAATGATTACCGGACGATTTCAATGGTTTTCACGAAAAATATGTAAATAACTGGAAGAACGCGGCGGCGGTAACATTCTTGCCGTCCTGAAGATGACAGGGGTAAATCTTTGGGAGATATGCTGGCGGCGGGCCTGTTCGCGCTGCACCATGAAGTCCTGCTGTTTTCCGTCGTCGGGCTGGCGCTTGGCGGGCTGGACGACCTGACCGTCGACCTGCTTTTCATGGTCCGGCGTTGCTGGCGCAACTTTGCGGTCTATGCACATCACTCGCGCATGACCGGCGCCACGCTGCCACGCTCCGCCCATTCGGGCTGCATTGCGGTCTTCATCCCCGCATGGCGCGAAGCCGATGTCATCGGCCCCATGTTGCGCCATGCACTGGCGCGCTGGCCTGACGATGATTATCGGATTTTCGTCGGCGTCTATCCCAACGATCCCGATACGATCGACATTGTGGCATCCATTGCAGCGGGTGAACCGCGCATCATCGTGGGGATCAACCCCCGCCCCGGCCCCACGACCAAGGCCGACTGCCTCAACATCCTGTGGCGGGTCATGGTCGATATGGAGGAACGGACCGGACACCCTTTCAAGGCGGTGGTGCTGCATGATGCGGAGGATGTCGTTCATGCCGACGAAATCCGCCTGTATGATTTCATGATCGATCGCTTTGCGCTAGTGCAGCTGCCCGTCCTGCCCCTGCCCGGACGTGGCGACTGGCTGGCCCGCGCCATTTCCAATCATTACGGAGATGAGTTCGCAGAGAACCATGGCAAAGCCCTGACTGTCCGGGAAGCTCTGGGCGCATCCATCCCTTCGGCTGGTGTCGCCTGCGCTTTCGAACGGTCGATGATCGGACGGCTTTACGATCCCGTTCATGGCGGACCGTTCGACCCGTCTTCGCTGACGGAAGATTATGAAGCCGGCCTGCGCATCGCCAACCTCGGCGGGCGCGGCGTTTTCGTGCGGATGCGTGATAGCCATGGCGCGCTGATCGCAACCCATGAATATTTCCCGCACAGCATCGATGCGGCGGTCAAGCAGAAAGCGCGCTGGATGGTGGGCATTTCGTTAGCCGGATGGGATCGGCTTGGCTGGCATGGCGGCCCGGCGGAATGGTGGATGCGCATCCGCGACCGGCGCGCGACGATGGCGGCACTGGTGCTTCTCGCCGCCTACCTGTCCCTGATCCTGTGGGCGATGACGGCGATCGTCGGCCTACTTTTCCCTCTGTCGCCGCCGCCATTGCCGCCACTCATCCAAACGCTGTTATGGGTCAACCTGTGCCTGTTGTTGTGGCGGACCGGCATGCGCGCCCTGTTCGTCGGGCATGCCTATGGCTGGCGCCATGGCATGATGGCCATTCCTCGCACCGTCATCGCCAATTATATCGCGATATTGGCGGCACGACGGGCGGTGACCCTTTACGTCAGATCCTTGTTCGGCAGACCGCTGCAATGGGACAAGACCCAGCATTATTTCCCTGACCTGAAGACCGATCCATGACGCGGGGCGCGAACGGACGCCCCATTCGCTTTTTCGCCATTCTGATGGTGGGCTGGGTGATGGTGCGCCTGTTCAGCCCCGGCACGGCATCCGACCTGCCACCGCAACCGCAAGCCTATGCTTCGCATGCAGAAAAAGCCATCAACCTGACGGCCGTAGCAGCGGCCTCCCGCGTCGCTGTCAAGGACGTCCACCCCTTTGCAACGCCGCTCAGCATATCACGGAAAAACCACATATCTTTACGGATCGGATCGACGCCCGCCCCATTTTATAGCCGGCAAGCTCAAGCGACCAGGATGGTTATCCGACCGTTGCCCAACACCGATACGGCGTTGGATCTGATGGACTTCATCAACGTCTCGGTCGCCTTCGCCAATCGACCTTATGCCAGCAATCCAGATTATATGAGTGGCTTTAGCGTGGCTCCAGCCAGCCCGCCCCCTGTGACGACGAAGCAGGTATCAAGAGATCGATGGCGCGCAGGCGCCTGGCTATTATGGCGTCAGGACGGTGCGACACAAGCCGATGCGATACCGGGCGGCAGGCTCGGCGGATCGCAGGCCGGACTGCGCGTCGATTACGACCTTATGCCCGGTGCCAAAGTCAGGACGGCAGTCTATGGCCGTATAACAAGCGCAGTTTCACGCCCTTCCGCACCGGAATCCGCGGTTGGCCTGTCCATCCAGCCGTCCCGTGCGATACCGGTCAATATTGCGATCGAACGCCGCATCGCACTCGATCCGGCGGCTCGTAACGCCAATGCGGTGATGGCGGTGGGCGGCTTTGGCCCGACGCCGATCGCACAGTCCATCGATGCGGAGGGCTATGCCCAAACCGGCATTGTCGGATTCAAACGCAAGGATGCTTTCATCGACGGTAAATTTTCGCTGTCGAAACAGCTGCCATCCGAAAGGGTTCGTATCGGCGCAGCCATTTCGGGCGGCGCCCAGCCCGGCGCCAGTCGAATGGACATCGGCCCCGAAATTCAGGTCCGGCTGCCCCTGCCACAGGGCGGGGCCAGGCTTTCCATCGAATGGCGTGAACGCATAGCGGGCAATGCGCGCCCCGGATCGGGCCTTGCCATCACACTGGCGGCGGATTTTTGATCCGCAGGCGCCATCGCGGCTTTATATCCGGCACGGATGACGTTACCCCGGACCGGCATGGATCTTTACCTGCCCATAGCCAATCTGTCGGTGAACGCGCTGGTCATTATCGGCCTGGGCGGTATCGTAGGGCTGCTTTCCGGCATGTTCGGCGTGGGCGGCGGGTTTCTGACGACACCGCTGCTGATATTCTATGGCATTCCGCCAACCGTCGCAGCGGCATCCGCCGCATCGCAGGTCACCGGTGCCAGCGTATCAGGCGTTTTCACCCATATGTCGCGCGGCACGGTAGATTTCCGCATGGGCGGCGTCCTGATCGCAGGCGGAGTGATCGGCGCGGGGATGGGCGTATTCATCTTCCGCCTGCTGCAATATCTGGGGCAGATCGATACGGTCATCGGCATCCTCTATGTCCTGATGCTGGGGGGCATCGGCGGACTGATGGCAAAGGAATCCATACAGGCGCTGATCGCCATCAAGACCGGCAAGCGACCGCAGGCCAGAAAACGGCGCCACCACCCGTTGGTCGCGGCCCTGCCCATGCGGTGGCGTTTCTACCGCTCCGGCCTGTATATCTCGCCTCTTGCGCCATTGCTCCTCGGCATGGCGACAGGTATCCTCACCATGCTGCTGGGTGTGGGCGGCGGCTTCATCCTGGTGCCCGCCATGCTGTATCTTCTGGGCATGGCGACCCAGTCGGTGGTGGGCACATCGCTGTTCCAGATATTGTTCGTCACCATGGCGACGACCATGATGCATGCCATGACGACCAAGGCCGTCGATCTGGTGCTGGCCATGTTGCTGCTGATCGGGAGCGTCGTTGGCGCGCAGGTCGGCACCCGCATTTCGATGACGATCCGCCCCGAATATCTGCGCATCTTGCTGGCAGCGATCGTTCTGCTGGTCGCTGCGCGCATGGCTTTGGGTCTGGGATGGCGGCCGGACGAAATCTACACGATCGAGCTGGGCTGATGCGTCGTGTCGCTCCACTGATGTTGCTGCCCGCAGCCTGGTTGCTAGGCGCCGCCGCTCAGCCGCAACTGGTGCCCGATGTGTCCCAGCGCGACGTGGAAATCCAGTATAGCTTCACCGGCGCAGACCTGCTTTTGTTTGGGGCGATCGTCTATCCCGATGGCAGACGGCCCGACAAACCGGCGGACATCGTCGTCGTACTCAAAGGACCGGAACAGTCGATCACCATCCGCGAAAAGCAGAAGGTGGCGGGCATCTGGGTCAATGCCGACACCGTACGCTTCCGTTCAGCGCCCAGTTTCTACGCCATGGCATCGTCCCGCCCGATCGACAGCATCGTCGATGAACGAACGGCGGCAATATACGAACTGGGCGTTGACAAGCTGCAACTTTCGCCATCCTCGCTGAATGACAGCGCCGAACTGTCCCGCTTTCAGGAAGGTCTGGTGGACCTGCGCGCGCGATCGGGCCTGTTCGTCGAGCGGCCCGGAACGGTCGAAATCACCGATGGCGTTTTATATCGCGCCCGTTTGCCCCTGTCCGCGCGCGTGATCGTGGGCGATTATACCGCCGAAACATTTCTGGTGCAGGATGGCCGCGTCGTTGCGGCCGCGGTACGCGACATCACCGTTCGCAAGTCCGGCTTCGAACAGTTCATGGCGCGCGCGGCGGAACAATGGTCCTTCCTCTACGGGCTGGTCGCCATCGCGCTGGCGGTCGGCATGGGATGGGCCGCCGGTGCCGTTGCCCGTCGGATATAGGCATTTCCCTTCACATGGTGCATCGCTGCGATGGCCGGGAATGTTCGGTGTAATCTATCTTCATCTTGCGCTCTCTGTCGGGAC
The DNA here is from genome assembly GCF_048594625.1 of Sphingobium sp. Taxonomy (GTDB): domain Bacteria; phylum Pseudomonadota; class Alphaproteobacteria; order Sphingomonadales; family Sphingomonadaceae; genus Sphingobium. The sequence continues at coordinate 6,454 of NZ_JBMDWL010000044.1, forward strand.
AGCCTTGCACGACCTGCGTATGATTGAACATAAACGGACCCGCGGGAATTGTCGGATCATATCGAGGGAGCATAAGCGATCATGACCGAAAAGAGCGAAGATGGCATCAGGCCATATTCCGGCCCTGCTGGCGGCTGGGGCGCCTTGCGCGCTGTCGCCAAAGCGGTCCGCAACGAAATGGGAGCCAGCAGCAACACCCGCGCCCTGATGAGCATGAACCAGCCCAAGGGGTTTGACTGCCCCGGATGCGCATGGCCGGACCCAAAACATACGTCATCCTTCGAATTTTGCGAAAATGGCGCAAAGGCCGTGACATGGGAGGCGACGCAGAAGCGCGTCGATCCCGATTTCTTCGCGCAACATAGCGTATCGGACCTCTGGTCCTGGTCCGATTATGCGCTGGAGGAGGCTGGACGCCTGACGCACCCGCTGCGCTATGACGAGGCCAGTGATCATTTCGTGCCGATCGAATGGGATGAAGCGTTCGAGCATATCGGCGCTGTTCTGCGCAAAATTGACGATCCCAATCAGGTCGAATTCTACACATCAGGGCGCGCATCGAATGAAGCGGCTTTTCTCTATCAGCTGCTGGCGCGCGAGTTCGGCACGAACAACTTTCCCGACTGTTCGAACATGTGCCATGAAGCAACCAGCGTCGGCCTGCCGAAATCGATCGGCGTGGGCAAAGGCACGGTCACGCTGGAGGATTTCGAACATACCGACGCAGTCTTCAGCTTCGGCCATAATCCGGGCACCAATCATCCCCGCATGCTGGGAACGCTGCGCGAGGTCGCCAGACGGGGCAAGCCGATCATCGCGATCAACCCGATGCGCGAACGGGGGCTGGAACGGTTTCAGGATCCTCAGGCGCCTGTCGAAATGGCCACGTTCAGCGCGACGCCGATCTCTTCCGCCTATCATCTGGTCAAGGTCGGCGGCGACCTTGCTCTGCTGAAAGGCATCATCAAGGCGTTGCTGGAAGCAGATGCCGACGACCTGACTGCCGGGGGCGAGGGTTTGCTCGACCGCGAGTTCATCCGCATCCATACCACCGGCATCGATGCATTGCGCGCCGACATCGAGAGCGCGGACTGGGGTGTCATTTGCCGGGTGAGCGGACTGACACGCGATGCCATCCAAAGCATCGCCCGTGTCTACTGGTCCTCCCCCCGGGTCATCATATGCTATGGCATGGGCATCACCCAGCATCGCCATGGCACCGAAACCGTCCAGCAGATCGCCAATCTTCTGCTCCTTCGCGGCAATTTCGGACGGGAAGGAGCGGGGATCGCCCCCATTCGCGGCCATTCCAACGTGCAGGGCGACAGAACGGTCGGCATCACGGAAACCCCGCATGAGGTTTTCCTCGCCCGGCTGGACAAGGCCTTCGGTATCACCAGCCCGCGCGCGCATGGCCATAATGCGGTTGAAGCAATCGCGGCGATGCGCGACGGCAGCGCAAAAGCCTTCATCGGACTTGGCGGCAATCTGGCGGTCGCGATCAGCGACCCGCAAGCCACCTTCGCCGCTTTCCGCAAGCTGGACCTTAACGTTCAGATCGTAACCAAATTGAACCGGACATGCCTGCTGACCGCGAAGCAGAGCCTGATCTTTCCCTGTCTGGGCCGGACGGAAATCGACGTTCAGGCCAGCGGTCTTCAGGCTATCACGGTCGAAGATTCCATGTCGATGGTTCATGCTTCGCGCGGCATGTTGAAACCCGTGTCCGACATGCTTCTGTCTGAACCCGCGATCATTGCCGGGATCGCCAAGGCTGCGTTGCCGCAAACCGCGGTTGCATGGGACAATCTGATCGAAGATTACGACCGTATCCGCGAAAAGATCGAGGAGGTTTTCCCGGATTTCTACGATTTCAACGAACGGGTGCGAATAAAGGGCGGTTTCCGGTTGCGCGTCGGCGCTTCGCAGCGGGAATGGGACACGCCCGACAATCTGGCCCATTTTCTGGTCGCCGATCTGCCACTTGATGTGGAGCGCAACGGACATCCGTATATCCTGACCACGATCCGCAGCCATGATCAGTATAACACCACCATCTATGGCCTTAACGATCGATACCGTGGCATTAGCGGTCGCCGTGACGTGGTATTTCTGAACGGCGACGATCTGGCGGTGCTCGGCATCAAACATGGGGATCTGATCGACGTCATCGCTGGCGAGCGCATACTGAAGGGGCAGACCGCCGTTGCCCACACCATCGCGCGCGGATCGGTGGCGGCCTATTATCCCGAAGCCAATTGCCTGGTCCCGCTCGACGATCATGACAGCGCCAGCGGAACACCATCCTATAAGTCCATCCCCGTCATGATCCAAAAGGCGGCGTAATGGCGCTGGATGATCCTCCGTCATCGATCACGCCACAGCGCAGCTTTGCCCTGACGCGCGTCGCTGCCGATGGGGCAATGACGGCGATCCATCGCGTCATTGCTGAGGAAGTCCCGGTCGCACTGGAATATCAGGGGATCGGCTATGCGGTGCTCATGGCGACGCCGTCGGACCTCATCGATCTCGCCTATGGCTTTACCCTGTCCGAACGGATTATCGACCGGGCGGATCAGATCGATGGCGTGGACGTCCACCAAACGTCAAATGGCTTCATCGTTCGCGTATCGCTGGACATGGCCGTGGCCGACCGCATCCTTGATCGGATACGCCACCGCACAACGGATTCATCCTGCGGGCTGTGCGGGATTGAAAGTCTGGAACAGGCGCTGCGTCCTTTGCCCCCCGTCACCAATGCCCCGCTCGCCGAATACGCGGCATGTTTTCGGGCCTTGTCCGAACTGGACCAGCGTCAGAGCATGAACCGGCAGACCGGCGCCATGCATGCCGCAGCCGCATGCACCACAAGCGGTCATATCCGCATCATCCGCGAAGATATTGGCCGCCACAATGCCTTCGATAAGCTGATCGGGAGCATGCTGCGATCCAGCATGAAATGGGATGGCGGATTTGCGCTCATATCTTCACGATGTTCATACGAACTGGTCGAAAAAGCGGTGATCGCCGGATGCCCCATGCTGGCGACCATTTCGGCTCCAACGGGCCTTGCCATCGACCGCGCTGCATCGTCAGGATTGAAACTGCGCGCACTCGTTCGTTCTGACGCGCTCCTGTCTTTCGACATGTGAGGCAGCCGGCTGGGGGCAACCCGACCCGCTGCGGCACAGTGCATATCGCTATAAATAGCGGGATGATGACACCGATTGAGACGTCATTCCGCTAACTCGCCAAGTTCAACAGAGATTCTGCACTGGCAATGATGGCATCCTCCACCGATCGGGGCTGCCAGCCAAGCAGGCTCTGGGCCTTTCGCGATGTCGTTTCACGAATGATGCCTAGCTGAGGGACCATGGCCGCCATGGCTGGCGCGATTTTGGCCATTTGGATCACTTCGCTATCGGGCATTTCTGCGGTCGGTACGAGCGCCGCCCGCTCTCCCAAATTTGCACGCAGGATTGCCGCGACATCTTTCAACCACAGCGCCTTTCCTGACACCGCAATGAAGCGTTCGCCATTTGCTGCGGCCGTAGTCATTGCACGCAGATGTAAATCGGCGACATCCCGCACATCAACCACCCCAAAGGCAATGCGTGGCACAGCTGGAAGCGCGCCCTGCAAAAGGGCCTGTATCAATCCTATGGAGGTCGAATAATCGGCCCCCAGTACCGGCCCGAAAATACCTGTCGGATTGATAACGGAAAGCTCCAGCCCCTGCCCTTCCCGCTCGATAAAATCCCAGGCGGCTTTTTCCGCATGGGTTTTCGACTGCATATAGGCCTGAACCGACGGATGATCGGGATCGGTCCAGTCCTTTTCATCAAACGCTTCTTCGCGCGCGGGAATGCCATAGCCCACGGCCGCAAAGGACGATGTCATCACGACGCGCTTCACACTGGCATTGCGCGCGGCGCGCAGAACCCGCAGCGCACCTTCCCGCGCAGGGACGATCAGTTCCTGTGGATCATCCGGCTCCTCTGCCGGGAAAGGCGACGCGACATGCAACACATACTCCACGCCCTTGCATGCATCGTTCCAGACGTGATCGGCAAGCAGATCGGCCTGAACCACCTCCAGCGCTCCGGTATTTCTGCCATGTGTCGCGACAACGCCGCTCACTTCCGCCGCGCGTGACAGGTTGCGTATGGTTGTACGCACCTCATGACCTGCATCGATCAGTTGCAGGATGATGTGACCACCGACGAAGCCGGTTCCTCCGGTAACGAGCACCTTTGCCATATCGAAATTTCTCCTTCCGCGTTGCGATATGGACGCGCATATTGATGTTGATAACCGACATGATGTTTCACGATCCATTGCGAAAGTCTAAATAATGAACATGCTGACCCTGCGCGATCTGGAAGCAATCCGGTTGCTGGGCATGCGACGAAATTTCCGCGCAGCAGCGGCGGAACTGGGCGTATCGCCTCCCACGCTCAGCCACATGATTGCTTCGGTGGAAAAGCGCGTCGGCATCCGCCTGTTCAATCGCACCACCCGCAGCGTAGCGCCGACCGAGGCAGGAGAAGCGCTGATCGACCATATGGGACCGGCCCTTTCCACCATTTCCGATGCATTCGACATCATAGATGGTTTCCGCAGCGCGCCTTCAGGCCGGATCAGGTTGAACGCGTCGGAAGTCGCGGCAGCACGTTTCATTCCCGCCGTCGCCGGGTTCATGAACATCTTTCCGCATATCGATGTCGAACTTGTCAGCGACGGCTTGTTGAGCGACATCGTCGCGGACGGGTTCGACGCAGGTATCCGGCTTGAAGAGGTCGTACCTCAGGACATGATCGCCCTGCCGCTCAGCGCAAAGGAGCAGATCATCGTGGTTGCTGCGCCATCCTACCTTGCAGTCCATTCTACACCGACAAAGCCCGAAGACCTCATCCACCATGATTGCATCATCGTGCGGCTTCCCAGCGGGCGGCCTATGCCGTGGGAATTTGAAGATGAAGGCCGGACATTTTACGTGAAGGTCAAGGGGCGACTTCAGGTAGGATCGGCGGCCATCGCCACGCGCGCCGCGGAATTGGGACTTGGTCTAGCCCATGTCGGGCTGCCAGACGCGGAACGGAGCCTGGCATCGGGAAATCTGGTCCAGATACTGTCCGAATGGACACCACCTTTCCCAGGATTACGACTCTATTATCCGCGACAGCGCCATCATTCCGCTGCGTTTCAGGCATTTCTTCGCTATTTGAAGGAAAATCGGATCAACATCTGATCGCAGGGCAATTGCGGATCGAATTGAAAATTCGACGCTCTGGCCCAACCGTCCCTGGCAGAGAGGTGCAAAGAGATGTTCTGCCCCCAAATCCTTTCTCGGTTTTCATGGCATAGCCTCGGGGCGCGACCGACGCCCCTCCAAACCATTGGTCCTGACCCAGAAATACTCGACTTGCCATGTCGCATCAAAATGCTTAGCGCGAATAACTATCATTAGCGATTCGAATGAGGGGTTCGATTTGTCCATTTTTCGCGCGATGCTTCTGGCGTCTGCTACCATAATTCCATCCATCGCCTTCGCCCAGGAAGCGCCCGTTACGGCGCCTGAAAACAGCATGACGGATGGCGACCAGATCATCGTCACTGGCCGCGCACAGCGGCTGTATCGCACCGAAACCACGACCGTCGGCAAAACGGCAGAAGACCCGCTCAACATTCCTCAGGCCGTACAGGTCATCAACAGCGACCTGTTCGCCGATCAGGGCGCGCGTGATGCGACCGACATCTATCGCAATATCTCCGGCGTCAGCTTTTTCAGCTATGCCGGGGTTACCTTCCGCGGCTTCCGGCAGGATCAGTCTTTCTATGACGGGATGCGCGGCAATCCCTTCATCGGCTTTTCCGTGCCCCAGCTGTTCAATATCGACCGGGTGGAAGTGCTCAAGGGACCGGCTGGCCTGTTCTTCGGGCCGGGTTCGCCAGGCGGCATCATCAATTATGTTTCGAAGGTTCCGAGCGACACCACCGGCATGCGGATGGTCGCAACCGCCGGCAATTATGACCGGCGCGGCATTTCGGCCGAAGCCACCGGTCCGGTGGACAAGGACGGCATCGTCACATACCGGCTGGGCGGCTTTTACGAAGCAATGAACCCCTATCGGCGCAATACGAAGAATGTCTCGCTGATCGGTGACGGCGGACTTTCCATAAAGACCGACGAAGGCGGCAAGCTGACGTTGCAGGCAACCGTTTATGACAATGGCCTGCAGGGCAACCGGCTGCGCGGCATCCTGACAGACAATGACGGCAATTTCCTGAGCGACATCCGCTGGAACGCGAATGAACCGACCGACTTCCTGCACCTAAAGTCGCAGGCCTATCAGGCCCGCTATGTAACTACGATCGGGGATCGGATCACATTCGATGCGGGCGTCCGCTACTTCAAGGCGACCGAAACGCAGCAATATCATGAGCCGCGCGGAATGGTTGCGGGCAACAGCGATCTGGTCGCGCGCGAATTTCGCGACCAGATCCGCGATGTCGATGGCCTTTCCTTCTCCGCGAACCTGACGGCACGGGTCGACATATTAAGCATGGAGCACACGTTTCAGGCCGGCGCGGACTGGTATGACGAAACCAGCGTGTTGCACTCCCGCATTCTGCGCGCAGGTGTGACGCCGCTCAGCCTCAGCAACCCGGTCTATACCAACAGCGCGCGCGATGTGGCGCGGGCAGCGCTGTTGCCCTTCACCGTTACGGACACGCGCACGAAGCGCAAGGGCGCCTATCTTCAGGACCAGATCAGCCTGAGCGACGCCTTCATGCTGGTCGGCGGCGTGCGTTACGACAAGTTCGAGGACCGGGTGGTGAACGCCGCATCCTATCAGGATGACGACATCACATTGCGCACCGGTGCGATCTTCAAACCGCGCAAGGATATATCCGTCTATCTCAGCTGGTCGCAGAGTTTCGAACCTCAGACAGCGGCCAGCCAGACCGTCGATGTCGGCGGCCCCTTCGCCCCGGTGACCGGCGATCAGTTTGAAGGCGGCGTCAAAACCGACCTGTTCGACGGCCGGTTGCAGACCAATCTGGCCGCCTATCGCATCGTTCGGAAAAATATTCTTCAGATCGATGCCAGCCTGCCTCCCGTCAATGGGCAGGATCAGTTGCGCCCGATCGGAGAAGTGACCAGCAAAGGGTTTGAGATCGACCTGTCGACCGACATCACGCCCAACTGGGTCGCGTTGGTCAACTATGGCTATAATGACACGAAAATCACCGGCACGATTGCCGGACAGGCCATTACCAACGCCGTAGGCAATCGCTTCGCCAACGCGCCCAAGCATAAGCTCGGTTTCTGGACGAGATACCAGGTGTCGGCCATCGACGCAGCCTTTGCAGTAGGCGGTGAATATGTGTCGAAACGCATCAGCCTGTCGGGACAGGACGTAAAACCCTATACGATCTTCGATGCGTCGGTCACCAAGGGGCTTGGCTTTGCGGAACTGATGCTGCGCGTCGATAATATTTTCGACAAGGTCTATGCCGCATCCGGCTTTTCGGCGCAAAGCGGGCATTTCCCCGGCGAGCCTCGCACTTTCCTGGCCGAACTCCGCTTCAAATTCTGATCATGGGCAAGGCTGGCGCGAAAAAAGGCCGTTCGCTCTGGTGGGTGGTACATAGCTGGATCGGCCTGAAACTGTCGATCTTTCTGACGTTCATTCTGGCGACCGGCACCCTTGCGGTTTTCGCGCATGAGATCGACTGGCTGGTGACGCCCGCCATGCGGGTATCGCCACGGTCGGAGCCGGTCGCATCATGGGGCGCATGGGCAGAAGCGGCGACCAGAGCCGCCCCTGATGCGCGGCTTCAGACCCTTTATGCACCGATCGATCCATGGTTCACGGTCGAAGCGTGGGTCAATCGCGGCAAGGGGGCACCTGAACGTGTCTATATCGACCCATGGACGGCAAGGGTTACCGGCAGGCATGGCTGGGCGAATGTCCATCGTTTCCTGCGACAGGCCCATCGGCACCTGATGCTGCCGACGAAAATCGGCATACCCATCGTCTGCTCTCTGGCGTTGCTGCTGGCTGCGTCGCTGGTGTCCGGCGTCGTGACGTACAAGAAATGGTGGCGCGGCTTTTTCCGGGCGCCACGCAGCGGAGGCAGGCGGAGGCTGACCGGCGATCTGCATCGCCTGATGGGTTTATGGAGCTTGTGGTTCGTCGCGCTGATCGCGCTCACGGAAACATGGTATCTTGTGGAAACTCTCGGAGGACAGGCCGATGTTCCCAAGCTGACGAAGGTCGCGACCGCTCCACAGCCCATCGGCGACCGACTCGATCGGCTGGTCGCGGTGGCAAGGCGGGCCGATCCGAAACTCGACATTCGCGAAATACGGTTCACACCGGAAAATGGTGTCATTTTCCTGGGGCAATCTTCCGCATGGCTGGTGCGCGATCGTGCCAACGCCGTTGCTGTCGATCCCATGACATCGACAGTCGTCACCGGGTTGGACGGCCGCGATCTTACCGTGCATCAGCGCATTTCGGAAATGGCCGATCCATTGCATTTCGGTACGTTCTGCGGCCTCTGGACCAAAATCATCTGGTTTCTGTTCGGCGCTGCACTGACCGCGATGTCCGTCACCGGCACCATGATCTATGCCATGCGGCTGGCGCGTTCGTCCCGATCCCAAGGCACAGGCCTGAACCTCGCCTGGCAAGGCATGGGGACGTGGGCCTATATCGGGCTTGCGCTCATCATCCTCACCCTCGTCCTGACGCCGGCAGCGATCGGCGGCGCAAGCTGAGCTGCCGTAATTTGGTGAGAATATAATATTTGGCTGAGGACGCAGTCCTGAGCGAACCCGTCTCCGAGCATGATAGTGACTTCGCACGTCAGCCGCCATCGGCTGTAGGGCGTAGTGACATTTTAGGGATACACGGAGCGGCCGATTTCTGATTCGACACTGGCTTTTGGAGGCTAGTATGGAAGGCGAGGTTCTCAGGGACGATCAGTGGGAGCGACTTGGAGAGTTCGTGCCCGGCGGCCGCAAGGGCAAGCGTGGCCCTCGCAGCGATGGGAGGCGGTTTCTGGATGCCTTGCTGTGGCTGGCTCGCTCGGGCGGTCGATGGCGTGATCTTCCCGAACGCTTTGGTCCCTATCAAACCGCCAAGCGACGCTATTACCGCTAGATCGAACAGGGCGTGATCGATCGGATATTCGAGGCGGTGTCGACGATCCCGACATCGAATGGCTGGCGATCGATGCCACCGTCATTCGCGCTCAGGCCCAAGCCGCAGGAGCACGGGTAAAAAGGTGGGCGTTCAAGCTCAGGCTCTCGGCCGGTCCAGAGGTGGGTTCGGAACTAAAATCCACGCCGTAGTCGATGCCCTTGGCCTGCCGATCCGCTTCATCCTCGGCCCCGGCCAGCAAAATGACATGGATCCGGCCTGTGACCTGATCCAGGGCATCTTGGCCGACAAGGTGCTGGCAGATCGCGCCTATGACGCCGACAGCTTGCACGACCTTATCTACGAGCAAGGCGGCGAACCAGTCATCCCGCCTCGCCGCCATCGTAAATATCAGCACAGATATGACCGCATCGCCTACAAACAGCGCTGGGGTGTCGAGGGCTTCTTCGCCAAACTCAAGCAATGGCGGCGCATCGCCACCCGCTACGACAAAATCGCTGCCAACTTCTTCGGCTTCATCAAACTCGCCAGCATCATGCTATGGCTCAAATGATTAAATCGTCACCACAGCCTA
>NZ_JBMDWL010000045.1:0-33740 GCF_048594625.1 Sphingobium sp.
GGAGCTGGACGACGAGGAGCTGGAGCTGGACGAGGAAGATGAGCTGGAGCTGACGCCCGAAGAGGTCGACACATTGCCCGACGATGTGGAAACGTTGCCGGACGAGGTGGAAACGTTGCCCGAAGATGTCGACACGCCACCCGTCGATGTCGAAACGCCGCCGGTCGAGGTCGACACGCCGCCCGTGGTCGAGCTGGTCGAGCTGCTGATGCCGCCGGTCGAACTGCTGGTGGAAGAAATCACGACGGAACCGCCGCCACCGCCACCGCCGCCGAAGAAACCCCCCATGAAGCCGCCGCCAAAGCCGCCAAAGCCACCGCCGCCCATCACGACCGGCACGGCACCGCCGCCGCCCGACATCATCGGCATTTCAGCCCGTGGCATGGGGGCGGGCAGGGGGATGGGCGCGGCCTGCGTCGTGACGGTCACGACCTGGGGCGCGCTGACCGTCTTCACGGTCTTGACCACCTTGCGCTTAACGGTGCGAACGGCCAGGCGCTTCTTGGGCGCGGCCTTGGTGCTCTTATAGCTGTGGACCACCGCAGGGCGCGCATTTTCCGCGACATGGACGGCACCACCGCCAATGATCGCGCCGCCGCACGTGCAGGCGCACAATTTCGCCAAAGCCATCCGAACCGACATAGGATCTACTCTTCTTTCGTTACCCCCGTCCGCTGCGGTACTCTCCTGAGGCGGACTGACGGGAACTTCCTATGCGCATGAACGCAAAAGAAAGGGTTAACTGCAATCCCGTTAACCCTTAATATCTGCTTGCGGAAGCAGGAAAAGCTACTGTTTGCTGAAAGATAATGGTTAACGTCCCACTATGAAACGGCCGATGAGGCAGGTCTGAATTATGCCGTCGCCCGGCGGGCGGCCGGCGTCGATTCATGGGCAACGATGACAAGTGCTGTCAGACTCAGGAAAAAATGAGGGATGGAGCGTCCCAAAGCGTGGATTGCCCGCTTGTATCGTCCTGCGCCGGTGTCTATGAGGCGGGCACAATCAATATTTGGGCGCCCGGATCGTTCAAACGCCGGACCCTATACGAGTCGGAGAGCCAGATGGCATCGGTGCTGAATTCCGATAAAGACGGCGTTAAGCCGCCCAAATCGACTGTAACGCTTCCTGCCGATTACCGGCCGTCTTCGGACGAAGAGTTCATGAACCCGTTCCAGCAGGAATATTTCCGCCAGCGCCTGTGGGACTGGAAGAAACAGATACTGGCAGAAGCGGAAGGCACGCTGGCCGTGCTGCAGAATGAACCGCTGCGCGAACCCGATCTGAACGATCGGGCGTCCAGCGAAACAGACTGGTCGATCGAACTGCGCACCCGCGACCGTCAGCGCAAGCTGATTTCGAAGATCGACGCTGCGCTGCGTCGCATCGACGACGGCGAATATGGCTATTGTGAAGTGACCGGCGAACCGATTTCGCTGGGCCGCCTGGAAGCTCGCCCGATCGCCACCATGACGGTCGAAGCGCAGGAACGGCATGAGCGTCAGGAAAAGATTTCGCGCGACGATTAACGGTTTTTCCATCACCCATGGTTAGAATATCGGCATTGCCTTCATTGTAATCATGGGTCCGTTGCATGAATGACGAACAGGATATTTCCGGCCGTGGTCCGGCGCGGACCGCGCCGCGCGACAGCCTGTTCCTGTTGACGACGCTCAGCACCCCCGATGGCGCGCAACTGGGCAAGGCCCGCATCCGTAATTTGTCCGCGACCGGCCTGATGGCCGATTGCGAACGCGCCGTGCCTTCGGGCATTCAGGTGATCTGCGATCTGCGCGGCGTCGGCCAGGTGAGCGGCACGATTGCTTGGTCGCGCGACGACAAGATCGGCCTTGCCTTTGATGAGGCGATCGACCCCCAGCTGGCGCGCAAACCCGTCAGTGGCAATGGTCCGTTGCAGGGCGGCGTGCCCGATTATCTGCGTAGTCCCTCGCTGGGCGCAAAGCGGCGGCGCTGATAGCGTTCTACTATAGCTGCGTCAGCCGACTGCGAAGGCAAATGATACACATGAACTTACGCCAGGTGCAGGCTGTATTTGCCTGCCGATGCTGACCTGCATATCCTAATGGCTATCGTCAGCATAGTGGCGGGCGCCATAGTTCAGATTGTCGGCCGTTGGAATGGCACGCCTTCATGGGGCGGTGCCTGTGGCGTGAGCTGCGATCCTGTCCCGTAATCAGGGCGACGGCCGAAGAGATGTCGATGGGTTTGGCGGTAGTCGGGAAGGGCCGGACAGGCGGTCTTCGCCGCCATGTTCCGACCTCCTCCCGGAAGCTGCGACAGCTGTCAGTGCTGAGCCGCCATCTCTTCCTTCAACCGCAATTTCTGCTTCTTGAGCGATGCCACCAGAATGGCGTCGGGCATGGGCCGACTCGATTCGGCCTTGATTCGCGCATCAAGACCGGCATGCTTGGCTGAAAGAGCTGAAATGTGGCTATTTTCCATGACATTCTCCTTACGAGGGTGATGGACAAACAAGTAGATCATGATTCGCATGCCTTGTCGCGCGGGGATTCGCGCTTTGCGGCGGGCTGCGTGAAAAATTGCGATGGTCCGTATCGCTGCGGCGCGCTATCAGAAGGACCGCTTGGTTGATGAGGCGAAGGGAAGGGGCGCGGTGAGCCGGGAAGACATGATGCGTCGACTGGAGTTGCTGCGGGTGGAGCATCGCGATCTGGACAGCGCGATCGCCGCGCTGGTGGACAGCGGCGGCGGCGACCAGATGCAGATCGCGCGGTTAAAGAAGCGCAAGCTGCGCCTGCGCGACGAAATGTCGATGCTGGAAGACGCGCTGGTCCCCGACATCATCGCCTGAATATATTTTTCGGTTAACGCCGCGATAACCGATCCCAAATGGGACAAAAGGCGGCAGGACATGGGCAACGGGCCTGACAGGCGCGCGAAAATATGGCAGCAATGACGGATGCAAAATCCCGCGTTTCTTGATCCGGGCCTCCATCGTCGGCTGGTGGATGGTCTTTATCTGGAAGCCATGGTCATGGCGGATGAAGCGCGCACCTATTTCGATGGCAGCGCGTCGCTGGACGACGGGATCGACGATCCGCTGCGCCGCGTGGCCTTTGCCTGCGAATCGCTGAAGGTTACGACGCGGCTGATGCATATTATCGCCTGGCTATTGAGCCAGCGGGCGTGGCAGCGCGGTGAAATCGACCGGATCGACATGGCTGACGACAAATATCGGCTGGGCCGCGCGTCGGAAACGGATGCGGACCTGTCGGCAAGCTTCCCCTTCGCCGCCCGCGCCCTGATCGACGCCAGCCAGGAATTATATGGCCGGGTGGCCCGGTTGCAGGACCGGTTGGACGCGATGGGCAGCGCCACGGCCGCCGCCGTTGCCAGCCCAGCACGGGCGTTGCTGGACCGGCTGAACACCGCATTTTGATGTTGGGGTGGTTTTGGCGGCGAACGACCGTTTCCGGGGCTGGCATGTCCGCCCCTATCTGGTTTAAAGCATGATCCTGTCAGCTTCGATCGGATCATGCTCTAAGTGTCTTCTGTTTATCGCATTTTGAGAGCCGTCATCTGTTCCAGATGACGTCGAAATGCTCTAGACCGGCCTCTATGACCGATGGTTTGCGGACCCCACGCCGCTCTTCAGGCTGCCCGCATGCCGCCCGGCTCTTCGTTGCGCCGTTGCTGCTGGCCGTGCCCTGCGCGGCGCGGGCTCAGGATGCGCCGCCGCCTGCCATCGAAGAGGCAGGACAGGCACCCACCGCGACGCTGGACGCCATGCCCGACATCGGCGTCGACTGGCCGGACATGGGCCAGCCAGACAGCATTGCGCCTTTGCCCGAAAGTCCGGCGGGGGATGTGCCTGCAGAAGATCAGGCCCGGACAGCTGCACCGGCAGACGCGACGCCATCCGCCGATCAGGATGCCGACGCGGCAGCGACCGCGCAGTCGGCCGACGAGGCCGATCCGATCGACGCACCCACCAGCTTCTCCGACGCGAGCGAGGAACGCCGCTATACCGTGCAGTTGAACGGCATCGACGCGATAGCCGACGCGCAGTTCACGCTTCGCTTCGATGAATTGTCGGTGCTGCGGCAGGGGCAGGGCAAGCCCGCCAACCTTGCCCAGATCAATCGCCGCATGAAGGAAGATGGCGAACTGCTCGATCGACTGCTGCGGGCGAAGGGCTATTATGCCGCGCGTATCCGCAGCGCAGTTGCCCCGCCACCGCCCGGCAGCGATCGGCTGTCCGTCAATTTCACCATCGTTCCCGGCACGCAATATCTGCTGGAATCGGTCGACGTGACGGGGCTGGTCGAAACGGCCGGGCAGGAAGCGCAACTGCGCGCCGCATTCCCGCCCAAGGCCGGCGACCCGGTCGATGCGGACGCGATACTGGCCGGACGCGACGCGCTGACGACGAAGCTTGCCGAAAGCGGTTTTCCCTTTGCCCGCGTGGACGAACCCGAAGTGCGGATCGACCATGAAGAACGCAAGGGCGATCTGGACATCATCGTGACGCCCGGCGGTTTTCGGCGATTCGGGTCTATCCGCATGGACGATACGCGCCTGTTCGACGCGCATCATGTGCAGGAAATCGCGCGCTTCGACCCCGGCGACACTTATATGGCGTCCGATGTCGAGGATCTGCGGCGCGCCATCGTCGCCACCGGCCTTGTGTCCTCCGTCAGCCTGAAACCGGTCGAAACGGGCGATGGGGAGCATGTCGATCTGGACGTCGTGATGCGCCCGGCGCCGCTGCGTACCATTGCGGGCGAACTGGGTTATGGCACGGGCGAGGGCTATCGCGCCGAAGTCAGCTGGCAACATCGCAACCTGTTGCCGCCCGAAGGCGCGGTGACGCTGCGCGGGGTGATCGGTACGCAGGAACAGACCGCGTCGGCCACCTATCGCCGCAACAATTTCCATCGCCGCGACAATGTGCTGACCGGCCTGCTGTCGATCAGCAATATCCGCCGGGATGCCTATGACGCGCGCACCATCACCGTCGCGGGCGGGCTGGAACGACAGACGAACATCCTGTTCCAGAAGAACTGGGTATGGCGCGTCGGCGCGGAACTGGTGGCGTCGGATGAAGCGGACGCCTTTTCGGAAGGCGCACGCCGCACCTTCCTGATCGCGGCGGTGCCGCTCAGCCTCACCTATGACGGCAGCGACGACCTGTTGAACCCGACGAAGGGGTTCCGGCTGGGCGGGCGGTTCAGCCCTGAACTGTCGTTCCAGAACAGCACCTTCGGCTATGCCAAGGTGCAGGTGGACGGCAGCGTCTATCAGCCGATGGGCGACCGCGTGGTCGTGGCGGCGCGCGCGCGGTTCGGCACCATCTTCGGATCGACCACGGACCGGATCGCGCCATCCCGCCGCTTCTATGCCGGGGGTGGCGCGTCGGTGCGCGGCTATGGCTATCAGGCGATCGGTCCGCGCTATGGCGAGGATGATGACCCGGTCGGCGGGAAGAGCCTGGCCGAATTTTCGCTGGAAAGCCGCATCCGCTTCGGCAATTTCGGGGTCGTGCCCTTTGTCGACGCGGGCAACATCTCCACCAGTTTTCTGCCGCGTTTCCGCGATCTGCGCATCGGTGCGGGCATGGGCGTGCGCTATTACAGCAATTTCGGGCCGATCCGCGTCGATGTCGGCACGCCGCTCAACCCGCAGTCGGGCGACCCCAAGATCGCGGTATATGTGTCGCTGGGTCAGGCATTCTGATGGCGCAGGACGCAGCGCCTCCCGTGCCCCCAGCACCAGCGCCCCGTCGCCGTGCATGGGATGGACGATGGCAGCGCTGGATCGCCGGGCTGCTGGCGACGATCCTGCTGATCGTGGCTGCCGCGCTCGCCTGGCTCGACACCAGCGGCGGACATCGGTTTCTCGCCAGCCGGATCGCGGCGATCAAATCGCCATCGGGCCTGCGCATCCATGTCAGCGGCATCGACGGCAGCATTTATCGCAAGGCGGTGTTGCGCAACCTGACCCTGTCCGATCCGAAGGGCAAATTTCTGGAGGCGCCCCGTGTCGAACTCGACTGGTGGCCCTTCGCCTGGCTGTCCAACCGGCTCGACATCGATCGGCTGGTCATCCCCCGCGCGACCCTGCACAAACTGCCCAAGCTCAATCCGACCCAGCGGACCGGACCGATCCTGCCCGGTTTCGACATTCGCCTGATGCAATTTTCCGTGGGTCAGCTGGACATTGCGCCCGCCGTCACCGGCCGTGCCCAGCGCGCGACCATGTTGGGGGATGCCGACATTCGCGGCGGCCGGGCCATCATCGACCTGTCGGCCCGCACTCTGGATGGCAGCGACGCGCTGACCATCGCTCTCGACAGTCGGCCGGATAATGATCGTTTCGCTCTGGACGTGACCGTCAATGCGCCAAAGGCGGGCGTGCTGGCGACGATGGCAGGGCTGAAACAGGACGCGAACCTGCGCATCGGGGGCAAGGGCAGCTGGAGCCGGTGGGATGGCCGCCTGTCCGCCACGCTGGACGCCGCGCCCGTCGCCGATTTCATGCTGGCCGCGCGCAGCGGCGCCTATTCCGCGCGCGGATCGGTGGAGGGGGATGCGATTGCGGGCAATGGCCTGCTGCGCCGGATCGCCGCGCCCCGGCTGGAGGTCGCGGCCGACGGCAGCATGGTCGACCGGGTAATCGACGGCACGGTATCGCTGCGGTCCGCCGCGCTGGACATTGCCGCCGACGGGGCGATCGACCTGCGCAACAATGCGCTGGACAATATGCGGGTCGATGTGAAGCTCGCCCGGCCCGAAGCGCTGGTGAAGACGATGCGCGGCCGTGATGTGGCGGCGAAGGTGCGGCTGGACGGGCCGTTCGCGACCCTTGGTTACGAATATCTGCTGACGGCCCGTCAGATGATGTTCGACAAGGCGGTGATCAACGACGTCCGCGCCGAAGGCAAGGGCCGCCGGGCCCAGCGCGGCCCGGCGCTGTTGCCCGTGCGGCTGCGCGCGCGCAGTCTGGACGGGCAGGGCGATCTGGCCGCCGGGATCGTGCGCAATTTCCAGCTGGATGGCGTGTTGCAGATCGATGGACAGAAAATCGCCAGCAACCCGATGCAGCTGCGATCCGACAAGTTGCGCGGCAAGCTGCTGGTGAAGGCGGACCTGGCCAGCGGCCGTTACGACGCGGCGCTGGATGGCCAGATCGTGGGCCTTTTCATCCGTGGGTTCGGTGTCGTCGATCTGACGTCGAAACTGAATGCCGCTCCGCGCGGCGATGGCAGCTTTGGCCTGAAAGGCAATGCGCTGGCGCGGGTGCGACGGCTGGACAATGAATTTCTGCGCAATCTGGGCGGTGGATTGCCGACGCTGCGCAGCGGGCTGGAATTGTTGAAGGACGGCCAGTTCGCGCTGACCAACATGCAGCTGCAATCGCCGCTGCTGACGCTCAACGCCCATGGTATCCGCCATCGCGATCAGTCGCTGCATCTGGAAGGACAGGGGCGGCATCAGGTTTACGGTCCCGTCGTCCTGACGCTGGACGGGATGATAGAGCGGCCGACCGTGGATGTGACGCTGGCGCGACCGATGGATGCGCTGGGCCTGCGTGATGTGCATGCGAAGCTGATCCCCAATGCCGCCGGTTACAGCTACACCGCCAATGGCGGATCGACGCTGGGCGCATTTACCGGGCGCGGCGTCATCCTGTTGCCGCCGGGCGGACAGGCGGTGGTGCGGGTGGTCAATCTGGCGGTGTCGGGTGTGACCGCCAGTGGCGACATCCGTCCGATCGGTGGCGGTCTGGACGGGCAGTTGAGCGTCATGGGGCCGGTCACCGGCTATATCAATTTCAGCCCTGTCGACGGCAATCAACAGGTGCAGCTGAAACTCACCGCCAACGACGCCAGTTTCGAAGGGCCAACCATCATAGAGGTGCGTCGCGGTACGCTGGACGGGACGATCCTGCTCGATCCGTCGGGCACGACCGTCAATGCCACGGCGCAGGCGCGGGGGCTGCGCGTGGGCGGCGTGCTGCTGGGCCGCATGGCCGCCAATGCGGAGCTGGTCGATGGTAAGGGCAAGATACGCGGCAGCCTGTCGGGGCAGCGCGGCCGCCTGTTCGAACTACAGGGTGAAGCGCAGGTCGAACCCGACCGCATCCGCCTGAACGCCAGCGGCACTATCGACAAGCGTCCCATCCGCCTGACCCGCGCGGCGACGCTGACGCGCACCGACAATGGCTGGCGTCTGTCGCCCGCGACGATCAGCTATGCGGGCGGGTCGCTGCAACTGGCGGGTGAACTGGGCGCCGAAGAAAATCATGTCGAAGCGCGCATGCAGAAACTGCCGCTCGCGCTGCTCGACATCGCGTATGACAATCTGGGCCTGGGCGGCATGGCGACGGGATCGTTGAGCTATACCCAGCCGCGCGGTGGCCTGCCCGGTGGCAAGGCGGAACTGCGTGTGCGGGGCCTGTCCCGATCCGGCCTGTCGCTCAGCAGCCGTCCGGTCGATGTCGGCGTCAATGCCGTGCTGACGGGGGAGCGGCTCGCCACCCGCATGGTCTTCGTCGCCGATGGCAAGACCATCGGTCAGGCGCAGGCGCTGCTCAACCCGCTGGGCAGCGAGGGGGGACTGGTGACGCGGCTCAACAGCGCGCCCTTCTTTGGCCAGTTGCGTTTCAACGGGACGGCGGACACGCTGTGGCGCCTGACGGGCGTGGAGATAGTGGACATCGCGGGGATGGTCGGGGTGTCGGCCGACATGCGCGGCACGCTGGGCCAGCCGGTCATCACCGGCACATTCGCGACCGACAATGCCGCGATCAACAGCGCTGTCACCGGCATGCGGCTGAAAGGCGTCAAGGCGCGGGGCCGCTTTTCCGGTGCGCAGCTCGTCATCTCCAGCTTTGCCGCCACCGCGCAGAATGGCGGCAGCGTGAACGGCACCGGTCGCTTTACCTTCAACGGGATCGCCGGGGTCGGGATGGACCTGAACCTGCAGGCGGATAATGCCGCGCTGCTCGACCGGGATGATATTGCCGCGACGGTCACCGGTCCCATCACCCTGCGGTCGGATGGCGTCGGCGGAACGATTGGCGGCGATCTGGTCCTGAACCGCAGTCGTTTCACCATGGGCCGCGCGGCGGCGGTGGCGGAAATCCCGGAACTCAAGGTCGTGGAAATCAACCGGCGCGGTGATGAGATCGAGCGGCCACGCACGAATGTGCCATGGGCGCTGGCGATCAAGGCGCGCGCGCGCAATCGCCTGACCGTCACGGGGCTTGGCCTCGACAGCGAATGGCGCGCGGACCTCGACATCCGCGGCACCGTGACCAATCCCGCCATCGCCGGCCGGGCGCAGCTGGTGCGCGGCGGTTATGAATTTGCCGGACGCCGTTTCGAACTGCGCGAAGGCAATATCCAGTTTGATGGCCGCACGCCGGTGAACCCGACGCTGGACATCAGTGCGGAGGCTGACGTCCGCGACCTCAGCGCCACGATCCATGTCGGCGGCACGGGCCTGAAACCCGACATCACCTTCACCAGCGTGCCCGCCATGCCGCAGGATGAATTGCTGTCGCGCATCCTGTTCGGCACGTCGATCACCAACCTGTCCGCGCCCGAAGCGCTTCAACTGGCCTCCGCCGTCGGATCGCTTCAGGGCAGCGGGGGGCTTGACCCGATCAATGCGGTGCGTAAGGCGGCAGGGCTGGACCGGCTGCGCATCATCGCCGCCGATCCGACGCAGGGGCAGGGGACGTCGATCGCGGCGGGCAAATATCTGACGCGCAAGACCTATGTCGAACTGATCACCGACGGGCAGGGCTATAGCGCCACGCGCATGGAATATCAGGTCACGCGATGGCTGTCCTTGCTCGCCGCCATTTCCACGCTCGGCCGCCAAAGCGCCAACATACGTGTTTCCAGGGATTATTGACGTGAAGAAGAGCGCGATAGACGCCGCCACCGCCATCAGCGTGATGGACCTGTTCACCATCGGCATCGGCCCGTCCAGTTCCCATACCGTAGGGCCGATGCGCGCCGCGCTGATGTTCATGGACACGCTGCCCGCCATTCCGGTGCGGGTGCAGAGCGAATTGTTCGGATCGCTGGCGCTGACGGGGCGCGGCCATGCAACCGATAGCGCCATATTGCTGGGCCTGTCGGGATACCGCCCCGAAAGCGTCGATCCCGACGCCATCCCCACGATATTGGAAGCGATCCGCACCGATCGCCGCATTCGCGCGGGCAGTGCCGCCGATCACTGGCTGCCGTTCGAGGAAGAACGCGACCTGCTATTCCGCATGGGCGAATTTCTGGAGGCGCATAGCAACGGCATGCGCTTTACCGCCTGGATCGACGGACCCGCGGAGCCGATCGTGCGCGACTATTATTCCATCGGCGGCGGGGCGGTGCTGCCCGGCGTGGTGCCGGTCGACGACGATACGCCGCTAGGCCATAATGTCGTTCAGCCCTATCCCTTCTCGTCCGGCGCGGAAATGCTGGCGCAGGGGGAAGCGAGCGGTCTTTCCATCGCCACGCTGGTGCTGCGCAACGAAGGCGCATGGCGTAGCCAAGGGGAAACCGAAGCCTTTCTGGACAAGGTGATCGACGCCATGTCCGCTTCCATCGACCGGGGGCTGGAGCAGGAAGGCTTGCTGCCCGGCGGGCTGAAAGTTCGTCGTCGCGCCCGCGCCATCCATCAGCGGCTGCGCCTTCAGAAGGACGCGCTTGGCCCTGCGCAGATATTCGAATGGGTCAGCCTGTTCGCGCTGGCGGTGAATGAGGAAAATGCGGCGGGCGGCCGGGTGGTCACCGCGCCCACCAACGGCGCGGCGGGCGTCATCCCGGCCGTGCTGCATTATTATCGCCGTTTCGTGCCCGGAGCGGATCGGGAGGGCGAACGCCGGTTCCTGTTGACGACGGCGGCCATGGGCTTTCTCTACAAGAAGCGCGCGTCCATTTCCGCCGCGGAAATGGGCTGTCAGGGTGAAGTCGGCGTTGCCTGCTCCATGGCGGCGGCGGGGCTGGCGGCCGTGCTGGGCGGTACCAACAGCCAGATCGAAAATGCCGCCGAAATCGGCATGGAACATAATCTGGGCCTTACCTGCGACCCCATTGGTGGCCTCGTCCAGATACCCTGTATCGAACGCAACACCATGGGTGCGGTAAAGGCGATCAACGCCGCCTATCTGGCGTTGCAGGGCGACGGGCGACATATCGTCAGTCTGGACGCGGTCATCGAAACCATGCGTCAGACGGGCGAGGATATGGCCAGCCGTTACAAGGAAACATCGCTCGGCGGTCTGGCCGTTAACGTCGTCGAATGCTGAACAAGGGTTCCGTCGCTTCGTCGCCTAATTGGAACGGCGGCGGGTTGAGTGGAGGTTGTTCCGTGACATTAATGGCACATTATCAGTCGTTTATCTGACGTTCATGAAACCAACAGGGCTGCTTCGTCCTTGAGCGCTCACCCCCGTAAGAGGGTAATGAGATGATACACGGAGTTAAGTTTATGCGTAAGTTGATGGTCGCAACCCTTCTGGCTGGCGCCCCGATCGCCGTAACCCTCGCAACCCCTGTTATGGCGCAGGATGTAGGCCCGACCTTCACCGGCCCACGGGTCGAAGGCATTCTTGGCTATGACCGCACGGGCGCGGGCAGCGATGTCGACAATGGCACCGGTGACCAGAATATCGATGGTCTGCTCTATGGTGTCGGGGCGGGTTATGATGTGAACCTTGGCAGCGCGGTCGTTGGTGTGGAGGGCGAATGGACCAATTCGACGTCCAAGAGCAGTCGCCGCGACTATAGCGATCAGTTCGGCTTTGGCCGGGTGAAGCAGGGCCGCGACCTGTATGTCGGCGCGCGCGCTGGTATTCTGGCCGATCCGGCGACTTTGGTCTATGTGAAGGGCGGCTACACCAATACGAAGCTGAACGTGCTGGCCGGCAACACCAATGAAAGCACGGATGAGGCGTTCAAGCTGGATGGCTGGCGCATTGGTGCGGGCGTGGAACGGGCAATCAACGCCAATACCTTCGCCAAGATCGAATATCGCTATTCCAAATATGAAGATGCGCACATCAACTTCGCCGATGGTTCGGCCAGCAGCGAATTTGGCATCGACACCGACCGGCATCAGGTGGTCGGCAGCGTTGGCTGGCGCTTCTAAAACATTAGACGAAAGGCATTTGGAGCATGACCCGGTTCAGAGGGATCGGGCCATGCGCCTAATTGCGTCGGTCCGGGGGAGAAGGGGCCGGTCCTGTGGATCGGCCCCTTTTTCGCGTCTGGCCTCCACTCCCTCTATCAGCATTCCTGCAGGCCTGTTATTGACATCATTGTGAGTAACGCGATTCCCCACTGCTTCCCGATCGGCATCGATCCGGCCGACATCGACTTCATGGGTCATGTCAATAATGCCAGTTACCTGAAATGGGTGCAGGAAGCGGTGCTGGACCACTGGCGCGCGTTGGCCCCGGCAGAGGCGGTTGCCGAGCATTTGTGGGTCGCGCTGAAGCATGAGATCACCTATCGCAAACCCACTTTCCTGGACGATGACGTGATCGCCACCGTCCTGCTGGAAAAGGTGCAGGGTGCGCGGGCCTTCTATGAAACGATCATCCGCCGGGGTGAAGAGGTGCTGGCGGAGGTCAAGTCCAGCTGGTGCTGCGTCAATGCCAGCACGCTGCGCCCGGCGCGCCTGGCGCAAAACGTCATCCAGCATTTCTTCCACGGAGAAGACGCTGCAAGCAACTGATTTTCAGTCGGCCGTTCGCTGGCGGTCAGCGGGATCGTGGCAAATCGATCTTTACCGCCGTGGTCTGCACCGGCATCGCCAGAATCAGCACCCCCGCGATCGCGGCGATCACGCTCCAGATATAATTTTTGGCCCGGATGTCGCGCACGGCCTGCACGATGCAGTAAAGCGCCACGCCCAGCAGCGCTATGAACCACAGGTTGGAAATACCCATTACAGTGTCGATTCGATGTCCCGCGCCGCCATGTCCGGATTGTCGGCCTGCGTGATCGGCCGACCGATGACGAGCATCGACGCACCCCGGTCCAGCGCTTCGCGCGGCGTCACCGCGCGTTTCTGATCGCCCATCGCACCGCCGGTCGGGCGCACACCCGGCACGACGAAATAACCGCCATTCCACGCCGCCTTGGCGATGGCGACCTCTGCCCCCGAACAGACGATGCCGTCCAGTCCCGCGCTTTGCGCCAGATCGGCGAGACGACGGACCTGATCTTCGGCCTTGCCGCCGACGCCGATGTCGATCAGGTCGCTATCGTCCAGGCTGGTCAGCACGGTAACGGCGACGACTTTGGTATTGATGCCGGCAGCAGCCTTGGCATCCTCCAGCATGGCCCGCCCGCCCGCCGCGTGGACGGTCAGCACGGCCGGCTCCAGCATGTGCAGCGCCTGCACCGCCTTTGCCACGGTATTGGGAATGTCGTGCAGTTTGAGGTCGAGGAAGATCGGCAGGCCGAACTTCATCATTTCATGCACGCCATGATGCCCGTTGGCGCAGAAAAATTCGAGGCCCAGCTTCAACCCGCCGACATGATGCTTGACCTGACCGGCCAGACCCTGCGCCTTGGTCAGATCTGGAGTGTCGATGGCGACGTAGATGGGGCTGGTCATTGCGGTCCTGTAGGATGGCTGAGAGGGGCGGGGGCGTCAGGCGTCGTGACAACGACTGGCGCATCCGAAAAAGCGGGAGCAGGGGGCGGCGCTACGGCGGCGGTTGCAGCAACCAGCGCGCGTTCGGTGCTGTCGAGGCGACGGCGCAACCGCCAGCGGGTGGCCCGCGCCATCACCCAGAAAGGCAGGGCCCCCAGCAGAAATGCGCCGATCAGCAATACGGGCAGCTTGGTTTCCATCACCATGTCGCCCCACAGCCGCACGGTCACGGGGACGTAGTTCGCCATGCAGAAAAAGGCGAGGCCCACGGCGATGACGACCCAGAATGCTGTCCGTAAAAATTGCATAGGCTTGAAATCCCTTGCTGCCGGTTCAGGGCAGCTTAGGCGATCGAAGCGGATTTCGGAAGCGTCTGATCGTCCTTATCGACAGCAATGATCATGGACAGCCGCGTCGACTGTCCGGGCGACACAACCGGCATGCCGCCGCGATTGATCGCATCGGGCATGTGGCTGACCGGTTCCAGACAGAAAAAGCCGCTGCCGGGCGGGCGATAGAAATGCAGATAGGGGGCATCGCTCGCTGTCAGCGTCAGCCGCACGGCGTCGCCGCGTCGCACCGTCGCAATGCCATTCCATCCAGTAAAGGCATTGTCGATCAGACTGTCACCCGCAACCGGCGTGGCGATGGACCAGTTACCCAGCCTGTCGGCCGGGGCATGGATCGCAGGCAGCATGTCCGGCGTAGACAGCCACAGACCGTCGGCATCGAAGTGGACCGTGGTGGCTTCGTCCATCAGAAAATAGGGATGAAATCCCAATCCGACGGGCATCGGTGCATCGCCGATATTCGTCACGGACAGCGAGATGGACAGTTGCCAAGGCGTCAGCGCGACATGTTGTTCGGCGCGATAGGCCCATGGCCAGCCCGCATCCCCGTCATGCCGATGCACCAGCAAAGCCGTGCTGTCATCTGTCTCACTCGCCGTCCATGCCGTCTGCCAGCCAAAGCCGTGAATGCTGTGCGGATGGTCGCCGAAATTGAGCGGCAGCTGATGATCCTGCCCGTCGAACATGAAGCGGCCGTCCGCGATGCGATTGGCATAGGGCACCAGCGGGAAGCTGGCCATATCGAGCGGGTCGTCTGAACCATCAGGCGCGCAGCGCATCAGGTCCGTGTTGTCCAGCGACAGCCGCAGCAGCGATCCGCCGACTGCGGGCGACAGGGCCGCTTCCAGCCCTCCCGCCCGCAGGGTGACAACATGCTTGTCCAGCTGTCCCATGATCAGCCGACCATGTCTTCCAGTTCGCGGCCCTTGGTTTCATGCACCATGGCACGGACGAAGAAGAAGCTGACCAGCGCGAAGAAGGCATAGCCGGTATAGGTCACGACCAGCCCCGGCGACACGGCGAGCGCCGGGAAGCTGACGGAGATGGCCGCGTTGGCGATCCACTGGGCAAAGCCGGCGACGGCCAGACCCGATCCCCGGATCTGGTTCGGGAACATTTCGCCCAGCATGACCCACATGATCGGACCCCAGCTGAGGTTGAAGAAGATCACATAGAGGTTCGCGGCGATCAGCGCCATCAGGCCGTTATGGCCCGGCAGGGTGACCGCGCCGTTCGCGCCGGTAACGGCGGTGGAAAAGGCGTAGGCGACGATGGCCAGCGTGACCGCCATGCCTGCCGACCCGATCAGCAGCAATGGCTTGCGGCCGATCTTGTCCACCAGTGCGATGGTGCCAAGGCACGCGCCGATCGACAGCACGCCCGACAGGATGTTGATCTGAAGCGCGTTATCTTCCGAAAAGCCGACGGCTTCCCATAGCGTCGCGCCATAATAGAAGACGACGTTGATGCCGACCAGCTGCTGGAACACGGCAAGGCCGATGCCGGTCCACACGATCGGGCGGATCTTGCCGGTGGTCTTGTTGATCAGGTCGCTGAGTTTCGGGCGATGATGATCGGCGGCCAGGCTGGCGCGGATTTCAGCGACTTTGCGCGTGGCGGCGTCCGCGCCGAACAGGCGGGTCAGCACGGCGTGGGCGCGTTCGTCCTGCCCGCGCGCGACGAGGTAGCGGGGGCTTTCGGGAATGACGAGCAGGGCGAGGAAATAGATGGCCGCCGGGATCGCCTGCAACCAGAACATCCAGCGCCACGCGGGGAAGTCGAGCCACAGCGGCGCAGTGGAGCCACCGGCATAGCGGGCCAGTACGAAATTGGCGACGAACGCGCCGGTGAGGCCCGAAATGATCATCACCTGCTGCACCGACGACAGGCGACCGCGCACATTGGCGGGCGTCACTTCGGAAATATAGACAGGCGAAATCACGCTCGCCGCGCCGACGCCGAGACCGCCGATGATGCGGGCGACGATGAAGATGGCGGATGAACCGGCGGCCCCCGCCAGCAGCGCGCTGACCAGAAACAGGATCGCGGCGGCCATCATCACGCCGCGCCGTCCGATCAGGTCGGCCATGCGACCGGCACCGAATGCACCGATCGACGAACCCACCAGAATCGCGCCGACATTGATGCCGATGCCGAGTTTCCCAAGGTCGAAGGCGCTTTCCAGCCCCTTTTGCGTGCCGTTGATGACGCCGCTGTCATAGCCGAACATGAACCCGCCGATCGTCGCCACGGCCACGATCGCGGCGATAAAGGCCATATTGACCCTTTCCGCGCTCCCCTCGTTCATCCTGCTTGTGTCCTTCCTGATCTTTATATTTGCGCGACATGGCCCGGCAGTCCAGCGACGCCGGGGTCGAAGGCGAACAGATCGCCTGCCAGTGGCTGTTCTGTCAACGCTGTCATGTCCAGTCCCTTGCGCGCCGTCGTCGCATAGGCGGTTTTAAGGTCTTCGCCGCCAAAAGCGATCTTGGTGATATTGGCGACGGGGAAACGGATTTCACGCATCAGAGCGCCGTCCGGGTCGTACCGGCGCACCGCCCATCCGCCGAACAGGCCGGTCCACAGGCACCCTTCAGCGTCCACGGTCGGCCCGTCGGGATAGCCTGCGCCGTCCTCGATCCGGGCGAAGATGCGCGTGTTGCCGACGCTGCCGTCATCGTTGAGGTCGGTGCGCCAGATGCGCTTGCCCAGCGTATCAGTATGATAGAGGATACGTCCGTCGGGCGAAATGGCCGGGCCGTTGGTGATGGATACGGCGGGCAGGCCGCTTTCCACGCATTCACCCTTGTGGAAACGGTAGAAATGGCCG
Source organism: Sphingobium sp. (assembly GCF_048594625.1). Classification (GTDB taxonomy): domain Bacteria; phylum Pseudomonadota; class Alphaproteobacteria; order Sphingomonadales; family Sphingomonadaceae; genus Sphingobium. The sequence continues at coordinate 16,839 of NZ_JBMDWL010000045.1, forward strand.
CTGTCCACTTCCTCCGCATCATCCATCGATCCGAACCATAACGCGCCGTCGGGCGCGACGCAGGCGTCATTCTGCCGATTACCGGGCATATGCGTTTCGGGTGCATGGATCAGCGTGAAGCTGCCTTGCGCGGGATCGAAACGATGTACGCCCGATTGCAGGCCGACGGCGAACAGCCCATCGATGGTGGGCAATATCCAGCCCACCTGTCCCGGCGCGGCCCAGCTCTTGTCGACACCCAGCGCCGGATCATAGCGGTGGATGCGATGATCCTTGATGTCCACGAACCACAAAGCGGCGTCGCGTGCCACCCAGACTGGCCCTTCGCCCAGCGTTGCGCCCACGGACAGGACGCTTTGCGGCTGCATGGCCATGATCAGCGCCAGCCTGCGTCGATGAAATAATCATGCGCGGTGCAATAGCGTGCATCGTCCGACGCCAGGAACATGGCGAGCGCGGCGACGTCCACCGGCAGGATGCGACCGTCCAGGCATTGCGCCGCGACGATTTCCGCTTCGCCTTCGGGCGTGTACCATTTTTCCTGACGCAACGTCTTCACATTGCCCGGAATGATGGTGTTGACGCGGATATTGTCGCGGCCAAGATCGCGGGCGAGGCTGCGGGTCAGGCCTTCGATGGCGGCCTTTGACGTCTGGTACAGGACCAGATCGGGCAGGGCGAGGTGCCAGCTGATCGAACCGAAGTTCAGGATCACGCCGCCGCCCGCGCGCTTCATGGCCGGAACCACGGCCTGCGCCGCGAAGAACAGATGGCGCAGGTTCACCGCCATCCGCTCTTCCCAATAGGCGGGCGTGACTTCTTCCACCGTGTGGCGATCGTCATTGGCGGCGTTGTTGATCAGGATGTCGATGCCGCCGAGGTCGGATTCGACCTTCGCCATCATCGCCTGAACCGCGTCGATGTCACGCAGGTCCACCGCATGGAAGGCGGGGGCAAAGGCCGCATCGACGGACAGGCGGGCGACCAGCGCCTGGCTTGCCTCCACGGCGATGTCGCAGAATGCGACTTGCGCGCCCTGCGCCACAAAGGCTTCGACAAGTCCTTCGCCGATGCCGCTGCCGCCGCCGCTGATGAAAACCCGCTTGCCCTTCAGACTGGGGTAGATGGCGCCGCTCATGCGGTTTCCTTTTCCTGTGCGGTCAGAAGCCCGCGCGTGGCGAGGTTGGTCATCATTGCGGTGAGGCCAAAGGTCCATGGCGCCGCGTCCTTCGAGGTGACGACGGTGTTGACCAGCTTGCCAAGGCGCGGCGTGGAGATGGTGACGACGTCGCCGACCTTGTGCGTGAAGCCGCGACCCGGATCGTCACGATCCTGCACGGGGGCGAACAGCGTACCCAGGAACAGGGCGAAACCGTCGGGATATTGATGTTCCGACAGCGTCTGGCGCACCAGATCGAGCGGATCGCGGCTGATCTGGTTCATGCTGCTATGGCCTTCCAGTCGATAGCCTTCCGGGCCATCGATCGTCAGGTCGATTTCGGCATTGCGTACATCATCGATTGTGTAGCCGCCATCGAACAGGCGGATGAGCGGGCCGAGCGAGCAGGAGGCATTATTGTCCTTTGCCTTGCCCAGCAGCAGGGCGAAGCGCCCCTCGAAATCGCGCAGGTTGACGTCGTTGCCCAGCGTCGCGCCGACGGCTTCGCCTGCCGCGTTGGCGATCAGCACGACTTCGGGTTCGGGATTGTTCCAGGTGGAATCGGACCGGATGCCGATGTCCGCGCCCACGCCCACGGTCGACAGTACCGGCGATTTGGTGAAGACTTCCGCGTCCGGGCCGATCGCGACTTCCAGATATTGCGACCACAGGCCGTCTTCGATCAGCGCGGCTTTCAGCGCGGCGGCTTCATCGGTGCCGGGCACCACGGCGCGGATCGAACCGCCCACGCGCTGTTCCAGACGGCCGCGAATGGCGGCGGCGGCGCCAGCGTCGCCGCGCGCCCGTTCCTCGATCACGCGTTCCAGTGCGGAGACGGCGAAGGTGACACCACAGGCCTTGACGCATTGCAGGTCGACGGGGCTGAGCAAGGGCAGGTCGAGCGTGTCGAGCGGCCCCAGTTCTTCGCCCGCATCGGCGGCGACGGGCAGCAGTTCGACCAGCTGCGCCACGGTTGGCGCGACGCGGCTCATGTCATAGGCGACGCCATTGGCCACCATGATCGGGCTGGGACCGGCAGCGGTCTGGACACGGCCCAGGAACAGGCCTTCCCGCCAGTCCGCAGGCAGGGAATCGAGCAAGGAAAATGTCCCCGGCATCATCAACTCCTAAAGCGATGGTTGTTCATTGATAGCGCTACCAACATTGATCCGGCGTTGAAGTCAATAGGGGGCCGACAAAATGCGCGGAGCGTCGTGAACGAACGTTCCACCTCTTTTCCTCCGGCCCGCTTTGGGGCATATTCCACAGGACCATGAGCAATATCGAAAAAGACGCGCCGGTCACCGGCGCCAATGTCGCCAGCCCCGCAACCCCCGCCGCCGAACCGGAAAAGGACAAGAGCAAGGTCGATCTGGCCACCGCCGCGATCCGATCTGCGGGCAAGGGCGTCTGGGCGGGCGCGGCCGTCGGCATTGGATCGGCCGCGATCGTCGCCGCACTTCTCTACAGCCGCAAAAAGGGCTGAGAGCCGAATCCGGAAACACGCAGGAGCGCCCGTTTCCGGACAGCCTGTGACATTATTTCTCGCGCCAGCGAGTCCAAACCCTGCTGCGGGCAGTCGCCCGTCGATCATTCGCAAATAAAAAGAGGCGGCATGGCTCTAAGTCCATGCCGCCTTCGGTGCGCCCTTCAGGCTCTTTTCTCCCCATCCTTCGTGACGGGAAGGGGACGGTTATTCCTTATTATGCAGCGCCGCCGGTCAGATAGGCCACCAATTCGGGCTTGCTGATCGAAATGCTCTTGTCCTTGTCGGCGGTCGTAAACGCGCCATTGGCCCATGCCGAAACCTGATCGGCGGGCAGGGTGGACCCGGTCGCCTTCATTTCCTGCGATTTTAGCGCCACCATCCAGCGGGTGAATTCCGCCTGATCCAGCTGGCCGTCGCCATTGGCGTCGTAAGCCGGAAATTCACTGTCGACGATCGCAGCAACCGATCCGGCCGTATTAGCGGGGGTTGCAGGGGTCGCCGCCTGCGGGGCGGCAGGGGTTGCGCTTTGCGGAGCCGTTGACGTTGCCGGCTGGGGTGCGGTGGGCATGGCGCCCTGATCCGGCGCCTGTTGCGCCATGGCGGGCGCAGCTATCGCCAGCGCGGTGGTGAGTAATAATGTGCGGACCATGGCAATTTCCTGTTACCTTCACATATGTCGAAACGACATCTGTCGCTTGGCCTTAAAATGATGGTCAAATAATGAACAGGGACTGGCCAATGTTCCTGTCGATTGTATCCGTAGCCGACATTCATCCTGAAAATATGGTCGCTTCGTCGGTTTTGCCGACCTGTTGCTGGATCGACGTCACGCGACCGCTGCGAATTTGATCATCGGGGGAGACGCTGCTAGGCGCGCGGGAAATTCCTACACCACTCCAGCCGTCACAGGATTCGCGCCATGGTCCCACGCTACGCCCGCCCGCAAATGACTGCCCTCTGGGAACCCGAAGCCCGCTTCAAAATCTGGTTCGAAATCGAAGCGCATGCGACCGAAAAACTGGGCGAACTGGGCGTCGTGCCTCCGTCCGCCGCCAAGGCGTTGTGGGACTGGTGGGCGACGAACCCCGCCATCGACGTGCCCGCGATTGATGCGATCGAAGCGGTTACCAAGCATGACGTCATCGCTTTCCTGACCTGGGTCGCCGAACAGGTGGGCGACGAAGCCCGCTTCATGCATCAGGGCATGACGTCTTCCGACGTTCTGGACACGTGCCTTGCCGTACAGCTGGCCCGCGCCGCCGACATCCTGATCGACGATCTGGACAAGCTGCTGGAGGTGATCAAGCGCCGCGCCTTCGAACATAAGCTGACGCCGACCATCGGCCGCAGCCATGGCATCCACGCCGAACCTGTCACCTTCGGCCTCAAGATGGCCGAGGCCTATGCCGAATTCAGCCGTTGCAGGACGCGCCTGATCGCGGCCCGTGCCGAAATCGCCACCTGCGCCATTTCCGGCGCGGTCGGCACCTTCGCCAATATCGACCCGCGCGTCGAGGACCATGTCGCGGACAAGCTGGGCCTGGCCATCGAACCGGTATCGACGCAGGTCATCCCGCGCGATCGTCACGCCATGTTCTTCGCCACGCTGGGCGTGATCGCGTCGTCCATCGAGCGCCTTGCCGTGGAGGTCCGCCATCTTCAGCGCACCGAAGTGCTGGAAGCGGAGGAATATTTCTCGCCCGGTCAGAAGGGTTCGTCGGCCATGCCGCACAAGCGCAACCCGGTGCTGACCGAAAATCTGACCGGTCTTGCCCGTATGGTGCGCAGCGCGACCATCCCCGCGATGGAAAATGTGGCGCTGTGGCATGAGCGCGATATTTCGCACTCTTCGGTCGAACGCTATATTGGCCCCGATGCGACCATCACGCTCGACTTCGCGCTGGGTCGCCTGACCGGCGTGATCGACAAGCTGCTCGTCTACCCTGAGCGGATGATGAAGAATCTCGACAAGATGGGCGGTTTGGTCCACTCGCAGCGCGTTCTGCTGGCGCTGACGCAGGCGGGAGTCAGCCGCGAGGACAGCTATCGCTACGTCCAGCGTAACGCCATGAAGGTGTGGGAATCGGACGGTCAGCTGTCGCTGATGGAATTGCTCAAGGCCGACGAAGATGTCGCCAAGGCGCTGTCCGCGCAGGACATCGAGGAAAAGTTCGACCTCGATTATCATTTCGCGCAGGTCGACACGATCTTCAAACGGGTCTTCGGCGAAGCGTAAGCCGTCACCTGACCCTGTGCTTCTGTGAAAGCGGGAGCACAGGGGCGCTGGGCGGATCTATTGCCTCAGGCTCCTGCTTTTGCAGGAGCACGGAATATTATCGCCCGTCGATCCTTGGGCGCACTCTGGGCGCGGCATCGGACTGTCGCCGGATCAGCGCATGGTCGAGCACCAGATGTTCGGCCCGGTCCGCGCCGCGATCCCGGCGGCTCTTGAGTTGCCGCACCAGTACCTCCACCGCCGCGCGCGCCATCGCGCTGATCGGCTGACGGATGGTGGTGAGTTCGGGCCAGATCGTGGTCGCGAGTGACGTATCGTCGAAACCGCAGACGGTCAGGTCGCCGGGCACGTCCAGCCCGCTGCGATGTGCGATGGCAACGGTCGCGGCGGCCATGTCGTCATTGCTGGCGAATATGGCCGTGGGCGGTTCTGCCAGCGCCAATATATGTTCCGCCGCGTCCAGACCGGACCGGTAGGTGAAATATCCCTGCGCGATCAGATCGTCCTGCACCGCGATGCCCGCTTCGGTCAGCGCTGTGACATAGCCGTCGAAACGACGTTCGCTGGCGCTTTGATTGGGGTTGCCCCTGATGAAGCCGATTCGCGTATGGCCGAGCGCGATCAGGTGCCGGGTCATTTCATAGGCGGCATCGCGATCGTCGATGCTGACGGCGGACAGGTCCGACGGTGCTCGCCCGGTGGCGACCGCCACGGCGGGAATGCCCGCATCGTCCAGCGCCGCGACCATGTCGTCCAGATCGCAGAGCGGCGGCGGCAGGATGACCCCGTCGATCCGCCCGCGTTTCAGATGGGCGACGACCGATGCGATCGATGTTTCCTCATCCCACTTTTCGACGACCAGATCGACGCTCGACCGGCTGGCCTGATCCAGGCTGCCGACCAGAAATTCGGAAAGGTAGGAGGAGGAAGGGTTGGAATAGAGCAGCCCGATCCGCGTTTCTTCCCCGCCCGCCAAAGTCCGCGCGGCGGCGCTGGGGGCGTAATTGAGCGCGGCGATCGCCGCCTCCACCTTTTCCCGTGTCGCGGTGCGCACCACCTGTTCGCCGTTGATGACGCGGGACACCGTCATGGGCGACACGCCGGCATGGGCGGCGACATCGTTGATGGTGGGCGCATTACGCTGGCGGCGGGATGATCGGCTGTCGCTCAAAAGGGGGCGGCTTTCGCTGGATTGATGTCGCTGCCGAAATGGTAGCGACATCAACCACCGTAATTAAAGTGAAAAATCAATTATGGCCCGGTGCATAGGGGAATTTCAGAGCCCTGTACCAGTTCAGGTCATGCGCGGGCGCGGCCGATCCGGCGGGCAGGGGGCGTTTGGACACCGACTGGAAATAGGCAATGCTGGCATCCCGCCACCATTGGGCCTCCCTGTGCTGGATGGTCAGGAAGGCTTCCGTTTCCGCAAAGCGTTCCGCATCGACATAGGGTTTGAGCGATGCCCAGCGCGTCTGCATGTCCGCTACATAGGCGACGCCCCGGTCATAATGATGGACGAGACCATCCCACAGATTATCACCCGATTTCAGGCGATAATCCCATGGCACATGATGGAACCAGAGCAGGTCGCGTTCAGGCGTGGTCTTCACATTCGCCCACATTTTCGCCACGGGCGGCGCATATTGGGCGACGGCGTCGCTGCCGCTTTTCGTCCGGTCGAACCCGATGCCGTTCGCATCGGCCTTGTGATAATAGACCGGGTTCCATTCGGGGCGCGCCAGTTCCGATACCCATGGACCGGGACCATAATGGTGGCCGGTGTCCATGACATGGGCGAGGCCCAGCGGCGTCATATAATCGACCGCCGCCTCGCGCGATCCCATCATCATCTTCACGACCGGGGCCACGACCTTCTGGTCGGGGGAGAAGGTCATCGCCGCCCATTCGCGCGCGATTCCGTCCGCCGACAGGCTGGTGTCCCAGGCGAGGCGACCAAAAGCATACCAGTCCGCCTGATTGAAGATCGACCCGCTCCAGTCGCGATCGACGCCGATATTGGCGACGCCCGCAATGCCGGTCAGCTTATGCCCCTCCAGCGATCCGTCGATCACCTTGGCCACCGTCGATCCCTTGCCTTTGGCATAGGTGTCGGCGTCCAGCGTTTCCTCGAATAGCGGGCCGAGATAGGTCAGATGCGTCGACTGGCCCAGATATTCCTTGGTGATCTGGAACTCCATCATCAACGGCGTCTTGGGCATCGCACCGAAGAGGGGGTGGAAGGGCTCGCGCGGCTGGAAATCGATCGCGCCATTCTTGACCTGTACGATGACATTGTCGGCGAACTTTCCGTCCAGCGGTTGGAAATCGGTATAGGCCTGCTTCGCGCGGTCGTCGGGATTGTCATGGGCGTAGACGAAGGCGCGCCACATCACGATGCCGTTATGGGGCTTCACCGCTGCGGCCAGCATGTTCGCGCCGTCGGCATGGGTGCGGTTGTAATCCTGCGGTCCCGGCTGGCCTTCGCTATTGGCTTTCACCAGAAAGCCGCCGAAATCGGGAATCGCTTTGTAGATCTCGTCAGCCTTCGCTTTCCACCACGCCGCGACCTGTGGATCGAGCGGATCGGCGGTCTTGAGGCCATCCAGTTCCATCGGCGCGGTCCATTTCACCGACAGATAGACCTTGATGCCATAGGGGCGGAATATGTCCGCCAGCGCCGCCGCCTTTTCGATATAGCGCGCGGTCAGGCTGTCCGCCTTGGCATTCACATTGTTGAGGACGGTGCCGTTGATGCCGATGGACGCATTGGCGCGCGCATAGTCGGTATAGCGTGGCCCCTTCCAGTCGGGCAGCCGCCACCAGTCCCAGATCGACTGCCCGGCATAGCCGCGTTCCACCGTGCCATTGAGGTTATCCCAATGGTTGAGCAGGCGCAGGCCGATCTTGGGCGCGCTGCGAATGTCGAGATTGTCAAGGCTCTCGCCGCTCTGGGCCAGGCGCAGCCAGTGATAGGCGCCATGCAGCAGGCCGACGTCGCTGTTTGCGGCGATCAGTGTCACCGCCTTTCCATCCACGCTGACCGAACGAATCGCATAGCCTTCGCTGCCGAGGCCTTCGGTCTTTACCGGCAGGGAAGGGGTAGAGGCGGGGGTGGCAAGCCACAACGCGCCCTGTTGCAGCGTAGCGGACAGGGCGGGCGAATGGCCGGTCATGCCGGCGATCGCGCGCCGCAGTTCATCGGTGGCGATGGTCAGCGTCGGGCTGTTGCCGGGGGCCATGATGGCGGTGGCATGGGTCGCCAGTACGGGCGTGCGGGCGGAATCGGCGGGCGCATAGCGCAACCACAGATCATAGCCATCCTCGGCCTGCGCCACGGTGGCGGTGAGGGGCGTCAGCGCCGTCCCGGCCATGGCGATCATCCAGCAAAACACACGCGCTTTCACTTTTATCCTCTCCCCTGATGCAGACCGTCAATGCCGTTCCATCGGGCATTGACAAGACCTTCTTGTCGACGCAATGGTAACGCTATCAGTTTGGTTGCGGCAAGCGGAAAGATCGCTGCATCAAAAAAATGGAGAGGGGCGTCGTGATCCGTACCAGCAAAATCCTCTGCGCCGCTTCGGTGCTGGCGCTGAGTCATGTGCTGCCAATGGCCGTCGCACAGTCCGCGCCCGCCGCCGCCACATCCGCAAAGCCCGTTTACAAGGATGCCTCCGCCCCGGTCGAAGCGCGCGTCGACGATCTGCTGTCGCGCATGACGCTGGACGAAAAAATCGCGCAGATCACGACGGTCTGGACCGATAAGGTCAAGATATTCGATGACCGGATGCAGATCGATCCGGCAAAGCTGGTCGCGCAATATCCCAATGGCCTTGGCCATTTCACCCGGCCTTCCGACGGAAAGGGCAGTTTCAGTCCTCGGGTCGCACCAGGACGCAATCCGCGCCAGACGGTCGCACTGGTCAACGCCCTGCAAAAATGGGCGATGACGCAGACGCGGCTCGGCATCCCGATCCTGTTTCATGAGGAAGGGCTGCATGGCTATGCGGCCGTCGGCGCGACCAGCTTTCCCCAATCCATCGCCATGGCGTCGTCCTTCGACACGGACATGCTGCGTGACGTCAACAGCGTGATCGCGCGGGAAATCCGTGTGCGCGGCGTGCCGATGGTGCTGTCGCCGGTGGTGGACATCGCCCGCGATCCGCGCTGGGGCCGGATCGAGGAAACTTATGGCGAAGATCCCTATCTGGTCGGCGAAATGGGCGTGGCCGCGGTCGAGGGGCTGCAAGGCGTCGGTCGCAGCCGTGACCTGCCCGCAGGCAAGGTGTTCGCGACGCTGAAGCATCTGACCGGCCATGGCCAGCCCGAAAGCGGCACCAATGTCGGCCCCGCGCCGGTCAGCGAACGCGAACTGCGCGAAAATTTCTTCCCCCCCTTCGAACAGGTGGTGAAGCGCACCGGCATAGAGGCGGTGATGGCCAGCTATAATGAAATCGATGGCGTGCCGAGCCATGCCAATCGCTGGCTGCTGGAAAATGTCCTGCGCGAAGAATGGGGTTTTCGCGGTGCGGTCGTCTCCGATTATTCGGCGGTCGACCAGCTGATGAGCATCCATCATATTGCGGGGACGTTGGAGGAGGCCGCGATCCGTGCGCTGGACGCCGGGGTCGATGCCGACCTGCCCGAAGGCCTGTCCTATGCCACGCTGGGCAAGCTGGTGCGTGAAGGCAAGGTGAGCGAGGACAAGGTGAACCTTGCCACCCGCCGCATGCTGGAGCTGAAATTCCGCGCCGGGCTGTTCGAAAATCCCTATGCCGATGGGGCGAAGGCGGAGGCGATCACCAACAATGCGGAGGCGCGCGCACTGGCGCTGAAATCGGCGCAGCGGTCCATCACCCTGCTCAAGAATGACGGCATGTTGCCGCTGAAGCCCGAAGGGACGATCGCCGTCATCGGGCCGAGCGCTGCCGTTGCCCGTCTGGGCGGCTATTATGGTCAGCCGCCGCATACGGTGTCGATCCTCGACGGGATCAAGGCGAAGGTCGGCGCAAAGGCGAAGATCGTCTTCGCGCAGGGCGTGAAGATCACCGAAAATGACGACTGGTGGGAAGACAAGGTCGTCAAGTCCGACCCGGTCGAGAACCGCAAGCTGATCGCGCAGGCGGTCGAGGCGGCGAAGGGTGTGGACCGGATCGTCCTGACGCTGGGCGACACCGAACAGTCGAGCCGCGAAGGATGGGCCGACAATCATCTGGGCGACCGTCCCAGCCTCGATCTGGTAGGTGAGCAGCAGCAACTGTTCGACGCGCTGAAGGCGTTGGGCAAGCCGATTACCGTGGTCCTCATCAACGGGCGCCCCGCATCGACGGTGACGGTCAGTGAACAGGCCAACGCCATTCTTGAGGGATGGTATCTGGGCGAGCAGGGCGGCAATGCCGTCGCGGACGTGCTGTTCGGCGATGTGAACCCCGGCGGCAAGCTGCCCGTCACAGTCCCGCGATCGGTCGGGCAATTGCCGATGTTCTATAATGCGAAGCCGTCGGCGCGTCGGGGCTATCTGTTCGATACCACCGACCCGCTTTATCCCTTCGGCTTTGGCCTTTCCTACACGACGTTCGACCTGTCGGCGCCGCGTCTGGCCGCGACCAGCATCGGCACCGGCGGCAAGACGACTGTCTCGGTCGATGTTCGCAACAGCGGCGCGCGGGCGGGCGATGAAGTCGTTCAGCTTTATATCCGCGACAAGGTCAGCTCGGTCACGCGGCCGGTCAAGGAGTTGAAGGGCTTTCAGCGCATAACCCTGAAACCCGGTGAAATGCGCACGGTCAGTTTCACGATCAGCCCCGAAAGCCTGCAGATGTGGGACGCAGACATGCACCGCGTGGTCGAGCCGGGCGATTTCGAGATCATGACCGGCAACAGTTCGGTCGCGCTCAAATCCGCGACGCTGACGGTCACGCCGTGAAAGCGGCTTTCGCACGGCGTCAGACGCTGGGGTTGATGGCCTCTACGTCTTTTCTGGCGGCGGCCCCTGCCGTTGCCGCGAAGAAAAGCGGGCCGCTCTACAAGGATGCGACCGCGCCCATCGACCTGCGCGTTCGCGACCTGATCGGCCGCATGACGTTGGAAGAGAAGGTCGGGCAGATCATCGCGCTCTGGGCGACCAAGGCGGACATCATGGATGATCTTACCTTCTCGCCGGAAAAGGCGAGCAAGGCCTATCCGGCGAGCTTCGGCCAGATCACCCGGCCGTCGGATCGTCGCGGCGCGCCCAATGGATCGACGCAGGCGGGCGGCGTCGGTGCGCGCTGGCGCAGCCCGGCCGATACCGTCGCGTTCATCACCGCCGTCCAGAAATGGGCGATGGATGAAACCCGGCTCGGCATCCCGGTCCTGTTTCATGAAGAATCGCTGCACGGCTATATGGCGAGCGACGCCACCATGTTCCCGATGGCGATCGGCATGGCGGGCAGTTTCGACCGGCAGTTGATGCAGGATGTCCAGTCCGTCATTGCCCGCGAAGTGCGCGCGCGCGGCGTTCATCTGGCGCTGTCGCCGGTGGTGGACATCGCCCGCGACCCGCGCTGGGGCCGGATCGAGGAAACTTTTGGCGAAGACCCCTATCTGTGCGGCGAAATGGGTGTCGCGGCGGTGCTGGGCCTGCAGGGGGAAGGCAAGACGCTTGGCCCCGACAAGGTCATGGCGACGCTCAAGCACATGACCGGCCATGGCCAGCCGCAAAGTGGTGAGAATGTCGCGCCCGCGCCCATCAGCGAACGGGAATTGCGGGAGAATTTCTTTCCGCCCTTCCGTCAGGTGGTGAAGCGCACCGGCATCGCGGCGGTCATGCCCAGCTATAATGAAATTGACGGGGTGCCCAGCCACCAGAATATATGGCTGCTGGGTGACATATTGCGCGGCGAATGGCATTTCGACGGCGCGGTGGTCAGCGATTATGGCGCCGTCCACGAACTTGACACCATCCACCATGTTCAGCCCGATGGGGAAGCGTCTGCACGCGCCGCTCTTCGCGCTGGCGTGGATTGCGAGCTGCCCGATGGCCAGACCTATCGGACGCTCGTGGAACAGGTCCGCAGCGGCAAAGTGCCCATCGAAGCGGTCGACATGGCAGTCATGCGCATGTTGACGCTGAAATTCCGCGCGGGCCTGTTCGAAAATCCCTGGCCGCGGCGTGACCATGAAGCGTTGACGGGCAATGCGGAGGCGCGCGCTCTGGCGCTGACGGCCGCGCAACGCTCCATCGTGCTGCTCAAGAATGACGGTACGCTGCCCCTGACGCCCGGCGCGCACGGGACGGTCGCGGTGATCGGTCCTAACGCCGCCATTGCGCGCCTTGGCGGGTATAGCAGTACGCCGCGCCAGACCATATCGCTGCTGGAGGGCGTTCAGGCGAAGCTGAAGGGCAGGGCGCAGGTCGTCCACGCGCAGGGCGTGTTCATCACGCAAAGCGAGGACCGGTCCGCCGACGCGGTGCTGCTGGCCGACCCGGCCCGGAACCGCCAGCTGATTGCCGAGGCGGTCGAGGTGGCGAAGGAGGCGGATGTCATCCTGCTCGCCATCGGCGACACGGAACAGACCAGCCGCGAAGGCTTTGCCAAGAACCATCTGGGCGATCGCACCAGCCTGGACCTGCTGGGCGAACAGAATGCGCTGTTCGCCGCGCTGAAGGCGACCGGCAGGCCGGTGGTCGTCTGCGCGATCAACGGCCGCCCGCCCAGCTATCCGACCGTGGTCGATGGCGCGAATGCGCTGCTGGAATGCTGGTATCCGGGGCAGGAAGGCGGCGCCGCCATGGCGGACATCCTGTTCGGCGACGTCAATCCGGGCGCGAAGATGCCGGTCACGGTCGCGCGCGATGCAGGGCAGCTACCTGTCTTTTACAATCGCAAGCCAAGCGCCCGGCGCGGCTATGTATTCGAAGACATCAGTCCGCTTTTTCCGTTCGGATACGGCCTGAGCTACACAAGATTTGAAATTGGAAAGCCAAGACTTTCTTCTTCACGGATTGGTGTCGGCGGATCGGTGACGGTGGAGGTCGACGTCCGCAACGCCGGGGACAGGGCAGGGGACGAAGTCGTCCAGCTCTACGTCCATGACAGGCAGGCGTCCGTTACGCGGCCGATCAGGGAACTGAAGGGATTTGAACGGATCACGCTCGCCCCCGGCGAAACGAGGACCGTGCGCATGCCCCTTGGCCCGGAAGCCTTTTCCCTCTGGAACCTCGACATGCAGGAAGTGGTCGAACCCGGTCTGTTCGACATCATGGTCGGACCGGACAGCCGGAATCTTCAAACCGTTACGCTCGAAATCATCTGAACAGGATCATACAAATGCCTAAAATAGTTGATGCCAAGGTTATCATCACCTGCCCCGGCCGTAATTTCGTCACGCTGAAGATCATCACGGACGAAGGCGTCTATGGTCTGGGCGACGCCACGCTGAACGGCCGCGAGCTGGCCGTCGCCAGCTATCTGACCGACCATGTCATCCCCTGCCTGATCGGCCGGGACGCCCACCGGATCGAGGATGTCTGGCAGTATCTCTACAAGGGCGCCTATTGGCGTCGCGGCCCCGTTACCATGTCGGCCATCGCCGCAGTCGACACGGCGTTGTGGGACATCAAGGGCAAGCTGGCGGGCCTGCCGGTCTATCAGCTGCTGGGCGGGGCGAGCCGCGAAAGCGTGATGGTCTATGGCCATGCCAACGGCACCACGATCGAGGATACGGTCAAGGTCGCGCTGGAATATCAGGCGCAGGGTTACAAGGCGATCCGCATCCAGTGTGGCGTGCCGGGCATGGCGTCCACCTATGGCGTGTCGAAGGACAAATATTTCTACGAACCGGCCGACGCCGACCTGCCGACCGAAAATGTGTGGAATACCAGCAAGTATCTGCGCGTCGTTCCCGAACTGTTCAAGGCCGCGCGTGAAGCGCTGGGCTGGGACGTGCATCTGCTGCACGACATCCATCACCGCCTGACCCCGATCGAGGCAGGGCGCCTGGGCAAGGATCTGGAACCGTATCGTCCCTTCTGGCTAGAGGATGCGACCCCGGCTGAAAATCAGGAAGCGTTCAAGCTGATCCGTCAGCACACCACCACGCCGCTGGCCGTGGGCGAGATTTTCAACTCGATCCATGATTGCCGCGAACTGATCGAAAACCAGCTGATCGATTATATCCGCGCCACTGTGGTCCATGCAGGCGGCATCAGCCACCTGCGCAAGATCGCCAATCTGGCTGACCTGTATCAGGTCCGCACCGGTTGCCATGGCGCGACTGACCTGTCGCCGGTCTGCATGGCCGCCGCGCTGCACTTCGATCTTAGTGTCCCGAACTTCGGCGTGCAGGAATATATGCGCCATACCGAGGAAACCGACGCCGTATTCCCCCATGCCTATACGTTCGAAAACGGGATGATGCATCCGGGCGACAAGCCGGGGCTGGGCGTCGACATCGACGAGGAACTGGCCGCCAAATATGAATATAAGCGCGCCTTCCTGCCGGTGAACCGTCTGGAAGACGGCACCATGTTCAACTGGTAAGCCCCATGACGCAGGCGATCCCCAAGCCGTCAGGCCCAGCGAAACCTTCCGGGAAAATTCGCTGGATCGTCTGCGGCCTGCTCTTTGCGGCGGTGGTGCTGAGCTATATCGACAGGCTGGTCCTGCCGACGCTGAAGCCCGATCTTCAGGCCCGCTATGGCTGGAGCGAGAGCGGCTATGCTGACCTCGCCATCTGGTTTCAGGCGGGTTATGGCATCGCCTATGTCTTTTTCGGGCGGTTGATCGACAGGATCGGCGCGCGGGCGGGCTATGCGCTGGCCGTGGCGCTGTGGACCTTCGGCCATGTCGCCCATATCTTCTTCACCTCTACGGCAGGCATGCTGCTGGCGCGCATCCCGCTCGCCATCGGGGAGGCGGGGACATTCCCCGCCGCCATTGCCGCAACCAACGAATGGTTTCCCAAGAAGGAACGGGCGCTGGCCATCGGCATCTTCAATGCCGGGTCCAATGTCGGCGCCATCCTGACGCCGCTGGTCGTGCCAATCATCGCGGTGACGATGGGCTGGCGCTGGGCCTTCATCCTGACCGGCCTGCTGACGGTGTTCTGGCTGGCGGCATGGCTGACCTTCTATCGCCGTCCGCGCGACAAGAAGGGATTGAGCGCGGAAGAACTGGCGTGGATCGAAACCGATCCTGTGGAGCCGCAGCGCCCGGTCAAATGGGCCACCCTGTTCCGCCATCGTCAGACATGGGCCTATATGTCCGGCCGGTTCCTGATCGATCCGGTGTGGTGGACATTCCTGTTCTGGCTGCCCGATTTCTTCAACAAGCAATATGGCGTGAAGATGCTGGATTTCGGTCCGCCGCTGATCGCCGTCTACCTGCTGGCGGATGTGGGTTCGATTGCCGGGGGCTGGGCATCGTCGCGCTTCATGGGGCGGGGCTGGAGCCTCAACCGGTCGCGCAAATCCGCGATGTTCCTCGCCGCGCTGTGCGCCGTGCCCATCGCCTTTGCCGCTCATGCGCCATCCATGTGGATCGCGGTCGGCCTGATCGGCCTGGCCTGCGCCGGGCATCAGGGTTTTTCCGCCAATCTCTACGCGCTGCCCGGTGACGTGTTTCCGCGCTGGATGGCTGGATCGGTCGTCGGCCTTGGCGGCCTGTCGGGCGCGGTCGGCGGCATGTTGATGGCCAAGTTTGCCGGCGTGATCCTGGAAACCATCGGCAGCTTCGGCCCGATCTTCGCGGTCGCCTCCGTCGCCTATCTGATCGCGCTCGGCGTGATCCACCTCCTTTTGCCGCGCTACCAGCCGGCAATCGCCACTCTTCCCGAAAGTGCCGCATGACAAAGTCTCTCAGCCTGCACCCCGACCGCCTGTTTCCGTCGGACCCGGCCACGCGCGACATTGCGCGCCGCCTGTATGCGAGCGTGAAGGATCTGCCGATCGTGTCGCCGCATGGCCATACCGATCCGCGCTGGTTCGCCTATGACGAACCCTTCGCCAATCCCGCCGAGCTGCTGATTGTGCCGGATCATTATGCGTTTCGCATGCTGATGAGCCAGGGCGTGAAGCTGGAGGAACTGGGCGTCCCGACCGTAGACGGCAGCGACACCGAAAGCGACCCGCGCGCCATCTGGCACCGCTTCGCCGCCAATTACCATCTGTTCCGTGGCACCCCGACGCGCATGTGGCTGGACTGGGTTTTCGCCGAAGCCTTCGGCATCGACGTGCGGCTGGAGGCGGAAACGGCCGACCATTATTACGACATTATCGACGCGGCGCTCAAGACCGCCGCCTTCCGCCCCCGCGCCCTGTTCGAACGCTATAATATCGAAGTGATCGCGACGACCGAAGGGCCGCTTGACCCGCTCGACCATCATCGCGCCATTCGTGCGTCGGGCTGGGGTGGCAAGGTCGTTACCGCCTATCGCCCCGATCCGGTGCTGGACCCGGACGATCCGCGCTTCATCGCCAATGTGCAGCGTTTCTGCGCCATGACGGGCGAAGATGCGGGCAGCTATGCCGGATACCTCCGCGCCCATGAAAAGCGTCGCGCCGACTTCCGCGAAGCGGGCGCGACATCGACCGACCATGGCCATCCGTCGGCCTTCACCGCCAACCTGCCGCGCGAAGAGATTGAGGCGCTTTATGCCAAAGTCACGACCGGTCCGGTTTCGGCGAAGGAGGCGGAACTGTTCCGCGGCCATATGCTGACCGAAATGGCGCGCATGTCGATCGAGGACGGCATGGTGATGCAGCTGCACCCCGGCGTCCATCGCAGCCACAATGCCGCCGTGCTGGCGCGCTTCGGCAAGGACAAGGGCGGCGACATTCCGACCGCGGGCGAGTTCGTGCAGGCGTTGAAGCCGCTGCTCGACGCCTATGGCAACGATCCGCGCCTGACGCTGATCCTCTTCACGCTGGACGAGGATGTCTATTCGCGCGAACTCGCCCCGCTGGCCGGCCATTATCCCGCGCTCAAGCTGGGGCCGCCCTGGTGGTTCCATGACAGCCCGGAAGGGATGCGGCGC
>NZ_JBMDWL010000046.1:0-30342 GCF_048594625.1 Sphingobium sp.
CCGCCCACATGTTTCTCGCCAGCCTCGAACCGAACGGAATGAAGGATGCCCCTAGACCGTGAAGCTCTCGCCGCAGCCGCAGCTGCCCTTGGCATTGGGATTGTTGAACACGAACCCGGCGGTGAAATCATCCTCCACCCAGTCCATGATCGACCCGATCAGGTACAGGACCGACGCGCTGTCGATGTAAAATGTGCCGCCGGGCGTTTCGATCTTCTCGTCGAACTTCGCTTCCTGCGTCACATAATCGACCGAATAGGCCAGGCCCGAACAGCCACGCTTGGGCGTGGACAGCTTGACGCCGATCGTGCCTTCGGGCGCCTGTGCCATCAGGTCGGCGACGCGCTGCTGCGCGCTGGGCGTCAGGATGACGGCGGCGGGACGGGCGCGGGGCTTGGCGCCGGATGCTGTGGTCGCTTCGGTCGTCATCACAACATCCCCAGTTCCAGCTTCGCCTCGTCGCTCATCTTCTGCGGATCCCATGGCGGGTCCCAGACGAGGTTCACCTGCGCATCGCCCACGCCCGGCACCGCGCCGACGCGCAGTTCGACTTCGCCCGGCATGGATTCGGCGACCGGGCAATGGGGCGTCGTCAGCGTCATGGTGACGACGACATGCCCGTCGGTCGTGACATCGACGCCATAGATCAGGCCCAGATCATAGATATTCACCGGAATTTCCGGGTCATAAATTTCCTTGAGCGCTTCGATCACGCCGTCGTAAATGTCGCCGCCCGGCTCGCCCGCCGCCACTGGCGCGGGCTTCTGCGCCAGGAATCCGTCCAGATAGTCGCGCTGGCGCTGGCCGGAGTCGGACGAATCCTCGACACGCGCCTTGGGCGGCGCATCCACCGCGTCCACTTCCTCGACCATGATCTTCCGTTCGTCGCTATTCGTTTCAGTCATTGCCGAATATCTTTCTGACCCGTTCGATACCCTTCACCAGAGCATCCACGTCGCTGTCGTCGCTATAGATGCCGAAACTGGCGCGTGCCGTCGCCTCCACGCCCAGATGGCGCATCAGCGGTTGTGCGCAATGATGCCCGGCCCGGATCGCGACGCCCGTTTCGTCCAATATGGTGCCGACATCGTGCGGATGCACCCCCTCTACCTCAAAAGAGAGGATGCCCGCCGAATTATCGGGACCGAACAGGCGCACGCTGTTGATCTGGCCGATCGCCTCGCGCGCCTTTGCCACCATGGCGCATTCATGCGCGTGGATGACGTCTAGGCCGATGCCCTGCACATAATCGATCGCCGCCGACAGGCCGATGACGCCGCTGATATGCGGCGTACCCGCTTCGAACCGGGTCGGCGCGGGGGCATAGGTCGTCTTTTCGAAGGTCACCTTGTCGATCATCGATCCGCCGCCTTGATAGGGCGGCATGGCGTCCAGCAATTCCCCGCGCGCCCACAGCGCGCCGATGCCGGTCGGGCCATACAGCTTGTGCGCGGAAAAGACGTAGAAATCGCAATCGAGCGCAGCCACATCCACGGCCAGACGCGGCACCGCCTGACAGCCGTCGATCAGGATCTTTGCGCCCACGCCATGCGCGATGTCGGCGGCACGGCGCACATCCAGCACGCTGCCCAGCACGTTCGACACATGGGCCAGCGCCACCATCCTGTGCGCGGGCGTGATCATCGCCTGCATGGCGTCGAGGTCAATCTGACCATCGGCGGTCAGCGGCACGACGTCGATCGCGGCGCCGACCTTTTCCGCGACGATCTGCCACGGCACGATATTGCTGTGATGCTCCAACATGGACAGCAGGATGCGGTCGCCTGCCTCGAGCTGCGTCCCCGCCCAGCATTGCGCGACAAGGTTGATCCCCTCGGTCGCGCCGCGCACGTAGACGATCTCGCTATCGCTCGCCGCGCCGATGAAGCCCGCAACCTTCCGCCGCGCCGCTTCATAGGCCAGCGTCATATTGGCCGACCGTTCGTACACGCCGCGATGCACCGTCGCATAATCGGGGCCATAGGCGCGGGCGATGGCGTCGATCACGGCCTGGGGCTTTTGCGCGGTGGCGGCGCTGTCCAGATAATGCCAGCTGCCCACACCGGGGAAATCATGCCGCAGGTTCAATGCATGGGCGGGGGCGACGATCGTCATACCAAAGCCCCCAGCTTGGCGAGCGCGGCGGCCTCCAGTTCGTCCTTCACCGCTTCGTCGGCGACATGGTCGAACACGCCCGCGACGAACGCCTTCAACAACAGAGTCTTGGCTGTCGCCGGGTCCATGCCGCGCGACGCCATGTAGAACAGCGCCTTCCTGTCCAGTTCGCCCACCGTCGCGCCATGGGCGCATTTGACGTCATCGGCGAAGATTTCCAGCTCCGGCTTGGCATTGGCGGTCGCTGTGCGATCCAGCAGCATCGCCTTGATCGACTGAAACGCGTCGGTACGCTGCGCATCGCGCGCGACGTTGACGCTGCCAAGGTAACTGCCGACCGCGCGTTCCGCCAGAATCGACCGGATGGTCTGACCGCTGGTCGAATCGGGCTTTTCATGGGTCACGCTGGTCACGATTTCCAGCGTCTGGTCCCTGCTGCCGATGATCGCGCCGTTCAGTTCGAAATGCGCGTTGCTGCCGATCGTGACGGTAAAGGTCACGCGGCCCAGCCTGCCGCCGACATTCAACACATGAAAATCGCACCGCGCCCCGTCGGCGATGGTGATGACATAGTCATGCACCGCAGCCGCACCGTCGCCCGCATCCTGCAACAGGTAATGGCGCACGCTGTCCCCCGCCGCCACATCGATGCGCACGGGCGCGGGCGTCGGCCAGATGGCGGCGACAGCCTCCAGATCGCTATAGCGCCAGGCTTCATCCTTGCGCGTGGGCGGGTTGGGGGAGAGCGTCACGGCGTTCACGCGGCCACCACCTCGGCATAGCCTTCGCGTTCCAGTTCCAGCGCCAGTTCGGGGCCACCCGACTTGACGATCCGACCGGCCGCCAGAACATGGACGAAATCGGGCGTCACATAATCGAGCAGGCGCTGATAATGGGTGATCAGCAGCACGGCCTTGTCCGGGCGGCGCATGATGGTGTTGATGCCCGCGCCCACGGTCTTGAGCGCGTCGATGTCCAGGCCCGAATCGGTTTCGTCGAGGATCGCCAGCTTCGGGTCCAATATGCCCATCTGCACCATTTCGGCGCGCTTCTTTTCACCGCCCGAAAAGCCGACATTGACCGGACGTTTCAACATGTCCATGTCGAGGCCCAGCAGGCCCGCCTTTTCCTTGGCCAGCTTGATGAATTCCCCGCCGTTCAGTTCCTTTTCACCGCGGGCGCGGCGCTGCGAATTGAGGCTTTCGCGCAGGAATTGCAGGTTGGACACGCCGGGAATTTCGACCGGATACTGGAAACCCAGGAACAGGCCAGCTGCGGCGCGTTCATGCGGTTCCATCTCGAACAGGTCGGCCCCGTCCAACGTCGCGGTGCCGCCGGTCACTTCATAATTCGGGCGGCCGCCCAGCGTGTTGGCGAGCTTCGATTTGCCAGCCCCGTTCGGCCCCATGATCGCGTGGATTTCGCCCGCATTGATCTGAAGCGACAGGCCTTTCAATATCGCCTTGCCGTCGATTTCGTTGGTCAGGTTCTCGATCGTCAGCATCTCGTTCAACCCTTGTGCGCGCGCTGGAGCGTCCGCGCGGTCCAGAAAGCCATGTCGCGCACATCGCCCGGCGCGGGAAACAGCGTATCGATATGGCGCTTGATCGGCATGTATGGCCACCAGTCGGCGCCCGGTTCGGGCGCGCCCTTTTCCAGCACACCGGTCACGAATTCGGTCACCGGACCCATGCGGGCCAGGTTGGGGGCCTTCGCCTTGTGGAACGCCTTGTCGCTCTTGAGCTTGTCGGTGAAGGCCGCGTCGCCCTTGTCCAGCGCTTCGCGGCATTCGGCCTGATAGGCGTCCAGATCGCCGAAATCCTTGGCGGCGCGGGCGGCGAGCTCGCCTTCTTCCAGGTCATAATCCTCGGTCAGGATACGGATCGCGGCGGTCCATGCCTGTCCATTGCCGACATCTTCCGCGAAATCGGCCAGCGCATCCTGAATATCGTCTTCGTCGCTCAAGGTTCAGTCCTTCAAATTCTCAAATTCTTCACAAGGGGTGGCGGCGGCAAAGGTCAGCCGACCGACCCTTCCAGCGAAATGCCCAGCAGCTTCTGCGCTTCCACCGCGAACTCCATCGGCAGCTGTTGCAGCACTTCCTTGGCAAAGCCGTTGACGATCAGGCTGACCGCGCTTTCCTGATCCAGACCGCGCTGCATCGCATAGAACAGCTGGTCGTCGCTGATCTTGCTGGTGGTCGCTTCATGCTCGATCTGCGCCGACGGGTTGCGCACTTCGATATAGGGCACCGTATGCGCGCCGCACTGGTCGCCCAGCAGCAGGCTGTCGCACTGGGTAAAGTTGCGCACGCCCTCCGCGCCCGGCGCCACGCGCACGAGGCCGCGATAGGTGTTGTTGGAACGCCCGGCGCTGATCCCCTTGGACACGATGGTCGAACGCGACCCCTTGCCATTGTGGATCATCTTGGTGCCGGTATCGGCCTGTTGCAGGTTGTTGGTCAGTGCCACGGAGTAGAACTCCCCGACGCTATTTTCGCCGTTCAGCACACAGGACGGATATTTCCACGTGATGGCGGAGCCGGTTTCCACCTGCGTCCAGCTGACCTTCGAATTGCGACCCTGACACAGCGCCCGCTTGGTCACGAAATTATAGATGCCGCCCTTGCCGTTCTCGTCGCCGGGATACCAGTTCTGGACGGTGCTGTACTTGATCTCCGCATCGTCCAGCGCGACCAGTTCCACCACCGCGGCATGCAGCTGGTTTTCATCGCGCATCGGCGCGGTGCAGCCTTCAAGATAGGAGACATAGGCGCCCTCGTCCGCGACGATCAGGGTGCGTTCGAACTGCCCGGTATTTTCCGCGTTGATGCGGAAATAGGTGGACAGTTCCATCGGGCAGCGCACGCCCTTGGGACTGTAGACGAACGTGCCATCGGAAAAGACCGCGCAATTGAGCGTCGCGAAATAATTGTCGTGCATCGGCACGACCTTGCCCAGCCCCTTCTTCACCAGATCGGGAAATTCGCGCACGGCTTCGCTGATCGATCGGAAGATGACGCCCGCTTCCTCCAGCTCCTTGCGGAAAGTGGTGGCGACCGACACGCTGTCGAACACCGCGTCCACCGCGACCTTGCGGCTGCCCTTTACCCCAGCCAGCACTTCCTGTTCAGCGATGGGGATGCCCAGCTTTTCATAGGTGGCGCGAATTTCGGGATCGAGTTCGTCCAGCGAATCCAACTCGATCTTCTTCTTGGGTTCCGCGTAATAATAGGCGTCCTGATAGTCGATCGGCGGAACATTGAGCTTTGCCCAGTCCGGCGCTTCCATCTTCTGCCACATGGCGAACGCCTTCAGCCGCCAGTCGAGCAGCCATTGCGGTTCGTTCTTCTTCGCCGAAATGAAGCGGACCGTATCCTCGTTCAGCCCCTTGGGCGCGAAATCCTGTTCGATGGCCGACGACCAGCCATGTTCATAGGTCGACGCGCGCTGGGCCGCGTCATAGGCTTCCTGGTTGCGGACAGAGGTGATTTCGTCGGTCATGCCATTTCTCGTGTAAGGCTGGCGATGGTCACACCCGCAAGCGCTTCGCGGATGGCGTTGTTCGCCACATTCATGTGCGGGCGGATGCGGCAATCCTGTTCCAGATTGCAGTCATGCGCGCCCATTTCCGCGCAGGCGGTCATGGCGATCGGTCCTTCCACCGCTTCCACCACATCGGCCAGCGTGATCGCGGCGGGCGGACGGGACAGGCGCACGCCACCCCCGGTGCCGCGACTCGATTCAAGCAGCCCTGCGGCCGACAGGCGGCTCACCAGCTTCTGCGCGGTGGGCAGCGGGATGCCGGTTTCCGCGCTCAGCGTGGTCGCGTTCATGCGTGTCGCGCCGCAATGGCGCGCCGCGGCGGACATCAGCACGACCGCATAATCGGCAAAGCTCGACAATTTCATGTCGTGTCACGCGCCCTTCAAGTTGCGAACCATTCTCAAATCGGACCGATTCCATCCGATTGGGCGCATGTGGTCGCACGGCCGCGTTAAATCAAGGAAATTTTAATTGGGGTGGGGGAGCTGGAGGACGCCCTCAGCTCAGCCGGTTGAGCACGGCCACATCGCCGCCCAGCGACCGGCGCAGCAATGTCAGCTGCGCGACGGCCGACGGCTCGGTCTGCAACTGGTGCGGAGTCAGGCCGATGAAATGCTTGATTTCCCGAATGAAGTGCGACTGGTCGTAAAATCCGCCCTCGTCGCACAGCTGCTGCCAGCTGGTGCCGTCCAGCGCGATCCGCGCCGAACAGCGCAGCGCCCGATATTTGCGCGCCAGCATCTTGGGCGGCGCGCCATAATATTTGTTGGCGATGCGCGCCAGCTGCCGGGGCGACAGGTCGGTCGCCGCCACCAGCGCCTCTATCCGGGGCGATCCTTCGTCCGTCAGCCAGTGGTCGATCGCCCTGAGCAGATCCCATGTCGCCGGGCGCAGCGCCCGGACCAGCCAGCCCAGCTCCTTCCAGCACAGCGCCACCATCGCATCGACATCGTCGCCCAGCCCGCGCAGCCCGTCCAGCAGGCGGCGATAGACCTCGCCCCGCTCCGCCTCCATGTCGCACAGCCGGTCCGCCAGCAGGCTGGCATCCCCGCCATGCAGCGACGCCCAGCCCGCGGGCAGCAGCGAAATGCCCATCAGCCGCACGGGATTATCCACCTCGAACCGCGTCGCGCCCATGGTCGGGCCAAGCAGGCAGACCTGTGGTGTGGGCGCAACCATGCCGTCATGGAATTGATAGCGCCCCTCCCCCGACATCATCAGCCGCAACTGTGGCACATCTGCACGGGTGACGTCGGCATAATGGTCGGCGGATATGGTGAAGAAATAGAGCGATCCGAAATAGGCGCTCAACCGCGCGGGCGGCGCGAAATAACGCAGCCTGACCGGTCCCTGCGCCCCGTCGACCGCAGAGGATAATGGCCCCCTGTCATCCGGCACCGCGATTGCGCGTGCCGCCTTTTCGCTATGTTGCGACCCCATTTTGTCACCCCTGCGCACTGAATATGCGCCAAATCGACGCGCACGCAAGCGACGGACGAAAGAAATCGTAAAGTTTTTCGACAGCTAAGCCCGCCAATCGAAAGCGGAAAAAAATGACCCGGCAGCTTTACTACCGGGTCAGTAAAAGGTCTCATAGGCCATGGGCCTGAGAGCCTTCGGGTCGCAAATTGGCTTTAATCCCGAATCGTCGCAATTTTATTGGATGGAACGGACATTTTCCGAACGCAAACGGTCTCATTCATGACGATTCTTGTCATGAAATAACGGTTCGGCCACGCTGTTGCCCTGTTGCCACAGGGCTGGCGCGCATCGCCCTCGACGCAGGGCGGGGGCAATGGCATAGGCGTGGGCCATGTCCTACCGCCTGATCCGCCCGTTTCTGTTCGCCATGGATGCCGAACGCGCCCATCATCTGTCAATCGCCGCATTGCGCATGATGCCCACCCCCGCGCCGCTGAAGCACGACCCCATGCTGGAAACGGTCGTGGCGGGCATCCGCTTTCCCAATCCGGTCGGGCTGGCGGCGGGTTATGACAAGGATGGCCGGATCGCGCATAAAATGCACGGGCTGGGCTTTGGCTTTGCCGAACTGGGCACGCTGACTCCGCTGGCGCAGCCGGGCAATCCACAGCCGCGCCTGTTCCGCCTGGCGGAGGATCGCGCCGTCATCAACCGCTTCGGCTTCAACAATGGCGGTCAGGGCGCGGCCGCCGACCGGATCGCCCGCTATCGTCGTCCCAAGGGTGAAGGCCCGGTCATCGGCATCAATATCGGCGCGAACAAGGATGCGACCGCCGCCGGGCGCGGCGTGGCCGATTATGCCACCGGCGTCACCTGCATGGCGGATCTGGCCGATTATCTGACGGTCAACATATCGTCCCCCAACACGCCGGGCCTGCGCGCGCTTCAGGGGCGCGCCGCGCTCGACGACCTGCTGTCCGCCGTGATGGCCGCGCGGGGCGCGGGCACGACGCCGATCTTCCTGAAGGTCGCGCCCGATCTGGAACCGGCCGATGTGGAAGACATTGCCGCTGCCTGTATCGACCATCGGATCGATGCCCTGATCGTGTCCAACACCACGATCACGCGTCCCGCGCTGCGATCGGCCCATGCCGCCGAAACCGGCGGCCTGTCGGGCGCGCCGCTGACCGACCTGTCGCACCGGCGGCTGCGCGATTTCCGCCGCCTGCTGGGCGCCCGCCTGCCGCTGATCGGCGTGGGCGGCATCGCCCATGCGGACCATGCCTATGCCCGTATCCGCGCAGGCGCATCCCTGGTCCAGATCTACAGCGCGATCGTGTATCAAGGGCCATATCTGGCGAAACACATCAACCGCGGCCTCAAGGCATTGATGGCCCGCGACGGCGTGAAGAACATCGCCGAACTGGTCGGCGTCGACGCCGACTGACGGACGGCGGCGAAGTCGGCCGCGCACCTTCCCGCACCCTGTGCCGGCCGACGGATCAGGTCTGTCAGACGGCCGTCACCCCCGCACCCCCATCACAAAGGGTTGCAGCGCACAACGCTTTGCGTAGGGTGGCGGGCATGACATCCCGCCTTTCCGGCCTGCTGGCCTCCATCGCCCTTACCGCCCTATCGCCGCTGGTGTTGCCTCTGGCCGCGCAGGCGCGCGAGCCGGTCTCGACCAACGCCACCGTATCCGCTGCCGATCCGCGCGCGGCGCAGGCAGGGCAGGAAATATTGCGCAAGGGCGGCAGCGCCACCGACGCCGCCATCGCCATGATGCTGGCCCTCAACGTCGTGGAACCGCATAATAGCGGCATCGGCGGCGGCGGCTTCCTGATGCATCATGACGGGGCGTCGGGCCTGCTCGAATCGATCGACGGCCGTGAAACCGCGCCCGCCGCCGCCCGACCGGACCGGTTCATGGGGCCGGACGGAAAGCCCCTGCCCTTCATGCAGGCATGGCCCGGCGGCTATTCCGCCGGCGTGCCCGGCAACCTGCGCATGGCATGGGACGCGCACAGGAAATGGGGCAAGCTGCCCTGGGCGGACCTGTTCGCCCCCGCCATCCGCTATGCGCAGGACGGCTTCGACCTTGGCGAACGCACCGCCACCGCGCTGCGCGCCACCCAGAATATCTGGGCCGACTTCCCCGAAATCCAGAAGGCCTTCTGGGTGAATGGCGCGCCCCCGCCGGTCGGCACGCGCATGACCAATCTCCCGCTCGCCGCGTTGTTCAAACGCATCGCGGCGGAGGGACCGGACGCTTTCTACAAGGGCGAAAATGCCCGGCTGATCAGCGATGCCGTCACCCATGCGCCCAGAAATCCGGTGCCCATGACACAAGCGGACATCGCCGCCTATCAGGCCAAGCCCCGCAAGCCCGTGTGCGGCAAATATCGCGCCTATACCGTCTGCGGCATGGGACCGGTGTCGGCAGGCGGCGTCACCGTGCTGGAAATCCTCGGCATGGTGGAGCGATTCCCGCTGGCGCAATGGGGCAAGGACGATCCGCGCAGCTGGCACGTCATCGGCGAAGCGATGCAGCTCGCCTATGCCGATCGCGACACATGGCTGGGCGATCCGGATTTCGTGTCGGTGCCCGTCAGCGGCATGATCGACCCCGCCTATCTCAAGCAGCGCTCCTCGCTCATCCGCCTCAACAAGGCGCTGAACGTCTACAAACCCGGCACGCCGCCGGGCGCGCAGCCGCGCACCGCATCCCTGCCCCAGCCCGAAAGCGGCACCAGCCATTTCGTCGCGGTGGACCGCAATGGCGACATCGCCGCATGGACTTCCACAATAGAAAGCTTTTTCGGCAGTCAGCTGATCGCCAACGGCGTGATCCTGAACAATGAACTGACCGATTTCAGCTTCACCCCGGAAAAGGATGGAAAGCCTGTCGCCAACCGGGTAGAACCGGGCAAGCGCCCCCTTTCCTCCATGTCGCCCACCATCGTCTATGACGACACGGGGACGCCCGTCTTCACCGTCGGCGCGGCGGGTGGCAAGACCATCATCATGCAGGTGGCAAAGGCGCTGATCGCCCATTTCGACTGGGGCCTGTCGGCGCAGGATTCGATCGCGCACGGCCTCATCTTCTTCAACGGCGAAGGGCTGGTGCTGGAACAGGGGACGTCGCTCGAAGCGATGAAGGCACCGCTGGAAAAGCTCGGCCACAAGGTCAGCGTCAACCGCCTCGGCCTCAAGGCCAATGCGGCGGAGCGGATGGCGGACGGCCACTGGGTGGGCGCCGCCGATCCGCGCAGCCCCGGCGTGTCGCTACAGGAATGATGGTGATGCGGGGCCGGATCAGCCCTTCAGGTCCAGCCCCGCGACGTTAAAGGTGAAGGGCGCGGTCTTTTCCTTGCCATCGACGATCAGGTCGACGGTCAGGCTCTTCGCTTTCCTGATCGCTTCATAGGCGCCCTGCGAAGGCAGCACGGCGATGCCATCGTCATTGGTCGCCATCCGCCCCTTCCACTCATGCGCCTTGCCATCGTCGCCCTTCACGCTGACCCGGCAATCGGACATGTCGCAGGTGAAGGGCGCGCCCACCAGCTTCACCGTCACATCCGCGCCGCCCGTCTTGAGCGGCTGCACCAGCAGGACGGAAAAAGTGTCGGGCGCGGTCATCGTCTGCACGCTGTTGGCGCTGCCGATATAGGCGACCTTGGCCGCCGATCCTTCGCCGCCCTCATATTTCCATACCTGGCCGATCTGTTCGCGCTGGGTCGGGCCTTCGGGCGTCTTGTCCGCACAGCCTGCCAGCGTGGCTGCCATCATCGTCAGGGGGGCCGCAATCTTCGCCATGGCGTGCATCGCCTCTCATCCTTCCTTTTGGTTACGGAAGGATAATGTCCGAACGCGCCAGCAGTTGCGTCAGCCGGTGTAGCGCCCCGCCGTTTCGCGGATCAGGGCGATCATGTTGGGTATGCCCTGCGTGCGGTTGGAACTCAGCTGGTTCCTGAGGTCGAAGGGTGCCAGCGCCCCTTCGATGTCCGCCATCGCAATGTCGGCAGGCGCTCGATCCTGCACCGTCAACAGGACCAGCGCGATGATCCCCTTCGTAATCGCGGCATTGCTGTCCGCCAGAAAATGCAGGCGCCCGTCTTCCAATACAGTGGGATAGACCCACACCGCCGCCGAACAGCCCCGCACCAGAGTCGCGTCGGTCTTGAGCGCGTCGGGCATCGCTTCCAGCCCACGCCCCAGATCGATCAGCAACCGGTAACGGTCGTCCGCATCCAGAAATTCATATTCTTCCTGAAGATCGGCAATGTTCGGCAGGTCGGTCATGCCCGTCCTATAGGCGCAAATGCGCAAAGCGAAACCCGTTTTGCACCATGGCGCAGGCTGTTCCCGCAAAGGCGGCGGCCCATTTCAGACGGCAGGACCGGGTTCCCGCCTTCGCGGAAGCACCCACCCTGTCGTCCCCGGTCATTCCGCCTTCAGCCTGTGACCTTGCATCCCTTGGACGCCGCCATCCCTCGCAGATAGCCGCGCCGCGCGATGCCCGCCGTCACCGCCGCCTGCAACCGCCGCTCGGCCGGGGCCGCGCCGCTGATTTCACGGACGAGGCCGCGGAAGGGAATCAGCGAATTGACCACCGTCTTGCCCACCGCCGTCGCAATCTTGCCCGTGCGGTTTTCATTGGCCTGCGCGCCCACGGTGAAATCGTCGCCCAGCACAGCGTTCAGCTCGCCCATCGACGCATTCAGCCCCTTGCAGCTGCGCGATGGCGGCGCGGCATAGGGATTTTCCACCGCCTTCACCAGCACCGGGGGAATTTCTTCCTTGTCCAGCCCCACGTCGCGCGCGGGCTGGGTGGCGATCTTGCCTGCCTTGTCCAGATTGCCTTCCTTGCGCTGCGTCTCTTCCTTCTTGTCCTTGTCCTGATCCTGGGCGCGCGCCGCGCCCGGCATGATCCCCGGCACGATCAGGGCCAGAGCGGCTGCGATTGCTATGATTTTCATGGGTCGTCCTCCGTCAGGCAGAACCAGCGATCGGGCCGTCGGTTCCCATGCGAAACGATCATGGGGGCGACAGTCCCCGCCCGCCCCGCTATGGCATGGCGCGTCCCACAGTGAAGGCTGATTCCGCTTATGCCCGACGCGCGTTTTTCCATCACCTCGTCCCGTCTGTCCGCCACCATCGATCCGCTGGGCGCGGAACTCTGGTCGCTGACCGACGCGCAGGGGCGAGAACTGATGACGGACGCCGATCCGCGCTGGTGGACGGGCCACGCGCCCCTGCTTTTCCCCTTCGTGGGCCGTTCGCGCGGCGACATCTATCGCCTCGACGGGCGCGATTATCCGATGCCGCAACATGGCTTTGCCCGGCGCAGGCCCTTCCTGCCCGTCCAGCAGACCAGCGACAGCCTGACCCTGCGGCTGGAAGCGGATGACGAAAGCCGCGCCGCCTATCCCTTCGACTTCCGGCTGGACATGGATTTCACGCTGAACGACGCCACGCTCGCCATGACGGCCACCGTCACCAATCGCGGCGAGACGCCCATGCCGTTCAGTTTCGGCTATCATCCCGCCTTCGCATGGCCGCTGCCCTATGGCGGCGCGGCGGCGGATCATCGCATCATCTTCGAACAGCCCGAACCCGCGCCCATCCGCAAGGTGGGCGAAGAACCCGGCCTCATCGCGACCGAGCCCGCGCCCTCCCCGGTGGAAGGCGACATGCTCGCCCCCACCCATGCGATGTTCGAAGGGGACGCGCTGATCTGGGACAGCCTCAACAGCCGCTCTCTCACATGGGGCGTGCCCGGCCAGCCGCATCTGAAAATCAATTTCCCCGACACGCCATGGCTTGGCCTGTGGCAGAAACCGGGCGCCCATTATCTGTGCGTGGAACCATGGGCCGGGATGGCGGATCTGGTCGGCTTTACCGGCGACGTCTGGGCCAAGCAGGGGATCATGACGCTGCTGCCCGGCGACGCGCGCAGCTTCCGCATGGACGTGACGCTAGTTTCGCCATGAACTTGCCGTTTCGGGAATTGGTAAGGCAGTCGCCGCCGCCGATTGTCGTCGGCGTTTGGTCCATCCTGATAATCTCCCTCATGGCTTTTCTCTTTTGGGTGAAACATTTTTCAGAGCGTGAAGAAAATCGACGCGCAGCTTTGGTGTATCAGGTCGAAGGGTCATTTGATCGCCCACCGGTGGCCAGATGCTTGGCAAGTCAATTGCCTCTCACGGGGCCAGATTGGCGTTCCGTGGATCAGCAGGGCAAAACTTGGCGCAACGACAACGCAGCACGGCATCTAAGGGTCGATTTGGTCGATGGGATCAATCTGCAACGCATCGACATTTTCACGCGCGATGCCCAACCTTTACGGGCACAGGAAATCAACGCCGTAAGGCGCTGCCTCGGCCTTGCGGGCAAGCAAAAATAGATCGGGCTGGGAACTCACCAAAGATTCAGTATATGGGCGCGCCATGACCATTCCATCCCGCCGCACCTTCGCGATCATTTCCCACCCGGACGCCGGTAAGACGACGCTCACCGAAAAGCTGCTGCTGGAAGGGGGCGCCATCCACCTTGCGGGTGAAGTGAAGGCGCGCGGCGCGAACCGGCGCGCCCGGTCCGACTGGATGAAGATCGAACAGCAGCGCGGCATCTCCGTCACCTCGTCGGTCATGACGTTCGAACGGACCCGCGATGGCGAAACCATCACCTTCAACCTGCTCGACACGCCGGGTCACGAGGATTTTTCCGAAGACACCTATCGCACGCTGACCGCCGTCGATTCCGCCGTCATGGTGATCGACGCGGCCAAGGGCATCGAACCGCAGACGCGCAAGCTGTTCGAGGTGTGCCGCCTGCGCAACCTGCCGATCATCACCTTCGTCAACAAGGTGGACCGCGAAGGGCGCGAAGTGTTCGGCCTACTCGATGAAGTCGCCGACCAGTTGCAGCTGGACGTTTGTCCGATGAGCTGGCCGGCCGGCATGGGCGGCGAATTCGAAGGCATCTATGATTTCGCCACCAACCGCCTGATGCAGCCCACCGGCCCCAGCCGCGAGTTCGATGGCACCCGCCATCAGTTCTACGGGCTGGACGATCCGAAGCTCGCCGATCATCTGTCCGACCGCGCGCTGGACCGGCTGCGCGAGGAAGCCGAACTGGCGCAGGGCGGCTATGCCGAATTTGATCACGACCGGTACCGGGCTGGCGATCTGACGCCGGTCTATTTCGGATCGGCATTGAAGCTGTTCGGCGTCACCGAACTGATCGACGCGCTGTCCGCTCACGCCCCGCCACCCCGGTCGCAGCCTGCCGAACCCGCCCCCGTCCAGCCCGAACAGAGCGAAGTTACCGGCTTCATCTTCAAGGTGCAGGCAAACATGGACCCCATGCATCGCGACCGCATCGCCTTCATGCGCCTGGTGTCCGGCAAGTTCCGGCGCGGCATGAAACTGACGCCCAGCGGTTCGGGCAAGCCGCTCGCCGTCCATTCCCCCATCCTCTTCTTCGCGCAAGACCGCGAACTGGCGGATGAGGCCTTCCCCGGCGACATCATCGGCATTCCGAACCATGGCGCGCTGCGCGTGGGCGACACATTGTCCGAAAAGCCCGGCCTGCGCTTCACCGGCCTGCCCAATTTCGCGCCGGAAATCCTGCGCCGCGTGCAGCTGAAAGACCCGACCAAGACGAAACAGCTGCGCAAGGCGCTGGACGACCTGTCCGAAGAAGGCGTCATTCAGGTCTTCTATCCCGAAATCGGCAGCAACTGGATCGTCGGCGTCGTCGGCCAGCTTCAGCTTGAAGTGCTGATCAGCCGTCTGGAGGCCGAATATAAGGTCGCGGCGGGCCTTGAACCCTCGCCCTTCGACACCGCGCGCTGGATCAGCGGCGACGATGCGGCGGTCAAGGAGCTGGTCGGCTATAATGGCGCGAACATGGCCAAGGACCGCGACGGCAACCTCGTCTTCATGGCGCGCAGCGCATGGGACATCGGCTACCAGCAGGAACGGCACCCCAAGGTGAAGTTCAGCGCAACGCGGGAACGCTGATCAGAGCATTTTGAAGTCATCTGGAACAGATGACGGCTCGCAAAATGCGGAAATCAACAAACTACTCGGTGATCTGAAATCATGAATGGACGGATTGCTTCCGTCCATTCATGAAATACGTCCTATCGCCTGCTATGTCATTTTCGCTGTCTCAGGCCGCGACCCAGTCCTTGCGCAGGGCCTTCCCCGCCAGCGCCATGAACATCCCCGCGAGCAGGTAGAAGCCCAGCGCCGCGACCACCGCATAACGCAGCGCCTCCATCCCATAGGTCGGCGTCAGCGCATCGGACAGCGCCCCCACGCTCCATGACCCAAGGCCCAGCCCGACGAGGTTGTTGATCAGCAGGAACGTCGCCGCCGCACTCGCCCGCATATGGGGCGGGACCAGATGCTGCACGGCGGTCAGCACCGGACCCAGCCAGACATAGACCAGCGCCTGCGGGATCAGGAACAGCGCAAAGGCGAATGTCACGCTGCTGGACAGCACGCCCACCACGAACAGCGGCATGCCGATCACATAGCTGATCGCGGGCACCCATGCGAACCAGGCCTTGTCCCTGTCGCCCATGGCATCGCCAAGGAACCCGCCCAGCAGAACCCCGGCAACCCCGCCGATCAGCAACAGCCCGCCCAGAAACTGCCCCGCGCCCATCAGGTCCAGCCCGAAACTGCGCATCAGCAGGCTGGGCAGCCAGAAGGCGACGCCATAGCCGCACATCGAACTGCACGCGGCGCCCAGCGCCAGCATCCAGAAACTGCGCTTGGCCGCCAGGATGCCGAACACCGCCGACACCGGCACCGGCGCGCCCGTCTGCATCGGCCGGGCGGGTTCGCGCACGACAAGGCGGAATACAGGCGCGATCAGCAGGCCCAGAACGCCCACCACTATGAAGGCCGTCCGCCACTCCACCGTCTGCGCGATATAGCCGCCCAGCAGCACCCCGCCCGCCGACCCCAGCGGGATGCCCAGCGAATAGATGGACAGCGCCCGCGCCCGTTGATGCGCCGGGAAATAGTCGGAAATGACCGCATAGGATGGCGCGACCCCGCCCGCTTCGCCCACGCCCACGCCGATGCGGAACAGGAACATCTGCATGAAATTGCCCGCCACGCCGCACAGCGCTGTGAAGCCGCTCCATATGGCAAGGCTGACGGTGATCACCCATGTCCGGCTGGTCCGGTCGGCCAGCAATGCCAGCGGGATCGCCAGCGTCGAATAAAGCAGCGCAAAGGCGATTCCGCCCAGCGCGCCCAGCTGCGTATCGGTCAGCCCCAGCTCCGCCTTGATCGGCCCGGCAAGGATACCGAGAATCTGCCGGTCGAGAAAGTTGAAGGTGTAGACCAGCAGCAGCATCGCCAGCACGATACCGCGATAGGCGGGGGAGGAAGGGGAAGCGGTTCGATCGGTCATGCTCGTCTCTTAGAGCATGACCCGATCATACTGAATCGGATCATGCTCTATTTCTGTTTTGTTTTCCGCATTTTCCCAGCCAGCAGATGATGCCATCTGCCTTGAAAATGCTCTTAAACCTCCGTTCGTTTCGAGCGTAGCCGAGAAACGAGAAGCGCTGCTCTGATCGCTTCTCGACTTCGCTCGAAGCGAACGGGATCGGGGAAGGTCCTCAGAATTTCACCGTGCCGGTCACGAACACCTGACGCGGATTGCCGTAGAAGGCCGTCAGCGTCCCTTCCGTCCCCAGCGACGGCGCGGGGAAACCGGCGGCATTGTTGATGATGGCGCCCGTCACAGGATTGGCCGCGACGAAGGTATAGCCCGACGTTTTATATTCCTTGTCCAGAATGTTCTTGCCATGGACGCCCAGCGACCAGCGATCGTCGGGCGCGGTATAGACGATGCTCGCGTCCCACAGGGCATAGCCGCTCTGGTCGATATAGGGGTTGGGGATTTCGAACTGATAGGTTTTCGACCGCCACGACACCGTCGTCCCGGCGTAAAGGCTGCCATCGCCGACGGGTGTGTTGTAACTCAGCGTCCCGCTGGCCGTCCATTTGGGCGTGTTCTGCACCTGACGATATTGCGCCACATCGGTCGGCACGCCGCCGATGTTCGTGATATATTCGCGATACTCCGCGTCGATATACCCTACCGCCGTGGACAGGTTCAGCCGGTCGCCGCTGGTCAGCATGTCGCGGCCCAGCCGCGCATTGCTTTCGAACTCCAGCCCCTTGAACCGCGCCTTGCCCGCATTGGACACGATGCCGCAGAAGGACGGGATCGGCCGGGGCGGCGTGCCGCCGGTCACGGTACAGGCGACCGATCCGGGGATCTGCACATCCTTGTAATCGGCATAGAAGCCCGCAACCGCGACATAGAGCGCACCGTCCATGAAGCTGCCCTTGTAGCCGACTTCATAGCTGTCCACCTCTTCGGGGCGGAAGCTCAGGAAAGATGCGACTTCGCTATCCTGCCGGATGCCGTCGCCATTCAGGTCCGGCGCATTGGTGCCCACGCCGCGCGGATCGAATCCGCCGCCCTTGAACCCCTTGGAATAGCTGGCGTAGATATTGT
Source organism: Sphingobium sp. (assembly GCF_048594625.1). Taxonomy (GTDB): domain Bacteria; phylum Pseudomonadota; class Alphaproteobacteria; order Sphingomonadales; family Sphingomonadaceae; genus Sphingobium. The sequence goes on from NZ_JBMDWL010000046.1 coordinate 17,640, forward strand.
GATCGGGCGTCGGCTTGTAGCTGACGGAAAAGCGCGGCGTGAATTTCTTGTACTTGGCCGATCCGCTGAAATCGGTGCTGGGCGCGCCGAAGGGCAGGCCCGCGCCGCCGAAGACCGGCGATCCGCCGCCCAGATAATTTTGCCGCACGATGTCGGCGCGCCGTTCGTCCCAGGTGTAGCGGCCGCCTGCCGACACGCTGAACTGCGGGCTGAAATCATAGGTGAAATCGCCGAAGATCGCATAGGTTTCCGTATCGACATTCGCTTGCGTGAACGCCGTCAACCCAGCCAGCGTGGTGAAGATACGCGTGTCGAACTGGGTGTCGGCGCTCGCGTCCAGATAGTAGAAGCCGATCATGCCCTTCAGCGGTCCGGCATCGACCTGCAACTGCACTTCCTGGCTCAACTGCTCGTTACGATAAAAGGCGGGCACGTCGACATCGACGGCGGGCAGCGCGTCGAAATCGATTGGCGACGCGCTGTCATCCTTGCGCCAGGCGCTGATCGATTTCAGCGTGAACATGTCATTGAGTTCGGCCGACAGGTTCATCGACAGGCCATAGGATTTGACCTGTTGTCGCGGATCGACCAGCCCGCCGCGCGTATCGAACACATCGTCCAGCACCGGTGCGCCAGACCGCTGTCCCGGTATCAGGCGATGGCCGCCGCGCGGGCTGCTCTTGTCCTTCATATAATCGCCAGTGATGCGCATCAGGACGGGTTCGCCATAGCCGCCCATTTCGAACGTAGCGCGCCCGGCCCAGATGTCCTTGTTGTAATTGTCATCGCCCGTGGTGAGGTTGCGACCGAAACCGCCGCGCGACAGGCGCGCCAGCGCCCCGCCGACGCGCACCAGATCGCCGATCGGCGCGGATACACTGACGATCCCGTCCGCCTGATCATAGGTGCCATAGGTGCCCTTCACCTTCAGCGAAAAATCCTGCGGCAGCATCTTGGTCACATATTTCACGGCACCGCCGATCGTGTTGCGGCCGTACAGCGTACCCTGCGGCCCGCGCAGCACCTCGATCCGTTCCACATCGTAGATGTCGAGCAAGGCCCCCTGCGGCCGGTTGAGATAAACATCGTCCAGATAGATGCCGACGCCCTGTTCGAAACCGGACACCGGATCCTGTTGCCCCACGCCGCGGATGAAGGCCGTCAATGTGCTGTTGGTCCCGCGCGACGCTTCCAGCGTTGTATTGGGGGTGACGTTGGCCAGGTCGGTAATGTCGATCGCCCCACCCTTTTCCAGTGCTTCGCCGGAAAAGGCGCTGACCGCGATCGGCACACTGACCAGCGTTTCTTCGCGGCGGCGGGCGGTGACGACGATCGCTGCGCCGGCGTCATCGGCGGCGACCTGGGGCGCGCCCTCCTGCGCCAGCACGGGCAGCGCCATCATGCCACCCCATGCCACGGAAGCGAGCGCAAGCGCACGAACGGTCTGATGAGCCTTCATCGGGTCGGTCCTCTCCTGAAAATGGTACGCCCGGTCTGCCGGGTCGCCTTGCCTTGGTCCCATGGATAATGAAAGTTGAACCGGCTTTCAACTTGAAATAAGAGATGGGCGAAGCAAAGCCGTCATGGTGGCAAAAAACAGGGCTCAGGAGTGGAAATGACCGGGGACGCCGCCGTAAGGGACGACAAGACGCCGCGCACCGCGCGGGGCGAACGCACCCGTCGCGCGCTGCTGTCCGCCGCTGCTGCGGAATTTGGCGAGAAGGGATTCCACGAAGGGTCGATTAGCGGCATCACCCGCCGGGCGGGCTGCGCGCTGGGCAGTTTCTACACCTATTTCGACAGCAAGGACGATATTTTCCGCGCGCTGGTGAACGACATGTCAGGGCAGGTACGCGATTATGTGACCCCCCGCATCGCACAGGCCCGCGACGGCATCGACGCCGAACGGATCGGCCTGCTCAGCTTTCTGGAATTTGCGCGCACGCACAAGGAAATCTACCGTATCATCGATGAGGCGGAGTTCGTGGATCAGGCCGCCTATCGCGCCCATTATGAAAATACCGCCAGCCGCATGGCCACCCGCCTGTCCGCCGCTGCCGCGCGGGGCGATGTGCGCGCCGATGTGGAGGAAGTCCATGCCTGGGCAATCATGGGCATGAACGTGTTTCTGGGCCTGCGTTTTGGCGTGTGGGACGACAGCCGCCCGGCGCAGGACATCGCCGCCATCGCCAACGCGCTGATCGAACGGGGCATCGGCTCGCGATAAAGGCTGCCCATCAACGGGTTGTCGCGTCGGCGCCCCGGACCGGCGCTGCGCCCGCAACTTTCCGTCATATCCTGTAATCTTCCTGTTGAGACAGGCTGTTACGGGAAGGATCATGGAACTTACGCCACGCGCCAAGCGCGCCAATGTCTTCATCGATGCCCATGTCAATCTGGGCGAACCGCTGTCTGCCAGCCAGCTGGTGCGCATCCGCGACATATCGGAAGGCGGCGCCCGTATTCAGGGCAAATCGCCCGGCGTAGGCGCGCGGATCGTCGTGACGCGGGGTGAAACCGCCATGCCCGGCCGGGTCGTGTGGACGGCGGACCGACATTTCGGCGTGGCCTTTGACGAACCGGTCGATGTGGACGCGGTACTCAAGACCGCTGGCCCGAAACTCGCCGCGCAGCCCCTTTATGCCAAGTCGCTGACGGTCGGCCTGACCCATGCCCGGCGGCGCGCCATGACGGGGAAGACGCCCGCCACATCCTTCGGACTGCGCGTGGCAGGCGCCTGACCGATTATTGGGCCGGTTATTTGCGCAGCAGGAACACCGCATGTTCCGCGAACAGATTGGCGTTCGCATGGGTGGTTTCCCGGTCGCCCTTCAGAAACCACTGGCCATCGATGGTCCATCCCCGTTCGCGCACCAGCGCCCGGAAATCGTCCACCGTAACATGATGGATGTTGAGCGTGTCGTACCAGGTGTCGGGCAATAACCGCGTCACCGGCATGCGGCCGCCCCACATCAGCGACAGCCGACCCCGCCAATGGGCGAAATTGGGAAAGGATACGAAGGCCTGACGGCCGATCCGCAGCAGTTCCTCCACCACCTTGTCCGGCCGCCGCGTCGTCTGCAGCGTCTGGCTGAGGATCGCATAATCGAAACTGGCGTCGGGATAATAGGCAAGGTCGGTATCGGCGTCCCCCTGCACCACCGACAGGCCCCGTGCCACGGCGGCGGCCACATTCGATCCGTCCAGTTCCAGGCCGCGCGCGTCCACCTGCGCCCCGTCGCGCAGCGCCGCCATCAATGCGCCTTCCCCACACCCCACATCCAGCACGCGGGCGCCCTGCCGCACCGTACGCGCGATCAGGGACAGGTCGGGACGCAACATGTCGGTCATGCCCGGCCACCCTTCAGAAAACCGTCGACCACCCGGTTGAGTTCGGGCGATTCGAGCAGGAAAGCATCATGGCCAAAGGGGCTGGACAGTTCTACGAAACTGGCCTGCGCGCCCGATGCGTTGAGCGCGTGGACGATGATCCGCGATTCCGCCGTCGGATACAGCCAGTCGGTATCGAAGCTGACGAGGCAGAATCGCGCCCGCGTCGCGGCAAAGGCGCGCGCCAGCGACCCGCCATGATCATCCGCAATGTCATAATAGTCCATGGCGCGGGTGATGTAGAGATAGGAGTTGGCGTCGAACCGGTCGACGAAGCTCAACCCCTGATGCCGCAGATAGCTTTCCACCTGAAAATCCGCGTCGAAACCGAAGGTCTTGGCGTCACGCCCCTGCAGGCGACGACCGAATTTCTCGGTCAGGCCCGCTTCCGACAGATAGGTGATGTGCGCCGCCATGCGGGCCACCGCCAACCCGGCGCTGGGCACCTGACCATCGGCATAATAGTCGCCGCCGCGCCAGTTGGGATCGGCCATGATCGCCTGACGCCCCACTTCGTGGAAGGCGATATTCTGCGCGCTGTGCCGTGCGGTGGACGCGATGACGATGCAGCTTTCGACCCGATCGGGAAACAGCGTGGGCCATGTCAGCGCCTGCATGCCGCCCATCGATCCGCCGATGACTGCGGCCAGCCTGTCCACGCCCAGATGGTTGAGCAGCGCCGCCTGCGCCCGCACCATGTCGGCAATGGTCAGCACCGGGAACCGCATCGCATGCGGCGCGCCGGTCGCGGAATCAATGCTGGCCGGGCCGGACGACCCCATGCAGCTGCCGATCACGTTGGAACAGATGATGAAATGGCGCGCGGGATCGACCGGCTTCCCTTCGCCCACCAGCCGCCACCACCATCCCGGCTTCCCCGTCACCGGATGGTCGGACGCCACATATTGGTCCCCGGTCAGGGCATGGCAGATCAGGATGACGTTGGATTTGTCCGCATTCATCCGCCCATAGGTTTCATAGGCGATGTCGACCGGGCCAAGCTGCGTCCCGCTCGACAGGTGCAGTGGCCCGGCAAGGCGTGCCTGTCGGCGCAGGCCGAAACGATTGTCTTCGCTAAGGGGAACTGTGGCCATGATGTCGCCGGGGCTAGGACCGGGACCGGGCGCTGTCAATCTGGGCGATCCCGCCCAGTGACGGTCGCCATGGCGCCCGATCCCCTTTCCTACTGAAGTCGTGCCTGATTTAACATGGCGGATACAGCGGTCCCACGCCCTTCCATGCCCCGGCATGTCCCTGATATTGGCGCCGCCACCCCGATGGAGGGGTGACGCTTCGGGGGACGCGTTGCAGGCGCCTTGAGGACGCTTTACGCCATTATCCCTGGACTATGGTGTGAACTTCGGTGAGCCGCGCCGCCATCACCCGTTTCAGTCGCTTTGCCTTTTGAATGGAAGCCGCTAAAGCCCGCATCCATGACAAAACCAGCTCCCAAGGATTGGATACTCGGCATTCACGCCTATGTGCCGGGCAAGGCAGCGGCCGATGATGGCCGTCCCCTCATCAAATTGTCGGCCAATGAAAATCCGCTCGGCACCGGTCAGGCCGCGCGCGACGCATTTCTGGCGGCGACGGCCGACATGGCCACCTATCCCGATCCCGGCGCGACGAAATTGCGCGAAGCGATCGCGGCGGTCCATGGGCTGGAGGCGGATCGCATCATCTATGGCACCGGGTCGGACGAACTGCTGCATATCGCCGCATCCGCCTATGCCGGGCCGGGGGATGAAATCCTCTATGTCCGCTATGGCTTTGCCGTGTACGACATCGCCGCGCGCCGGGTCGGCGCGACGCCGGTGATCGCCCCGGACAGCGATTATGCAACCGACGTCGACGCGCTGCTGGCCGCGGTCACGGATCGGACGAAGGTCGTCTTCCTCGCCAATCCCAACAACCCCACCGGCACCCTCACCAGCCGGGAAGACATTGCCCGGCTGCATGCCGGGTTGCGCGCCGACATCCTCTTCGTCCTCGATCAGGCCTATGCCGAATATCTGGACGATGGGGAGGATGATGGCGGTCTGGAGCTGGCGCGCCATGCGTCCAACGTCTTCGTCACCCGCACCTTTTCGAAGATTTACGGGCTGGCGGCGGAACGGATCGGCTGGGGCTATGCGTCGGCGGATATCATAGACGCGCTGCATCGCATCCGCGCCCCGTTCAACGTCACGACGGCGGGGCAGGCGGCGGCGGCCGCAGCCATCGGCGATCGTGCATGGGTGGAACAGAGCCGCGCCCAGAATGCGCAATGGCGCGACTGGCTGACCGGCGAAGTCGCTTCGCTGTCCAACCATGGCCTGCGCGCCGTGCCCAGCAAGACCAATTTCCTGCTGATCCTGTTCGAAGGCAGGCTGACCGCCGAGGCCGCGATGAAGGGGCTGTGGGACGAAGGCTATGCCACGCGCTGGCTGCCCGGTCAGGGGCTGCCGAACGGATTGCGCATCACCATCGGCACCCAAGCGCAGATGCGCGCCGTGGCGGCAAAGCTGCGCGCCATGGCGGAGGCGGCCTGAACCCATGCTGCCCTTTACGCGCGTCACTATCATCGGTCTGGGACTGATCGGATCGTCCCTCGCCCGCGCCATCCGGGTGAACATGCCGACCGTGCGGGTCACCGGTTATGATGCCGATTCGGCGGTGCGCGAAACGGCGCGGGCCATCGACCTGACCGACGACGTCACCGATACGGCAGGCGCTTCGGTCACCGACGCCGATCTGGTGATCCTGTGCGTGCCGGTCCGCGCCATGGCCGCGGCAGCGGCGGAAATCGCCGACGATCTGCCCGTAGACGCCATCGTCAGCGATGTGGGGTCTTGCAAGGCCGACGTGCTGGCACAGCTGAACGCCGCCTTGCCGGGGCGGACCATCATCCCCGCACATCCGGTGGCGGGGACGGAAAACAGCGGACCGGAAGCGGGCTTCGCAACCCTGTTCAAGGGCCGCTGGTCGATCGTCACCCCGCCCGCCGATGCCGATGCCGCCGCCGTGGAGAAGGTCGCCGAACTGTGGCGCCGCGTGGGCGCGGACGTCGAACTGATGGACCCGGCGCATCATGATCTGGTGCTGGCGGTGACCAGCCATCTGCCGCACCTCATCGCCTACACCATCGTCGGTACGGCCAGCGATCTGGAAAATGTGACGCAGAGCGAGGTGATCAAATATTCCGCCGGCGGTTTCCGCGATTTCACCCGCATCGCCGCGTCCGATCCCACCATGTGGCGCGATGTATTCTTGGCGAACAAGGATGCGGTGCTGGAAATGCTCCAGCGTTTTTCGGAGGATCTGTCGGCGCTTCAACGCGCGATCCGCTGGAATGACGGCGACGCATTGTTCAACCTGTTCACCCGCACCCGCGCCATCCGCCGGTCGATCATCGAACAGGGGCAGGATGATGCGAAGCCGGATTTTGGCCGGTCGCATTAACCCCTGTCCTACATGCCCAGAGCATGATGAAGTCGGCTGGAACAGCCGACGGCTCGCACCATGCGAAAAACAAAAGATGCTTAGGGCCTGATCCGATTCGATCCAGTCGGACCAGGCTCTAGTTGAGCGCGTTGATCGCGGCGTGGACGCGGGCTTCGGCTTCCCTGCGGTCGAGGCCGACGGGCACGATGTCGCCCACCTTATAAGTGATGATGCCGGGCCGTTTCATGAATTTGCCGCGCGGCGATACCCGGCCGCTGTCAATGGCGATCGGCACGACCGGCAGGCCGAGCAGGCTGTACAGCCCGGCAAAGCCTGACTTCAGCGGCGGGGATTCGCCATGGGGGACGCGCGTACCCTCCGGAAACAGGCAGATGGCGCGGCCCTGCGCGATCCGGTCTTTCGCCTCCGCCCGCAATGTCCGCAGCGCGCTGGCGCCCGCAGCGCGTTCGATGGGGATCAGGCCGTAGCGCCGCGCAATTCCGCCCCACAGCGGAATGTCGAACAATTCGCGCTTCGCCCCGATGGCAGGCCGATCGAACAGGCTGAGCATGTCGATGGTTTCGAACATCGATTCATGCTTGATGATATAGAGATAGGGACCGATCGGCAGATCGCCTTCCACCACCACCTTCTGCCCCAGCAGATGTTGCACGCACCAGCGATGATAATGGCTCCATTGGGTGGCGGTCCGCTGGATGGTGAGCGGACTGGTCCAGGCAAAGGTCATGGCCCACAGGACGAAGATCAGGCTGCCGCTGTAGAAAGCCAGCATGAAGAGGAAGGATCGGATTGCGGTCATCATGGGGCGTCCGTTTCAGATGCCGATCAGCGCGGCAATACGGCGCAGCAGATATTTATTATATTCGCGCGCCAATATGGTGAGGCTGGGACGGCTGGGCACCGCGTCATAGACGATCGTCATCCGCCCGTCCGGCATGGATTGCCGCAGTTCCAGCGCGGCGCGGCGCATATGCCAGTCGGTGGTGATCAGGCGCACCGTCTTATAATCGCGCCGTTCCAGCCAGCGGGCGGTTTCCAGCCCGTTGGACCGCGTGTCGATGGCTTCGCGGCCAAGCGTGATGCAACAGCTGAACAGGCGTTCGGGCGCCTTATACTGCACCGCCAGTTCGACCGGACGGACCGATCGGTCGACGCCGGAAATCAGCATCCGCTTCGCCGCGCCATCCTCCAGCAGGGCGATGCCCCGGTCGATGCGTCCCGCCCCACCGGTCAGCACGACGATGGCGTCGGTCTGCCGCCCATCAAGCGGTTGCGGCAAAAAGATCGCGAACCAGGCAAAGCCCAGCATCCAGCCGAGCAGCGTGACGGCAAACAGCCGGACGATCACAGCGCCCGGCCCAGCGCGCGCAGCACGGTCCAGCGCGCGGTCAGCATGGCGAGGACCGCACCAAAGATCGGCAACACGGCAAGGATCAGCCAGCCGGGCGTATCGAGGCTGACGGCGGCAATCAGGTCCGATCCGGTCGCCGACAGGCGCAGGCCGATCAACAGGATGACGAAGGCAGCGAAAGAAAAGCCAAGCGCGCTGCCCATCATCGCGTCTAGGCCGATGCGGCGCTGGAACAGGCGAGCGATCTGTACGTCGGTCGACCCCATCAGGTGCAGCACGTCGATGGTGCTGCGATGGCTGTCATGTGCGCCCCGCGCCGCCAATATGACCACCGCGCCGGTCGCAAGGATCATCAACAGCACGACCGCCGCCGACAGCCAGCCCAGAGCCGTCATCAACCCCGCAAGCGGCAACAGAAAGGCCGCATGGGGTTCGATCCGCAATTTGGGCGACAGGCCGGACAGCAGGCGGCGCAGGCCATCGAGCTTTGCGGGCGCATCGCCCGGCGTCAACATGACGTCGATCAGCGCAGGCACCGGAAGGTCGCCGCTGGTCGCCGCATCGCCCAGCCATGGGCGCAGCTGGTCGGCGAGCACCGCCGGGTCGACCGCGTCGGCGGAACGCACGCCATCAGCCCTGCGCAGGGCGGTGAGGGTTCGGGCGGAGAGAGCAGCGCGGGCCTGCGGATCGGCCTCCACGACCTGCACGCTGGCACGCCCGGCAAGGTCCGCGCTCATCGACCGGACGGCGGCGCCAAGGCCAAGGGCGGCGGCGGCGGCCAGCACGGTCAGGAACATCATGATCGCGATGATCCAGGGCATCGGCCCCGCCAGCCGGCCGCCGGGCAGCAGGCGATGACGCGCGGCGGCGGCGGCCTTCCGATCGGCGCGACCGGCCATCAGGACCGGCCCTGCGAATGGGGTGGATAACGCAGCGTGCCCATGGGATCGGCCAGCCGCCCCTTGTCCAGCTTCATCATCTGCGCGCCCGACACCTGCGCGATCATCGGCAGGTCATGGGTGGCGACGACGATGGTGGTGCCCAAGCGATTGAGCGCTTCGAACAGGGTCATCAGCCGACGGGCCATGTCAGCATCGACGTTGCCGGTCGGTTCGTCGGCCACCAATATTTCGGGACGACCGATGACCGCACGGGCGATGGCGACGCGCTGCTGTTCACCGCCGGACAGGGTGGCCGGCCGCGCCTTACCCCGATCGCCAAGGCCCACCCAGTTCAGCATTTCGGCAACGGGCGCCTCGATCTCCCCCTCCTCCATCCCCGCGACGCGCAACGGCAGGGCGATATTGTCATAGGCGGATAGATGGGGGACGAGGCGGAAATCCTGAAACACCACGCCGATGCGGCGGCGGAAACCGGGCAATCTCTTGCGGGGGAGCGTCACCACATCTTCGCCGAACAGGCGGATGACCCCGCGGCTGGGGCGCTGGGCCAGATAGAGAAGCTTGAGCAGCGACGTCTTGCCCGCGCCCGATGCGCCGGTCAGGAAATAGAAGCCGCCGCTGGACAGCGAGAAGCTGACATCGGACAGGGTTTCACTGTCCAGACCATAGCGCAGGCCGACATTTTCGAACTGGACGATGGCCGACATGTCTTGAAATTTCGCGCCGCCGCGCTCCCTGCTTCCCGTTGCATCAGCCATGGCACAGCGGGCGCCCCGCCGTAAAGCCCGGCCCGCACGATGCCGCGAGTCGCAGCAGAATGACTCGGATTATCGTTGCACGCTTGCGCGCGAGTCCCTGCCATGCCTATGAAGCGAAATGATCCTGGTGTGCCCCAATTGCGCGACCCGTTATGTCGTGCCCGACAGTGCCGTCGGCATGAATGGCCGCCAGGTCCGCTGCGCCGCCTGCAAACATAGCTGGTTTCAGGGACCGCCGGTCCTGCCGCCGCGCGAAACGCCGGTCGAAACGCCTGCGCCAGTGGCCGCGCCCGAACCGGTTGCGCAGCCTGTCCCACCGCCGCCGCCTCCACCGGTGGAAGCGGCGCCCGCCCCGGTCGTCGCGCCGCCCGTACAGATGGCTGACGCCCCCCCGATCGCGGTTGCCGAACCGGTCGTGGAACAACCGGCGCCCGCACCCTATGCATCGGCGCCCGCACCCTATGCATCGGCGGTCGCGCCAGCGCCTGCTCCGGCCAGCGCAGCGCCAGCGGATCACCGGTTCGACGATATCTATGCCGGTGCGCCGGTCGATGCGGCGGAGGAAAGCCGCTTCGTGCCCGCGCTGCCATTCAAGGCGCGGCGCAATCCGGTGCGGCTGTGGACCTATGCTGCCATTGCCTTCTGCCTGATCGTCGCGGCGGCGGGCGGGGCGCTGCATTATTTCGGGCCGCCCGCCTGGATGGTGTCGATGGGACTGGTCGCCGAAGAGGGCGATCCGGACCTGCTTTTCTACCTGTCCAAGCCCGCCGAGCGACGCAAGCTGCCGACCGGGGAGGAATATTTCGCGTTCGGCGCACGAATCGTGAATAGCGGGACGCAGGCATTGCCGGTGCCGCCGGTGCTGGTGCAACTGCGCGACCGGCAGAACCGGCTGGTATTCAGCTGGACCACGAAGGCGGACAAGACGCGCCTGAAACCGGGCGAGGAAGCATCGATCAACGAAAGCCGGATCGACATTCCCAAAAATGCGGAAAATCTGTCGCTGACCTTCGTCCAGTAAGGAAAAACGGCGGGGGTCGCCCGCCGCTTCGCGTCGATCAGGGGTAGCTGACCGTCTTTGGTCGACCCTGCGGGATCGGGATGAATTCCTGATCGTCGCCGGGGATCAGGGGGAAGCGCATGGCTTCCCAATCCTCGCGCGCCTGCATCAGCCGGTCCTGACTGGAGGCGACGAAATTCCACCAGACATGGCGCGGGCTGGTGAAGGCTTCGCCGCCGCACAGGACGACACGGCCGCCATCGACGCTCATCAGCGTAGCCGATGTGCCGGGACGCAGGACGTAGAGCGTCTGGGGCGCGAGCATCATGCCGTCCAGCGCTGCGTCCCCGCCCGACACATAGATGGCACGTTCGTCGGCGGACGGTTCGATCGGAATGCGGCCGCCGGGCGTCAGCTGGATGTCGGCATAGATGGTCTGGGCATAGGTGGTGACGGGCGAGCTTTCACCCCAGAGCGACCCCATGATCACGCGGGCGCGAACATGGCCGTCGTCGATCACGGGCAGGCCGCCTTCCGACACATGTTCGAAGGCGGGGTCCATTTCCTCGAACCGGTCGGGCAGCGCCAGCCATGTCTGAATGGCCGACAGCTTCGATTCCTTGAGCCGTTCGTCATCGGGCGAGCGTTCGGAATGGACGATGCCCTTGCCCGCGGTCATCAGGTTCACCGCCCCGGCTTCGATCAACTGCTCGCTGCCGAGCGAATCGCGGTGGAGGAAGGCCCCTTCATACATGTAAGTGACGGTGGCGAGGTTGATGTGCGGATGCGGGCGCACGTCGATGCCCTGCCCCGCGCCGATCCGGGCCGGTCCAGCCTGATCGAAGAAAATGAAGGGGCCAACCATCGTGCGCCCCTTTGCCGGGAGCGAGCGGTGAACGCGGAAGTCGCCCAGATTATGGCTGGTCGGCGTGATCGTCTGGATGATCAGATCTTCTGCGGTCATCAGGCTTCTCCGGGGGCGCGGGCCTTTATGGCGAGGGCGTGGACTTTTTCCGCCAGCAAATCTGCGAGCGCGGCATTCACCATGCGCTGACGGGCGACGCGGTTCTGGCCGGTGAAGCGGTCCGACACGATTTCCACCGTGAAATGGCTTTCGCCCGACCCGTCATGCCCCGCATGACCGCGATGCTTTTCGCTGTCGTCGATGACGGCGAGATGCGCCGGGGACAGGGCAGCGCGCAGGCGCGCATCGATTTCGGTGGCTACGGGGCCTTTGAGGTCTGTGGTCATGCGCCCTATATAGGATGCTTTGCCGACAGATCATCAGGACAATCTTGAGCAGCGATCCTTTCTCCACACGCCGTTTCAACCGTTTCCATGGCCGGGTGGAAAGCGACCGGCCCTGCGCCGTGCCCGGATGCCCGGAAGCGGGCGAGTTCCGCGCGCCGCCACCCGAAGGCAGCCGGTCGTCGGCGCAGGAAGGGCCGCAATGGCGCTGGCTGTGCCTGGACCATGTGAAGGCGTTCAATCAGGGTTATAATTTCTTCAACGGCATGTCGCCCGAAGAAATCGCCGCCGCCCAGCGCCCCTATGCCGGATGGGAGCGGGAAACGCGGGCCTTTTCATCCAACGCGCACAGCCCGCCGCCCAAATGGGCGGATTTTTCCGATCCGCTGGACGCCATCGGCGCCAAGTTCAAGGAACGGGTGGCCAAGGCGCGGGCCGATGCGCAGGTGCGGCAGGATGGGCAGTTCCTGTCGGCGGACGACCGCAAAGCATTGTCGGTCATGGGCCTGCCCGTGGATGCCGACCGCAAGGCGCTGCGCAGTCGTTACACCGAATTGCTGCGCCGTTATCACCCCGACCATAATGGCGGCGACCGCAGCCATGAAGGCGC
>NZ_JBMDWL010000047.1:0-26679 GCF_048594625.1 Sphingobium sp.
GGGTGGTCTCATCCATCACAGCGACCGCGGATCGCAATACGTGTCGATGCCACCATCATCGGGTCCGCCAGTGAGGGTGATGACGATGCGCGCTGGGTAAAGCACAAGGGCAAGCGGGCTATGCACGGCTTCAAGGCCCACGTCGGCGCCGATGCCGACACGGCGCTGGTCGAGGAAGTCTCAATCACATCTGCGAACATCAATGATGGCAAGGCAGGCCCGGGAGCTTTGCCCGATAATCCCGGCGAGGTGTTCGCTGATAGTGCCTACCACGGCAATCACTTTCGCGATGCCTTGCGGGCCAAGGGCGGCATCCCCCGCATTGTCGCCACCAGCGTTTGGGCACGCACCGAAGAGGAAGCCCAGGCATGGCTCCACCAATGGAACCAACCGATCCATCGCGTGCGCCCCAGGATCGAGAAAATCTTCGGAACATGGAAGCGATGCTACGGCCTCAGGCTAATGCGATGGCGAGGTCTCGCCAAAGCCGCCGCCACCTTGCCTGACACACTGATCGAGCGGTGGAAAGCCGAGAATGGAAAAATCGATCGCTTTTCAGCACCGTATGCCCACCCGCGCGCAGGTCTCGATAAAGGTCTGCTCGCAAAGGAGCACATATGCGACGTAGCTATATTCTGACGGTGGTGTACGAGACAGCGAGCGTACATAGGCAGCCTGCGCATGCTTACGGTTCCAATGCGCAATCAGGCCCTTGAACGTCTAAAATGACCGCGCAAATGAGGAATGATGACACGATAGCCCAGCTTCACCAATGGCGGTGCCACCTCGGCAAAGGCGAGATGTTATAAGGCCAGCTGAAACAGCATCATTGGCGCGCCATCGGTCGCCCCCCCCCTAATTCGACATACAGCATCGATTTGATGGGCTTGTCCTGATAGGCTTGGCCCTGTACCGACCAAAGCGTGGCAGCCAAGGCGCCTGAAATCAAGCCCGTCGCAATAGTTACAAAGATATGAAGGAAATATCGGCGGACCGGTTCTACCAATCCAGCGACTGACTCATCATCATTCTCCCACCCACGAGCAGGAACCAACGCTGAGCGACATTCTGTCCCGATCAATCCATGAACAATTTTGCCGGTGCTTCAAGTGCAGACTTTATTCGCTGGATGAATAGCGCGGCGTCCCAGCCATCGATGATCCTGTGGTCGAAAGACGCCGATATATTCATCATCCTTGTCACCTCGATCCGGCCGTCGCGTATGATCGGGCGTTCAACGATCTTGTTAACCCCCAATATGGCCACTTCAGGACTGTTGATAACCGGCGTCGTTGCCAACCCGCCCATTGCGCCCAGACTGGTGATGGTAATAGTCGACCCGGACAATTCGGCCGTGCCAGCCTTCCCCGCACGCGCGCGATCGCTCAACCGCCCAATTTCCAGCGCATTATCCCACAAGCTGCGTTTACCGGCATCCTTCACGACCGTGACGACCAGTCCGGCCGGTGTCTGCGTTGCAATCCCGACATGACAGGATCGATAGCGTCGCACCACGCCCGCCTGATCGTCATACCGGGCGTTCATCTGCGGAAATTCCGGCAAGGTTCGCGACAAAGCGCGAATCAGGAAGGGCAGCAACGTCAGCCTGGGCGCCGTATGGCCGGGGGCAACGTTCAGTTCGGCGCGCAACCGTTCCAGCGGACCGACATCGACTTCCTCGATATAGGAAAAATGCGGGATGCGCCTTTTGGTATCCTGCATCCTTTCGGCAATTTTCCGCCGAAGGCCGATGACGGGAATATCTTCATATTCATGATCGTCCGCGACCGGCATCGTTGCATGGGGCGCAACGGACAGCGACAGATCGGGGACCGTCATGCCGGCCCGGCGAACATGGGCGTCAAGGTCCACCTGCCGCACGCGGCCCGCCGGGCCAGAGCCGCGGACGTCGGCGATATCTATCCCCATGTCCCGCGCGCGTTTGCGCACTGCGGGCGTCGATACGATACGGGTTGGGGGCGGTACCATGACGGGTTCGTCCGCCGTCCGTTCCGACAGAACGGGCGCAAGCACGACCGGCGATGATGGCAGAGTCGCCACCGGTTCGTCGCCCTGATCGAAAACCAATATAGTGCTGCCCACTTGCAGCATATCCCCCGGATTGCCGTGCCGGTCGATCACGATGCCGCCAACCGGCGATGTCACTTCGACCGTGGCCTTGTCCGTCATGACATCGAGCAAGGGCTGATCTTCCTCCACCCAGTCACCGACCGAGACGTGCCATGCCACGCATTCCGCCTCTGCCGTGCCTTCACCGATATCCGGCAGCCTGAATTCGAAACCCGCCATGGTTCAACGCTCCATCACGCGCCGCATGGCATCTGCCACGCGCGCCGGACCGGGGAAATAATGCCATTCAAAAGAATGGGGGTAGGGCGTATCCCACCCCGCCACCCGATCAACCGGCGCTTCGAGATGATAGAAGCAATGCTGCTGAACCAGCGCGGCCAGTTCCGCCCCGAACCCGCATGTCAGGGTCGCTTCGTGAACGACGACGCAACATCCCGTCTTTTCCACCGACGCAGTGATGGTGTCGAGATCCAGCGGCATCAGCGTACGCAAATCGATCACTTCCGCGTCGATGCCGGAATCGGCAGCTGCGGCCAGCGCTACATGCACCATCGTGCCATAGGACAGCACCGTGACGGCCCGTCCTGACCGTACGACCGACGCCTTGCCTAGGGGAACGGTATAATGTCCGTCGGGAACTTCGCTGGCGGGGTGCTTTGCCCATGGTTGCACCGGCCGGTCATGATGTCCGTCGAACGGCCCGTTATACAGGCGCTTGGGTTCGAAGAACAGGACAGGATCATCGTCCTCGATCGCGGCGATCAACAGCCCCTTGGCATCGTAGGGATTGGAGGGAATGACCGTTTTGAGTCCCGCGACATGGGTAAAAATCCCCTCAGGCGACTGGCTGTGCGTCTGACCGCCATAAATGCCGCCGCCATAGGGCGCACGGACCGTAAGGGGGGACCACCATTCCCCCGCGGTGCGATAGCGCAGGCGCGCAGCCTCCGAAATCAACTGATCGGCCGCTGGATAAATATAGTCTGCAAACTGGATTTCGACGACCGGGCGCATCCCATAGGCCCCCATGCCAACTGCAACGGCGACGATGCCCCCTTCCGAAATCGGGCTGTCGAATATCCGGGTGCGGCCATGTTTTTCCTGAAGCCCGTCGGTGGCGCGAAACACACCGCCGAAATAGCCGACATCCTGACCGAACAGGATAACCGAGGGGTCGCACGACAGCATCTGGTCCATCGCGGCATTGATCGCCTGGATCATGTTCATTCTAGCCATGTCAAAATCCCATTTGCGTGCGTTGACGCTGAAGATGGGGCGGCATGTCCCTGAACACGTCATCGAACATGGTGGCAGGGTCGAGTTGCGGGCCTCGGCCCAGCGTACCCAGCGCTTCCGACGCCTTGCCTTCCATCTTAACATGGTCGGTCACTTCATCCTGCATCTCCTGATCCTTTCTGTCGTCCCAATGACCAGTCAGGAGCAGATGATGTTTCAGGCGGGCGATCGGATCGCCCAGTGGCCAGCAAGCCCCTTCCGTCGCCGGGCGGTATCGGCCGGGATCGTCGCTGGTGGAATGCGCGTCGCTGCGATAGGTGACGAGTTCGATCACCGTCGCCCCCATATTGGCGCGGGCGCGCGCGGCAGCCCAGGCGGTCGCGGCATAGACGGCAAGCAGGTCATTGCCGTCGACCCGCAATGCAGGCAGGCCATAAGCCAGACCGCGTGCCGCAAAGGTCGTGGCATCGCCGCCCGCAATCCCCGAAAAGGAGGAAATGGCCCACTGATTATTGACGATATTGAGGACCACAGGCAC
Source organism: Sphingobium sp. (assembly GCF_048594625.1). GTDB lineage: Bacteria > Pseudomonadota > Alphaproteobacteria > Sphingomonadales > Sphingomonadaceae > Sphingobium. The sequence goes on from NZ_JBMDWL010000047.1 coordinate 3,866, forward strand.
GCGGTAGACAGATGCAAAGGTCAGGGCATAATGAAAGTCGCCCTCCGCCGTGGCGCCATCCCCGATCCAGGCCGCCGCGATTTTCGTGTCGCCTTTGGCAGCAGAACCCATCGCCCAGCCGACCGCCTGACTATATTGCGTGCCAAGATTGCCTGAAATCGAAAAGAAACCGGCCTGTCTGCTGGAATAGAATACCGGCATCTGCCGCCCTTTCAGACGGTCGCCGCTGTTCGAATAGACCTGATTCATCATCTCGCGCAGCGGCCAGTCGCGGGCGACGAGCAATCCCTGCTGACGATAGGTCGGAAAGCACATGTCACTATCATCGAGCGCCATGGCGGCGCCCACGGCCACAGCCTCCTCACCGGTGCATTTCATGTAGAAGCTGGTCTTGCCCTGACGCTGCATCCGCACCATGCGTTCGTCATAAGCGCGAGTGAGCATCATATGGCGAAGCGCCTGAATCAGGTGTTCAGGCGCGAGGTCGGGATTCCATTCGCCGACGGCCTGCCCCTCCTTGTCCAGCACGCCGATAAGCGCATAAGGAAGGTCGCGAATTTCGCCAGCATCGACATCGTGGGGCGGACGCCGCACGGCACCTGCCGCATCGAAATGCATGTGGCTGAAATCAGGGTCGGCGCCGGGCCGCTGTCGCGGTTCGGGAACATGCAGCGATAGGGGCGGGACGTTGGAGATATGCAACGGGATGCTCCTGCTCAGTGTATCATGTCGGCATGCAGAATGCCGACGAGATTGCGGATACGGTGAAGGAGGCGAAGGCCGTCCTCATGGGCCAAAAATGCCATCTGGATATCGATGCGCTGATGCGCGCCCATGCGGACGCTGGACCATCTGTCCGGTACCAGATCGTTGCGGGCAAATATGCCCATGATGCGCAACAACAGCTGGGCTTCGGCGTCAGCTGTTATTTCATAATAGCAGGCCGCCTGCACATCGTGCGCCCGTCTCAAGATGCTGCTCATAACCAAGGTCGCTTCCTTTCGGCGCGCAACCACGCAAAGCGCGCGCAACCATTGCCGTGCGAAGCGCACGGGTCGAAAAAGAGGCTATGGGCGCGGCCTGCGCCACCACCACACATGGCCGGGAGCCGCAGACTACCGACGGAATGCAAGACGTCAGGTCATCGCATGCACGCCAGATACGCCCGGATCACGCGCGATCGCGCGACCTGTCCGCATAGAGTTCGATAAGGTGCGGCGCCGCGTTGACCAGCTTGATCGGGTCGGCCACCGAATGCATCCGCGCCGTTGAACTGTCCCGCAGATAACGGCCGATCACGCTGGGTTCGCGAATGCCCGACGACCCTGCCCATGCATGACAGTTGCGCACGACTTCCGGCCCGACGTCATGCACCCATGCAACGAACTGATACATCCGCGCCCATTGCGCTGCCGTTGGCGCATCACCCGCTTCGGCGCAGCGTTCCAGATCCTCGAAAATGTCGATCACGCGGGTACGCACGGCGGTGTAGATGGCCTCCTGCGTCGCGAAATCCTTCTGGAATGTGGGATATTTGCCGATCGGCCCGCCATAACCCAACCGTGACTTGCCGGACGCGATGACGGCGATTTCCTCCAGCGCGCGCTTCATCATGCCTAGCACGACCGCGCAATGCCCCGCCGCCCCGAAAGCCAGACCACCCATACGGTACCGGTCGGGTCCACGCAGCGGCGTAAATGTCCTGACATTGGTTGCATAATCGGGTGAAACCACTTCATCGTTAACGATGAAATCGTTACTGGCCGTCGCCTTGAGACCCAGTACATCCCAGTTGCGGACATAGGTGATGCGATCGCGCGGCAGGAAGAAGGTCAGCGTCTGCGGCTCCCCATTGGCCATTAACGGCACGCCGCCATCGTCAACCAGCGTCATGCCCGCCAGAAACCAGTTGGCATAGCCCGATCCACTGGCAAATCCGAACCGGCCCGACCCGCGAAACTGGCCATCAGCCTGTCGCGTCGCCTTGCCAATCGGGCCGGGCATGCCCGCGACGATAGCCCGCTCTCCGCCCCCGAACATGGCGTCAATCACCTGATCGCCAGCCCAGCCGGACGCATAGAGCGTATGGATTGATGTGGCCATCAGCGACCAGCCGGTAGAACCGTCCGACCGGGCCAATTCCTCCAGCACCTCAATACAGGTTCGTATGCTCGCGCCACCGCCGCCCAGTTCATGCGGCGTCATGAACCAGACCAGCTGCGTATCCAGAAACAGGTCCACGACCGGCGCCGTCAGATCACCCTGTTCCTCCGCCGCACGCGCTTCCCGATTGACCAGGGGCGCCATGTCCTTGACGATCGACAGATAATCGATGGCCTCAGACTGCTGTGTCCGGGCGTTCGGGACAGCTTGGCTACTGGTTTGCATTGAATCACCGCTCCTGTGAATTTCCGTCCATCCTATTGGCCAGGCCACATCCAGTATGTCCCCTGCGTAAGGGACCGCATCGCCAACCGGTCGATGTTAGGCGTTCAGGCACCAGAAACGGCGGCATTGCAGATCATAGCCTGCAATGGCCACAGAGCCATATTCGCCCGTCGCAGAGGAGATATTATATGGCCTGGACGAAAAACGGAAATCTGGCTTCGGACATTTACGACAATCCGCGGATGCTGTTGATCGGCGGTCAGTGGGTCGCCTGTTCGACAGGGCAGACCATTCCCGTCCTCGATCCGTCCACCGGACGACAGGTCGCCACCCTGCAACGCGGTGGAGCCGAGGACGTCGACATGGCCGTCGCCGCAGCCCGCAAGGCGTTTGAAACCGGCCCGTGGCGCCAGTGTAACGGCGTGATGCGCGAACAGATGATGCGCCGGTTGGCCGACATCATGGAGGCGCATTGCGACGAGCTGGCCCTGTTGGAGGCGATAGATGGCGGAAAGCCGATTGCCGTAGCCCGGCAGGTCGACGTGCTGGGCAATATAGCGCGGCTGCGTTACGCGGCGGGATGGGCGCCCCGCCTGATCGGCGACAGTTTCGAACCGGCGATCAATGCTCCGATGCATTGTTTTTCAACACGCGAAGCGATCGGCGTCGCAGGTCTGATCGTCCCGTGGAATTTCCCGTTGGGCATGGCGATTTCGAAGATGGCCGATGCACTGGCCGCTGGATGCACCATGGTACTCAAACCTTCGGAACTGACTTCACTCGCCACCCTGCGCATGGGCGAACTGATCGGACAAGCAGGCTTTCCCGACGGCGTGGTCAACATCGTGACCGGCTTTGGAGCCGAAGCGGGGCAGGCGCTGGCGGACCACAGGGATGTCGATAAATTATCCTTCACCGGATCGACGGCCGTGGGCAAGCGGCTGTTGCAGGCGGCGACAGGCAATCTCAAAAGGCTGACGCTGGAACTGGGAGGCAAATCGCCAGCCATCGTTTTCGCCGATGCGGATTCGGACGTGTCCGTGCGCGGCGTCCTGCGCAATTTCACCTATAATAGCGGACAGATTTGCGCAGCGGGTTCACGCGTGTTCGTGCATCGGTCCATTTACGACAGCTTCACCGACCGGCTGGCCAAAGCCGCAGATGGGATCAGGGTCGGCCCCGCGACGGCCACCGGGACGGAAATGGGACCGCTCATATCCCGCAGCCAGCAGGACCGCGTGAACGGCTATATCGCCGGTGGCGTGGCAGATGGCGCCCAGATCGTCACCGGAGGCGGACATGCCGCGCAGGACGGCGGCTATTTCATCCGGCCTACCATATTGGCCAACAGCCGTGCGAACATGGCGATCCGCAAGGAAGAGATTTTCGGTCCGGTCGCGACCATTTCCCCTTTCGACGACGATGATCTGGTCGCCATAGCCGCGGAGGCCAATGACACGGAATATGGACTGTCCGCCTTTATCTACACACGCAATCTGTCCAAGGCGCATCAGATGGCGCGCCTGATCAGGGCGGGTACGGTGCGGGTAAATGGCGCGGGCCTGGATTACACCATGCCGTTCGGGGGCTATAAACAGTCTGGCTGGGGCCGTGAAAACGGCCAGGAAGGCGTGCTGTCCTTCACCGAACTGAAGACCGTCATGATGGCTTTGTAACAGACGAGGCGACGGTGCGCCGTTGCGCCGTCGCGCCGTCGCGCCGTCGCGCCGTCGCCATATTCGCTATGCCGAAAAAAAGGCCAACAGGCTTTTCGCCGTTTCGACCGGATTTTCCTCCGGTATGAAATGGCCCGCGTCGATCGCATGGCCCCGAACGTCCGATGCCCATTCGCGCCAGACGGCAAGAACGTCATACCATTGTTCGAGCGCGCCTTTGCTGCCCCATAATATCTGGACAGGAACGGCGATGCGGGACAATTTCTTTTCCGCCTGGTCCAACTGGCAGTCATAGCCCGCACCGGCACGATAATCTTCGCACATGGCATGAATGACGGCAGGATTTTTCGCGCAATCCAGATAGTCGCGATAGCCGACAGGATCGAGATAATGTTCTGCTCCGGGAAACTGGGCCTTGAAGAAAAAGGCTTCGGGATCGAGAGCGATATGCCTTTCTGGAAACGGGGCCTTCTGTGCGAGGAAGGACCAGTGCCAATAGCCCAGCGCAAAGCGCGCATCGGCACGGCTCCACACTTCGCCGGTGGGAATGATGTCCAATATACTGAGCCGCATCACCCTGTCGGGATGATCCAGCGCCATGCGATAGGCGATCCGTCCGCCCCGGTCATGTCCGGCCACATGAAACCGGTCAAAGCCCAGCGCCTCCATGACCGCAACCATGTCGTGCGCCATCACCCGTTTGGAATAGGATATATGGTCGGCCGTATCGGATGGTTGCGTGCTGCGGCCATATCCCCGGATGTCCGGTGCAACGATCGTGAAATGGGGCGCCAGCCGGCCTGCCACCTGCCGCCACATCATATGTGTTTCAGGATAGCCGTGCAGCAGCAACAGCGGAGGCCCGGACCCGCCATGGCGCACGAAAATCCGTACGTCACCGCTGTCCACATATCGAGTGGTAAAATGTTCGAAGCTGGTCGTCACAAGATGCGCCTTTCCGATGACTAGATCAGGTCAGGCCGCAATCGGAACCGGCAACGGTTCCCCGGCGGCGCGCGCCCGCGCCAATACGCTCTGTTCCTCATGACCAAGGTTACGGGCCACATAGAGCAGGCATAATATTGCGCAGGGGATGCTGGTCAGACTGAGCAGGATCGCCCCGCGTAGATCGCCGTTAATGTCGCTGATCAAGCCAACCACATAGGGGCCAAGGCCAAGGCCGATGACAGACGTACTAAGCGCCTTGAGCGCAAAGGCGATGCCCCGCATGCGCGGCAGAACCAGATCCTGCGCCGTCGCATGCAGACATCCGACCCACAGGGTCATCGCAATCGACGCCAGCGTGAAAGCGACCAGGAACAGGCTTCTGCTGTCGGTCAGATACTGGATCATGCTGAACAGCAACAACAGGAGCATTGCGCCGATCGATACGAAAATGCGCCCTGCCGGATGGCGCAGTTTCGCCCGGTCGCCCAACAATCCGCCAAGACTGGCCCCAAAAACGCCGGTCGCAGCCCCGATGGCACCCAGCAGCAGGCCATCATGCGCGCCAAAACCCAGATAACGGCTGGCATAGAGGAAAACGAACGCGAACAGCGAATTGGCGCAAATGCCCATGAAGCCGCTAACCAACAAAAGGGCCACGAATGTCCGCGATCCTGCGGTCAGGCGATATGTCACCCCATCATGCAGGCGCACCGCCTGCAACCAGCTGATCACCGCATAGACCGCCACGCCGATCGCGGTCCATTGTACCACGTTGGTCGTCAGAACGAAGTCGCCCAGTCGCGCGATCGGCGCCCGTTTGGCCGGGGTGAGCAAATGGTCGGTGAGAGAGATGGTGCAGATTGCCATCGTTGCGATGATCAGGGCGGCAAGAAGGTTCCGTGCCAGCTGGATCGCTGTTCCGCGCCGCGCAATCAGGAAGAAACTGAACGGCGGTATCATGACCGCGAGATCGTACAGCACCACGGCCAGCGGCAATTTGGCATTATGTTGCGGCAATCCTTCAAGCTCGCCCGGTACCGGTTCCTTTATGGTAAGGGCAACCAGCATCGCCAGCAGCAATCCGGGTATCCCGACACCGAAAAACGCCGCCTGCCACCCTGTCAGTTGAAACGGCGCGGCGGCGACGTCGGGAAACATTCCGTTCCAGGCGGTCACAATCGCCCCGCCGACCACCAGCGACGCGCCGATACCCAGATAGGAGCCGGTCGTGTACAGCGACAGGATCGTCGAACGCTGCTTCTTGTCGAACAGGTCGCCCAGCAATGATATGGCGGCAGGCGAAGCGCTGGCCTCTCCTATGCCGACCCCTACCCTTGCCAGGCTGAGATGCACGAAATTGCCGGACAGGCCGGACAGCGCGGTCATCATCGACCAGAACAGCAATCCACCCCATAGGGTACGGACCCGGTGCCAGGCATCGGCCAGTCTGGACAGGGGAATACCGAAAACCCCATAGAATAATGCGAAAGCGGTGCCATAGAGCAGCCCCAGCTGCGCATCTGTCAGGGCCAAATCCTTTTTCAGGAAAGGCGCTAATATGGTGATGATCTGCCGGTCGATCTGATTGACCATATAGATCAATATCAGCACGATCAGCACATACCATTTATACCAGATCTTCATGCAACCTCATCCTGAATAACATGGCATGTCGTGCGGTTGGCAATTCCGATAGTCCCAGAAACGGATCGGCACCTGATATGATCGTCAGCATGATGTCTGACACCCATCCACCGCCAATGATGTTCGAAACCCCGTCATAGCTCCTGCCATAAAGGGGCGTCAGTCCCCCAGCGCAGGGACCAATGGCCAACCCGTCGGCATGCCGTCCGCCCCCCCCCCCCCAGTGTCGCGCTGTCCCCATTTACGGGGGCAGACATCCGCCACGGCATTTCCCACCCTGAAACCCTGATTTCAGATCATTCGGGGCCAAAATGCTGCACTTGCTGCAATTTCGAAAAGCGACGTCCGCCAGACATCGGGCGATGGGCGTCGGGGGACAGGCAGCGTCCAGGCTGTCCGGGGCCGCCCATGGTTGAAGCCGTCATGACCGATGGTGCGGCACGGCAGGCGCTTGCCGACGAATTGTCGCAGTTCAACGTCCGCATCGCGCAACAGGGCGACCGGCCGCTTTTTACAACGTCGCCGCAACCATCGATGGTCCCTCTCCAGTGGCGCGCACCCGATATCGCCCGACTTCTCGAAAAGATCGGCCATCAGGTGAAGCTCGAATCAGGTGGCCAACGTCGGACGCTGCGGCTCACCAACCCCGGTCTGGATTATGGGACGACACCGACCTTCTGGTGTTCGATCCAGTATATCCTGCCGGGCGAAATCGCCAGCTGTCACCGCCATTCACCCACGGCGCTGCGCTTCATCATGTCGGGCGCGGGCGCGCGTACGACGGTGGATGGCGAACGATATGAGATGAACGAAGGCGATCTGGTCCTGACGCCCAGCATGACCTGGCACGATCATGAACATCTTGGCGATGCACCGATGGTCTGGCTCGATGTGCTGGACATATCGCTGGTCAGGGCGCTCGACGCGACATTTTTCGAAGGGAGTGCGCAGGATCTTCAGCCGCTGGCAGCCGAGCCGCAGCGAGGCGCCCTGCAATATGGCAGCGGCCTGATGCAACCGTTCCGCCACGCCCATGTCGCCCCGTCGACACCAGTGCCGGTCTATGAATGGGGGCATGCCATACAGGTGCTGCAATCTGCAGAGGCACTGACCCCCGATCCCTATTTCGATACAGCTTTCGAATATCAGAACCCGCTGAACGGAGGCCCGGCACTATCGACCATCGGCACCGCGTTGCAACGGCTGCGCCCTGGCATGCAGGGGCGCCCACATCGCAACACCGGGTCAACGGTCCTGTACGTCGTACGCGGCAATGGCACGCTTCAGACAGAGACGGACATGTTCGAATGGTCGGCAGGCGATTTCATGGCGATTCCGTCCTGGTGCCTGCACCACATATCCAACAGGTCATCCAGCGACGATGCCGTCCTCTTCCACGTCAATGATCGCCCAGCCCTCAGCAAGCTCGGCCTCTATCGCGAAGAATTTATCTAATCCCATAGATCAGGTGGTTTCAGTGAACAACAGACCCGTAATATCCGTCGAAACCGACGTCGACGTCCCTGTGCTGATCGTAGGCGGCGGGCCAATCGGCCTTGCGCTTGCAGGCGATCTTGGTTTCCGCGGTATTGCCAGCCATCTCGTCGAACGGACGGACGGCGTGGTGCATCAGCCAAAAATGGATCTGGTCGGCATCCGCACCATGGAATATTGTCGCCGCTGGGGCATCGTTCCGTGGGTCATGGATGCCGGATATAATCGCGACTATCCGCAGGATTGCGCCTGGGTCACCTCTCTTAACGGTTATGAGTTCGGCCGGGAATATTTTGCATCCCCCCGACAGGAGGCAGGCCCGCCGCAAAGTCCGCAAAAACGTGAACGTTGCCCCCAAAATTTCTTCGACCCGGTGTTGAAGAAATTCGCGGAACGATCAACGCTCACCACCTTTGGTTACCAAACGGAACTGGTGGCTTTCGAAGAGCGCGCCGACCATGTCGTCGCGACGCTTCGTGACATTGTCAGCGGAGAAGAGCGGGTCGTACGCGCGCGCTATATGGTCGGCTGCGATGGTGGCGCCAGCGTCGTGCGCGACCGGCTAGGCATCAAAATGAGCGGCGAAGCCACGCTGACATTCACGACCAATGTCGTGTTCCGTTGCGATGGCCTTGAACAACTTCATCCGCTCAAGCCGGCCTATCGCTATATTTTCATTGGCCCGGACGGTACATGGGCCACGCTAGTGGCCATCAACGGTCGTGATCAATGGCGTTTTTCGCTGGTGGGCGACACGACACGTCGCACCCCGGACGAAGCGGAAGTGCGCAAGGCTATCCATCGGGCCGTCGGACGGGAATTTGACTTTGAAATCCTGTCTATGCTGCCATGGGTCAGGCGCCAGCTGGTCGCGGACAGCTATGGGTCGCAGCGCGTGTTCTTGGCAGGCGATTCGGCCCATCTGACATCGCCGACCGGCGGGTTCGGCATGAATACCGGTATACAGGACGCAGTAAATTTGTCCTGGAAGCTGGCAGGTGCGCTTGATGGATGGGGCGGCCCCGACCTGCTGCGATCCTATGAAGTCGAACAGCGCCCGGTGGCCATCCGCAATGTGACGGAAGCCACCGAAAATCTGAAGCGCATGTTGTCCCCGCGTGTTCTGTCCCCCGATCCGCTGATTTTTGAACAGGGTGAGCAGGCGGAGCGGGCGCGTGCGGAATTTGGCGATCAATATACCGAACTCATGCGCCGGGAATGGTTTTCGATCGGCATCCACCTTGGCTATGTCTACGAAAATTCGCCCATCGTGGTGCCGGACGGCACCCCCCCGCCAGTCGATACGGTTTCAACCTATGAACAGACCGCACGCCCCGGATCGCGTGCGCCCCATATCTGGCTGGCACCGGATCGATCCATCCTCGACGAATTCGGGCGGGACTTCGTGCTGCTGCGCTTTGGCGACGACGCACCCGACCCCACGGCCTTTACGCAGGCGGCAACGGAGCGTGGACTCCCCCTCCATATCGTCGCTATCGCCGATGAAGCCGCACGAACGCTTTACGATGCCTTGCTGGTGCTTGTGCGCCCTGATGGTCAGGTTGCCTGGCGCAGCGACACGCTGCCCGCCGACGTCGGTGCGATTTTGGATGTCGTGCGTGGTTTTGCCGACCGGTCGCAGGCCATGGCGCAAGGAGATGCGGCATGAAACTATGCTGTTTCGATGGGGGCAGGATCGGCCTGATTGCCGGGGAGCGGATCATTGATGTCAGCGACATTGCCGGCGCAACGCCGGGAGAATGGCCTCCGGTCGGCATGGTAAGAATGATCGGCCGCATCGACGGGCTGCGCGGCGCGCTGGACAAAGCCGCTGACCGAACCGGCATGGCATTGGATTCGGTCCGGCTTGAATGCCCCATAGAATGGCCGAACAAGGTGATCGCCTTTCCCGCCAATTATCACGCCCATATCGACGAGATGGTGGCCGCCAACGCCCTTATCTCGGCAAAGCCCGCCAACGGGCAGGGGTTTTTCCTGAAGGCCAATTCAAGCCTGAGCGGCCCTGCCGATCCGGTCTATCTGCCCGCTATCGATGGGCGCGAAGTTCACCATGAATGCGAAATGGCCATCATTATCGGCCGGGGCGGCCGCGATATTGCAGTGGACCGGGCGATGGGCCATGTTTTTGGCTATGCCTGCCTGATCGATTTCGTCGTTCGCGGCAAGGAAGAGCGGGTTATGCGCAAATCGTTCGACGGTTTCTGCCCGCTTGGCCCCTACATCGTGACCGCAGATGAAATCGCTGCGCATGATGACATCGACCTGCAACTCATGGTCAATGGCGAGCTGCGCCAGTTAGCCAATACGCGCGACCTGATCGTCGACATCCCGCACATGATCGCCATGGCGTCGTCGGTCATGACGTTGCACCCAGGGGATGTGATCGCCACCGGGACACCGGCCGGGGTCGCTCCGGTCAAAGGTGGCGACCGGGTGGACATCAGCATAGCCGGAGTCGGCGCCATGTCGCTTGCCATCGTGCAGGGCGACAAGGGCAGTCATCCCGTCTGGACGCACGATCGCTTCATCCCCGCCTGACCCAGTGAAGAGAGCATATCATGGCTGCCTATATCATCGTCATTCGCGAAAAGATCCACGATCCCGCGCCGCTTGACCGGTACGCTCAGATCGCAGCGACCGCACCGCGCGACCAGCTGAACCGGCTGGCCCGTTATGGTCATCATGAAGTCGTCGAAGGCGCCGGGTGCGAAGGCGTGGCGATACTGGAGTTTCCCGACATGGCCCAGGCCCGCGCATGGTATGGCAGCCCTCAATATCAGGAAGCGAGACAATATCGACGTCAGGCGGGCGATTATCGGGTCATGATTGTCGAGGGCCTTTGACGCAGTCTTTCCATCGGAGAATGTCATGAACGACAAAATAGCCCCACCACCCGTTTCCGTCGTGCGACAGCGGTTCGGCGATTTCGCCCCGCGCCTGGTCGATTTTACCGACGACGTGCTGTTCGGACAGCTATGGGAAGGGGAAGCCCTGTCCAAACGCGACCGCAGCCTAGTCACCATTTCAAGCCTTGTCGCAATGAACAGGGCCGAACAGTTGCGTCCGCATATCTTGCGCGGCATAGCCAACGGCCTGACACAGGCAGAAATTATCGAAACCATCACGCATCTGGCATTTTATTCAGGCTGGCCCACCGCCATGACCGCGATTGCCATCGCCCGCGATAGTTTTACAGAAAGCCAGGATTAGAGCATGATGAAAGTCGTCGGCTGTTCCAAGCGACTTTATCATGTTCCAGATTTCTGTCGATCTCTCCATGATGATGAAAGAGGCGCCTTCTCATGCCGTGGAAGACGCCCCTTTTGCCGGTCGCATGTCGGCAGGCCTTGTCTAACGCCCCCTCCAGACCGGCGGACGCTTTGTCGTAAATGCCGCCACGCCTTCCCGATTATCGAATGTCTGATTGTTGCGTTCCGCAAGGTCGGTGGCCATCGCCTGCACGTCCGCAGCATTATGCTCGACCGACGCCAATGCCAGCTGTTTCGTGGCGCGTAGGGATAGCGGCGCACAACGCAGCATGTCGTCAACATAACGGCGCGCCACGGCCATGGCCTGGCCAGGTGGCGCGATTTCGGTCACCAGCCCGTGCGCCGCGGCAGTGCGCGCATCGATGCGATTACCCGTCAGCAACAGCCCCATGGCGACGTGCCAGGGGACACGTTGCGGCAATCGACGGGCGCCGCCGCCCGTCGCAATGGCCCCCACACGTGGTTCCGGCAGGGAGAAGACGGCATTTTCGTCGGCCACGACTATGTCGCATGCCAGCGCAATTTCCCACCCCCCGCCGACCGCCAGCCCATTGACGGCGGCTATCATCGGTTTGAACAGATCATAGCGACGCGACAGCCCGGCCCAGCCTGTCGGCGGCATGGGATCGTGAAAGCCGTTCTTCACATCATGTCCGGCGCAAAATGCCCGCCCAGTCCCGGTGATGATCGCGATCCACAGATCATCGTCGGCCGCAAAGTCATCGAGGATGCGGGACAATTCACAACAGGCCGGGGCGTGCAGGGCATTGAGAACCTCCGGACGGTCGAGCGTGATGGTGAGCAGATGCCGTTCGCGTTTGCTCTGGATAAATTCGCCCATAATCACTCTCCACCGTCACAGGCTCGTCGTCAGACTTCAAAATTTATAACCCAGCGTCACGCCATAGGTGCGCGGCTCCAATGCCGAACCGCTGGCCATCGCGCCCAGCGCGTTGGCCTGTTTGAACAATGTCGTCGCCACCAACCTGTTGCTGACATTGCGCATGAACAGCCCTGCCGACCAGCGATCATCTTCGTTGGCATAGGTCAGGAAGATATTGCCGACACCATAGCTGGGCGTACGCAACCCCGGTAGATTGAAGATGCTCCAGTCGACCTTGCCAGTGCGGCGATATTCACCGCGCAGGGTCAGCGATCCATTCCCCAGGTCCGCCTCATATTCGCCGCCGATATTGACGGTGTAGCGGGGGGCGCCCTGGATCCAGTTGCCAGCCAGTCGCAGCGGGCCAAGTTGCGGGCGGTCATTGTCAACGGTCGTCAGATCGCCCTTGAATTTGGCATCGAGCAAGGCAACCGATCCATCGAAGCGCAGGTTGCGCGTCGGCCGGGCGCCAAATTCCAGTTCGACGCCCTTGATCGTCGCTGCACCCGCACTTTGGGTCAGCACGCCCGACACGCCGGGGCCAGTGCCGACCACCTGCGTCTGGATGTTGGAATAATCATAATAAAATGCCGCGAGATTTGCCGTCAGGCCACCGCCGAAGAAGGTCGTTTTGAGACCAACTTCATAATTGTCGATATTTTCCTCCGGATAGGGCGGATTGGTCTGTCCCCAGTTAAAGCCCCCACTTTTGAACCCGCGCGAATAGGTCGCATAACCGAAAATATCGGGCGTGAATTTATAATCGATCGTCACCTTTGGGTTGAAGGCCGACACGCTGATATGCTGGTTATTGGGGAAACCGGGATTGGGCGGGTTAAGGATGAAGCCGCCCGTCACACCAGGGGCTGGATAGGGCGTGACCACGTTGAAACCCAGATAATTGTCGTGATTATGCTTCTTTTCAGAGGTGTAGCGCCCGCCCAGCGTCAAGGATAGCTGATCGGTGACTTCATAGGTCGCCTGCCCATAGAGCGCGACCGACCGCGTCAGCAGCGTTGCCATGGAATGCGAACCCTGCGCCAGATAATTAGGCACATTGGGAACGAAGGCACCGCTGGGCAGCGCGGTAATCGACCGCGGCGTCGTCTTGTCGTTGAAATAGAAAGCACCCAGCACGAAACTGAGCGGTCCCCGATCACCCAGCAGCTGAAATTCAGCGGTATATTGGTCATTATGGGAAAAGAAGGTGTTATACGGGCTGATACCCGGCGACCCTGAATTGCCTTGCGTCAATTTATAATAGGAGAAAGAAGCCGCTAGCACCGATTTGAGCGTCAACCAGTCATTGAGGTCGTAGCTGGTCGTAAGGTTGACACCCTTTTGCCAGCGTTCGTTCGTATTATTGTAGCGCGACGTCGTGTCCCGCGAAAAACTGAGGATGCAATTGGGTGCCTGATAGGTTTCAGGCGTACAACGCGGCGGAAGCTCCATCAATGTGGTGACAGGCAGCACCTGCCCAAATTGCGAAGGCATGAAGTTGCGATCGTCTTCATTATGGTAGTTGGCGATCAGCACCATATCCAGCTTGTCCGATGGTTCCCAATGCAACGTCGCCCGGAAGGATTGGGTATGCGCATTGTTAATCGACGTGCCGGTGTAGAGATTGCGGCCATATCCGCCATGATTGACCGTTTTGGCTGCGATGCGCGCGGTCAGCGTATCGGTTAGCGGCCCACTGAGCGCGGCTTCGACATTCATCGTCTTGTAATTGCCCGCAGTCATGTTGACATAGCCTGACACGTCACGCGTCGGCATGCGGGTGGTAATATTGAATGCGCCGCCCGTGGCGTTGCGGCCAAACAGCGTACCTTGCGGGCCACGCAGCAATTCCACCCGCTCCACATCGAAGAAACTGCCGGTCTGCGCCGAGGGCTGACCATTATAGACGCCGTTCACATAGAAGGCGATGCGTCCTTCCGCCCCGGCACGTAAATCCGTGAAGCTGACGCCGCGTACCGAGATACGCAGCTGCCCAAGACCTTCACCGATCTGCACCGCGGGCAGTGCTGCGCCGATGTCGAGCGCCGAATTGATCTGCTTGCCTTGCAGCGCCTCGCCACCAATGACGGACACGGCGACCGGCGTTTCCTGCAATCGCGTTTCGCGCCGTTCGGCGGTAACGACAATATCGGCATTGGTCGGCACCTGTGCGCCTCTTTCTGCGGCTTTTGGCGCGGGCATGTCAGGCCGGTCCTGCGCGTAGGCGCCTGTACAGGCGCAGGCCATGATGATGGCGGTTGTGGAACTGAGGCCTCTCCACGCTGCGTTTGCTTTCATGCTCATACAAACATCCCCTCGGCTATCCCTATGCGGGCTTCCGATCATTTGTAGTGCGGCCATCCAATCCCGCTGCCCCCGTGAAAAGGGACAAAGCCGCCATATGCGCAACCCATAGTCGCGCTATGGTCTTCATATTGGACAGCCCCTCAGGCCGGGCTAAGATTTCATCCAGTCAACTGGCGACCGATATGGCCGGTTTACATTGTCAAACCATGTTTTTCGGGAGGATGCCATGAAGGATCAGCGCAGCGGCAAAGGCGTGCTGGATGGGCTGAAGGTCGCCGACTTCACGATGATGATGGCTGGTCCGCTGGCAACGCGCTATCTGGCAGATATGGGCGCCGACGTCGTAAAGATCGAATCGCCCGATGGCGACTATATCCGCACACGCCATCCCAAACGGGGCGAATCAAGCACCTATTTCGGACAGATCAACGCAGGCAAGCGTAGCATCGCGCTCGACCTTGCCGACCCTGCCGATTTGGAAGTCGCAAAGGCAATCATAGCGCAATCGGACATTCTAGCCGAAAATTTCAGGCCTGGCGTGATGGCCAGATTCGGGCTGGATTATGAATCCGTCCGCGCAATCAATCCCCGCATCATCTATTGTTCGGTGTCGGGATATGGCGTTACCGGCCCCGGCGCAAAGCGCCCTGCCTTTGCCCAGATCGTTCAGGCAGCGTCCGGTTATGATCAGGCGTTCATGGGTTATCAGGACAAGGCCGACCGGCCACCCAACAGCATGTTGTTCGTCGCGGACGCCATGGGTGCCAGCTTCGCCTTTTCTGGCATTCTGGCGGCCCTTTATCACCGCGACAGAAGCGGCGAGGGGCAATATGTCGATGTGACGCTGCTGGAATCCATGCTTCAGCTGATGGTCTACGAGATTCAGGAAGCGCAATTCCCGGCGACTGAGATTCGTCCGCTCTTCCGTCCGCTCAAGACCAGCGACGGCTATGTCATGATTACCCCCACATCGCAGAGAAATTTCGAACATGCCGCCAGGGCGATGGGCCATCCCGAATGGATCAGTGACGACCGCTTTGCCGCCACCGGCAACCGGCATAAAAACTGGTCGACCCTGTATGAACTGATGGAGGCATGGACGATCAAACGCCCCAGCAGCGATTGCGAAACAGAGCTTAATCACGGCGGCGTGCCATGTTCCCGGTACAAGAGCGTGAAAGAAGCGCTCGACGATCCTCAGCTTGAGGCGTTGGGCAGCATGGCCCGCGTCATCGACGATGAAGGCGCCTTCCTGATCCCCAACCTGCCGTTCCGCATGTCCGCGTCCCGTGTCCACGCACAAAATTTTGTATCCGGTCTGGATGCCGATCGCGATATCATTCTGGCGGAGGTCGCGCAGCATGACCGGCAGCGGGCCTGACATGACCGGTATATCCGGGCAAGACCGGTCATGCATATCGTCGCCATTCCCGTTAAGGTAAGGATGTTCCATGCAATCTGACCGACGCCGGTTTTTGACCACCATCGGCGGATTGGCCATGACGGCATCCGCAACCGCAACCGGGGCCAGAACTCCATCGACCCCGTCTGCCCCCCCTCGCACTTTCGTGCTGGTCCATGGCGCCTGGCATGGCGGATGGTGTTACAAGGACATGGCCGCAATCCTGCGCCGCGCCGGACATACCGTATATACCCCAACCCTTACCGGCCTTGGCGAACGCAGCCATATTGGCGGCAATATCGTCAATCTCGACATGCATGTTCAGGATGTCGTGCATATGATCGCATATGAAGAGCTGCGCGACATCGTTCTGGTCGGCCATTCCTATGGCGGCATGGTCATCACCGGTGTTGCTGACCGACTGGCCGACACAATATCCACCATCGTCTATCTCGACGCCTTCGTTCCGCAAAATGACGGCGATTCCGTCCGCAAGCTGGCAGGGCCTTCGGTGGGCGATGCTACCGGGGCCATGGGCATGGATGGATGGAGCGTTGCACCGCCGACCGCCGAAAGTCTGGGGGTCAGGCCGGGAAATCGTGACCGGGTCGACCGGCTCTGTACCCGGCAGCCATTCGCCACGATGCTTCAGGGGTTAAAACTCAGCGGGCGGCACAAGGACATCGCCAATCGCCATTTCGTCTTCGCCACCGGCTGGGGCGGAGCAGACGCCAACACGCCGTTTCGCCCATATTATGAGAAACTACGCGATGATCCCGCCTGGAAGGTCCATGTCGTCCCGTTCGGTCACGACATGATGGTGGACGAACCTGACGCCGTCGCCAAATTGCTGACCATGATGTGACGCGACCGGTGACGTCGCCCATTCATCCTTGCAGAGCCACCGTTTCAGGCACATCCTGCGGCAAGCAGCGTGAGCATCGCCAGCAAAGAGAATGCATGTGTCGAACAGCCAATATGATCATAGCCGGATAGCATCACCCCGCATGCAACTGCGCCAGCTCCGCTATTTTCTGGCCGTCGCAGAAGAACTGAATTTCACGCGCGCGGCCGAACGGATCGGCATCGCCCAGCCACCGCTCAGTCAGCAGATCAGCAATCTGGAGCGCGAACTGGGCGCTGAACTGTTCATCCGTTCCAACCGCTCTGTCGCGCTTACCGAAGCGGGCGAGGCCCTGATCCCCTATGCCCATCGCCTGTTGAACGACACCGATCGAGCAGCGTCGGTCGTCGGAGAAATCGCACGGGGGGAACGGGGCCTCATTCGGATCGGCGCGGTCTATTCGGCCATCTACACATTGATACCCCATGTATTGCGGACATTCAGCCTGAGCCGCCCGCATGTGAAGATTCAACTCGCCGAAATGACGATCGCGCAACAGATCGATGCCTTGGCAGCCGGTTCCATCGATGTCGGCATGCTGCGCGGCCCGATCATGGAGCCTCATATCGAAACCGTGTCGCTCTTCCGCGAGAGCTTCGTTGCGGCCCTTCCTGCCGATCACCGCCTTGCCGCGCAGGAGGTCGTCCCGCTTGAAGAAATCGCGATGGAGCCGCTGATCATCATCTCCCCCTCTCTCAGCCGCCTGTACGGGATGCGCATGTTGACCGCGCTGATAGAACGCAACTATCGCTTCACCATCGCGCAGGAAGTGGCCGATATGTCCACATTGCTCAGTCTGGTGGGTGCAGGCCTTGGGGTATCGCTGGTTCCCGCTTCGGTGCAGGGCATCCAGATCGACGCGATCGTATATCGGCGCATCCGCGAAACCATGCCCACGACCATTTTTCAGCTCGCTTACCGGGACGATGTGCAAACGCACATCATGCCCAGTTTCGTAACGGCGGCGACGACGGCCGTTGCCGGGCGGATGGACCAGTTGTCAGGCAGCTTGCCTGCCGATGTCGCCGCGGAACAGGCCGTGTCGCCACGATAGCGAAATCGTCTGACGACGGCGATCATATCATATTGGACGCCCCTGCCCCGGACGGATAGGCACGACGCCCATATAAGCCTTGACGATGATAGGGGCAGAGGATGATGCGCTTTACCGACGAACAGCGGGCCTTTCAGGAAACCATCAGACGCTTTGTCGAAGCGGAAGTCGCGCCGGTTGCCGACCGGATCGACGAAGATGATGCCATCGGGCGTGAGCTGATCGAAAAATTCGGCGACATGGGACTTTTGCAACTGTGGGTACCCGAAAGCTATGGCGGGCCGGGCGGCGATCTTACGCTGGTTTGCATCGCAAAGGAAGAGATCGCCAAATATTCCCTGTCCGCATCCGCCCTGTGCGCCAATAATTCCATCGGCCTGATCCTGCCGGTTCTCGCCCTGGGAACGCAGGCGCAGAAGGATCGTTATCTTGCCCAGGCAGCGGGCGGACGGTTGATCACAGCCATCGCAATGACCGAACCACAGGCCGGATCGGACGTCACCGCCATCCGCACGCGTGCGCGCCGCGATGGCGACAGCTATGTCATCAATGGCCAGAAAACCTGGATCACCTGGGGCAGCATGGCCGATTACGTGCTGCTGATCGCGCGCACATCCGATGAGCCGGGCCATGGCAGCCTCAGCGCATTTCTAGTCGATACCAGATTGCCCGGTTTCCGCGTGGGCAATCGCGAACGCAAAATGGGCCGCCACGGTGCGCCCAGCGACGAACTTCTGTTCGAAGACATGCGTGTACCGGCAGATTGCCTGATCGGCAGCGAAGGTGGCGGCTTCAAGGCCTGTATGAAGATATTGGATCTCAACCGGCCGACCATTGCCGCATCTTCGCTGGGGCTGGCGCAGGGTGCGCTCGACGTCGCATGCCGATATGTGAAGGAACGGCAGCAATTCGGTCGCCCGGTCGGCCAGTTTCAGGGGGTGCAGTTCCGGCTGGCGGACATGGCCATGAAAGTGGCCGCCTGCCGGTCGCTATTGTACGACAGCACGGCTGCGCTGGATGCAGATGCCGGCGCGGACGTCACGCTGTTGTCTTCCATCAGCAAATGCTATGTCACGGACCGCGCGATGGAAGTCACCACCGATGCCGTCCAGATCCTCGGCGGCTATGGCTATTCTAAGGATTTTCCGGTCGAACGCATGATGCGGGATGCAAAGCTCAATCAGATCATCGAAGGCACCAACGACATTCATCGAATGATCATAGGTCGCAAGCTGGTCGCATGACGGGGCGGGACATCGATGGACCGGCACATATGCTGGTCGGTCGCCGCCTGTTGGTCACCGGCGCGGGTGGCGGCATCGGACAGGCGATCGTCGCGCGGTTGCGACAGGCGGGCGGGATGGTCGTCGGTACAGATGTTCGGGCGCCTTTGGCTGGTTGCCGCCAGGACGATCGGAGACAGGATCCTGACCTGATCATCGGTGATGTCGCCCACAGAGACGCCGCCCATGCAATTGTGTCCGATGCTGCGCGCCATATGGGCGGCATCGACGGGATCGTCCATTGCGCCATGTGGATGCGCTATGCGCCGCTGGATCAGATCATGCCCGATGACCTGCACCGAATGATGGCAATCGGCGTTGGTGCGCCTTTATGGTGCACGCAGGCTGCCCGTCCCTACCTGTCGCAGGGCGGATCGATCGTGCATCTGAGTTCCGTTGCCGCGCTGCGCGGCAGCGCCAATTGCGCAGCCTATGGCGCTGCCAAGGGCGCAATTACCGCCCTCACCCGCCATTTGGCGGCGGAACTGGGGCCAGACGGCATTCGCGTCAATGCAATCGCCCCAGGGTTTGTCGACACGCCATCAGCCCGACGCAAAGTGGGGGAAGAGCGCATCGCCCGGCGCGAAGGCACATCTGCACTGGGCCGCTGCGCCACTGCGCCGGACGTCGCCAATCTGGCAGCTTTTCTCCTCTCCGATCAGGCGCAAGCGATTTCCGGCGAAACATTCGTGATCGACGGTGGCCGAAACGCGACCATGATGGGAGATTGATCCTTATCCCGACCGCTACTTTTCTGGTCTGATGTGAGAGAATCATAATATTGGACGCATCCCACCACCGAAGCCAATCTGTTCCGACACGCATAATCGGAATGATATTTCACCGGAGAGGGGATACCAATGAATTATCCCGCTATTGCTGCCGATCGGGGCAGTAGATGTGCTGATGCAAACGACCTAGTCCTGTCTATCGGGACGTCTGATTTTTCGAACGATCTTCTTCACTATCTCTGGTCCAAAGCCAGCGTTGAAAGCCTTTTCATCCTGACGGAAGATGGCGACATCGCCGATTCTGCTTTCATGGATCATCTTTCCGTACCGGCACGGCGATCGCAATCGTGGAACGTTGCGCCGGAAAGTCAGGCCACGCTTCGCATCGATCTGGTGACGCCTCTTCAGTCAGAAAGCGCACAGGCTCCATATCGCGCCGTCATGCTGCATTGTTCGGACGATCATCATCACCTGACGCTCAGTCTTCGATCATCGGGCGCCCGGCGATATTTTTCTCCGGCGGATATTGCGACCATTCAAGGCGCGGCCCGACTGCTGATATGCTTGGTCCTCAAACATATGGATCTGGTCACACGGCAGGAAAGACTGGCGCGGGCCATATCGTCGTTACAGGACATCGATCATCATATCGCTTCTGCTCCCGAACAATTGTCTCCACGCGAAGCGCAGGTATGCGCCCGGATACTGTATGGCCAGACGACAACCGGCATTGCGCTGGAACTGGACATCGGCACCGAAAGCGTCATGACCTATCGCAAAAGAGCCTATCGACGCCTTGGCATCGCCTGCTACAGGGAATTGCTGTGCTGGTATCTGACCCTGCGGGCGCATGAAACGGTTATGGCCTATCGCCTGCCGTCCGCGCCGGCATCTAACGACCGTATAACCGGTTAAAGGTGGATCGGCCATGACAGGCACCGGCACGCTGGGCTTTTGCAGACATAGATTGCAGAGGGTTAATCACTTTATCCAGACTCAATATATCGACACCGGCCACCTGCCCGGCGCACATCTGCTTATTTCGCGAAAAGGCGAGATTGCGCACGAGTTTGTCACGGGCATGCAAGACAGGGAGCGCAATATTCCGCTGCCCGACGATGCGATATTCCGAATATATTCAATGACCAAGCCGGTGACGAGCGTGGCAGCGCTGATGCTGGTGGAACAAGGGCTGCTGAAACTGGATGATCCGGTTTCGCGCTATATTCCGGCTTGGCATGACCTGACCGTCCTTGGGCCGGGCGGCGAAGGATCATCGCCTGAAAATGTAAGATACGCGCCCATGCGCATCATCGACCTGTTCCGCCATACGGCCGGGCTGACCTATGATTTCCAGCGCCGCAGCGCGGTCGACGCCGCCTATCGAGCCAAAGGCATCGGGCGGAGGCATGGCGACCTGAATCTTGCGCAAACGGTCGACGCCCTTTCCGACATACCGCTGGATTTCACGCCCGGTTCGGCCTGGAACTATTCGATTTCTATCGACGTACTCGGCCATGTTATTGAATGCCTCAGCGGCCAGTCGCTCGACATCTTTTTGCAATCGCGTATTTTCGGACCGCTGGGCATGGAAGATACGGCCTTTTGGGTTGCCGGAGACAAAAAGCATCGTTTCACTGCCAGTTACAAGCTGGATGATGGCCACGTGAGCCTGCAGGAAGATCCCGCGAACAGTGACTATCTGCGTGCGCCCACATTTTTGTCAGGTGGCGGTGGGCTAGTGTCTACCGCGCACGATTATCATCGGTTCGCAACCATGCTGACCGAGGGTGGGCGTTTTGGCCAGACGCGGCTGCTATCTGCCAAAATGGTTCGGCTGATGGGCAGCAATCATTTGCCCGACAAGCAGGAAATCGGAGCATTATCTCTCTCCACCTACTCCGAAGCCATATATCCCGGCATGGGTTTCGGCCTTGGCGTAGCGGTAGTCGTCGATGAGGTCCGGACCTTGATGCCATGTTCGGTGGGTGAGATGCACTGGGGCGGTATGGCATCGACCCTGTTCTGGGCCGATCCCCAAGAAGAGCTGTGTGTCACTTTCATGACTCAGCTTATCCCTTCGAATGCATATCCAATCAGGCGGGAATTGCGCACCCTCGTCTATGCAAGTCTGGTCAGCGACTTGCACGCCTGAACCGACCGCGACAGGATCGATCCGATGTCTGAATTAATCACTGACTTTAAAAGTGCCATGCGGCGTTTGACCACGACCGTCAGCGTCGTCAGCTGCGCGCTCGACGGCGTTCGCCATGGCATGACGGCGACGGCGGTCACGTCAGTGTGCGTTGACCCTCCCTCTTTGCTGGTATGCGTCAATCGCTCTGCATCGATGCATATTCCAATGACCAAAGCTGGCGTTTTTTGCGTAAACCTGCTCGCAAGTGGGCAGGTCGACGTCGGCTTGGCTTTTGGTGGCGGCAGTACCGGGGAAAACCGTTTCGCGGTGGGCGTATGGCGGAACAGCGAAGAGGGCACGCCCTATTTGCAGCACGCGCAGGCCAATATCTTCTGCCGCCTTTACCGCAGCATCGATTATTGCACGCATAGCATTTTTATCGCAGAGGTTGTTAAGGCTTCTTCGATTGCGACTGTCTCACCCCTACTTTATCAGGATGGCAAGTTCGTTCAAATGGAAGACCTCACGAAGCCTTTCGCCTCTGAAGCTGGCTAAACCATCATGATCTCGCTAGGCGGCGTGGACAAATTGGTTAGAAGCGAGCTTTCCAAGTGTCGTCTGGATACTTGATGATCTGCCGCCGCCATATCCAGATGGCGAAGGCAAACATCAG
>NZ_JBMDWL010000048.1:0-8777 GCF_048594625.1 Sphingobium sp.
CCAGGGCAGCAGTTCATGCGCGCCGCGTGACAGGCCGACGATGGCGTCGCCCTTTTCCACCGCGAATTTGGGGACGTCGAACAGGAAGAACCAGTGCAGCGGCCGCGTGCCCGCTGATACCATGATCCATCCCGACAGCGGCAGGACCAGCATCAGCGCGTAAAACAGGAAATGCGTCGCATGGGCCGCGCCCTTTTCCCATGCGGGCATGGCGACGGGCAGCGGCGGCGCGCGGTGGGTGAGGCGCCAGACGATCCACACCAGCGTCAGCGCCAGCACGGTCAGGCCGATCGATTTGTGGACGGGAACCACCGCCCAGTCCTTTGGCAGGGCGTCATGGGCGAAACCGATGAAGAGGTTCGCCACGATCAATGCCGCGATGATCCAGTGCAGCGCGCGGGCGATGGCGGTGTAACGGGCCATGGGTTGCTCCTTGTGCGGATGTCTTCCCTGTGAAAGCCATGGCTACCCTACCCGGCGACCATGGCCCCATCTTCAACGAATATGTCCAACGGATCGACAGTCTGTGCGATCCCAATATCTTGTGGCGCGCTTTCCTGACGGTGGCCTGACGACCTGCGCCCGAATGTCTTTTGCGTACCGCATTTTGCGAGCCGTCATCCGTTTCGGATGGCTTTACGATGCGATGGATCGCCCTAAGCCTGACGGTTGGCGACCAGATTTTCCACCACCGTCGGGTCAGCCAGCGTGCTGGTGTCGCCCAGCGCCTGCGCCGACACCTCGCCCTCCGCGATCTTGCGCAGGATGCGGCGCATGATCTTGCCCGACCGGGTTTTCGGCAGGCCCGGCGCGAACTGGATGACGTCGGGCGTGGCGATCGGGCCGATTTCGCTGCGTACCCATTTGACCAGCGCGGCGCGCAGATCGTCGGTCGCTTCCTCCCCGCTGTTGAGCGTCACATAGGCGTAGATGCCCTGCCCCTTGATGTCGTGGGGGAAGCCGACCACCGCCGCCTCCGCCACGCTTTCATGCAGGACGAGCGCGCTTTCGACCTCCGCCGTGCCCATGCGATGGCCCGACACGTTGATGACGTCGTCCACCCGGCCGGTGATCCAGTAATAGCCGTCCGCATCGCGCCGTGCGCCGTCGCCGGTCGTATATTTGCCGGGGAAAGTGGTGAAATAGGTCTGGAAGAAGCGATCATGGTCGCCCCACACGGTGCGCATCTGCCCCGGCCAGCTTTGCGCGATGACCAGATTGCCCTCCGCTGCGCCGTCCAGCACCTTTCCTTCCGCATCGACGATCTGCGGTACGACGCCGGGCATGGGGAAAGTGGCAGAACCCGGTTTCAGGTTCGTGGCGCCGGGGGTGGGTGCGATCATCGCGCCGCCGGTTTCCGTCTGCCACCATGTGTCGATGATCGGGCAGCGTCCTTCGCCCACCACGCCATGATACCAGCGCCACGCCTCCGGATTGATCGGTTCGCCCACCGTGCCCAGCAGGCGCAGCGACCGGCGGCTGGTACGGGTGACGAAATCGTCGCCCTCCTTCATCAGCGCGCGCAGCGCCGTGGGGGCGGTGAACAGGGTCTGCACCTGATGCCGGTCGATGACGTCCCAGATGCGGCTGGGCGTGGGCCAGTTGGGGACGCCTTCATACATCAGCGTCGTCGCGCCGTTCGCCAGCGGGCCATAGACGATATAGCTGTGCCCCGTGACCCAGCCGATGTCGGCCGCGCACCAGTAGATGTCGCCGGGGCGATAATCGAAGCATAATTCATGCGTCAGGGACGCCCATAGCAGATAGCCGCCGGTGGTATGCAGCACGCCCTTGGGCTTGCCGGTGGAGCCGGAGGTATAGAGGATGAACAGCGGATCTTCGGCCTTCATCGGTTCGGCCGGGCAGTCGGCATCGACCTTCGCGGCTTCTTCGTGCAGCCACATGTCGCGGCCGCCCTGCATCGTCACGTCGCCGCCGGTGGCGCGCACCACCAGCACCTTGCGTACGCCGGGGCATTCCTTCAGCGCGGCGTCGACATTGGCCTTCAGGGACACGCATTTGCCCGCGCGGCACCCTTCGTCGGCGGTGACGACCAGCGTCGAATCGCAGTCGACGATCCGCCCCGCCAGCGCTTCGGGCGAAAAGCCGCCGAACACCACGCTGTGGATCGCCCCGATCCGCGCGCAGGCGAGCAGGGCAAAGGCCGCTTCCGGAATCATCGGCATATAGATGGTGATGCGGTCGCCCTTCTTCGCGCCCGCGCCTTTCAGCACATTGGCGAAGCGGCAGACTTCTTCATGCAGCTGGCGATAGGTGTAGCGGCGCGGCTGTGCGTCGGGCGAATCGGGTTCCCAGATGATCGCGGTCTGATCCGCGCGGTCGGCCAGATGGCGGTCGATGCAGTTGGCGCTGACGTTCAGCACGCCGTCAGCGAACCATTGAACCCCGAAATCACCTTCGTCAAAGCTGCTTTCACTGGCTTTCGTCGGCGCTGTGATCCAGTCCAGCCGCTGCGCCCGGTCCAGCCAATAGGCGTCGGCATCGTCGATGGAGCGCCGGTAATCGGCATCGCGCGCGGCGCCGTCCATCAGCGCATTTGTCGCCCAATCGTCCGGCACCGGGTAGAAATCGTCAGACATCGGGCATCCTTTCCTTTTCGAAACTTTATCGCGACCGACATTATCGGTTCGCCGTCCTGATCGGAAGGCCGGACGCGGCCTGATGTTCCCATCCTTTCGGCCTATATCGCCGCGGGGCGAACCTGCGCCCCCCACGCATTTTGCCGCTTCCCCGGACGCTTTCCCAAGCCTAACAGGGATGACTTATGTGGCTTCTCTATCAATTCCCGCTTTGTCCCTTTTCCCGCAAGGTCCGGCTGTTGCTGGGCGAAAAGGGGATCGGTTACGATCTGGTCCGCGAATCCCCCTGGATGATGCGCGACGAATTTCTGGATCTGAACCCGGCGGGCACGACCCCGGTGATGGCCGACGCGGAAAAGGGCGTGACCCTGATCGACAGTCAGGCGATCTGCGAATATTTCGAGGAAACGGTGGAAAAAGTCCCTCTGATTTCCGGCACGGCGGCAGGCCGGGCGGAAGTGCGGCGGCTGACCGCTTTCTTCGACCAGAATTTCTATGGCGATGTGGTCGGCCCGCTGCTGCACGAACGGATGAAGAAACGGCTGGTGGAACGCACGTCGCCCGACGCGCGCGTGCTGCGCGAAGCGATGAAACGCGCCAATGTCCATATGGACTATATGGATTATCTGCTCGACCATCGCAGCTGGATGGCGGGCGGCACGCTCAGCCTGGCGGACATCGCGGCGGCGGCGCATCTGTCGGTGGCGGATTATCTGGGCGGCATCGACTGGACGGGGCATGAACCGGTTCGCCGCTGGTATGCCGGTTTCAAGTCGCGCCCGTCCTTCCGCCCGCTCCTGTCGGAACGGATGGAGGTGATCACCCCGCCCGCCCATTATGAAAAACCGGATTTCTGATCCTGTCGCCGGTCGGCGTGATTCTGTTTTGAGCGGGCAGGCAGCTCAGTCGTTTTCGGCGGCAAGGTAGACGCGGTTGCGGCCATGTTCCTTGGCCAGATACAGCGCGCGGTCGGCGGCCTTCAGGGCACTGCGTGGGTCTTCATAGGCCAGCACATTGGCGACGCCGGCGGAAAAGCTGACCCGGTCCATCCGCTCGCCATTGGTGCGGTTGACGAGGCTGCGGTTCGCCAGATCTTCGCGCACGCCGTCCACCACTTCGCATGCCTCGGCGGCGGTCTTGCCGCGGAACAGCATCACGAATTCCTCCCCGCCATGGCGGGCCACATGGCAACGGTCGTTGGACGCCTTAGCCAACAGCCCGGCAACGAATTTCAGCACCCGATCGCCGGTGTCATGGCCATGGGTGTCGTTGATATGCTTGAAATGGTCGATGTCGCAAAAGGCGACGGACAGGGATTCGCCCTTGTCCTGCGCTTCGTTCATTTCCACGCGCAGCACCCCTTCGAAGGCGCGGCGGTTGGGCAGGCCGGTCAGATGGTCATGCTCGGCCGCGCGGCGCGCATTTTCGAGGCTGGACTTGAGCGCCTGCGTCTGACGCTGATTGTCGCGCAACTGGCCTTCCACCTGACGGGTCTTTTCGACCATCGACCGGGTCAGGCCGACCAGACGCGCCAGCACCGGTTCGGCGTCGCCGCCATCGGCCAGCCCCTTGGCCTGTTCCTGCAGCGCGGCGCCATAATCCTTCGCCGAACTGCGCGATTCATGCATCAGCCCGGTAAAGTGCGTCAAATTCTCCTCGACCTTGTCCAGCATGGTGGCCAGCGATTCGGGGGTGATTTCGTCGGCGCGCTGTTCAGCGGCGATCGATTCGACCCAGCCGTTGGTAATCTTGCCCCGCTCCATCATCACGGCGCGGATCGCCTTTTCAACGCCGAGATTCGCGCCGGTCAGATAGTCCAGCGCGACACTGAAATTGATGGGGGTCAGATCCAGATCATGGGCGAACAGGAAATCGCCGATGTCGGCATAAAGCTGGCGGCGGCGGTTGATTTCCCGGCTGGATGCGGTGCCGCCGCGCGGGCGCTGCTCCTCTTGCGCACTTTCCCCTTCCGGCCTGGACGAAAACCCCCTGGCCCAACGCGCCAGACGGTCGGTCAGTCCATGTTGTGGACTGGCGGAAGTAGGTTGTGCCCCGTTCATGCCTTCCATAACGGCCGCCGCGAAACAAGGTTAAGGCGCCAACAGTAAAAGAATCGGAAGGAAACCGGGTAGCGCCGGTCAGTCGCGCAAAAGCGACGTTTTCAAGCGGCGATCAGATGCCGACGCTGATCAACCAGTCGCGGAAAATGCGGACCGATCGCGTCTGGAGCGCGCGCGGGCGGCAGACGAAGAAATAGCGGTAGGGGCTGTCCACCTTGATCGGAAACAGGCGGACCAGGCGGGGATCGTGCGACTGTTCGAAATGGCTGGCATGCATCACCGCCACGCCCAGGCCCTGCGCCGCGGCCTCCAGCATCAGCTGGCCCGAATCATAATTGTCGATCGCCAGCGGTTGCAGGTCGGGCAGGCCCGCTGCTTCCTTCCACGCGTCGAAAGACAGCGCCATGTCGCGATGGAGCAGCACCGTCTGTTGCGCCAGTTCGGTGGGCGATGCCAGCGCCTGTGGCCCTTCCGACAATTCACGGCGGCCGATCAGATAGACTTCCTCATGATCCAGTTCATGGGCGTAGAGCGCCTGATCGATGTCCTTGGCCATCAGCACGATCGCCGCGTCCAGCCCTTCGCCAAGGCGGGCGACGGCATGGGGCGTGGTTTCGATGTCGATATGCAGCTGGGGATGCTGCTGCCGCAGCTTGCCCAGATGCGGAAACAGCCGCTGCGTCGCGAACAGCGGCATGACCGCCAGCCGCAGGCGCAACTGATTGCCGCCGCTCTGGATATTTTCCAGCGCCTGGCTCAGCGAATCGAGCGCCGGGGCGATGTCGTCCAGCAGCCTCTGCCCTTCGGCGTTGATTTCCAGCGCCTGATGCTTGCGATCGAACAGGGGGCGGCCGATGAACCGTTCCAGCGCCTGTACGCGGCGGCTGAGCGCAGGAGTCGACAGCGCGAGTTCTTCCGCAGCCGCCTTCACAGAGCCAAGGCGGGCTACCTGAACGAAGGCCTCAAGGGCCGTAAGGGGCGGCAATCTGCGCATAACTCGTCAAAATTACTGGTCCGGTGCGCTGCGCCGCGTCATTGCTTATTGTTCGGCGCCACGCATCCGCTGTTCAAGCATCCTGTGCACACTCAGCAGGAAAATGGGGGAAATGGCAAGATGCATTTTTTGCAACCTCGCAATTCTTTTCGCACTTGCAATATTCCGTGTTGCGCCGCATATAGAACAGGCCTTTCAGGCATCCTCTCCTAAAAACTTTTCGGGCTGGTTTAACGACCGGCCCTTTTTTTGTCCTCGCGCCGCAAGCCTTGCCCCTTTTTCGCGGCGATCGCGTTTCCTATCTCGTTACGGAAAGACAAAGACGAGGATAATGCGTGGCCGATCAGGAAACAGGTGTCGATCAGGACGCGGGCGGACGCCGGATTCAGGTCGCCAATGCGCGGCCGGAGGATGCAGGCCGCGGTTTGGCGCGCTTGCCGCTGACCGTCATGGCCCAGTTGCAACTGGCCGAAGGCGATGTGATCGAAATCACCGGCAAGCGCGCC
Source organism: Sphingobium sp. (assembly GCF_048594625.1). Lineage (GTDB taxonomy): Bacteria > Pseudomonadota > Alphaproteobacteria > Sphingomonadales > Sphingomonadaceae > Sphingobium. The sequence goes on from NZ_JBMDWL010000048.1 coordinate 6,161, forward strand.
ACGCCCGCGCGGGTGGTGCGCCCCTATAAGGAAGATGAGGGGCTGGACGTCCTGCGGCTGGACGGTTTGCAGCGCGCCAATGCTGGTGTCGGGTCCGGCGATTTCGTCCAGATCGAAAAGGCCGAACCGCGAGCCGCCCAGCGGGTGGTGTTCGCGCCTGCACAAAATAATCTGCGGCTTCAGGGCAACCCCGATGCGTTGAAACGTGTTTTCTTCCAGCGGCCCCTGACGGCAGGTGACGTCGTGGCGACCGCCGGGCAGCAGCAGGTGCCGCCGGGCGACATGCCGCCCCAGCTGCGCCAGATGCTGGCCGCGCCGGCCTATGCGCTTCAGGAAATCCGCCTTGTCGTGGTGTCGACCGTGCCAAAGGGCATCGTCCATATCGACGCGGATACCGAAGTCGAACTGCGCGCCGAATATGAAGAGCCGCGCGAATCGCGGCGCGCCGACGTGACCTATGACGATGTCGGCGGCATGGCGGACGCCATCGACCAGCTGCGCGAAATGGTCGAGCTGCCGCTGCGTTACCCCGAACTGTTCGAACGGCTGGGGGTCGATCCGCCCAAGGGCGTGCTGCTCCATGGTTCGCCGGGCACGGGCAAGACGCGGCTCGCCCGCGCCGTCGCCAACGAATCGGACGCCGAATTTTTCCTGATCAACGGCCCGGAAATCATGGGGTCGGCCTATGGCGAATCCGAAAAGCAGCTGCGCGAGATTTTCGAGGCGGCGGCCAAATCCGCGCCGTCCATCCTGTTCATCGACGAAATCGATTCGATCGCGCCCAAGCGCGGCAATGTGACCGGGGAAACCGAAAAGCGGCTGGTCGCGCAGTTGCTGACGCTGATGGACGGGCTGGAACCGCGCACCAACCTTGTCGTCATTGCCGCGACCAACCGGCCCGAAGCGATCGATGAAGCGCTGCGGCGGCCGGGGCGGTTCGACCGTGAGATCATCGTGGGCGTGCCGGACGAGCGCGGTCGGCGCGAGATTCTTGGCATCCACACCCGCGGCATGCCGCTGGGCGACCGGGTCGACCTCGCCGAACTGGCGCGCATGACCTATGGCTTTGTGGGTGCGGACCTTGCCGCCCTGACGCGGGAGGCGGCGATCGAGACGGTGCGCCGCTTCATGCCGCGGCTGAACCTGGAAGACGGGACGATCCCGCCCGACGTGCTGGAGGAGCTGAGCGTCACGCGAGAGGATTTCCTGTCCGCGATCAAGCGGGTGCAGCCGTCCGCCATGCGGGAGGTGATGGTGCAGGCACCCAATATCGGCTGGTCCGACATCGGTGGGCTGGACGACGCGCAGATGCGCCTGAAGGAAGGGGTCGAGCTGCCGCTGAAAGACCCCGAAGCGTTCCGCCGCATCGGCATCCGCCCGGCCAAGGGCTTCTTGCTTTACGGCCCGCCGGGCACCGGCAAGACCTTGCTGGCGAAAGCCGTCGCGCGGGAGGCGCAGGCCAATTTCATCGCCACCAAATCCAGCGACCTCCTGTCCAAATGGTATGGGGAAAGCGAACAGCAGATCGCCCGCCTGTTCGCCCGCGCGCGGCAGGTGGCGCCCACGGTGATCTTCATCGACGAACTGGACAGTCTGGTCCCTGCGCGCGGCGGTGGCCTTGGCGAACCGGCGGTGACGGAGCGGGTGGTGAACACCATCCTCGCCGAAATGGACGGGCTGGAGGAATTGCAGTCCGTCGTCGTTATCGGCGCGACCAACCGGCCGACCCTGATCGACCCCGCGCTGTTGCGGCCGGGGCGGTTCGATGAGCTGATCTATGTCCCCGTCCCCGATCAGGCCGGGCGGCGGCGTATATTGGGCATCCATACCGGAAAAATGCCGCTGGCCGACGATGTCGATCTGGATGGGCTGGCGGTGCAGACGGAACGCTTCACCGGCGCGGACCTTGAAGATCTGGTGCGCCGCGCCGGCCTGTTCGCGCTGCGCCAGTCGCTGTCGGTGGACAGGGTGGGGCAGGCCCATTTCGAAGCCGCGCTGGACGATACCCGCGCGTCCGTCACGCCCGAAATGGAGCGTGAATATGAACAGATACAGGCCCAGCTGAAACAGCGCGCGATGCAGGTCGATCCCATCGGCTTCATATCGCCGGGCATGGTCCGGTCGCGCGACCGGGCGGACTGAACGGGGGACGGGGCCGAACGGTCCCGTCCAGACCGGCCTATCCTGACCGGACGCGGCGGATGAACCCATCCACCGCGCCGCGCGTTCATGACAAAGTTATTGCAAAGCCGCTTGCCAGCAAGGCCCGGATTTGCAAGGCGGACAATATGACATTCACAGGCGGACGTTGATGGCCTCCACTCCCTATAAGAAGAGCAAGAACAGGAACGGCACCGGTTCGTCCGGATCATTTTTCAGCCAGTGGGGCATGTTCTTTCGCCAGTTCATCAAACATCCCGGCATGATCGGGTCGATCATTCCCACATCCGCCACGGTGGTGGACCGGATGCTGGATCAGGTCGACTGGCAGAGCACCCGGCTGTTCGTCGAATATGGGCCGGGCGTGGGCACGTTCACCCGGTCGATCCTCGACCGCCTGCCTGCCGATGCGACATTGCTGGCGATCGACCTCAATCTGGACTTCGTCGCCTATCTG
>NZ_JBMDWL010000049.1:0-18914 GCF_048594625.1 Sphingobium sp.
ATTATGAGATCATCAATCAGGCGGTGCATCGCGCGCTGGGCGGTCAGCATAGCGCGCCGCTGCTGATCGACAGCCTCGATTTCGCCGAAGTCGCCCGCTGCGCCACGCAGCAGGACTGGGACTGCGCGGGTGGCCAGCTAATCGCCGCCGCGCGTCGGCTGGAACAGGCGGGCGCGGGCAGCATCCTCATCTGCGCCAATTCGATGCACCGCGTATATGAAGAAATACAGGCTCAGGTGGGAATCCCCATCATCCATATCGCCGAAGTGGTGGGCGACCGCATGCAGGCCGACGGGATCGAAAAAGCCGCGCTGATCGGCACCCGCAATGTCATGACCGAAAAATTCTATCGCCAGCGGCTTGTCGCCCATGGCGTGTCGCTGATCCCCGCCGACATGGAACTGGCGGAACGGATCGACCGCATCGTCTATGACGAACTGACCGTGGGGAAAGTCAGCAAGGAATCCGAACGTTATATGAAGTCGGAACTGACCGACATTGCGAAGGAAGATGTGCAGGCGGTCGTGCTGGCCTGCACCGAACTGGAACGGATCGTCGATGTGCGTGCGAATGTGCTGCCCATCTACGACTGCACCAGTATCCACGCCATGGCGGGCGTCGATTTCATATTGGGGTAGGGGAACGCAAAACCCCTGTCAGTCCGTTCGCGCAGAGCTTTCCAAAGGGCTGTCTTGTCCTGAAGACAGGGGCAGAATCTCGACAGATCCAAACCAACCGGGACGGGAGAGGCCTTTCAGCCGCCCGGCTCGTTAAGCGCGATATCCATGTCGCCCAGCGCCAGTCGCAGCAGTTCCGCCATGGCATCGCGCGCCGCCGCCGTATCGCGTGCGGCGATGGCCTGAAACACGGCATGATGATCGGGCAGGGGATCGCGCGGTAACAGCCGCTTGCGATGTTTGAAGGTGGTGGTCCAGCTGACCGCCGCACCGACCGAGCTGGCCAGCGCTTCCAATGCGTCATTATGGGTGGCGGCAAGGATGGCATGGTGGAACCGCTGGTCGGCGGCCCGGCCATCGGGCGTCGACAGGCCGAACCGGCCCATGTCGGCCAGCGCTGCCTTCATCGTTGCAATCTGATCTTCGGTGCGGCGGCGCGCGGCAAATTCGGCAGCGGCCGGTTCGATGACCCCGCGCAGTTCGAACAGGTCGCGAATGAAGTCCGCATCGGGTTCCCCGGCGAACATCCATGCCAGCATTTCGGGGTCCAGCACGTTCCAGCGCGCGCGGGGCAGGACACGGGTCCCGGCCTTGGGGCGGCTTTCCAACATGCCTTTGGCGATCAGGATACGCACGGCTTCACGATAGGCGGTGCGTGATACGCCCAGCCGTTCCGATGCCTCGATCTCGCCTTCGAACAGGTCGCCGGGCTTGTGTTTCCCGGTGAGTATAGCGGTGCCCAGATCGCGGGCGATCGCCTGATGGATGCGGAGCGTGCCTTCGTCCGATCCGAACGGTCCGTCCTGTCGCACGCTCCCCATGCCTTTTCCTCTTATGTTAGTCCTCGAACACAGCCGTAGGACAATGCCGTCCGCAAAGGAAGGCATCCGCCACCAGACGCAGCGGCGCGGTGTCCGCGTCGATGGCCTTGTCCGCCACCAGTCCGACGAAACGCTGGTACATGGACGGATATTCCTCGTCCGGCGCCTTCATCTGCACTTCGCCGTCCAGGCGCAGCGTATTGCCGCCTTCGGACAGGAGCAGGCTGCCTTGGTCGGTTTCGACCGCGATGTCCCAGGTCTGTGGACCCGTCTGACGCCAGTCGAACACGGTGTCGATCGCCGCGCCCGATGCCGTCGCCATGGTCAGCGTCGCGCCGATCGGCGCCTGCTTGTTCGACGGCACTTCCAGCTGGGCGGACAGCACGGTGATCGGTTCGCTGACGATCTCGGTCAGGATCGACAGGGCGTTGATGCCCGGATCGAATACGCCAAAACCACCCGCTTCCCATATCCAGGGCTGGCCCGGATGCCAGTGGCGAACATCCTCGCGCCACTGAATGTCGATGCGTTCGACCTTGCGCTCCGCGATCCATGCCTTGGCCTGCGTCACGGCGGCGGCATAGCGGCTGTGCCAGCTGGCGTAGAGTGTCACCCCCTGCGCCTTGGCGAGCGCGGTCAGCGCCTCCACTTCGGACACGGTCGCGCCCGGCGGCTTTTCCAGAAACACATGCTTGCCCGCCAGCAGCGCCTGCCGCGCCGCCTGATAACGGACCTGCGGCGGCTGGCACAGGATGACGGCATCCAGATCCGGTTCGCCCGCCAGCATCGCGCCGAGGTCGGGGTAATTATTCACCCCTTCGCCCTGCGCGTTGCGGCTGGCGACGGCCACCAGCTCTATGCCGGCGATCTTTTCGATCGCCGGCAGGTGCTGGTCGCGCGCGATCTTGCCGAGGCCGACGAGACCGGCGCGGATCGTCATGCAGCGACTTCCAGCTTGCCTTCCATGCGGCGCGTCAGGCCCCAGGGATTGGCGTCCTGAAGCGCGGCGGGCAGCAGCGCATCGGGCACGTCCTGATAGCAGACGGGACGCAGGAAACGCATCATCGCCAGCGTACCGACCGAGGTCGAACGACCATCGGCGGTCGACGGGAAGGGACCGCCATGGACCATCGCATGGGTCACTTCGACGCCGGTGGGCCAGCCGTTGGTCAGGATGCGGCCGACCTTGCGGGACAGGGTGGGCAGCAGCTTGGCGGCATCGCCTTCGTCGCCTTCGCCGATATGCAGCGTCGCGGTCAGCTGCCCTTCCAGACCGGCGATGGTCGCGATGACCTCTTCGATGCTGGAGCAGCGGATGAGGACGGAGGACGAACCGAACACTTCTTCGGCCAGCACGGGGTTGGACGCGAAGGTCGCGCTGTCGGTCGAGAAGAAGGCGGCCTGACCGCGGTTCACGCCTTCGGGGTCGGTGCCACGGGCAACGGTGGTGACGCCATCGGCGCCGACCAGAGCGGCGACGCCCTTTTCATAGGCGTCGTGGATGCCCGGCGTCAGCATGACCTGCGGCGCGGCGCCCGACAGGGCGGCGGCGGCCGATGCGACGAACGTGTCGAGATCCGGACCGTCGAGCGCGATGACCAGACCGGGGTTGGTGCAGAACTGGCCCGAACCCATGGTCAGCGATCCGACGAAGGCGGTGCCGAGCGCTTCGGCCTTTGCCGCCAGCACGCCGGGCAGCAGCACGACCGGGTTGATCGACGACATTTCGGCATAGACCGGGATCGGCTCGGCGCGTTCGGCCGCGATCTTCATCAACGCCGTGCCGCCACCGCGCGAACCGGTGAAGCCAACGGCCTTGATGCGATGGTCGGCGACCAGCGAGCTGCCCAGCGCGCGGTTGGCGCCCGGCAGGTAGGAAAAGACGCCTTCATGCAGGCCGCATGCCTTGACCGCTGCCTGAATGGCGCGGGCGACCAGTTCGCCGGTTCCGGGGTGGGCGCTGTGACCCTTGACGACGACGGGCGAACCGGCGGCGAAGGCCGCGGCGGTGTCACCACCCGCGACCGAGAAGGCTAGCGGGAAGTTGGACGCGCCGAACACGGCAACGGGGCCGACCGAATGGTTGACGCGGCGCAGGTCTGCGCGCGGCAGCGGGGCGCGGTCCGGCAGCGCCTTGTCGATGGTGGCGTCTAGCCAGTCGCCCAGGCGCACATAGGATGCGAACAGGCGCAGCTGGCCGACGGTGCGGCCGCGTTCGCCTTCCAGGCGGGCGCGGGGCAGGCCGGTTTCGGCCATGGCGGTTTCGATGAGCAGATCGCCGATGGCGACGATGTTGTCGGCCACGGTTTCCATGAAGGTTGCGCGCGCGTCGGGCGACAGGGTTGAAAAGCTTTCGAACGCGGCGTCGGCCAGCGCGGCTGCTTCCTCGACTTCGGCGGGCATGGCGCTGGAGAAGGCGACGTCGCCCTTTTCGCCGGTTGCCGGGTTGATGGCGTAGAAGGGATCGCCGCCGGTGCGCTCGTTCGCGCCGATAAGGATGGCTCCGTTGAACATGGTCGTTCTCCTGAAGGGGGGCTTTGGGGATTAATCGATCATGCCGCAGCTATCTGACGCTTTTGCGGCATGCATGATGCTGAAAATGCAAGGACAAGGGCGGCCCCCAGATGGAGAGCCGCCCCATGCTTTTCAATGGATCAGTGGTTGTCGCGCGGCAGGCCCATGGTCTGGGCGATGCGCTGATATTTTTCCGCGCCTTCCAGAATCGCACCGGTATTCATCTGGCCGACGACCGAACGCTGGATTTCCTGCCACGGCGTCTGCGATGCGGGATATTTGAACCCGCCTTCCGCGACCAGCTTGGCGCGGCGTGCTTCCAGTTCCTCGTCGGAAATGAGGACGTTCACGACACCCTTTTTCAGGTCCATGCGGACGCGATCGCCGGTTTCCAGTAACGCAAGGCCGCCCATCGCCGCCGCTTCGGGCGATGCGTTCAGGATCGACGGGCTGCCCGACGTGCCCGACTGGCGACCATCGCCGATGCAGGGCAGGGCGGACACGCCTTCGGTGATCAGATAGGCGGGCGGACGCATGTTCACGACCTCGGCCGCACCCGGATAACCGATCGGGCCGGCGCCGCGCATGAACAGCAGCGTATCGGGGGTGATGCCGACCGACGGATCGTCGATGCGGTGGTGGTAATCTTCCGGACCGTCGAACACGACTGCCGGGCCTTCGAAGGCTTCGGGATCGTCGGGGTTCGACAGATAGCGATCGCGGAACTCGTCGCTGATGACGCTGGTCTTCATCACGGCGGCATCGAACAGGTTGCCCGACAGGACAAGGAAGCCAGCCTCTTCCTTCAGCGGCTGGTTGAACGGGCGGATGACCTTTTCATCTTCGATCTCCACGCCCTTGCAATTTTCGCCCATGGTCTTGCCATTGACGGTCATCGCGCCTTCCTTGATCAGTCCCTGATCGATCAGCTGGCTGATGACGGCCGGCAGGCCGCCCGCGCGATAATAATCTTCGCCCAGATATTCGCCGGCGGGCTGCATGTTGACCAGCAGCGGCACCTTGTGACCGACGGTTTCCCAATCCTTGAGCGGCAGGTCTACGCCCATGTGGCGGGCGATGGCGGTCAGATGGATCGGCGCGTTGGTCGAACCGCCGATCGCCGAATTGGCGACGATGGCGTTGTGGAACGCGTCCAGCGTCATGATGTCGGACGGCTTCAGGTCTTCATGCACCATTTCCACGATGCGCTTGCCGGTGCGATAGGCCGCTTCCTGACGATCGCGATAGGGGGCCGGGATAGCCGCGCTGCCCGGCAGCATCATGCCCAGCGCTTCGGCCAGCGCATTCATGGTGCTGGCGGTGCCCATGGTGTTGCAGAAGCCGGTCGACGGCGCCGATGACGCAACCAGCTTGATGAAGCCTTCGTCATCGATCTTGCCTGCGGCCAGCAGCTGGCGACCATGCCATACGATGGTGCCCGAACCGGTGCGCTCGCCCTTGTGCCAGCCATTGAGCATCGGGCCGACCGACAGGGCGATGGCGGGGATGTTGACGGTGGCGGCGGCCATCAGCAGCGCCGGGGTGGTCTTGTCGCAACCGCTGGTCAGGATCACGCCGTCGAGCGGGTAGCCATACATGGCTTCGACCAGACCGAGATAGGCGAGGTTGCGGTCAAGGCCCGCGGTCGGACGCTTGCCGGTTTCCTGAATCGGATGAACCGGAAATTCCAGCGCGATGCCGCCCATTTCGCGGATGCCTTCGCGCATGCGCTCTGCCAGCACGAGGTGATGGCGGTTGCACGGCGACAGGTCGCTGCCGGTCTGGGCGATGCCGATGATCGGCTTGCCACTGCGCAGTTCTTCAAGGCTGAGGCCAAAATTCAGGTAACGCTCCAGATAGAGCGAGGTCATGTCGATATTATCGGGATTGTCGAACCATGCGCGGCTGCGCAGCTTCGGGGCAGTTTTCGGCGAATCGCTCATTGGGCATCCTGACGCAAAAATAGGGCGTGGCGCGTTGACGCGCTCGCCCTTCTGATATACTCAGACAAATAACATTTCAAGCACCCGAAGTGGGATAATGTGAGCGCTAACATAAATATTTTAGTGGGGATGTGCCGGTGACGAATTATTCGGTTATCGGCGATTGGGGCACCACCAGGCTCCGTCTGTTCCGGATTGAAAATGGCGTGATCGCAGCCCGGCGCGACGGGCCGGGCATCGGCGCCGTCGGGCGTGAAGCGGAAGGCGCTTTTGCCGAAACCATTGCGCCATGGCTGGCCGATGGCATGCCGCAGTCCATCACCCTGTGCGGCATGGTTGGTGCGCGGGACGGCTGGATGGAGGCGCCCTATGCCGATTGCTCTGCCGATGTTCAGGACTGGCGCGAAGTCGCGGTGCGGTTCGAATGGCGCGGCGTACCGTTCGCCATCATGGCCGGGCTGGCCTGTGAGGACGCCGATGGCATTCCCGATGTCATGCGGGGTGAAGAAACGCAGATATTCGGCGCACTGGCGCGCGATCCTGCGCTGGCGGCCGGGCGCCATCTGATCGTCCTGCCCGGCACCCATAATAAATGGTCGCTGGTGGAGGATGGCCGGATCGTCGCCTTCCGCACCATGCCGACGGGTGAGCTGTTCGCGTTATTGCGTGACCGTTCGACCCTGGGGCCAAAGACCGACGTGACAGATGCGGCCGAAGAAGCCGCCGGTTTTGCCGAAGGGCTTGAACGGGCGAACGAGGCCGGATTGTTGCAGTCGCTGTTCGCGGCGCGGACCATGCGGTTGCGCAAGGGGAAATCGCCCGACTGGGCGCTGGGCTATCTGTCCGGTTTGCTGATCGGATGCGAAATAGCGGAAATCAGGACGACGCTGACCGGTACGGACAGCGTCGTCCTGATTGGTGATAAACGACTTTCGGCCCGCTATGCGCAGGCGCTGGAAGCGCAGGGCATCGCATCGCATGCGATGGATGGCGATGGCTGCGCATTGGCGGGCCTTGGTTTCATGGGAGAAGTGACGGCATGACCCTCGACGAATTGCTGGCCGACGGCGCGCCGCCGGTCTGCGCGATCCTGCGCGGCATCAAGCCCGAAGAGGCGATCGACGTCAGCGCGGTGCTGATCGAAGCGGGAATCCGCATTTTGGAAGTGCCGTTCAATTCGCCCGAACCGCTCAAGAGCATCGCTGCAATGCAGGCCGAATTTTGTGACCGAGCGCTGATCGGCGGGGGCACCGTTCTGAGCGTGGCGGCAGTTGAAGATCTGCACGCGGCTGGCGGGCGCATCATGGTGACGCCCAACACAAATCCGGCCGTCATCGCGCGTGGCGCAGAATTGGGGTTGGAACTTCTGCCCGGTTTCATGACCCCCAGCGAAGCCTTCGCCGCCGTCGCGGCCGGGGCGAAGCGGATCAAATTATTCCCGGCGGCGCAGCTGGGCGCGCCCTATATCAAGGCAATCAAGGACGTGCTGCCCAAGCATGTCGGCGTCTGGGCCGTGGGTGGCACCGGGGCGGATACGATCGGTCAGTGGCTGGCCGCCGGATGCGAAGGCATCGGGGTTGGCGGCGCGCTCTATAAGCCCGGCGACGATGCCGCGACAGTGGGCCAGCGCGGGCGCGATCTGTTTAATGCGTGGAAGGCGATCAAAGCCTGATCGTTCAGGCGACGCCTTCCGTTCGTTGCTCCGCCCGGTCCAGCACCTCCCGCACCTTGGCGGCGAGGTCGCGATAGCCAAAAGGCTTGGTCAACAGGTCTATGCCCGCATCGAGGCGACCGTCATGGACGATGGCGTCGCGGGCATAGCCGGTGGTGAACAGGGTCTTGAGGCCCGGTCGATGCGTCCGGGCGGCGGCGGCCAGATCGGCCCCGGTCATGCCGCCCGGCAGCACGACGTCCGTGAAGAGCAGATCGACCGGACGATCGGCAGTGTCCAGCGCGGCCAGCGCGGTCGGGCCGTCCTGCGCAGCGATGACATGATAGCCAAGGTCGCGCAGCACTTCGAGCGAGTAGGCGCGAACATTATCGTCATCCTCGCACAGGAGGATCGTTTCGCTGCCGTGCATCGGCGTGGCGGGCGCGGCATCCTGCGCGTCGTTCGCGGCGACCTTTCCATGATGGCGCGGCAGATATAGCTGGATATGCGTACCCTGACCGGGTTGAGACTGAACCCGCATATGGCCGCCTGACTGTTTGATGAAGCCATAGACCATCGACAGGCCAAGGCCTGTGCCGCGCCCGACTTCCTTCGTAGTGAAAAATGGCTCTATCGCCTGCGCCAGCGTATCGGCATCCATGCCTTCGCCGGTATCGGATACGTTGATCACTACATAGGCGCCCGGCTTCATGTCGCCATCCCGCGCGGCCTGTTCGCCATCGACGTCGACATTGGCGACATCGATGGTCAGCGTACCGCCTGTCGGCATGGCATCGCGCGCGTTGACCGCCAGATTGATCAGCGCATTTTCCATCTGGTTGACGTCAACCTCGATCGGCCATGCATCCGGGGCATCAATCGTGCGGACGGCGATGGTTTCGCCTAATGTGCGGTGCAGCAGTTCCGACATGCCGGCGACCAGCCGATTGGGATCGGCCGGTCGCGGATCGAGCGGCTGGCGACGGGAAAAGGCGAGCAGGCGTTGCGTCAATATGGCTGCCCGCTCCGCACCGGCTGCCGCCCGACCGACCATGCGCTGCAATCGGGTATCGTCGGCGGGCAGGGCGCGTTGCAACAGGTCCAGATTGCCGGTCACGATCTGAAGCAGATTATTGAAGTCGTGAGCCACCCCGCCTGTCAATTGGCCCAGCGTTTCCATCTTTTGGGCCTGACGCAGCGCCGCTTCGGTATCGGTGAGTGCGCGAGCACGAGCGCGTTGTTCGGTAACGTCGCGGGCAACGCAATAGATCAGCTCGCCTTCGGGCACCGCGGTCCAGCTGAATGTGCGATAGCTGCCGTCTTTGGCGCGGAACCGGTTGTCGAACCGCATGACCGTTTCGCCATGGGCCAGATCGTCGATGCGATCACGGGTCGGGCGGACATCGTCGGGATGTTCCATCCATTGCGACGTACGGCCGATCAGTTCAGCTTCGCTCCATCCCAATATGTCGGTCCACGCGGGGCTGACGGCCAGCCATGTCCCGGCCGTATCGGCGATCAGGAAAGGATCGCGGGCCAGCGCCCATAATCGGTTGCGATCGGCCAGCATCGCCCGTTCCGCCAGCACCCGCTGTGTCGTTTCGTTGACGATGCACAATATGCCGCCGATCGATCCGTCGGCCTCATAAACGGGGGAATAGGAGATGTCGAAATAGACGTTCTCGCCCTTGCCGCCGTCTCGTTCGATGTAAAAGGGGCGGTCCTTGGCATGCACGGTTTCGCCTGTTTCGCGCACCGATTGCAGCAACGGGCCAAGGTCGTCCCATAATTCGGACCAGCCCTCCGACGCCGGGCGGCCCAGCACGCGGGGATGCTTGTCGCCGATCGTGGGAACATAGGTTTCGTTATAAAGGGCGCAGAATTGCGGCCCCCAGAACAGCACGATCTCCGCCTTGGACGATAGCATGAGCCGAACCGTCGATATGAGCGCGGGGGACCAGCATTCGACCGGGCCGAGCGGCGATCCGTTGTCCAGCCGCGCGGTGAGGGCGCCCATGGGCCCCTGTGTTGCGATCATTGCGGCGATGCCTGTTGGTGCGGCAGTCATGACCAGTCCCTGCATCGGTCCAAGTTGGTTGGATACGCCCCGTCAGGCGATTTGTTTCATCGACATTGCCAGTGGCCGGGGCAATTTGTCCATGCCCATATGGGCGGCAACAGCTTGAAAAGGGTCGTGCATGGGGGCATGGACCGGGGATGACAGCTTCCGCACTTTCCAGCGTTCATCACAAGGGCGGTCCGCGCCCGGTCACCATAGCCCGATGGTTGCTGATCGTTGCCTTTCTGGTGTTTTGCATGGTGGTCGTGGGGGGCATAACCCGCCTGACGGAATCCGGCCTGTCGATCACCCAGTGGAAGCCGATTACGGGCGCCATTCCGCCGCTGACCCACGATCAGTGGATGGAGGCGTTTCGCCTTTACCAACAGATCCCCGAATATCAGCAATTGCGTCAGGGCATGACGCTGTCCGATTTCCAGTTCATCTTTTTCTGGGAATGGCTGCACCGTTTGCTAGGGCGGCTGATCGGCGTGGCCTTCGCATTGCCGCTTGTCTGGTTTGCCGTTCGGCGCGCCATTCCTGCGGGTTATGGCTGGCGCCTGGTCGCTTTGCTGGCGCTGGGCGGATTGCAGGGGGCGATTGGCTGGTGGATGGTGAAATCCGGTCTGTCGGTACGCACCGATGTCAGCCATTACCGGCTTGCGGTGCATTTGTTGACGGCGCTGTTCATCATCGGCGGCCTGATCTGGACGGCGCTCGACCTTATGGCGCTGGTCCGGTCGACCGATGCCCGGCCCGCAAAATTGCGCCCCTTTGCATGTGTGGTGCTTCTGATCCTGATGGTTCAACTGATGCTGGGCGCGTTCACGGCCGGGCTGGATGCCGGTTATGTGTCGAACAGCTGGCCGTTGATGAATGACCATCTGGTGCCTGAGGGGATCACATGGCTGGGTTCGCTCTGGGCGACCGTTTCCAGCGACCCTTATCTGGTGCATTTTCTGCATCGCTGGTGGGCGTGGGTTGCCGCCGTGGCGCTGATCCTGCTGGCGCGCCGGGCGAAGCAGGCCGGGTGTCGTGGCGCTTCGATTGCGATCAACGCCGCGCTGGGAACGCAGATCGTCCTTGGCATCGCCACGGTCATCAGCGGCATCGCATTTCCGCTGGCGGTGCTGCATCAGGCGGTAGGCGCACTGGTCGTGACTGCCGCAGCCTGGGGCGCGCACGCCGTGGGTATCCGTCGTTGAAGCGGATGCTTGCAGCAGCGATCCTGTGCATCGCGTCACCGACCGGCGCGCAGAGCGTCGCCATACCTTTCTCTCCGCCGGTGGGCCGTCCCCTGATCTACCGCATCGAACAGCATCGGCCGGTCGATGGCGTCGCCCGCATGTTCAGCGCCACGCGCGACCTGCGGTTCGAGCGGGCAGGGGACGGCTATATCCTCCACGCCACGCTACGCGGCATCGACAGCGATGCGCCGGGGGCGGGAGCGGAATCCTATCGTGCGGCGCTGACGCCAATGATCGGTATCGAACTGCAATTTCGCCTGAATGCACAGGGGAAGATCGTCGGGATCGACGATCAGGATGCCGTGTGGGCAAGGCTTCAGGCAGGCATCACCGCGATGTTGCAGCAATTCACGCCGGGCTCGCCACGACACAAGGCCGCGTTGAATGTGCAGACTCTCCTTTCCAGCCTGACGCCCGATGGCCGGCTGGCGTTGCTGGCGGGGGAAATGCAGCCGCTGTTCCTGTTTTCAGGAAGCGCGGTCGAAGGTGGTGAGGGGCGGGGACTGCGCACCGTAGCCGGATCGCCGCTGGGGCGGCCGGTCCCTGTCGAAGGGACGCTGCGTGTCGTGGAACAATCGACCGACGCGCTGGATCTGGAGGAAAAGCTGGCGGGCGATGGCGTGCAGGTCAGTATCGCCTATCATCTGTCGCGCAGCAGCGGCCTCATCGAAAGCCAGCGTCGCGATCTTGCGGTGAAGGCACAGGCATTGACGGAAACGCGGTCGCTGACACCTGTGCCTTAGCCACGGTATTATTTTACCCGTTGCGAAAAGCCCCGAATCTCTTGACTTGAACGCCCATAGTCGTCATTAGCGCCCCACTTCCGGGCGTCGGCAACGGCGTCCGGTTTCATTTTTCATTCTGGAGTATTGGCACCATGAAGGCGCTGATGAAGACCACCAAGCCGGCGACCCCGGCAACGGTCGAAAAGAAGTGGATCCTGATCGACGCGGAAGGTCTCGTCGTCGGCCGCCTCGCATCGACCGTCGCGAACATCCTTCGCGGCAAGCACAAGACCAGCTTCACGCCCCACGTCGATTGCGGTGATAATGTCATCATCATCAACGCTGGCAAGGTGAAGTTCACCGGTCGCAAGCTGACCGACAAGGTGTACTACAAGCACACCGGCTATGCCGGCGGCATCAAGGAAACCACCCCCCAGAAGATCCTGGAAGGTCGTTTCCCTGAGCGCGTCCTGGAAAAGGCCGTCGAGCGTATGATCCCCCGCGGTCCGCTGGGCCGTCAGCAGATGCGCAACCTGCGTATCTTCGCTGGTGCCGAACACGCCCATGAAGCCCAGAACCCCGAAGTGCTCGATTTCGCGTCGCGCAACCGCAAGAACAAGGTGGGTGCATAATGTCCGATAACCGCCAGTCCCTGTCCGACCTCGCGTCGCTGACCGCCAACGCCCCCGCTGCCGCCGCTCCGGCCGCTGCCGTGGAAGCTGGCGAAGTCGCTGCTGCTCCGGTTCAGCCCTCGGCTCCGCTGCGCGCTCAGGAAATCGACAGCCTCGGCCGCGCCTATGCCACCGGCCGCCGCAAGGACGCCGTGGCCCGCGTTTGGGTTAAGCCCGGCACCGGCAAGATCACGGTCAACGGCCGCGATCAGGAAGTCTATTTCGCTCGCCCGACCCTGCGTCTGGTCATCAACCAGCCGTTCGGCGTGACCGAACGTGAAGGCCAGTATGACGTGATCGCCACCGTCAAGGGCGGCGGTCTGTCGGGTCAGGCCGGCGCCGTGAAGCACGGCATCGCCCAGGCTCTGTCGAAGTACGAGCCGGCGCTGCGCAGCGCGGTCAAGGCCGAAGGCTTCCTGACCCGCGACAGCCGCGTCGTTGAACGTAAGAAGTATGGCAAGGCGAAGGCCCGCCGCAGCTTCCAGTTCTCGAAGCGCTAAGTTTCTTCGGAAATATCGAAACAGGGGAGGGGCCGGATTTCCGGTCCCTTTTTTGTTGCCTGCGTCAAACAGGGGGCCGTTCGTTTCGAGCGCAGTCGAGAAGCGCCAATGCTGCGCTTCTGGTTTCGCGACACGCTCGAAACGAGCGGATGTGGATCAGTTGTCCGCAGGCACCGCGACCTCCACCGCCCCCGCCGCGATCTTTACCGCGACCGGGGTCTTGGCCAGCACTTCGCCGTCGATGGAAATGCGCTGGCGTGGCTTGGTATCGATCCTGAACGACTGGCCGTGATATTCCTCCGTATGAGAATCGCGGTCGCGTAGCTTGAAGAATTTGGCGTACCAGTCCCACGCAAGTCGCGGCTTGCTGCGACCGACGACCGCCTGAACGACGATTTCCCCGGTATCCACGTCGGCATGGTCGGACAGTTCGACGCCGCCATGATAGGGTCCGTTCAGGATGCGCACCTCCGTCGACCACATGCGCCGTTCCTTCACACCGTCATCGATGGTCAGGCGAAAGGCGCGGAAGCCGACCGAGCATTTGACCGCCCAGATCAGATAGCCGATCCGTCCCAGATAGCGTTTGAGCTTGTGCGGCACCGTCTGTCCGATCATGGGCGACAGGCCTAGGGACGCCGCGTTGACGAAATAGTCCCGGTCGATCATGCCAAGGTCGACGCGGCGGCGCTGGCCGGTGGCGATCGCCTGCACCGCGCCGTCGAGGTCCAGCGGCAGGCCGAGCGTCCGGGCGAAGCTGTTCGCGGTGCCGAGCGGCAACACGCCGAACACGCAATGGCTGCCCACCAGTTCATCGACCGTGCCGGACATGGAGCCATCCCCCCCACCCACGATCACCATCGGAGCGCCGCTGTCGACCGCCTGTTTGACGGTGGCGGCCATCTGTTCGGGGTCTTGCACGGCATGGGCGGCGATCAGGCGGATGCCTGCAGCCCCCAGTTTTTCCCTGGCCTGATCGAAATTATCCTGCCCCCGTCGGCTATGGACGTTGACGACGAGGATGGCGTCTTTGGGAAGAGGTTTCGTTTCCATGCCGCAATAACTCTGAAAAAGGGATTCGGGTCCGCAGGGAAACCCGATGCCGTGCAATCGTTACTGTGGCATGGCTCGCATCGCACATCTGTCCGACATTCATTTTGGCGCCAACGACCAGCGGATCGTGGATGCCGCCACCGCATGGCTCGAGGAAAGGCGACCCGATCTGATCGTGATCAGCGGCGACCTGACACAAAGGGCGCGGGTCGACCAGTTCAGGCAGGCGGCGGCGTGGCTTAATCGACTAAGGACGGCGGGGCTGAAGCTGCTGGTCATTCCGGGCAATCATGATGTGCCGCTTTACGATGTGGTGCGGCGCTTCGCCCGGCCGCTGGCGCGTTATAAACGCTATATCAGCAACGACCTCTGTCCCTTTTTTGAGGATGGGGAAGTCGCGATCCTTGGCCTGAACACCGCGCGATCGCTGACGATCAAGGACGGGCGGATCAACCATGATCAGATGGATATGCTGCGCCAGCGGTTCGCGCAGGTCGCGCCGGACAAGACCCGCATCCTGGTGACCCACCATCCGCTCTTTTCCATGCCGATCGGCAAGGGGGGAGAGTTGAGCGAGGCGGTGGGGCGGCATGACGATGCGGTCAAGGCCGCCTGCGAGGCGGGGGTGCATGTGGCGCTGGCCGGGCATTTCCATCGCACCTATGCCGAAGCAGCGCAGAAGATGGTCGAACATAGCGGCGGCGCGCTGGTGATACAGGCGGGCACGGCGACATCGACCCGGTTGCGCAACGATGAGCCGCAAAGTTTCAACTGGCTGCATGTCCGGCGCAATAACGCCATGGAATTGCAGGTGATCGTATGGGACGGGGCGGCATTCCGCCGGGCGAGCCATGTCGATTACAGCCATGACGGCAGAGGGTGGACGGCGCGGGAAATGGACGATCCGCCGACCGTCGGGAACGTGCGACGCAGCGCTTAACTTCGCACATTTCCCGCTAAACTGGATATTTCATTACAATTTTCCGACATCTTATATCAAGATCGGGCATTGGTGGGTCGTATATTATCATGGCGTAGCGGGGTAGGACATGTGGGTGAAATAGCGGTGAGGGTGCCGACCGACACAGTCCGCTTTTTGTAGGGGCATGCCGACGGTGGCGATGGCGCAGGAAACGGATTCCTGCCTGACCTACCATGTCGAATACCCCCCGAAGCGCGGTTGAGGACCGTCGGCGTCAATTCTTCCCCTTCAGCGCCGCCGCCAGCGATACCGTGGCGCTGCCGCGCCGTGCCGGGGCGGCCTGACTGGGGTCGGGTTTCCAGCCCGACAGGTAGATGACGGCCATCTGTTCGGCCGTGCGGCCATCCGGATCGGCGGCCTGCGCGAAATGGGCGGCCGCGCGCATCAGCGTGTCGCGCGTCAGCGCGGGCGAGCGGGTCAACAGCGCATTGCCCGCACCCATGCCGCGCAGGTCGTGCATCAGGCGCACGACGTCGCCATAGCGGATGTTGAGCAGATCGCCGTCCGCCACGGGCATGGTGAAGCCGGCGCGGCTGAGCAGGTCGCCCGCCGAGCGGACATCGACCTGTGGGTGGACATGCTGGCCGGGGCGATCCCCTTCGGCCGAGAGCAGCGCGGATTTGAGCCGGGGGAGGCTGCCCGCGCCCGCAAAAGCGGCGAGCATCAGGCCATCGGGGCGCAGCACGCGCCGCATCAGGATCAGCGCGCCGGGCAGGTCGTTGACGCTGTCCAGCGTGCCGCAGGCGATGATGAGGTCGAAACTGTCGTCGGCAAAAGGCAGGGCGTCTTCATCCGCCTGTACCCCGCCAGCCATTTTCGCGGCGAGAAAGCCGGGATCGGCGCAGGCGACGCGCTTGCCCATCGCCTCCAGCGCGGCCTTTGCGCTGCCGTCGGGGCAGCCGATCAGGAGGACTTCGGGCAGGTCGCGCTGCACATCGTTCAGCCGGTCGAGTAGTTCGTCCAGCATCGCGCGATGCAGAAAGTCATGGTCGGCAAAACGGGGCAGCATGCGATCGCGCTGGCGGGCGCGGCGGGCGCGGTCGAAAATGTCGGGACGGGATTCCATGGCGGGCCTTGTGCATCGGGGGCGAAGCGCGGACAAGGCAGATGATGTCGATCATCCCGCTTCTCAAGGGCGCAGTCCGTCCGGTCGTGAATTATGCATTGCCGCCGCGTTGCCCCGGATGCGGGACCATCGTGGCGGAGGATTTCGCATTCTGCCTGACCTGTTGGGGCGGGATGGCTTTTCTGGGCGAACCCTGTTGCGCGCGGTGCGGCGTGCCATTCCCCCATGACATGGGGGACGGGGCGGAATGCGGCGCATGCATGGCCGACCCGCCGCCATGGGACAGCGCGCGGGCGGTGATGGCCTATGGCGATGTCGCGCGGACGGTGGCGTTGCGGCTGAAATATGGGCGACGGATCGGGCTTGCCCGGCTGATCGCGCGGATGATGCTGCGCCATGTGGGCGATGGCGAAGCGGTGATCGTGCCGGTGCCGCTGCATCGGTGGCGATTGTGGAACCGGGGTTTCAACCAGTCGGCGCTGATCGCCGATCATCTGGGGCGGATGACCGGGTGGCCGGTGGACAAGCATCTGTTGCGGCGGGTGAAACGGACCGCGCCGTTGCGGGGCATGAACACCAAACAGCGGGCGAAGGTGGTGCGGGGCGCCTTCGCCCTGGCGCCGGGGCGACGGCCGGATCTGGCAGGGCGACGGCTGTTGCTGATCGACGATGTGCATACCAGCGGGGCGACGGCGGCGGCCTGTGTGCGGGCGCTGAAGCGCGGCGGCGCGGGCGATGTGCGGCTGCTGTGCTGGGCGCGGGTGCTGCCCGATCATGTCGATTGATTGACAAAGCGCGGCTTTGCCCCAATTTCATGGGAAAAGGAGCTGTTCATCATCATGGCGAAAGTCGAAATCTATACCAAGGACTGGTGCGGTTATTGCGCGCGGGCCAAGGCGCTGCTGACCGACAAGGGCGTGGCGTTCGAGGAATATGACATCAGCATGGGCGGTCCGAAGCGCGAGGAAATGCTGGAACGCGCGCCGGGACGGACGACCGTGCCGCAAATTTTCATCGACGGGGAGCATATCGGCGGCAGCGACGACCTGAGCGCGCTGAACCGCGAGGGCAGGCTGGACGCGTTGCTGGGGCTGTGACGGACGCCGTGAGCCAGATGCGCGCCGCCCTGTTCCAGATGACCAGCGGGGTCGATCCCGCCGTCAATGCGGCCGCCATCGTGGAGATGGTGAAGCGCGCGAAGGGCGAAGGCGCGGACATGCTGTTCACGCCGGAAATGGCGGGATGCCTGGACCGCAACCGGGCGCGCGCGGCGGAGACGTTGCGTGACGAAGCGGGCGACGTCGTGCTGGCGACGGTGCGCGATGCGGCGGCGCGTGAGGGAATGTGGGTGCATATCGGATCGCTGCCGCTAAAGGGCGAGCGGGCCGACGGGCGATGGGCCAATCGCAGTTTCCTGATCGACGATATGGGCGCGATCCGGGCGCGGTACGACAAGATCCACCTGTTCGACGTCGATCTGGCCACCGGCGAAAGCTGGCGCGAATCGTCGGTCTATGGGCCGGGCGAACAGGTGGTCGTGGCCGATACGCCATGGGGGCGGATGGGCTTTTCCATCTGTTACGACATGCGTTTCCCCGACCTGTACCGGGCGATGACCAACGCGGGGGCGACGATATTGCTGGCGCCCGCCGCCTTTACCGTGCCGACGGGGCAGGCGCACTGGCATGTGCTGTTGCGCGCCCGCGCGATCGAGGCGGGATGCTATGTCATCGCCGCCGCGCAGGTGGGCGCCCATGAGGACGGGCGCGTGACCTATGGCCATAGTGTCGCCATCGATCCATGGGGCGAGGTGCTGCTGGACATGGGCGAAACGGCCGGGCTGGGGCTTGCGGACATCGACCTGTCGCGCATAGGGGATGTGCGCGGGCGCGTGCCCGCCATCGCCAATCGCCGTGTGATCCTAAAGGACGTGACTGTTTCGTGATCGTGTTCGATTTGAAATGCGCAGGACAGGGCCATGTGTTCGAAGCATGGTTCGGGTCCAGCGCGGATTATGAAAGCCAGAAGGCGCGCGGGCTGCTGACATGCCCCATGTGCGGCGACGCGGACATCGGCAAGGCGCTGATGGCGCCCGCCGTCGGGGCGAAGGGGACTAGCCGCAGCGAAGTCGCGCCGCGCGAAGAGGCGAGTGCGCCGGTAATGAACGCCGCCGATCAGGCCAAGATGCAGGCACTGGTCGACGCGCTGGCGAGCGCGCAGAAAAAGGCGCTGGAAGGATCGACCTGGGTCGGGCGGGGCTTTGCCGAACAGGCGCGCGCCATGCATTATGGCGAACAGGACCGCACCAGCATCCATGGCGAGGTTGCGCCTGCCGAAGCGAAGGCGCTGATCGCCGAAGGGGTGGAGGTGGCGCCGCTGCCTTTCCCGGTCATTCCCCCGCAGGCGAAGAACTGATCGGCGATTGACCCCGCGCCCGCGCCGCAATAGAGCCGTCGCCGGGTGCCCGTAGCTCAGCAGGATAGAGCATCAGATTCCTAATCTGAGGGCCATGGGTTCGAATCCCGTCGGGCACACCATTTCAGGCATAGCGTTTCAGGCACAGTGTTGCTTTTGCCGCCTGCCGCCTGCCGCCTGCCGCCTGCCGCCTGCCGCCTGCCGCCTGCCGCCTTCGCACGGAGCGAGTGGCGCGGGTGTCAGTCCGGCGTAAGGCCGATTTCGATACTTTTCGTTTGTCCGGTCACAGCCATTTCAGCTTCTTGAAGCGGGTGTAGAGGATGGTGCAGATCACCGCGATCACCCCCAGCACGACCGGATAGCCATAGCGCGTGCGCAGTTCGGGCATATGGTCGAAGTTCATGCCGTAAATGCCCGCGAGTGCCGTCGGCACCGCCAGGATCGCCGCCCATGCGGCGAGTTGGCGGGTGATGTCGCCGGTGCGCTGCTGTTCCAGCAGATTGGACGATTCGAACACGCTGTTCAAAATCTCGCGCAGGTCGTCGACCATCGTCTGCACCCGGCGGACATGATCGCGCACGTCGGCGAAA
>NZ_JBMDWL010000005.1:0-8701 GCF_048594625.1 Sphingobium sp.
TCCGCACGGCGGCCAGCACGCGATTGGCGTTGGTCGGGCTTCTCGCCATCTTCTTCATCAGGTGGGCGATGTCGGCACGGGTGACATCCGGAACCTTGAGCTGGCCCAGGATCTGGACGATGTAGCGCTTGCCGTATCCGCGGTTCGACTCGACCGTCGCTGGCTTGTTGCGGCTCTCCGAATAGTCGGTGATGAACCGGTCGAACAATTCCTTCACGGTGAGGGCCTGCCGAGCGGCCGCGCGCTCGGCACTCGGATCGAAACCCCGGCGCACCTCGGCAAGCCAGTCCTGCGCGATGTTGCGAGCTTGCTCGACTGTGATCTCGCCGTACCGGCCGATCGCCGGCTTACGCCGCTGCCCATTGTGGGCGACGTAGGCCACCATGAAAATCTTGCGGCCGGTCGGGGTGACCTTGACAAGGAAGCCGGGTATCGTCGTATCACGGAGTTCGTAATCGCGCTCCTGCGGGTTTGCGGCGTCTACAGCGGTCTTTGTAAGTTTGATTTTGGGCATTCCTAACCTCCGTTGAGGTCGGATTTCAGGTGCAGAATAGGTGCACCTAGAAAGCCAACCGTAGCGTACAGCCGGTTAGGTATGTGTGTTTCGAGAACCGAAAAAAGCTAGTGCTGACAGTCGGTTATCGGGAAAACGGATACCCCCGGCGGCACAAAGGATAGGGGATATTCGGTCTCTCAAAATCCGGTTCCGCAAGGAGTGTCGGTTCGATTCCGACCACCCGCACCACAGGCTGGTCACCCCTTTAACATCGACAATCGCCATGCCGGCATGACGGAATGGGTAGACGTATCGCTACAGCGATCCCTGTCCTGATGCCGGATATGGGGGCGGGTTCGATCCCTGTTGCTGGCGGCGACGGTCGATTTTGACTTCCCCCGATTTTGCCGTAGCATCAGGTGCCCGTCCCAAGGAGCTGCGCCATGACGACCGATTTTCCGCACGGCACCGTCCATGAGGCGACGGAGGATTTTCAGGCGGCGATGCGGTCCGACCCCGCCATCATGGGTGTGTGGGAAGGCCTGACGCCGCTGGGCCGCAATGAATTCCTCTGCTGGGTCGAGGATGCGAAGCAGGCGAAGACGCGCGAACGGCGCATCGCCCGCACGATCGAGGAATTGCAGGAGGGCAAGCGGCGGCCATGCTGCTGGGCGGGCTGCATCCATCGCACCGACAAGGCACCCGGCAAATGGCAGCAGGCGGTCCTGATCGACGGGAGGGCGAAGGCGGGCTGATCGTTCGGGTCATCGCCAGGACAGGCGATGGCGGTGCCTGAGAGAGACTTCTCGACTACGCTCGAACCGAACGGCTATCTGGCGCCATGTCCTGAGCGCCGCGATTCAGGCCGCCGCCCGATCCTGATCCAGAAACGCGGCGACGTCGTCCAGCACCACATCCTTCGACAGGAATGTTTGCCCGATGCCATGGGCCAGCAGGAAGGGCAGGGTGCCTGCCGCCATCTTCTTGTCATGCAGCATATGGCCGACCAGTTCCGGGCCGTGTGCCTTTACATGCGCGCTGTCGAGGTCGTGGGGCAGGCCCACGGCCATGAGATGCGCGGTCAGGCGGTCGGCGTCGGCCTGCGGGCAAAGGCCAAGGCGTGCGGAATAGCGAAAGGCGAGCGCCATGCCCGCCGCGACGCCTTCGCCATGGAGCAGCGTATCGGAAAAGCCGGTGTCGGCCTCCAGCGCATGGCCGAATGTGTGGCCAAGGTTGAGCAGGGCACGGCGGCCCGATGTTTCGCGTTCATCATCGGCGACGATCGCGGCCTTCGCCTGCACGCTGCGGGTGATGGCGTGGGTGCGGGCGTGCGGATCGCCGGACAGCAGGGCGTCGGCATTCGCTTCGCACCAGTCGAAAAATTCGGGATCGTCGATCAGGCCATATTTGACGACTTCGGCATAGCCAGCGCGGGTTTCGCGCAAGGGCAGGCTGTCGAGCGTCGACGGATCGATCAGGACCATGGCAGGCTGATAGAAGCTGCCGATCAGGTTCTTGCCCGCCTTCGCGTTGATCGCGGTCTTGCCGCCGACCGACGAATCGACCTGCGCCAGCAGGGTGGTGGGCACCTGAATGAAATGGCAGCCGCGCTTCAGGATCGATGCGGCAAAGCCCACCAGATCGCCGATGACGCCGCCGCCCAGCGCGATGACATGGTCGCCCCGTTCGATTTCCAGCGCCAGCAGCGCGTCGAGCAGTTGTTCCAGATGGCGCCAGCTCTTGGTCTGTTCGCCCGGCGGCAGGATGATCGGTTCGACCGCGATATTGGCGGTGCGCAGGCTGGATTCGAGGCGCGGCAGCTGAGCCTTTGCCACATGTTCGTCGGTGACGACGACAAGGCGCCCCTTGCGCGCATAAGTGGCGAGCCGTTCGCCCGCACGGTCGAGCGCGCCCTGTTCGATGATGATGTCGTAACTGCGCGTACCCAGCGCGACGCGGACTAATGCCATGCGGTCAACTGCTCCATGATGCTGTCGACCGCGACTTCATGCGGGGCAGCGATGCTTTTCACATGAATGGGCGCCAGCGCGTAGATGGGGTTGCGGATCGCCGCCAGTTCGGTGAGGACGATGCGCGGATCGCGATCTTTCAGCAGCGGGCGGCTTTCGCGCCGTCCGACGCGCTCCACCAATATGTCGATGTCGGCGTCCAGCCACACGGCAATGGCGGCATCTAATATCAGCCTGCGCGTTTCATCCTGCATGAAAGCGCCGCCGCCGGTCGCGATCACTTTTGGCGCGCCGTCCATCAGCCGGGCGATCACCCGCCGTTCGCCGTCGCGGAAATAGGGTTCGCCATAGCGCTGGAAAATCTCCGTCACGCTCATCCCCGCAGCCTTTTCGATCTCTTCGTCCGCGTCGACGAAATGCAGGCCGAGGCGGGCGGCGAGGCGGCGGCCGACCGTCGATTTGCCCACCCCCATCATGCCGACGAGGACGATGGGACCACGGCTGGTCTGATTGTCGGGGATTTTGCTGTTTCGCTGCATGGCCTGCGGGGCTATACAGCCAGCCGTCACAGAGGCAAATCGCATCTTTTTCTTTCCCCCGACCAAGTTTTCGGGCCAGTCATAGCCAAGGACATATGAAGAATAATCGCAACTTCAGCAGTTTCGAAGGCAGCACCCGCCGCCGTGGCACCCGTTTGCCGATCATTCCTGTCGCTCTGGTCGTGCTGGTCGTCGCGCTGCTTGCCTTTTTCTGGTCGCGCGGCGGCGAACAGCCGCAACAGCGCGTCGAAAAGGTGATCCCCGCAGAGAAGCTGGGCCAGTAAGGCGCATGCGCTGGCCGCGCGGTAACGCGAAATGGGCGCTGGGCAGCTTTGCGCTGGCGCTGACCCTGCCGGTCGTGGCGCAGCAGACGCCCGAATCGCTGTTGCCGCCGGGCTTTGGCGACGCGCCCGAAGCGCCTGCGCCGCAACCCGCGCGCCCTGCGCCCGGTGCGCCGCCCGTGACGGTGCGTCCGCCCGTGGCGCCCGTGCCGATGGTGCAGCCGCTCAATCCGGCCACGCCGCCGGACCTGTCGCTGATCCAGAATGCCGCCGAAGCGGAGCTGACGCCCGAAGAAATCGCCGCGCAGAAGGCGAAATATGACCTGCCCGAAACGGCGCGCCGGTCGCTGGACCGGATCGGGCCGCTGACGCCGCAGACGCGCGGGCTGGAACCCGACGCCTTTGGCAGCGAATCCGGCAAATATCTGGCCGCGCTGATGAAGGAGACGCACGCGCCGATCGTGTCGCGATGGGCATCCATCCTGTTGCGGCGGACATTGCTGTCGGCGGTGGATACACCGCGCGACATCGATGGCGCGGACTGGGCGGCAGAGCGCGCCTGGCTGCTGGTGCGCATGGGTGAGGCAGACAATGCCCGGCTGATGGTGCAGAGCGTCGATCCCGACCGCTATTCCCCGCGCCTTTATGCCGTGGCCATGGAAACATATCTGGCGGCCGCCGATCCGGCTGGCCTGTGCCCGCTGTCGGCAGGCGCGCTGCGTTTCAGCAAGGCGCCGGGATGGGACATGACACGGGCGATCTGCCCCGCGCTGTCGGGTGATCAGGGCACGTCGAGCGGCGCGCTCAATCAGGCGCAGCGCCGGGGCGTGGTGCGCGGCGTCGATTATCGGCTGGCCGAAAAGGTCGTCGGCACCGGGTTCAACGCCCGCCGTTCGGTGAAGATCGAATGGGACGGCGTCGATCGGCTGACGGCATGGCGCTTTGGTCTGGCGACGGCGCTGAATGTCGAAATTCCCGATACGCTCTATGGCACCGTGGGGCCGCATGTGCGGGCATGGGAAGCACGAGCGCCCGCGCTGAGCGCGGTGAAACGGCGGCCCGGCATGGACATTGCGGCCCGGCTGGGCGTGATGTCCAATGCGGCGCTGGTCGGTTTTTACGGGCAGCTGGGCACCGATGGCGACGCGCCCGCCGAACTGGCGGATCGCGTCGATTCGCTGCGGACCGCCTATAGCGGCGCGACGGTGGGCGACCGGATCGGCGCGATGCGCAGTTGGTGGGGGGACAATGCCAGGCCCGACTATCTGGGCCTGATCGCGACGGCGCGGGCCGCCGCTGCGCTGCCGGTGGCGCAGGCCGATGCACGGGATGCGTCCAATCTGGTCGCGGCGATGCTGACCGCCGGTTATGATCGCAACGCGGCGCGCTGGGCACGGGCGTTGGGTCAGCTGGATGGCGATGGCGCTTCGCAAGTCTGGGCCTTGCTGGCCGTGGGCGCGCCAAGCCCGGTGGTGGAAATCAACGCCAGCCGGGTGACGGGCTATGTCGGTGACGCGGGCGCGGACAGGGGGCGGATGCTGATCGCGGCGCTCGCGGGCCTGTCGCGGCTGTCGACGCAGGAAGCGGCCACGCTGGCGCAGGATAACGGCTTCGCGCTGACCGCCAACAGCCGCTGGGCGCGCGCCATCGGCGCGGCGGCGGCGCGGGGTGAAAAGGGCACGGTCGCCCTGCTGGCCGCCGTCGGCATGCAGGGTAATGACTGGAGCCACCTGCCCGCAGGACATGTCTATCATGTCGTGGCTGCGCTGCATCGCGTGGGGCTGGACCCCGAAGCGCGGATGATCGCGGCAGAGGCGATCAGCCGGACCTGAACATGACGCAGGATGACGCCGTCCTGATCGACCGCTTCCTGGAAATGATGGCGGCGGAGCGCGGCGCGTCGCGCAATACGCTGATCGCCTATCGCACCGATTTGCAGGGGGCGGGCGATCTGGTCGGCGGACTGGCGGGTGCGGGCAAGGACGATCTGGGGCGGCTGGCATCGGCCTGGGCGGAGCTGGCGGCGTCGTCGGTGGCGCGCAAGGCGTCGGCGGTGCGGGCCTTCTACGCTTTTCTGGAGGAAGAAGGGCTGCGCGCCGACAATCCCTCCGCCGCGCTGCCCCGTCCGGTGACACGCCGGGCGCTGCCCAAGATATTGTCGGTGGCGGAGGTGGACCGATTCTTCGCCTGCATCGCCGAACGGGTGGATGTCGAACATCCATCAGCGCTGGACCTGCGCCTGTCGGCGCTGATCGAGCTGCTTTACGGATCGGGGCTGCGCGCGACGGAACTGGTGTCGTTGCCGCGCCGGGCGCTGGCGGCGGATCGCCCCTTCCTGATCCTGAAGGGCAAGGGCGCGCGCGAACGGCTGGTCCCCATATCCGACAGGGCGCGGGCGGCCGTCGCCGCATGGCTGGTCCATGTGCCCGGCGACAGTGCCTGGCTGTTTCCATCCGGCAAGAGCCATCTGAGCCGCATCCGCCTGTACCAGCTGGTCAAGGATCTGGCGGCGGCGAGCGGCATCGCGCCGGAGCGGGTCAGCCCCCATGTGCTGCGCCACGCCTTTGCCACGCACCTGCTGGAGGGCGGGGCGGACCTGCGCGCGCTGCAATCCATGCTGGGGCATGCGGACATCGGCACGACCCAGATATATACCCATGTGGACAGTCGGCGACTGGTCGAACTGGTAAACCAGCGGCATCCTTTGGCAGGGATGGCTGCGGGACAGGCGCATCCCCGCGTTGACGGCGACGCGTCAGCACCGTAACGCGTGGGCCATGGTTAGCTTTCTGGAATTTGAAAAGCCGATTGCGGAGCTGGAAGCGCGCATCGTCGAACTGCGCGCCACCGCAAGCGTGGGTGACATCAACATCGATGGCGAAATCGCCACGCTGGAACATCGGGCGGCCAAGATGCTGGCCGAAACCTATGCCAAGCTGACGCCGTGGCAGAAGACGCAGGTCGCGCGTCATGCCGAACGCCCGCATTTCAAGGATTATGTCGCGGGCATGTTCGACAATTTCATGCCGCTGGCCGGGGATCGCGCCTTTGCCGACGATCAGGCGATCATCGGCGGGTTCGCGACGCTGGGCGAGCGCAAGGTGATGGTGATCGGTCATGAAAAGGGTGACGACACCGCCAGCCGCGTGCGCCACAATTTCGGCATGGCCAAGCCCGAAGGATACCGCAAGGCGATCCGCCTGATGGAACTGGCCGATCGGTTCGGCCTGCCGGTGGTGACCCTGGTCGATACATCGGGCGCTTTTCCCGGTGTGCAGGCCGAAGAACGCGGGCAGGCCGAAGCCATCGCCCGTTCGACCGAAGCCTGCCTGAAGCTGGGCGTGCCGATGGTCGCCGCGGTGGTGGGTGAAGGCGGTTCGGGCGGCGCGATCGCGCTGGCGGCCGCCAATCGCGTGCTGATGTTCGAACATGCGGTCTATTCGGTGATTTCGCCCGAAGGCTGCGCGTCGATCCTGTGGCGCACCGCCGACCGGGCGAGCGACGCGGCGACCGCGATGCAGGTGACCGCGCAGCATCTGCAAAAGCTGGGCGTGATCGACCGGATCGTGGCGGAGCCCGTGGGCGGCGCGCATCGCGATCCGGTGCAGGCAATCGCCAGCCTGGGCGAGGCGATCGAGGCGGAACTGGATTCGCTCGATACCCTGAGCGCCGAAGCGCTGCGCACCGACCGGGCCGACAAATTCCTGGCCATCGGCGTCTGATCGACCTTTTTCGAGGGCCGAAAGAGCGGGGAATATCTCGCTTTTTCGGGAACGGCTCGCCATGATTGCTCGTTACGTAGCGGTAACGGCAGAGGGTTGAGGACGTCCCATGAACTGGAAGACAAAGCTGGGCGGCGCGGCCGCCGTGGCGGCTGTGGCGGTGAGCGCGCCGGTAGTGATCGGGCAGCAGCGGGCCATCCGCACGGTGTCGTCGATCAGCGCGGCGGACAAGGCGAGCGGGGCAAAGCAGCATCCGCAATTGCTCAATGAATTTGGCGGCCCCTATGCCGGGCCGCAGGCGAAATATGTGGAAGGCGTAGGGCGTCGCATCGCGGTGCAATCCGGCCTGTCCAACGCGCAGGGGGACTTTACCGTCACGCTGCTCAATTCGCCGGTCAACAACGCTTTCGCCATTCCGGGCGGCTATGTTTATGTCACCCGTCAACTGATGGCGCTGATGAATGACGAGGCCGAACTGGCAGGCGTGCTGGGCCATGAAGTGGGCCATGTCGCGGCCCAGCATGGCCAGCGGCGACAGCAGGCGGCGCAACGCAATGCGATCGGCGGAGCGTTGCTCGGTGCGCTGGCGGGCGCATTTCTGGGCGATTCGGGACTGAGCGGGCTGGTGCAGAAGGGGATCGGTACCGGCAGCCAGCTGCTGACGCTCAAATTTTCACGCAGTCAGGAATATGAAGCCGACGATCTGGGCATCCGTTATCTGGCGAGCGGAGGATATGATCCGAGCGCGCTGGCCGACATGCTGGCATCGCTGGCGGCGCAAAGCGATCTTGACGCGCAGGTGACGGGTAATGCCCGGTCGACGCCTGCATGGGCCAGCACCCACCCCGATCCGGGCGCGCGCGTGGAACGGGCGGCGAGGACGGCGGAGGCGACCCGCGTCAACAGCACGGTGCGCAATCGCGATGCGTTCCTGAATGCGCTGAACGGCGTGCTGTACGGTGACGATCCCAAACAGGGGGTGATCGACGGCAACAGGTTCCGTCATCCCGACCTGCGGCTGAGTTTCACCATCCCCGATGGGTTCGGCATGGAAAACAGTGCGGCGGCGGTTTCCATCACCGGGTCGGGTGGGCAGGCGCAATTCAGCGCGGCGCCCTATTCGGGCAATCTGGACAGCTATATCAGCAGCGTCTTCGCCAAGCTGGGCGGGGGACAGGGCGGCGTGCCGCAGGGCGAGGTCAATCGCACGACGATCAACGGCCTGCCCGCTGCATATCGCACCATTCGCGCATCGACCCAATCCAGTCAGGTGGATGCGACCGTCTTTGCCTATGAGTTCGAAAAGGGGAAGGCCTATCATTTCCTGATCCTGACCCAGGCCGGGCAGGGGATCGGGCCGTTCACGCCGATGATCCAGTCGGTCCAGCGACTGAGCGCGCAGGATGCGGCGGCGATCAAATCACGCAAGGTGACGGTGGTTGCCGTGAAGGCAGGCGAAACGGTGCAATCGCTCGCCAAACGCATGGCCTATACCGACTATCAGCTGGGCCGGTTCCTGACGATCAACGCGCTGGAGGAAAACAGCGTGCTGAAACCGGGGCAGAGGGTGAAGATCGTCACCTGGTGATGTCCGCCGCCAGCGCGCATACGAAAAGAGGCGGCGGGCCGATGGTCCGCCCCCACTCAAATCGCACGAAGCCTGTGCAGCTTAATTAACGTTTCCCCAAACCTT
>NZ_JBMDWL010000050.1:0-10996 GCF_048594625.1 Sphingobium sp.
GATCGCCCCGGCGCCATGCCCTATCTTCAGCGCGCGTCGATGCGCGGCGAACCGCGCGCGCAATATATCGTCGGCACCGCCCTGTTTAACGGCGATACGGTCGCCAAGGATTGGGTCCGCGCCTATGCGCTGATGACCCGCGCCTCCGCTTCCGGGCTGGCGCAGGCGACGTCCAGCCTGGAACAGATGGACAAATATATTCCGGAGGATCAGCGCAAGCAGGGTCTTGCCTTGGCGGCCAGCATGGAAAAGGGCGAAAGCAGCGCCGTGCTCGCCACAGCACCGAACGCCGGGCCAACCACCCCGCCCCGCAGCAGCAATATACCCTCGTCGGTCCGCACGACGGAATTGCCACCCTCCACCATCACGCCACCTGCGCCCAAATCTGCGGCAGCACCCAAACCCACGCCGGCACCACAGGTCGCCGCCGCGACGTCTGCACTCAAAGTTGCGCCCAAACCTGTATCGACGCCCGCGCGCCCGGCAGCCAGCGCGCCAACACCCGCCGCATCCGGCGACTGGCGCGTACAGCTTGGCGCCTTCGGGGAGGAATCCCGCGCCCGCGCGCTGTGGAGCCAGCTGAATGGCAAGGTCCGCGGCCTCTCCGTCTATCAGCTCTATCTGGTAAAGGCTGGCGCCGTCACCCGCCTTCAGGCTGGCCCCATTGCCAGCGCCGCCGATGCCGCCCGCCTGTGCAGTGCCGTCAAGGCTGCGGGCGCGGATTGCATGCCCAGGAAAATGTAAGGACCGGCGCGCCCTTCACAGGCGCGCCTGCTCCACCATCCAGTCGCGGAACTGCATCAGCGGCCCTGCCCCCGGCCCGTCGGATGGATAGACCAGATAATAGGCCTGATCGGTCGACAACGGCCGCGCAAAGGGGATGACCAGCGTCCCCGCCTCCAGTTCCGGCCGGATCAGGAATGTGGGAATCAGCGCCAGCCCTGCTCCCGCCGCACAGGCCTGCGCCAGCATCAAAAAATGTTCATAGGCAGGCCCCGCCGCCAGCGTGCGCGCATCCACGCCTGCCGCATTCAGCCACCGCGCCCATGCGTCCCGCCGCGACGTCTGGCTCAGTAACGGCGCGTCCAACAGGTCGGCGGGCGTCCGCAGCGGATGCACCGCCAGCCATTCGGGCGAACAGACCGGCACGGCCTCCTCCCGAAACAGGAAATCCATCGTCACGCCGGGCCAGTCCTGCGGGACACCGAAATGGACAGCCGCGTCAAAATCCTCATGCCCGAAATCGAATGGCTGGGATCGCGCTGCAAAATCGACGACCAGATCGGGATGGCGCGCGCTCAGTTGCGGCAGGCGCGGCGCCAGCCATCGCATCCCGAAGCTGGGCAGCGTCGCGATCCGCAGCGTCCTTTGCGGCCGCCGCCCCGATGCCCGCCCCGTCGCCTGGCGGATCGCGTCCAGCGCGGGCAGCAGTTCGTCGGAATAGCTCCGCCCGGCCTCGTTCAGCCGGACACGCCGCCCGATCCGGTCGAACAACGGCACGCCCAGAATGTCTTCCAGTTGCGCGATCTGCCGACTGACCGCGCTTTGGGTCAGGCCGATGTCCTCTCCCGCGCGGGAAAAACCGCCATGGCGCACCGCCGCCTCGAACGCGGTCAGGGCGTTCATCGGCGGCAACCATTTGCGAAATTCGCTCATTCCATTCTCGCATCAACAGATGACAGGTCACCATTTGGCTTATGCCAAGATTGTTGCGATAATGATCCTGCAATCGGGAGCATATGATGTCGAAAGAGAATATGGGCACGATCGAAAAGCTGGTGACGGCCACGCTCGGCGATGATGTCGGCCGCCAGACGCTGGACATGCTGGTGATCGACCCCGGCCTCCTGGCGCAGAATGGCGACGGCGTATCCCGCGCCGCCTTCGCCATGGCGATGAACGTCGCGCTGTTCCACGATCTGCTGCGCCGGGTGCCCAGCGGCGACGCCTATGTCGCCGATACGCTGGCGCGCGGCGGCCGGGTCATGTTCGACCATGGGGCGCTGCGCTCCATCCGCTTTCCCGATGGCCCGACCGGCGCGCTGCCCGCCGGACAGGACGCCTTCACCCGCATCTTCCTGCCGCTCGGCTACGAAATGGCGGCGATCTATCCGCTCGACCGGCTGCGCATGACCGGTCGCGCCTATCGCCATATCGACTTCCCCGAAGCCATCCCGCAATTCTTCCTGTCCGAACTGCATGTCGATCGCTTCGATCCCGAATTTGTCGAAGCCGCCGCCCGCATTTTCGGTACCAGCCGCGATCCGCTGGACGCGCCGACAATCGCCATGCTCGCCGATTTCGAACGCGGCGCGACTGTTCACTTCACTGTCGCAGTCGTTGCCCTGCCGATCATCCTATCGGCCTTCGACCGCCAGCATGAACCACCCGCTTTCGAGGATTATCAACTGCTCCTGTCCCGTTCCAACGAAGCCGCATGGATCGCAACCGAAGGCAATGGGTTCAATCATGCGACGGACCGGGTGGCCGACGTCGCCGCCCTTTCCCAGCGACTGAAGGATGAGGACCGACCGATGAAGGAGCGGCTGGAAATTTCCGCCACCGGCCGCGTCCGCCAGACCGCCTTTCGCGCCGACAGTGTCGAACGCCCCTTCGCCGACGGACAGTGGCGCACGGTTCCCGGCTCCTTCTACGAATTTATCAGCCGTGATGTGGACCCGGAAACCGGCAGGCTCGACCTCGCCTTCGACACCGGCAACGCTACCGGCATCTTTGCCATGACCAGCGCGCAGGAAGGGGCCAACCGGTGATCGCCATGCTGCAATCCTTCGACCCTGCATCGCGCGAACTGATCTGGGAAGGCCCGGTTGCCAGCGCCGACGACTGCAACACCGCCATCGCCAAGGCGCATGCCGCCCTGCCCGGCTGGCGCGCGCTGCCGGTGGACGATCGCATCGCCATCGTCCGCCGCTACGCCACAATATTGGGTGAACGGCGCGCGACGCTGGCCGAACTGATTTCCCGCGAAACCGGCAAGCTATTGTGGGAAAGCGACGCCGAAATCGGGTCCATGATCGCCAAGGTCGATGTATCGATAAAGGCCCATGCCGAACGCACCGGCGAACGGACAGCCGACATGTCCTTTGGCCGGGCGGTGCTGCGCCATCGCGGCCATGGCGTCATGGCGGTGCTTGGCCCCTATAATTTTCCCGGCCACCTGCCCAACGGACATATCGTTCCGGCGCTGATCGCGGGCAATGCGGTCGTGTTCAAGCCATCCGAAATCACGCCTGCCACCGGCGCCGCCATGGCACAGGCTTGGGCGGCGGCGGGTCTGCCCGATGGCCTGCTGACCGTGGTTCAGGGCGGACGCGCCACCGGCGAAGCGCTGGTCGCGGGCGATATAGACGGCCTGCTCTTCACCGGATCGGCCGGTGCGGGCGCCGCGCTGCGCCGTGCGCTGGTGGATCGCCCGCATGTGATCATGGCGCTGGAACTGGGCGGCAACAACCCGCTGATCGCATGGGACAGTCCGGACGAAGCCGCATCGATCATCGTCAACTCCGCTTTCATCACCACCGGCCAGCGCTGTTCCTGCGCCCGCCGCCTGATCGTGCCGACAGGCGCGAGCGGCGACGCCATCGTGGAGGCGACCGCCGCCATCGCCGCCCGCCTGCCCATTGCGGCATGGAATGAGCCGGGCGATGCCTTCATGGGACCGCTGGTGTCGGATCAGGCCGCCGCCGCATCCCACCGCGCCGTCAGCGACCTGATCGCGCGCGGGGCACAGGTCATCCGCCCGTTCGAAGGCGTGGGGGGGCGCAGCGCCGCTTTCGTCACGCCCGCCATGCTCGACATCACCGGCATCGATGCGCCCGACGCGGAAATCTTTGCCCCGGCACTCACCATCCTGCGCGTACCCGATTTCGATGCCGCCATCGCCGCCGCCAACGCGACCAGCTTCGGCCTGTCGGCTGGCCTCATTTCTCAGGATGACGGCCTGTGGCGGCGTGTGGTGGAGGAAAGCCGCGCCGGTGTCGTCAATCGCAACCGGCCGACGACGGGCGCTGCTGGCAACATGCCCTTCGGCGGCCTTGGCGCATCGGGCAATCATCGGCCCAGTGCCTATTATGCCGCCGACTATTGCGCCTATCCCATCGCCAGTTTCGAGGCGGACGGCGTGGTCGCGGTTCCGGTTAACGGCTTGCATAGCTAGATGGGTTAGGGCAACGGCGAACGATCAATTTCGGAGGGGTCGTTGTCAAATCCTGTCATTCCATCCTGGGTACTGACGCTGGTCTGTGCCGACCGTGTCGGAATCGTTGCGGCCGTCAGCAATTTCCTGGCGGAACGCGGCGGCTTCATCACCGACAGCCAACAATATGCCGATCGGGAAGCCGACCGTTTCTTCATGCGCGTCGCCTTTGAAGCGACGGATGATCGCATCACCGACATGGACGGCCTGCGTGCCGATTTCGCCGCTATCGGCACGGAATTTGCCATGGACTGGTCGCTCACCGCCGCCAGCCATCGCCCGCGCATCCTGATCGCCGTGTCGAAAGGATCGCATTGCCTCGCGGATCTGTTGCATCGCTGGCAAACCGGCATGTTGCCGGTCGACATCATGGGCGTGGTGTCCAACCATCCCGATATGCGCCGCATCACCGAATGGCACGGCATCCCCTATCATGAGCTGCCGCCCAATGGTGAGAAGGCGACGCAGGAAGCCGCGCTGCTCGACATTTTCGACCGCAGCCGCTGTGACTATCTAATCCTGGCTCGCTATATGCAGGTCTTGTCGGAAGAGCTGGTGGGCCATCTTGCCGGACGCTGCATCAACATCCACCACAGCTTCCTGCCGGGTTTCAAGGGCGCACGCCCCTATCATCGCGCCCATGATCGCGGGGTGAAGCTGATCGGCGCAACCGCCCATTTTGTGACCGCCGATCTGGACGAAGGGCCGATCATCGAACAGGCGGTCGAACGCGTCGATCACCGCGCGACGGCCGACGACATGATCCGCATCGGCCGGGATATAGAGGCGCAGGTACTGGCCCGCGCCGTCGGCTGGATCGCCGACCGGCGCGTGCTGCTGAACGGCGGTAAGACCGTGGTGTTCAGATAAGGTCAGATGCCCAGTCGCGCCCAAAAATCGTCGGGCGCGATGGGCGTACTGACGGCGGGTTTACGCTCAACCCGCGCCCAGCTGCTGTGGGGCAGGTAGACATGCTGGCTCTGCCGGGCATGGTCGGGCTTGCGGCGGGACGGGCTATTACGGGTCATCGTCTTCTCCTTGGTCAGGGAACACGAAACCTGGCGTGGTCGCTTCGGAACCGTGCGCTTTAGCCGTTGGTAACGCGGAGCAAGCTGACATCCTTCAAAAGCCGCGAAGCCTTTTTTGGAAAAAGGCTCGCGACCTTATTGGGCGATGACATCGATAATGTCGAAATAGCTTTGCTTGGGGCCTGCCCAGTCCTGCTTGGTTCAGGCGATGCGATGCAGCCCGCACAGCTTGTTACCGGCCGGATCGCGCAGATAGGCGAGGTAGAGTTTCCCGAACCCCCCTTCACGAATACCAGGCGGGTCTTCGCAGGCCGCGCCGCCCGCCGCCACGCCCGCAGCATGCCATGCATCGGCCTGCTCCGTCGATGCCATGGAAAAACCGATCGTGCCGCCATTGGCATGACAGGCCGCTTCGCCGTCGATCGGCCGGGTGATCATGAACAATGCGCCGTCATGCATATAGATGGCGCGACCACGATCGTCGTAAAAGCCAGGCTTCGCGCCGATCGCCGCGAACAGGGCGTCATAAAAGCGCTTCGAAACCTCGACATCATCTGCGCCGACCATGACGTGGCTGAACATCCATCCTTCTCCATCTGCAAGGGCCGGGACATTTCGTCATGCCCCTTCACCTGTCATGGACAAAGGATGGCAAACGAGCAAGCGCTCGCCACGTTACCGAATGAAGCGGGCCGAACAGCGCCTGTCAGGCGATGGTGCTATACAGGAACCAGCCGACGATCAGCAGGCTCGAAACGATGCAGACACGATCACCAAAGACGTCGATACGAGACATCATGAACATCCTTCCATCAAGGGCGATCTTTGTCGCCTCATGCAGGAAGATTACATCAGTTTTAACCGCACTGAAACAGAAATGTAGCGATCAGTCGCCCGATTTGGACGTTGGTCGGATCGCGGCTTCATCTTGAAAATATGACGCGCCGCGCCATCCGGTCAGGATAGCCAAGGCGCGCCCATATCAACGAAATGCAGGCCCCCGATGGTCCAGAAAGGATCGGGTCGCTTCCTGCGGGCCGCGATAGGCTTCCTGAAATTCGGCGCTCCAATATTTCAGGTCGTGCAGGTCGATACGCGCGCCCGACACCGCGCACAGCACGAACTGCCCCGGCCGCACGATGTCGAAATCGGCGGCGCCATAATGCAGCACCGCCAGCCCCGGAAGCTCCGTCACCATCAGTCGCCCGTCAGGATGCGGTCGACCAGCTGCTTCACGGTCGGCACGAACCCGTTGGAATAGAAGGGGTCTTGCTTGAACCGATAGGCCGCATGACCCGCGAACAGCAGGTTCTTGTCCAGATCGCCGCCATGCACCGATTCCTGCAACGACTTCTGGATGCAGAAGCTGCGCGGATCGGCCAGACGCCCCGTGGAATTGGTTTCGCTGTCCATCCAGCTGGAGAAGCTGCACTGCGACAGGCAGCCCATGCAGTCGGTCTGGTCCTTGCGGATTTCCGCCTTCTCTTCTTCGGTGACGAAGACCAGCGTATTGTCCGGCGTCTTGAGTGCGGAGGTAAATCCCGCGCCGAACCATTCGCGTGCGCGCTGAAGATCGCCGAGCGTCACCCAGAAATTCTTGCCCTTAACCCCCACGTCCAGCTGGTGCGTATGGTCGCCCGCCTGTTCGGTGCTGAAGGGGATCTGCCGGTCCGACCGCGCTTCCAGCGAACGCAGGAAGGGATTGCGAATCGCCGAGCTGTAGAAACCGGTGGGCGAAAATTTGTGGAGCAGCACGTCGCCCGGCTCCAGCTGCATCAGCCGGTCTTTCCAGTCCTGCGGAATAGGGCTTTCCTGCGTCAGCAGCGGACGGGTGCCGAACTGGAAAGCGATCGCGCCCAGTTCCGGATTGTCGATCCAGTCGTTCCAGTCCTTGAGCGCCCAGACACCGCCCGCCATCACGATTGGCACGTCGTCGGAAATGCCGCCTTCGCGCATGGTGGCGCGCAGGTCGCGAACGCGGGGATAGGGGTCTTGCGGCTGCCGCGGATCTTCCGCGTTGGACAGGCCGTTATGGCCGCCCGCCAGCCAGGGATCTTCATAGACCACGGCCGCCAGCCATTCCGACGCCTTGGAATAGGCGCGCTTCCACAATGCACGGAAGGCACGACCGGAAGACACGATCGGCAGATAGCTGACATTATAGGATGCCGCGATTTCAGACAGCTTGTATGGCATGCCCGCGCCGCAGGTGACGCCCGCCACCATGCCGCGCGTCTTTTCCAGCACGCCATGGAGGACGCGCTGCGCACCGCCCATTTCCCACAGCACGTTGATGTTGATGGCGCCCTTGCCCCCGGCGATTTCGAACGCGCGCTTCACCTGTTCGACGGCGCCGTCGATGGCATAGGCGATCAGTTCCTCGTGCCGGTCACGGCGTGTGCGGCCGTGATAGATCTGGGGAATGACATTGCCAAAGCTGTCATAGCTGTCGGCGTTCACCGCCGATACGGTGCCGATGCCTCCGGCCGCCGCCCAGGCGCCCGAACTGCTATGGTTGGATACGGCAACACCCTTGCCACCCTCTACTATCGGCCAGACTTCGTGGCCACCATAGACGATAGGCTTCAGCCCCTTGAACAACGACATCTCCTGCACATGCACCCGACCCCCTCGACCGGGTAAAAGCAACCCTATAGCAGCTTTGGCTGTCTATGACGAATTTCGCGCGCCCTAGCGCAAAATCATGGGGCTGGCCAGAGCCTCGCCATAAAGGCGCGCATAGGCGTTTACCATATCCGTTTCGGCATAGTCGCGCTGCGCACGCTGCCGGTTGGCGACACCCAGCCGGGCGCGAAGATCGGCATCGGCCGCCAGTGCGCCCAGCGCATCGGCCAGCCCCTGTTCGTCGCGAACGATGAAGGGGCGGTTTTCCGGCGCGACCATATTGGCGACATCGCCCACATCCATGGATGCGGCGGGCAAACCGGCCGCCATCGCCTCCACCAGAGATATGGGGAACTGTTCGCTGTCGGAAGACAGGGCAAAGATGTCGAACAGGCCCACGAACCGCCATGGCCGGTCCATGAAGCCGGCCATATGCAGGCCGTCCAGCCCGCAAGCCGCCGCTTCCGCGACGATGGCGTCGCGCTCCGGCCCTTCGCCCACCACCACCAGTTGCAGCCTGTCCCTGTGCGCGGCGACCGCCCTGACGAGGCGCGGAATATTCTTGACCGCCCGCAACCCCGCCAGCGTCCCCACCAGCAATTTGCCCGGCGTGCGCACCAGCCCCGGCATCGCGTCAGGCGCAGGCCTGTCGGCATAGCGCGCGACATCGATGCCGTTGCGGATCAGGTGGACGCGCCCCGCCGGCTGCTTCCATATATGTCGTGCGATACCCTCCAGCCGTACCGACGGCACCACCAGCGCATGGGCGCTTTGCAGGCCGACCCTGCGAAACAGGTTGCGCTTGGTTTTCAGGCCATGGGTTTCGTCCGCGTTGAACCCATCCTCATGATGGATCAGCGGCGGCAATCCTGCCGATTGCCCCACCAGCCCCAATGCGGCCAGCCGATGCGCCATGACCGCGTCCATCGATCCCCAATTATAGGTCAGGATCAGGTCGAACTGCCGCAGAAACGCCGTGATGACCCGGTATCGCGCCAGCCCCGGCTTCCCCGCAAAGGATGGCGCATCGGGATAATCGACGCTGATGCCCGGATCGATCGCATCGCGCGCGCCCATCGCCAGCGGATCGGCGCTCATGATGCTGTGCCGCGCCCGACCGCCCCAGATGTTCATCAGGCGGACGGCACGCGCTTCCTTGCCACCCAGAGAAAAACTGCCATGGACATGCAGGATGTGCGGCACACTATTCATGCAGCACGCGCGCCAGCAACCGGTCGATCGCCGCCGCGCTTTCTGGCTCGTCCAGCGCGGGCGCGTGGCCGACGCCCGGAACCGTCGTCAGTTCGGCCCCTGCCCCGATCGTATCGACCATTCGCCGCGCAGTCGCGGCGGATAGCAGATCGGACCGATCGCCGCGCAGCAACAGCGTCGGAATGCCCTGAAATGCCTGCATCACCGGCCACATGTCGACGCCTGCCTCGCTGCCCATGGCGCGGATCGGTTCGGCGATCTTCATGTCGTAATCCAGCACCACGCGTCCGCCGCTGTTCAGGCGATACAGGCGCTTGGCCATGGCCAGCCACTGTTCCAGGTCATAGCCGGGATAGACATCGCCATTCGCTTCCGCCAGCGCGCGCGCTGCATGGACCCATGTCGGATGCGACTGCCCCACGCCGACATAGGAGCGGATGCGGTCAAGGCCGCCTTCATCCAGCACCGGTCCCACATCGTTCAGCAATGCGCCCGCCAGCCATTCGCGATGCGTCGCCGCGATCAGCATGGTGATGATCCCGCCCAGCGATGTTCCCACCGCCACGAAACGGGTGATGGCCAGATCCGCGAGCAACCGGCTGATGTCCTGCAAATAGGTCAGCGGGACGTAGGTCATCGCATCCTTGGCATAGGCGCTTTCGGCCCGCCCGCGCATGTCGGGACAGATCAGCCGCCATTCGCCC
Organism: Sphingobium sp.; assembly: GCF_048594625.1. Classification (GTDB taxonomy): domain Bacteria; phylum Pseudomonadota; class Alphaproteobacteria; order Sphingomonadales; family Sphingomonadaceae; genus Sphingobium. The sequence goes on from NZ_JBMDWL010000050.1 coordinate 9,786, forward strand.
GCCAGCCGCCCCGCCAGCGGTTCGAAATCGCGCGCATTGCGGGTCAGCCCCGGCAGGCAGAGTAAGGGCGGGCGACCATCGTCGCCACCCTCATAGTCCCTATAATGGAGCCGCAGCCCATCGGGTGACCACCAATATCCGTCATTATAGCCGCTCAAGCTTGATCCTTCAGGTGACCTTCCCCCATATCGCCATATGCACCACATGCCGCAACCCGCAACTTACCGCCCCGTCACCGAAATCGACATATTGATGCCGGAGATCGCCGATCCCGTACGCGCGGCGGATTTCCCGCAAGCCATCCTGCGCTATCGCAACGATCGTGCGGCCGCCTCCGTCGGGCTGGACGGCCTGAACGACGAAGACTGGATCGCCCATTTCGGTCGCTTTGCGCCGCTGGACGACAATCTGCCCCGGCCGCTGGCGCTGCGTTACCATGGCCATCAGTTCCGACATTATAACCCCGACATCGGCGATGGGCGCGGCTTCCTGTTTGCGCAGTTGCGCGATGCGGACAATCGCCTGCTCGACCTTGGCACCAAGGGGTCGGGACAGACGCCCTATAGCCGATTTGGCGACGGTCGCCTGACGCTGAAGGGCGGCGTGCGCGAGATATTGGCGACGGAAATGCTGGAAGCGCTGGGCGTCACCACCTCGAAAACCTTCTCCATCATCGAAACGGGCGAAGCGCTGGAGCGCAATGACGAACCGTCCCCCACGCGCGGCGCGGCGATGGTGCGGCTCAGCCATTCGCATATCCGCATCGGCACATTCCAGCGCGCCGCCTATATTGAGGACAGCGCGCTGCTCGGACGACTGACCGATTATGCGCTCACCGGTCTCTATGGCGAAACGCCGGGCGACAATCCGCCCGCGCAACTGCTGGGCCGGGTGGTGGAGCGCACCGCCGACCTTGCCGCCAGCTATATGATCGCCGGTTTCGTCCATGGCGTACTCAACAGCGACAATATCAATGTGACCGGCGAAAGCTTCGATTATGGCCCATGGCGCTTCACGCCGCTGTGGGATGCCGGTTTCACCGCCGCCTATTTCGATCATAATGGCCTCTACGCCTATGGCCGTCAGGCCGAAGCGATCCATTGGGATGTCGCGCAACTCGCCGTGTCGCTGCGTGCGCTGACGGATGCGCCGCCGCTGATCGCGCAGCTGGAACGCTTCCCGATGCTCTATGGCGAAGCGATGCAGCGCCG
>NZ_JBMDWL010000051.1:0-2409 GCF_048594625.1 Sphingobium sp.
TCTGGGCTTTGTGGGTTTTTGGGTCTGGGGGCGGCTAATTTGGTGATTTTCGAGAACCTTCGGCCGCGGCCCGTGACGCGGCCGAACGCAGCGTACTTAAGTACGTGAGCACCGGAAGCGCAGAAAGTCGCCATTTGCAGCCCGCCCTGGACCGAATAGCCACACAGCCCTAAAATTGCGGCCCCGAAACCCCCGGCCCCAGCCGTTTGGGTTCCGGCCGCGGTGGCGATGCGGCATTATATCCGGGGTCGGGATCGGCGTCGGGCCTGCCCCCGCCCGACACGACGGTGCGGGTATAATCGATGCGGATGCGGACCCAGCTGCCCACCATCACCTTGCCGTTGACGCGGGGCGGCAGCACCAGAAACTGCCACGCCGCCCGCCGCACCGCCTTGGCAAAGCCCGACCCCAGCGGCGCTTCGCCCAGCGTCTGGCAATTTTCGACATGATAATGGTCGATGGTCTTGCACGCCACCAGCCCATATCCCCGCGCCGGCGCATTGGCGGGCAGGTAACTGCTCAATTCCGCATGGGTCGGCCGCCTGTACCATTCCGCCTCGAACAGCTGAACGCCGCCCGGCCCTTCGCCCGGTCCCTGCACCATGGCGCTGTCGCCCTTGCCCTGCCCCGTCGCGCCCTGTGCGCCCCTGGGCATGTTGCCGATGTCGGCGGACGCCATCTGCTCGCGGTTCAGCGTCAGGAATGGGAAAGGCGATGGCGGCTGCTCGGCGGGCTTTTCCACCGGGATCGGGGGGCGCACAACGGCGTCGGCCTGCTTCTGCGGCGACGACGTCTTCTTTTCCTCGCGCTTCTGGGTCTGTTCGGCCTTGGCCTGCGCGTCCTGCGTCTTTTCGCCGGTTTCGACGTCGAACGTCACGGGCAGGCGGTCGTCCACCTTGGGCGGCTGGAATCCCGGCGACAGGGTGAACAACGCCAGCAGCAGCAACAGGTTGAGCACCAGCGCGAACGCGATGCCGCCCGCGCGCTGCCGCACCTTGTCCCATGGAATCGAAGAAAAGTTCAAAATGCGGCGACCGGACTGAATGAAAGCGCGTCATGCCCAGACGGCGCTGCACAATCAAGTCCGTGCTTTGGCAAGTCCGTGCTTTGGCAAGTCCGTGCTGGTTGGCCCGCGCCCCGACAGGTCTATGCCCACGCCGCTGTCGCGCAACCGTCACGCAAAATCGTTGGCATGCCCCAATGATCTCGGCTAGGCCCGCCCGCGATGCTAACGAAGCTCTACCAATGGACCCTGGCAAAGGCCGCGCACCGCCACGCCGAACGGTGGCTTTTCGCCATCAGCTTCATGGAATCGAGTTTCTTCCCCATCCCGCCGCATCCGTTGCTGGGCCTGATGTGCCTTGCCCGGCCGGAACGGGCGATCCGCTTCGGCTTCATCTGCACCCTCGCGTCGGTGCTGGGCGGCCTGCTGGGCTATGCCATCGGCCATTTCCTCTATGAAGCGGTCGGGCAGCAGATCCTCACCGCGCTGGGCCTTGCCGCCAAATTCCCGGTCGCGGCCTGTTACCTGCGCGATTACGGGGCGGAAATCATCCTGATCAAGGGCGCGACGCCGATCCCGTTCAAGCTGATCACGATCACCGCGGGCTTTATCGGCCTGTCGCTCTTCACCTTCCTGTGGGCCAGCATCGTCAGCCGCGCCTTTCAGTTTATGCTGGTCGGCTTCCTGTTCTGGAAATTCGGCCGCCCAATCAAGGCATTCATCGAAAAATATCTCGCCCTCCTGTCCGCGATTTTCCTCGTGCTGGTGGTCGGCGGCTTCCTTGCCGCGTCGATGCTGACCGGCGGCGGCGGGAAGAAGGACGACAGGTGCAGCCACGCCACCATGGCGACGGTCGGCTGAACCTTCCCATGCAAAAACTGATCGCCGCCCCGTTCGCTCGCCCGAATCTGGCGGCGCTGCTCGCCGGGTTCCTGTCCGCCACCGGGTTCGAACCGCTGCGCCTCTGGCCCGTGACGCTGGCCTGCCTTGCGCTGCTGATCCTGCTGATCGACCGCGCGCCCGACCGCCGCGCCGCCTTCGCCCGCGGCTGGCTGTTCGGCGTCGGCCATTTCACGCTGGGCCTCAACTGGATCGCCCACGCCTCCACCTTTCAGGACAGCATGCCGCACTGGCTGGGCTATGGCGCGGTGGTCCTGCTCTCGCTCTACCTCGCCGTCTATCCCGGCCTTGCGACGCTCTGCGCATGGTGGCTCGACAGGAAACGCCCCTCCCTTTCAAGGGAAGGGCTGGGGGTGGGTGCTGCGCGCGGCGCAGCCTGCAACTTGACCCTCCCCCTCCTTTTCGCCGCCAGCTGGCTCGCGGCCGAATATCTGCGCGCGACCCTGTTCACCGGCTTTGCCTGGAACCCGCTCGGCGTCACGCTGCTGCCCACCGGCATCGGCATC
>NZ_JBMDWL010000052.1:0-48072 GCF_048594625.1 Sphingobium sp.
CAACCGTATCGAGCGCATGTTCGGCCACCTTAAGATCAACCGCGCCATCGCTACCCGATACGATCAACTGGCCAATAGCTTCCTTGGAATGGTCCATCTCGCAACGGCCAGATACTGGCTTAAATTTGTCCACGCCGCCTAATGTCCTGCTCTTGTTCTGAAATTTCAAATTAAGCAGGAAATGTGCGAAGTTAAGCAGGGCGCATCGCCATGGCGCATCCCCGCCGCCGCCCGCTTGATATTCAGGCGCGTTCCGCCTATGTTCGGCCCATGGCAATCCGTCCCATTCTCGAAGCGCCCGATCCGCGCCTGCGTACGATCTCGACCCCTGTCGAAGCGATCGATGACGACCTGCAAACGCTGATCGATGACATGTTCGAAACCATGTACGATGCGCCCGGCATCGGCCTTGCCGCCATTCAGGTCGGCGTGCCCAAACGGGTGCTGGTCATGGACCTTCAGGAACCCGAATCGGACGAAGAGGGCGCGCCGCCGGTCAAAAAGCCGATGGTCTTCATCAATCCCGAAATCCTCAAAGGGTCGGACGACCTGTCGGTCTATAATGAAGGCTGCCTGTCGGTCCCCGACCAGTTTGCGGAGGTGGAACGCCCCGCCGTCATCCGCGCCAGCTGGATGGACCGCGAAGGCCGCATTCATGAAGAACAGCTGGAAGGGCTGCTCGCCACCTGCCTCCAGCATGAAATGGACCATCTGGAAGGCATCCTCTTCATCGATCACCTGTCCCGCCTGAAACGCGACATGCTGATGAAGAAACTGAACAAGGCCCGCCGCGCCGCCTGACCCGATCCGGCGACGCAAGCCAGAAAAAAGCCTCTCCAAATCGCTTTGGAGAGGCTTCTTTTTACCCGCGATCATGGGGAAAGGCTTTCACCCCATCCCCTCGGTATCCAGCGCATAGCCCGCCGACCGCACGGTGCGGATGATGTCCTGATATTGCCCGTCCGCGTTGATCGCCTTGCGCAGCCGGCGGATATGGACGTCGACGGTGCGCAATTCGATGTCGCTGTCCTGACCCCACACGCTGTCGAGCAGCCGCTCGCGGGAGAAGACCCAGCCGGGATGCTCCAGAAAATGCTTGAGCAGGCGGAATTCGGTCGGGCCCAGCGGGATCACCTGACCGCCGCGGCGCACCTTGTGCCCCACCGTATCCATTTCGACATCGGCAAAGGTCAGCGTTTCGCCCGCCAGCGCCGGACGCACCCGGCGCAGCACCGCGCCCACGCGCGCCACCAGTTCGCGGGGGCTGAACGGCTTGGTCACATAATCGTCGGCGCCGGTTTCCAGGCCGCGCACCCGGTCCTCTTCCTCACCGCGCGCGGTCAGCATGATGATGGGAATGTTGGCCGTGCCGTTCATCCGGCGCAGGCGGCGGCACACTTCGATCCCCGACAGGCTTTCGACCATCCAGTCGAGCAGCACGATGTCGGGCGTGTTCTCCTGCGCCATCAACAGCGCCTCTTCGCCATCGACCGTATGGGCGACGTCGAAATCCTCCCGCTTGAAATGCCAGATCAGCAATTCCGCCAGCGCCGCATCGTCCTCGACCAGCAGCATCTTCGCACGCGCCATGAAATCAGTCCTCCGGCTGGATGTCGGGGCCGCGCTCTCGTTCCGGCAGGGTCTGGCCGGTAGCGGCGTAATAGACCATTTCCGCGACATTGGTCGCATGGTCGCCGATACGTTCGATATTCTTGGCGACGAACAGCAGATGCGCGCATTCGCTGATCGTCTTGGGATTTTCGACCATATAGGTCACCAGCGTACGGAACACGCTGTTGTAGAAATCATCGACCACCGTGTCGCGCTCGATCACCGCCAGAGCCAGATCGGCGTCGCGCGCGGCAAAGGCGTTCAATGCATCATGCACCATCTCGCCCGCGACCTGCCCCATGGACGGCAGCAATGCCACCGGTTCCAGCATGCGCCGGTTGGTGGCGATCATCGGCACCCGCTTGGCGATATTCTTGGCATAATCGCCGATGCGCTCCACGACGCTGACGATCTTCAGCGCGGCGATCACGTCGCGCAGGTCGTTGGCCATCGGTGCGCGGAGCGCAATCACCTGAATGACCAGCTTTTCGACTTCCGCTTCGATCGCGTCGATCCGCTTGTCGTCGGCGACGACTTGCGCGGCCAGTGCCTTGTCCTGCCGCTGAAGCGCCAGCATGGCATTTTCGATGCCCGCTTCGGCCCGACCGCCCATTTCGGCGATCAGCCCGCGCAGCCGGTCGATTTCCTCGTCAAACGCCTTGATCGTATGTTCAGCCATGATGTTCCTCCCCCGGATCAGCCGTAGCGGCCGGTGATATAATCCTTCGTCCGTTCCTGACGGGGATTGGTGAAGATGTCGCTGGTCACGCCATATTCGACCAGTTCGCCCAGATGGAAGAAGGCGGTCCGCTGCGATACGCGGGCGGCCTGCTGCATGTTATGCGTCACGATCACGATGGCGTAACGGCCGCGCAGTTCGTGGATCAGTTCCTCGATCTTGGCAGTGGCGATCGGGTCCAGCGCCGAACAGGGTTCGTCCATCAGGATGACTTCGGGTTCGACCGCGATGGCGCGGCCGATGCACAGACGCTGCTGCTGGCCACCCGACAGGGCGGTGCCGCTGTCATGCAGCCGGTCCTTCACTTCGTCCCACAGGCCCGCGCGGCGCAGCGATTTTTCCACGATCACGTCCATGTCCGCCTTGGACGCGGCCAGGCCATGGATGCGCGGCCCATAGGCGATATTTTCATATATCGACTTGGGGAAGGGGTTGGGTTTCTGGAACACCATGCCCACCCGCGCGCGCAGCTGCACCACGTCCATCGACGGCGCATAGATGTCCTCGCCGTCCAGCGTGATCTGGCCTTCGACCCGCGCCGACGCGACGGTGTCGTTCATGCGGTTGAGCGTGCGCAGGAAAGTCGACTTGCCACAGCCCGACGGGCCGATGAAGGCGGTGACATGATCCATGCCGACATCGATCGACACGCCCTTGATCGCCTGCTTTTCGCCATAGAAGACCTTGACGTCACGCGCGGTCATCTTGGGGTCGGCAATGGCCAGGTTGATTTGTTCTTCGGTCATGGGTGTCATTACCACCGTTTTTCAAACTTGTTGCGCAGGTAGATGGCGAGGCCGTTCATCGCGAGCAGGAACACCAGCAGCACGATGATCGCGGCAGAGGTCTTTTCCACGAAGCCCTTCGACACTTCGTCGGACCACAGGAAAATCTGCACCGGCAGGACGGTCGCGGGATCGACGATGCCGCCCGGCGGCGTCGCGATGAAGGCGCGCATGCCGATCATCAGCAGCGGCGCGGTTTCGCCCAGCGCGCGCGCCATGCCGATGATGGTGCCGGTCAGGATCCCGGGCAAAGCGAGCGGCAGGACATGCTGGAACACGACCTGCACCGGGCTGGCCCCGATGCCCAGCGCCGCGTCGCGAATGCTGGGCGGCACGGATTTGATGGCGTTGCGCCCGGCGATGACGATGACGGGCATCGTCATCAGCGCCAGCGTCATGCCGCCGACCAGCGCGGCGGATCGCGGCAGGTGCAGCAGGTTGAGGAAGATCGACAGGCCCAGCAGGCCGAAGATGATCGAAGGCACCGCCGCCAGATTGTTGATCGACACCTCGATAATGTCGGTCAGCCAGTTCTTGCGGGCATATTCCTCCAGGTACAGGGCCGTGGCGACGCCGATGGGGAAGCTCAGCACCAGCGTCACCAGCATCGTCAGCAACGATCCCTTGAACGCGCCCCATATGCCGACCTGCGTCGGATCGGTGCCGTCGCTGGCGGTCAGGAAGCCCATGTTGAACCCGGTGGACAGCACGCCCTGCTGCTTCAGCCGGTCGACCGCCGCTTCCATCTCCGGCGAACCCTTGTCCTTGGCGGCGAGGTCGAGGCCGGTGGAGGCGGGGACGCGGATCGTTTCGGTGCGGCTCAATATCTTGGGATCGGCCTTGATCGCGTCGCGGATGCTGATCCACGCGGTCGGCGACAACAGCGCATCGGCCTTATCGCCCAGCGCCGCCTTCGCGACCGTGTCGGTCACCATCGGCAGATTGGCGTTCACCAGCGCTTCGTCGGTGATGGCGTTGGGGTCCAGCAGCAGCGGCGAAGCCGGGAAATCGACCTTCAGCGCAATCTCGGTCCGGGTAAAGCCGCGCAGGCCATTGCCCATCATCGTAATCAGCAGAAAGCCCAGAAACGCGGCGGACAGCAGCACGGCGAACAGCCCTGCCATCTTGAACCGGCGTTCGGCGGCATAACGCCCGGCGATGCGCCTGCGCATCGTCTCCGACTTCCAGTCGGTGGGGTTGCGTGTCGCACTCATTCGTATGCCTCGCGATATTTCTTCACGACCCGCAGGGCCACGATGTTGAGCAGCAGCGTGACGATGAACAGCACCAGCCCCAGCGCGAAGGCCGCCAGCGTCTTGGCGCTGTCGAATTCCTGATCGCCGGTCAGCAACTGGACGATCTGGGTGGTGACGGTGGTCACGCTGGCAAAGGGATTGGCGGTCAGGTTCGCGGCAAGGCCAGCGGCCATCACCACGATCATCGTTTCGCCGATGGCGCGGCTGACGGCCAGCAGCACGCCGCCCACGACGCCGGGCAGGGCGGCGGGGATGAGGACGCGGGTGATCGTCTCGCTGGTCGTCGCGCCCATCGCCAGGCTGCCGTCGCGCATCGATTGCGGCACGGCCGCGATGCTGTCGTCGGCCATGGACGATACGAACGGGATGATCATCACGCCCATGACGAGGCCGGCGGCCAGCGCGCTTTCGGAACTGGCGCCATGAATGCCGATGGCTGCGGCCAGATCGCGCAGGGCAGGGGCGATGGTGAGCGCGGCGAAATAGCCATAGACCACGGTCGGCACGCCCGCGAGCATCTCCAGCGTCGGCTTCATCCATTTGCGGACGGTCGGGCTGGCATATTGGGTCAGGTAGATGGCGCTCATCAGGCCCAGCGGGATCGCCACGATCATGGCGATGATCGCGCCGATGAAGATGGTGCCCCAGAACAGCGGGACCGCGCCGAACGCATCGTCATTGCCATATCCCATGGCGGCCGATTGCGGCGACCATTTCAGGCCGAACAGGAAATCGATGGGATTGACCATCGAAAAGAAGCGGAAGCTTTCCCACAGCAGCGACGCGACGATGCCCAGCGTGGTGATGATCGCGATCAGCGATGCGATCAGCAGGCTGGCCATCACCAGTCGCTCGACCCGTGTACGCGCCCGGAAATCGGGGCGGATGCGGGTAAAGGCATAGGCGCCGCCCGCAAAAGCCAGCACCAGCGCCAGCACGGCGCCCGCAATGCCATATTTGTCGAGCGCCTGCGCATAGGGTCCGACCAGAGCCTGCGACAGGGGGTTGAACGCCCCTGCCTGACCGCCGCTGGCGATCGCCCGTGCCTCGCCAAGGATGGCGGACCGGGAAAAGGCATCGGCGGGCAGGCGCTGTGCCGCCGGGTCCGCCAGCACGCTCTGCGTGACGAGGCCCGGCGCGACATTGGCCCAGATGACGAGGAAGATCGCGGCCGGAACCAGAGTCCACAGCGCGACATACCAGCCATGATAGCCCGGCAGGCTGTGAACGGCGTCGCGCCGCCCGGTGGCCCGCGCTGCATTTTGCAGGCGCAGCGCACGGGCGCGGGCGCTGACCCAGGCGATTGCGCCCAGGCCCGCCAGCAGCAGGAGGATTGCAGGTCCGGTCATGTCGTCCTTACTTCAGCTGCGAACCGTCGAGCACGGTCAGCGACTTGACCGTTTCGGCGCTCCTCTTGCGCACATCTTCGGGCGCCGCGACCATGCCGCGCTTGGTCAGCACGCCGTCGGGGTTCCAGTTGGCGGCGAAGGCGTTCAGGAAGCCCTGAAGGCCGGGGATGGCCGCCATATGCGCCTTCTTGACGTAGATGTAGAGGGGGCGGGCGCCCGGATATTCGCCGGTCGACACGGTTGCATAGGTCGCTTCGACGCCGTTGATCGGCACATCCTTCAGCGTGTCCTTGTTTTCTTCAAGGAAGCTGTAGCCGAACACGCCGACCGCATTGGGGTTCGCGCCCAGCTTCTGCACGATCAGATTGTCGTTTTCGCCGGAATCGACATATTTGCCGTCTTCGCGAATGCGGGTGCAGGTCGCCTTATATTCGTCTTCGTTCTTTTCCTTCAGCGCCTTCATCGCTTCATCGCTCTGGCAACCCTTTTCCAGGATCAGTTCGGCGAGCGAATCGCGGGTGCCGCTGGTCGAGGGCGGACCGAAGACGGAAATGGCGATCGCGGGCAGGCTGGGGTCGACATCCTTCCACGTCTGCGCCTTGTTCGGCCCCTTGCCATACGGATTGGCGGCCAGCGCTTCATAGACGATCTTGGGCGTCAGTTTCAGGCCCGGACCCTGTTTCGATTCGGCAAAGGCCAGACCGTCGACGCCGACCTGAATTTCGATGATGTCCTTTACGCCATTGGCGGCGCACTGTTCGAACTCGGCCTTCTTCATGCGGCGCGATGCATCGGCGATGTCGGGATGCTGCGCGCCCACGCCCGCGCAGAACAGCTTCATGCCGCCGCCGGTGCCGGTCGATTCGATGATCGGCGACTTCATGCCCGCATTGCCCTGAACGAACAGTTCGGCGACTGCGGTGGCGAAGGGATAGACGGTGGACGAACCCACCGCGCGGATCTGGTCGCGGGTCGCGCTCGCGCCACCGGACTGGTCGCCGCACGCGGCAAGGCTGACAAGGCTCACGGTCGTGGCGGCGAGCAGGGCGAACTTCTTCACGGAAACCTCCATAGGGCTGAGGCCGCGATTCGCATGTCGCCGCCCCCTTCTGGGAAGCGCCCTAGTCGCGGACCATCGCGCCTTTGTGACAGTCAGGTTGCGTTTTTATGACACCGTGCCCGAAAGCGCGGACGGACGCTTTTTCTCGTCATTTTTATTCGGTGCTTCTTCGACCGGAGGGGGCAGCAAAACCGTGATGGTCGTGCCCTTGCCCAATGTGCTGGCGATGTCGAACCGGCCACGATGCCGCTCCACGATATGTTTGACGATGGCAAGGCCCAGGCCGGTGCCGCCCATCGCCCGGCTGCGCCCCGAATCGACGCGATAGAATCGCTCGGTCAGGCGGGGCAGGTGATCGGGACCGATGCCTTCGCCCTCATCCGCCACGGTCAGGCGCGTCATGCCACTCGGCCCTTCGCTCAGGGTAACGTGGATCGGCGTGCCGGGGCGGCCATATTTGACCGAATTGCCGATCAGATTGTGCAGCAGTTGCGACAATTGCGCGCGGTCGCCCTGAACGCTGGGCAATTGGGGGGCGATCTCCATCTCCACCTCGCGCCCGCGCTCGCCATGGCTGGACCGGAACACGCCGACCACTTCGGCGGCCAGTTCGGACATGTCGACCAGCGTGTCGGGCACGCGATATTTTTCCGCCTCGATCCGGCTCAGGGAAATCAGGTCGTCGATCAACCGCTGCATCCGCCGCGCTTCGCCATCCATGATCTTCAGGAATCGCTGGCGGGTTTCCTTGTCCTTGCCCAGTTCCGGGTCGGCCAGCGTTTCGATGAATCCCAATATCCCGGCCAGCGGCGTGCGCAGTTCGTGGCTGGCATTGGCGACGAAATCGACGCGCATCCGTTCGGCCGCATGGGTGCCGCTATGGTCGACCAGATGGACGAGGCGGCGCATGTCGGCGACCTGACCCACCGGGGCGATCCGCATCTGCCACCGCTGGTCCCGCGCGCCCAGACCCACCAGTTCCACCATCACCGGTTCGGCCAGCGGCGCATGGCTGGTCAGCCGTTCGGCGGCGGCGGGGTGGCGGATGGCGATGCGCGCATCCTCCCCCTCTATATGCGTGCCCAGCAATCGTTGCGCCGCCCGGTTCGCCCGCACGATCCGGCTGCGCTCCACCAGCATCAGCGGATCGGATATGCCCTCCAGCAGGCTGACGAAATCGGGATGGATGGTCAGGTCGTTGGCATCCTGAACCATCACGGCCGGTTCCGTCCGCTGGGCGATCCCCTCGGCGCAGATCAGCAGCACGATCAGCCCCGCCAATATCGGCAGGGCGATGGCGATGGGCGAAGCGCCCAGCAACAATGCCCCCCCGGTGCCCAGCAACAGCATGGCGAGGGAGGCGGTAATCTGGGATATGGTCAGTCGATTCATGGTTACCGTACTGGATTTGTCGCGCAATTGCTGCGATGGCGGTTCTAATAGCGTGCAATCTTTACGCTTTGACAAGCGTGATGAGCGGATGATGACGGATATGAGCGAACCGAAACCCGGTCAGGATGGCGAACAGGCCCATGAAGCGACGGATGCGCAGGCATCTTCGCTCGCCAAGCCCTCGCGCCGTCAGCTGCTGATGGGCGGCGCGGTCGCGGCATCGGCCATCGTGTCGATTCGCCCGGCGCTCGCCAATACCGCCGCGTCCGTGCTCAACTGCACCATTCCGGTGCCCGATCAGGGGCGTTCCGGCAATTTCGTCGCCCCCAATGGCCAGCTGGTGCCGTCGGGCACGCCCGGCGCCTTTCCTGGCGCTGGCCGCCCCTTCACCGGCGAACAGGTGAAACAGGCGCTGCGCGGTCGTCCGCTGCCCGGCACCAGCTATGATCAGAACCAGGCCTATCTGAACTATATCCGTCGCCTGCAACGCGGGACCAGCGGCTTTACCTGCTACGCATCGCTGCAAATGCCGCGCTGAACCGCGCAAAGCCCACCGTCCGTCGCAATGATATGAACGGATACGGTTCGTCCGTGTTCGGGACGTCGAACCTGTATCGGTTCGATCCTGGGCAAAGGGCATGGCGATGGCGCAGTTCCGCCGCAAGGCAGCGCGTGATATTTCGGTGGCGGTCTATCTGTACCAGCCCGGCGACGGCGGGCTTGATCGTGTCGCCATCCTCCTTGCCAACCATCTGCTGCATCGTGGCGTCGATGTCGAATTGTGGATGGCGCGCCGCGACGGCCCGGCCGCCCATCTGATCGACCCGGACGTGCCGGTGCGGATCGTGCCCGCGCCCGATGGCGCGCGCCGCCTCTCGATGATCGCGCAATGCCCCGCGCTGTCGCGCATGGTGCGGCACTATCGCCCCGACATCCTCTATTCGGCGGGTAATCAGAGCAACATGCTGGTCGCTCTGGCGGCGCTCGGTACGCCCACCCGCGCCGTCAGCCGGATTTCCAACCCCATCGTCCGCCCCGGTCAGCAGGGCGCGGGCGCATGGGCGCGGCTGATGCGCTTTCGCGCCATAGCGCGGCTCAGCGACCTGACGATCGTGATGGGCGAACATGACCGCGCCCTGTTGAGCCAGTGCGGCGACGTCCGCCTGCTCCCGCGCCCCACCGTGACCGACGCGATGGATCGCGCCTGCATATCGCGCGCCGACCGATGCCCGGGCGACCCCTGGCGGTTGCTGATGGTCGGACGACTGACCGCGCAAAAGGATCAGGCGACCGCCCTCGACGCGCTCGCACAGCTCGATCATCGCGACTGGCGCCTGACGATAGCGGGGCAGGGGCCGTTGCGCGCCGATCTGGAACGGCGCTGCGTCGCGCTCGGCATCGCCGACCGGGTCGATTTCACCGGCTATGTCGGCTGCCCCGATCGCCTTGCCACGTTGATGGCGCGGGCGGACCTGTTGCTGCAACCGTCCCGCTGGGAAGGATTATGCGCCACTCTGATCGAAGCGATGGCTTGCGGCGCGGATGTCGTTGCGACCGATTGCACCCCCAATGTCCGCCCGTTGCTGGCGGCGGGCGGACAGCATCCGGTGACCCCGGTCGGTGACGCGTCCGCCTTTGCCCGCGCCATCGAACGGGTGATGCGCCGCCCCGCACCCGCGCGGCTTCGCGCCGCCGCCGTCGCCGACCACCGCGTCGATTTCGCGCTCGATCGCTATCTCCACGCTTTCGAACGGCTGCTGGGCGCACAGATCGCCCAACCTGCTCCATCGCCAGTCCTGTCCTGATGCGTTAGGCACTTGGCTACGTCTTTCGCGCTACAGCGATGCGGACAGCCATTGGGGTGCCGATTTTGAACGACATGCAGGCCTATCGCCGGGATGCGACGGACAGGGTGGATGCCTGCGTCCTCGACGATCTGACCCTTTTCTACCATCATCGTTCCGGCCAGACGCATATGGTCATCAGCCCGGTTCCCGAAATCTGGGATCGCATGGCCGATGGCGCGCCGGTCACGGCACAGGCGATGCACGACCGGCTCGCCCGCGATTATGATCTGGGACCGGTGCAGAATGCCGTCGCGGAAATCGGCGCGCATCTGGACGCGCTAGTCCTGCTGGGGCTGGTGCGCACGGCATGAAGCACGCCATCACCCTGCGCATCGGCCCGGCGACTTTCCGCATCGGTTCCGCCTGGCCGCAACCCGTCGCGCAGCTTGCCCGGCTCTACGCCGCCTATCCCGATGTCGGGGGGCAGGTCGCCGACTTCACCGTGCGTCTTCAGCCCACCAGCGCGCTGCGCCGCCATGTCCGGCCGTCCATCTTCATCACCGGCGACCATGGGCTGGCCGACGCCGCACCCATGAGCCTGTCGCACGGCCTGCTGGCCGCCGAAATGGGCATGAACCTGCAAATGGCGCTGGGGTGGCGGCGGCACCTTCTGCTCCATGCCTCCAGCGTCGAAAAGGATGGTCGCGTGCTGGTAATGACCGGCGAATCTGGGTCCGGCAAATCGACCCTGTCGGCGCTGCTGGGTGAACGCGGCTGGCGCTTCATGGGCGATGAATTCGCGCTGCTCGATTGCGACAGTGGCGCGATCCTGCCCTTTCCCCGCCTCGTCAGCCTGAAGAACCGGGCCATTGATGTCGTGCGCGACGCCGTGGGCGAAGCGCGGATGGGGCCGCTGCTCGCCGCCACGGCAAAGGGGGACATCCGCCACATGGTGCCCCGTGCCGATGCGGTGGCGCAGATGGATCGGGGCGGGATGCCCGCGCTGCTGCTCTTCCCGCGCTTTGGCCATGCGGCGGACGTCCGCAATCTGGGGCAGGGTGAAATCTTCATGCGCCTGACTCAGGCGTCGACCAATTATGTGACGCTGGGCGCGGCGGCCTTCCACGGCCTCACCCGTTTCGTGCAGCGGGTGCCCGCCCGCGCCATCGACTTTTCGTCGGGAGACGAAGCCTTCGCCATGGTCGACCGCCTGTGGGACGAACTGGCATGAGCGCGGCGCTGCTGGTCCGCACGCTGCGCGATCCCGCGTCGGCCGCTGCGCTCGATGCCGATGGCTGGAACCGCCTGCTTGCCGCGGCAAAGGCGGAACGGCTGGTGGGCACGCTGGCCTGGCGGCTGGATGGCGTCGCCCAGCCCGATGCCGTGCGCCTGATACTGGCCGACGCCCGCCATGACAGCGCCCGCGAAGGGCAGCAGGCCCTGTGGGAAGCGGATCGCGCGGCACAGGCGCTGGCCGGGCTGGGCATTACCGTGCTGCTGCTGAAAGGCACGGCCTATGTCGCTGCGGGTCTGCGCGCGGGGCAGGGGCGCTTTGTCGGGGATCTCGACATATTGGTGTCGCGTGATGCCATGCCCGTGGTCGAACGCGCGCTGATCGCGGCCGGGTGGGAATGGGTGAAGGAAGACGCCTATGACGACGCCTATTATCGGCAATGGATGCATGAACTGCCGCCGATGATCCATGTCGAACGCGACCGGATGATCGACGTGCACCACACCGTCCTGCCGCTGACCGCGCGGCAAACGCCGGATGCGGCGGCCATGATCGCCAATGCCGTTCCGATAACCGATGGATTATATATCCTCTCGACCGAAGACCGTATCGTTCATTCGGTCGCCCATATGCTGGCCGATGGCGACATGCAGGGCGGCCTGCGCAACCTGTGGGACATATATTGCCTGCTCCCCGATGCAGAGCCTGCCGCGCTGGATGCCCGCGCCGCGCATCATGGCCTGCGCGCCCATGTGCGACAGGCGCGGCGACTGGCGGACGCCATTTACGGCGATGGCGCGCGGCTGACGCTGTGGGACCGGCTGGTCCGGGCGCGGCTGATGGCGCGGGACGGCTGGGGCCGTGAAACGCGCAAGGCCCTGGTCTTCGCCTTCTTCGTCCGGTCGCACTGGCTGCGCATGCCGCCCATGATGCTGGCGCGGCATCTCTACACCAAATGGCGCAAGGGCCATCGCCCCCGGTAAACGTCAAGGCTCCGATAAAATGCCAAAGCCCAATCATGACGGTCCTGCGTCATTGGGGTGACGAAAACTGACTTGCAATCTTAACCGATCCGCCATGGCGCGGACATCGGCATGACCCACGACGCGGCTATTACGCCAAGGCAGGGGTATGAACATGTCAAAGCCAGCGCGCGCCATTTTCTTTGCGAGCCTGACAGCCTTGCTGGCTGCCAGCGCGCCCAGTGCCAGTGCGCCGACCATGCGTGCGCCAACGATGCGCGCACCCGCTGATCGTCCGACAGCGGCATCGTCCGGCCTGCCGCTGTCGGTCATGACCTATAATGTCATGGGCCTGCCATGGCCGGTCGCCTTTGGCCGGGCGCAGGCGATCGATAGCATCGCCGACCGGCTGGCCATGCTGCGCTGCGACGGGCATCAGCCCCATGTCGTGCTGTTGCAGGAAGCCTTTCTGGCCGATCCCGACCAGTTCGCCCAGCGCGCGGGCTATGCCCATGTCGCCGCCGGACCCGATGCGCAGGCGCGCAGCGCCATGGCGCAGACACCCGCCGACACGGCATTCCTGGCTCAGGCCCGATGGGACCGGGGCGAAACCATGTCCAAACAGCTGGGCAGCGGCCTGATGATCCTGTCCGACTATCCCATCGAACGGATCGACCGGCTGGCCTATCCTGCCTTTGCCTGCGCCGGGTTCGACTGCCTCGCCAATAAAGGTGCGCTGATCGCGCATCTGCGCGTGCCGGGCGTGGCGCGGCCGGTGGCGGTCGTGAACACCCATCTCAACGCGCGCAAGGCGGCGGCCGTGCCGGTCGCCCGCTCTCAGCGCGCCTTCGACCGTCAGGTCGCGCTGCTGACCGCCTTCGTGCGCCATCATGTGCCTGCACATCAGCCGATGATCGTCGGCGGCGACCTCAATATCGGTCGCGATCCCGACCGGATACGCAGCTTCTTCACCCATTGGCGCAGCGCCGGGCAGGCGTTCGTCACAGCGTCGCTGGGCGGCGGCCGCCGCGCCCTTGCGCAGGGGGCGGCCATCGGGGCAGATGCGCGCCGCGACCTTGCCGAAACGGTGGAGCGCGGCAAGGACTGGCTGTTCGCGCGCGACGGCAATGGCGCGCCCATGGCGGTCGCCCACGCCGCCGTGCCCTTTGGCGGCACGGCCGAAACGCGCCTGTCCGACCATGCAGGCTATATGATCGGCTACGCCCCGGCGGATATGCGTCCGATCCGCGTCGCCGCCATGGAGCCGCGCTGATGGCGCTGCGCACGGCATCGCTGGCGCTGCTGATCGCGCCGTTCAGCGCCCCGGCATCGGCCGAAACCTTCTGGCCCGATCATGCCAGTTTCGCGCTGAAACTGCGGATCAGCCTGTCCGTCCGGCCCGTGTCTCCCGCATCGATGCAGCGGCCTGCGCGCATCTACGCCATGGAACTCGCGCCATCCCCCGCCAGCCCCGCCGATCTGCGCCTGTCGATGCAGCGGCGGCGCCAGCGTTTCCAGTCGACCCGCATGGCCCGCCTCGCGCTGTTGCCCGGTGCGGACGTCCGCCCGCGCCATGGATCAATCCCGCGCCCTGATGTTCGCCGCCGCCATGCGCTGGTAGGAATGCTGCCATCCTGTTGTAGCAATAGCGCCTTAAGCGCGTGAATGAGCAAAAGGGATGGGTGATGCGATACGGAATGGGATTGGCGATCGGGGCGATCGGGCTGATGATGGCGGGCATGGGCGCGGGCGTAACCCTGGCGCAGGATGACGCGGCCCAAAGCTCCCCATCCTCGCCTTCCCCTCCGCCGTCACCGGTCGTGCTGCGCCTGCCCGCGCCCGAAGCGCGTCAGGGCGTGGCGTCCGATGGCGTCCATGTCTTTGCCATCGACAATGACCGGATTGGCAAATATCGCATCTCCACGGGCGAACGCATCGGCCAATGGCAGGGCGAACGTCGCCTGTTCCCCCATATGAACAGCTGCACCGTGGCGGGGCGGGAACTGGTCTGCGCCGCGTCCAACTATCCGGCCGTGCCGCAAACCAGCGCGGTGGAGATTTTCGATACGAAGACCCTGCGCCATCTGCGCACCGTCAGCCTGGGTTTCGGCCCCGGATCGCTGACCGTGCTGGACCGGCATGATGGCAAATGGTGGGCGGTCTTCGCCAATTATGCGGGCAGAGGCGGGGAACCGAACCGTGATTATCGCTACACGCTGCTGGTGCGCATGGACGACGCCTTCCGGCAGGAGGCCGCATGGACGTTCCCGCAACGGGTGCTCGACCGCTTTGCGCCGTTTAGTTGTTCGGGCGCCAGCTGGAGCGCGGACGGCCGCCTGTATGTGACCGGCCACGACCGTCCGGAAATGTACGAACTGGCCCTGCCTCAGGCGGGATCGGTGCTGGAATGGCGGCGCACCATCGGCATCGCCGCGCCGGGGCAGGCGATCGACTGGGACCCGGTGGTGAAAAACCGCCTCTGGGCGCTGGACCGCAAACAGACGACACTGGTCGCCAGCACCATCAGCGACGACAGCGTCAACGATTGAGCATCGCCCCGATAGCCAGACTGGCCATGTCGGCCACGGCGATCAGCCTTTCGGGCGTATGGCCGCCGCGCGCATCGGCGGACAGGCCCGACATCACCGTTGCGACATAATCCGCCACCACGTCCGCCCGGTCGGCATGGGTGCGGGCGATGAAATCGCGCAGCGTCCGCACACTGGCATCGCGGCAGCCCCGCGCACGGCAGGCGGCTTCGCCATCGGTGCTGCGCTCGCCCTCCAGCACCATGCATCCGGGCGCATCGGCATCGTTCGAATAGACGGTCGCGGCCATATGCAGCAGGTCGCACAGCGCACGAGCCGTCTCGATCCCCGGCATCTGCAACGGCCCGCTCAATGGCGATGCTGCCGAATAACGGTCCAGCACTTCGCCATACAGGTCGATCTTGCTGCCGAACGCGGCATAGAGGCTGGGCGGGTTGACCCCCATCGCATCGGCCAGCGCCGCCACACCCACGCCTTCATATCCATGGGCATGGAACAATGCCTGCGCCCGATCCAGCGCCACATCCCGGTCGAAAGCGCGGGGACGGCCGCGACCACGGGAAATTATTTTATCATTCACTACAAAAATCCTTGAAGCGACCTTCTGGTGATTTATATAGCGATCACTAATATTTTCTCAAGGATCGACATCATGACTGACTTTACCGG
The DNA here is from genome assembly GCF_048594625.1 of Sphingobium sp. Lineage (GTDB taxonomy): Bacteria > Pseudomonadota > Alphaproteobacteria > Sphingomonadales > Sphingomonadaceae > Sphingobium. Next base: position 15,394 of record NZ_JBMDWL010000052.1, read on the forward strand.
GAAAAAGGCGCTCGTCATCGGCGGCAGCCGCGGCATCGGCGCCGCCATCGTCCGCCGCTTTGCAAAGGACGGCGCGGCCGTCACCTTCACTTATGCCGGGTCGCATGACGCGGCGCAGGCGCTGGCCACGGAAACCGGATCGACCGCCGTCCGTTCCGATGCGTCGGACCGCGACGCCACCATCGCGCTGGTCGCGGGGCAGGGGCCGATCGACATATTGGTGGTGAATGCGGGGGTCGCGGTAATCGGCGACGCGCTGACCCATGACGCCGACGCCATCGACCGGATGATCGACATCAATGTGCGCACGCCCTATCATGCCGCCGTCGAATCCGCACGGCAGATGCCCGACGGCGGGCGCATCATCGTGATCGGATCGGTCAATGGTGACCGCATGCCCTTTGCCGGTGGTGCTGGCTATGCCCTCACCAAATCCGCGCTCCAGGGGCTGGCCCGCGGCCTTGCCCGCGATTTCGGCCCGCGCGGCATCACCGTCAACATCGTTCAGCCCGGCCCGACGGATACCGACATGAACCCAGCTGACGGCGACTTCGCCGATGCGATGCGCGGCTTCATGGCGATCCCGCGCTATGCCACGTCGGACGAAATCGCCGGTCTGACCGCTTATCTTGCTGGGCCGGAAGCCGGGATCATCACCGGCGCGATGCACACCATCGACGGCGGCTTTGGCGCCTGACCGGAACGGCCGGGGGAGGGGGGCATCGTCGTGCCTCGACCGGTGTGCAACGACTGTTCGGGCATGATCCGGTTCTATCCGATCATGCCCATTCAGGCGATCCTGCGCGCCTGGAAAATGCGCCGATCCCGATCATCCACTTCGAACGCGGTCGGGCAGGGGCTGGCGCAGAACCAACCCTCTCCGAATTGCGCGCGAACTACGCAGGAAATGTCGGGTCGGCCTGCCGTTATCAGGCGCTGGCTGTCAGGAACATTCAGTGGGTCGCCATGCCCGGCGGCGCAAGGCCATCGGACATCAGCCACATTTCGGCGGGCAGCTGCGATGAAAAGACGCCGATGATCGCATCGCCCAGCCGCGATCGCAGATATATCTTGTCCGCAATGTCGGCGACCAGAATGGCGATCCGGTCGGTGGGGCGATGGGCGCCCGACACATGGGCGACGATTCGTGCTTCGACCTCCGCCGACTGCCGTTCCGCCTGCGTGACGTCGGACAGGACACGAATGGGCAACCCGTTGCGTCGTCGGTCCTCCATCACCAGCGTCAAATGGGTGTAATGGCGATCGACATCGTCGATCGACCATCTCCCCGTGGCGTGGACGAAGATTATTCCGTCCGGATCGTCCAGTTCACATGCAATCACGGCACACCCTTATATATCGGATGACCATTGCCCCTGACGTTTCGTTTAGCAAATAAGTTTACCATGGCAAATACGCAAATCCGCCAGTGCAATCCTTTTGAGCCGTTTATCGTTTCTTCAATATGTCCAGCGCCATGACGGTCATTGCTTCGCTGGCCGTGGCGATGACTTTGTCTGCCTGCGGTGCCCAGAACGGGCTGTGCAGCGATGGCAGGCTGGCCTGTCCCGCCTGCGCCGCTGTCATCTTGTCCGCCGGTACGCCGCCGACCCAGAATATAAAGCTCTTGATGCTCTTGTCCGCGCGATAGAAGCGGCCGAAATCCTCGCCCCCCATGACCGCGCTGGTCTTTATGACCTGACCGTCGGGGAAATGCCCTTTCAGCACGCCCGCCATTTCCTCTGCGAATTCGGGTGGATTATAAGTCGACGGGGTGAATTCGTCCTGCACGGTGACGACCGGCATCCGGTCGTCGGGCACGCCCGCCGCGATCGCTTCGCCCCGGCTGATGCGGCGGATGCCCTCGATCAGCTTTGCGCGCGTATCGTCGGAATAGCTGCGGATGGTAAGCAGCAGCTTCGCTTCGTCGGGAATGATATTATGCTTGGCCCCGCCCTGAAAGCTGCCGACGGTGACGACGGCGGGGTCTTGCGGGTCTTGTTCCCGGCTCACCAGCGTCTGGAGCGACGTCACGATGCGCGATCCCAGCACGATCGGGTCGCGCGTCGTCTGCGGGTACGCGCCGTGACCGCCCAGCCCCTTCACCACTATGTCCACGCTGTCGACATTGGCCAGCGCATAGCCGGGGGTATAGCCGATCTGCCCCGCCGCGATATTGGCCGCATCGTGAAAGGCCAGCGCATGGGTGGGCCGGGGGAAACGGGTGTAAAGCCCGTCCTCCAGCATGTCGCGCGCGCCCTTGCCCACTTCTTCCGCGGGCTGAAGGATCATGACCAGCGTGCCGTCCCAATCCTTCTTCCGCGCGGCCATCAGCTTGGCCGTCTCGATAAAGGCGGTCATGTGCGTGTCGTGGCCGCATGCATGCATCACGCCGGTTTCCACGCCTTCGGGCGTCTTGGTGCGCACTTTGGACGCGAACTCAAGCCCCGTCTGCTCCACCACCGGCAACCCGTCCATGTCTGCGCGGATCAGCAGCACCGGCCCGGACCCGTTCTTCATGACCGCGACGACGCCGGTGCCCCCGACCTTCTCGGTCACGTCGAACTTCAGCGCCTTCAGCCGCTTGGCCAGCTTTGCCGCCGTATTCACTTCCTGCAACGACAGTTCGGGATTGGCATGCAGATCGCGATACAGCGTCATCAATCCTTCCATGTCGCCCGCAATCGCTTCGCCGATGGCGTTGCTGCGCACCTGCTGCACCGACGCGGCGTCGGTGGATTGAGCGGCGGCGGGCTGGGATGTCGTGGTCGTTTCGGTGGATGTCTGGGCCGTCGCGATGGACGAAAGGCTGACGGCGGCCAGAACGGCCGTTAGCGCGTGGCGCATGCTGATATTCTCCCTTGCTGAGGCAGGACCATAAGGCGATTTTCGGGCCGTTAAAGCTCATTGTTTCCATTGCGCATGAACGGCGCCGTCGTGGCTGTCCTACCCTCGCGTGCCACCCTATGATGGAGCGTTCCGCTTTGCGATAGGATCAGCCCAGCGCAACTTTATGCCGAAACAAGCGGGAAAAGTGCGAAGTTAAGCGCAACCTGTGGCATAGATCCTTAAGTCGGGATCGTCCCCATATCCATTCACCCTCTGCTGTCGAAGGATTGAATCTCTAAATTCAAAGAGTGGCGAGGACTTTCACAGGCTCAGCCCGAACGGCCATTGTTCATGGCGCGATGCTCCGGCCACCCCGGACCCCGACGAACGATGCCCTTGGCCGCATAGGAAAAGAGCCTTCCCGCGCCATCGCGGAAAGGCTCCTGTCAGAATTCTGCCGGGGCAGGGCAGGGGCTATTGCGCGGTCCATCCGCCATCGACGCTGATATTCGCGCCGGTGATGTTGGCGGCGGCATCGCTGCACAGGAACATGGCGGTGGCGGCCACCTGTTCGACCGTCACGAACTGCTTGGTGGGCTGCCCGGCCAGCAGCACGTCGTTCATCACTTGGTCGCGCGTCATGTTCCGCGCCTTCATCGTGTCGGGAATCTGGTTTTCGACCAGCGGCGTCCACACATAGCCGGGGGAAATGCAGTTGGCGGTGATGCCGAACGTCGCGACTTCCAGCGCCACCGTCTTGGTGAACCCGGCAATGCCGTGCTTGGCCGTGACATAGGCGCTCTTGAAGGGCGATGCGACCAGCGAATGGGCCGACGCGGTCTGGATGATGCGCCCCCATTTGTTCGACTTCATGTGGGGAATGGCCAGCCGGGTGGTGTGGAACGCGCTGTTCAGATTGAGCGCGATGATCAGATCCCATTTGTCGATCGGAAATTCCTCGACCGGGGCGACATGTTGCATGCCTGCATTGTTGATCAGGATATCGACCCCGCCAAAGGCATCGGCGGCTTCCTTCATCATCGCCTCGATCTGGTCCACCTTGGTCAGGTCATGACCGGCATAGATCGCCTTCGCGCCGCTGATCGCCTCCAGCCCGACGCGCTCCTTTTCGATGGCGGCTGCATCGCCAAAGCCGTTGATGACGACATTGGCGCCTTCGCCGGCCAGCGCCTTGGCATAGGCCAGCCCGATGCCCGACGTGGAACCTGTGATCAGCGCGGTCTTGCCAGCCAGCGACTTGCTCATGCCTTCTTCTCCTTCAGGTGATCGGGTTCATCCAGATCGAACGTGGAACTCTTGCCGTCCAGGATGTTGCGGGCGATCAGGTCGCCCTTGTGCATCACTTCCTCCACCGCGTCGCGGCCCTGGCTCCAATGGTCCAGCATGGTGGATCGGGAAAATTCGAAATCCTTCGCCCCGCTTTCCCAGTTGCGCGACCGATAGATCAGATGAACGATGTTCACCGATCCACGGTCCAGGCATTTGGCGAGCGCCTGCGCTTCGGCGCTGCCCCGCAATTCGGGCGGCAGTTTTTCCAGCAGCGCCTCTATCGCGCCATGTTCGCGGCGCAGGCGCAGATACTGGTCGGTCACCTGCCGGGTGCGGCTGCTATACTGGATGTCTTTCATGCGCGAATAGACATCGGTCATCTGCCGCGGCATCGGCCCTTCCGCGGGGAAAAGGTCGACCTGAAACACCAGCATGTCCTCGCTCTGGTGATTGAGGACATGGGCCAGCGGCGTATTGGACACCAAGCCGCCGTCCCAATACCAGCGCCCGTCAATCTCGATCGGGGGCAGGCCCGGCGGCAGCGCGCCCGATGCCATGATGTGCCGCGCGTCGATCCGCGTATTGCCGCCCGGACCGCGCGTGTCCCAATAGGCGAAATTGCCGGTTTCCACGTCCACCGCGCCGACCGACAGCCTCACCGGCCCGTCGTTCAGCAGATCCCAGTCGACGCAGGCGTCCAGCGTCTGCTTCAGCGGCGAACTGTCATAAAAGCTGATCGCGCCTTCCGATCCTTCGGGCATCAGCGTGGCGGGCCACAGGCGCGGGCGGAACATACCCGGCACGCCGAAACTGGCGACCACGCCCGCCGCGCCCAGATGCGCGGCTTCGCGGATATGGTCGATTTCGGGCAGGACGATATTGGGCATGCCGCCCGACAGCGTGTACCAGAATTTCTTGAGGCGGCTCAGGCGCCGGTGCGGTTCGTTGCCCGCAATGATCGCGGCGTTGATCGCGCCGATGGAAATGCCCGCCACCCATGTGACGTCCACGCCCAGTTCGTCGAGTCGTTCGTAGACGCCGGACTGAAAGGAGCCAAGCGCGCCGCCGCCCTGCAACAGCAAGGCGATTTCTCTGGGCAGGGAAAGCGGGATGCGCGCGCGGCGCAGCGGCTTCGCGTCGGGGCGCGCAGGTTCGATGTCAGCCATGTCGCAGTGCAATATAGGTTTCGCCCGCCCACTTCCAACAGAATGTCTGGAAACTTGTCATCGCCGTGCGCAACCTTCCGTTGCGCGAACGGTTCCCCGCCCGATCTGAATCGGTTAGGCATGGGCCTGACCCCGTGACCGGATAAAAGGGACCGTCCGATGCGCCTCGACGATGAACAGGAAAGCAGCCATTACGAGGTGCAGGACGGGCGCGGTGGCGGCGGTTTCGGCGGTGGGGGCCTTGGCATGTTGCTGCCCTTCGTCGCCAGCCGTTTTGGGTGCGGCGGCATCGTCGTCCTGCTGATCATCATGGTGGTGATGGGCGGCAATCCGCTGGCTCTGCTGGGCGGCGGCGGTAGCGGTGGTGGAGGGCAACAGGTCCAGACCCAGCGTCCGCCGACGGGCGACCTTACCGATGTGCAGCGCGTGTCGCTGCGCGTACTGGGATCGACGGAACGCCGCTGGACCGACATTTTCCGGGCGGAGGGGCAGCAATATCCGCCCCCGACACTGGTCTTCTACAGTCAGAACGGCCAGTCGGGCTGTGGTGCGGCGCAATCGGCGATGGGGCCATTTTATTGCCCTGCGGATCAGCGCATCTACCTCGACACCGATTTCTTCAACGAAATGGAAACCCGCTTCAACGCGCCGGGCGATTTCCCGATCGGCTATATCATCGCGCATGAGGTTGGTCATCATATCCAGACCGTCACCGGGCAAGCCGCCCGCATCCGCAAGGCGCAGCAGTCCGCCAGCGAAGCGGAAGGCAATGCGCTTCAGGTCAAGATGGAGCTACAGGCCGACTGCTATGCCGGGGTCTGGGCGGCGCGCGACACAAACCTGATGGAACCGGGCGATCTGGAAGAAGGGATGCGCGCGGCCGAAGCGATCGGCGACGATACGCTGCAAAAGGCGGCGGGGCGCCGGCCCGTGCCAGAAAGCTTCACCCATGGCAGCAGCGCGCAGCGCATGGAATGGCTGCGCAAGGGGCTGTCCACCGGTGACCCCGCGCAATGCGACACGTTCAGGGGCGCGATCTGACGGTCACGCAAGCGGGGCCTTACTGGGATTGAGGCTCCGCTGGCGTCGCCGGTTGGCGCGCGATGCCCGCACCCGGTTGCGGTTCCTGTTGCACCAACGGCGCCTGCGCGTCGCCTGGCAGCCCCTGTCCGGGCGCCAGCGTAGGCTGTCCGGCGCCTGCCAGCGGCTGGGCGAATGCGGCCGGATCACCGACCGGCCCGGCCATGGGTGGCGGCGACGGTTCGACTACGGCCGGGGTCGGCGGCGGAACATAGGGCTGCGGCGCACCGGACGCCTGCGATGCGTCGGACGATGACGGGGGCAGCATGGTCGGCGTCGGCTGTACGAAATTCTGTGCCATGACCGCGATGATGGGCGCTGCGATCAGCGTGATGATGGCAAAACCGCGATATGACATGACGATCAATCTTGTCCATTCAGGATGATATTCCCGATAATCGACCCAATTGGTAAATAAAAACCTGCCTGATCGGCTGCGCCTTCCGCTTGGTTAACGGGCGCGCAGGTCGCGATTTCAGTGCCGGTCCAGCTTCGCCAGCAAAGCCATCATGTCGTCGGGAACCCCGTCGCCGCCGGGCATATAGGTCGTGCGCAGGGCATTGCCGATCCCTTCATAGGGTTCGGGCAGGGTAACGGTCACGATGGGCGCATGGCTGCCTTCGCGCGTCGTTGCCGATCGGCCGGTCGCTTTACGCTGTACGTCCATGACCATTGAACGGCTTTGTGGCCCAAAAGTTTCTGGCTTTCATCGCAAGGTCAAGCGATAGCCCCGGCGATAAGGGAGAGCAGATGTGACCGACTGGCTGGAAACCGAAAAGCGGATCAGGGATCATTCCCCCTTTCTGGCGCGCGCGCTGGACCGTTATCCCACGGTGACGCAGCATCTTGCGGCGGGTGATCATGATGGCGCACTGGCCGCCGCCCATGCGGTCGCGTCGCCCGATGAGGGCGTGGCCCGGTCGCTTCGCCGCCGCCGTGGCGCGATTGCCCTGGCCGTCGCCGCCGCCGATCTGGCGGGCGCATGGGACATGGACCGCGTCACCCGCACCCTGTCCGACTTCGCCGATCAGGCGCTGGGGGAAGCGCTCGCCGCCGCCATGCAGGAACGCTATCCCGATGCCGACCATCGCGGCTTCGTCGTGCTGGCGCTGGGCAAGCATGGCAGTCGCGAACTCAATTATTCGTCCGACATCGATCCCATCCTGCTCTACGATCCCGCCACTTTGCCGCATGGGGAGCGGGAGGATGTTGCCGACGCCGCCGTGCGCATTGGCCGCCGGATGAGCGAGCTTCTCACCCATCGCGATGGCGATGGCTATGTCTTCCGCGTCGACCTGCGTCTGCGTCCCTCGCCAGAGGCCACGCCCATCGCCCTGCCGGTGGAGGCTGCCATCGGCTATTATGAATCGACTGCCATGGGCTGGGAACAGGCCGCCTTCATCCGCGCCCGCCCGGCGGCAGGCGACCTGGCGCTGGGCGATTATTTCCTGCGCCAGATCCGCCCTTTCGTATGGCGGCGCAGTCTCGATTTCGGGGCGATCGACGCCATCGTCGACATATCGCGCCGCATTCGCGACCATTATGCGCAGGGGCAGGCCTTCGGTCCGGGCTATGACCTCAAGCGCGGCCGTGGCGGCATTCGCGAAGTCGAATTTTTCGCGCAGGTGCATCAACTGATCCATGGCGGCCGCAACGCAGCCCTGCGATCGGGCAACACGCGCGAAGCGCTGCGCGCTCTGGCTCAGGCGAACGTCATCGAACCTGACGTCGCCGCCCGTCTGGATGCCGCCTATATCCTTTTCCGCATCATCGAACACCGGCTTCAGATGGTGGAAGATCGCCAGACCCACGAACTGCCCAAAACGCCCGCCAGCCTCGACAATGTGGCGCGCCTGCACGGCCTGCCCGATGCCGGTGCGCTGCTCGACCTGCTGCGCCCGCATGTGGAATGGGTCGGCCGCAATTATGACCGCCTGTCGCCGGATCGGGAGGATGCCTCGCTTTCCCATGACGAAGACCGGCTGAGGCAGCAGCTGACCGACCTGGGCTTTGCCGATCCGGAAACCCCGCTTGCCCGCATCGCCCGCTGGCGCGGCGGCACGATCCGCGCGCTACGCAGCGGCCCGTCGCGGGAGGCGCTGGAGGCGCTGCTCCCCGGCCTGATGCGCACATTGGCGAAGGCGCCCGATCCGTCGCGTGCGCTCAACCGGCTGGACGACATGATCGGCCGTCTGCCCAGCGCCATCAATTTCTTCAAACTGCTCGCCGCGCGTCCGGCGCTGGTCGAACTCTTGACCGAACTGCTCAGTCATGCGCCCACGCTCGCCGATGCGCTGGGGCGCCGGGCCGAACTGATCGACGGCCTGATCGACGCGTCCGCCTTCGACCCGCCGCCGCCCGTGCCGCAACTGGCGCGGCAACTGGGGGCGCTGGAACCGGGGGAGGATTATCAGGCCCTGCTCGACCGCGTGCGTCAGCGCGTGGGCGACCGCCGTTTCGCGCTTGGTGCGCAGATCATCCGTGGCGGCGATCCGCTGGAGGCGGGCAGGGGCTATGGCCGCGTCGCCGAAGCCGCGATCAAAGCGCTTGCCAGCGCGACCGTCATGGAATTTGAGGGCGCCCATGGCCGGGTGCCGGGTGGCGAAATGTTGATACTGGCGCTCGGTCGCATGGGCGGCGGAGTGCTGACCCACGCGTCCGACCTTGATCTCGTCTATCTCTTCACCGGCGATTTCGCGACCGAATCCGATGGCGCAAAGCCGTTGGGGGCTACACAATATTTCAATCGTCTGGCCCAGCGCATTACCAATGCCCTGTCGGTCCACACTGCATCCGGGCCATTGTACGAAGTGGATACCCGCCTGCGCCCCTCCGGCGCGCAGGGACTGCTGGCCGTCAGCATCGACAGCTTCGCCCGCTATCAGCGGGAGGAGGCGTGGACATGGGAGCATCTGGCGCTCACCCGCGCGCGCCCGGTCTTCGGATCGGCGCAGGCCCGCGCCGCCATCGACGCTGTGCTGGCGCAGACGCTTCAGCGCCCCCGCGATTTCGACGATCTGGCGCGGCAGGCGGTCAAGATGCGCGGCGACATCGCGAAACATAAGCCGCCCGCCAGCGATCTTGACGTCAAACTGGTGCCCGGCGGTCTGGTCGATCTGGAATTTCTGATCCATATCAACCAGTTCCATTATCGTATCGGCTTCGACCCCGATCTGGGACAGGCTCTGGCGGCTTTGGTTGCGGCGGGCCATCTGCCGTCGGGGCTGATCGCTGCTCATGACCTCGTCACCCGGTATCTCGTCGTGTCGCGCCTCGTTTCGCCCCGGTCGACCGAACCGCCAGAGGCCACCCGTGCGCTCGTTGCCCGCGCCTGCGGGGCGGAAGATTGGGATGGCCTGCTTGCAAGCTATGCCAAGGCGCGGCAATGCGTAGGGGAAGCCTGGGCCGCGCTCGCCGCGCCCTATCAGGAGGAAAGTTGATGCTGGAACAGGGTGATGCCATCCCCGCCGTAACGCTGAAGGATGCCGACGGCATCGATTTCACGGTGGATAGCTATCAGGGAAAGCCGCTGGTCGTCTATTTCTATCCCAAGGCGGACACGCCCGGCTGCACCAATGAAGCGAAGGATTTCACGGCTCTGGCCGACGCCTTTGCCGATGCTGGCGTGCCCGTCGTCGGCGTGTCGAAAGACAAGCCGGCAAAGCTCAAGAAATTCGCGGAAAAATATGGCCTGACCGTCATCCTTGCATCCGACGAGCCGGGCGCGGCCTGCGAAGCGTTCGGCACTTGGGTCGAAAAATCGCTCTATGGCCGCCAATATATGGGCATCGAGCGCGCGACGTTCCTGATCGGCGCTGACGGCACCATTCTGCGCGTCTGGCCCAAAGTGAAAGTAAAGGGCCATGCGCAGGACGTGCTGGAGGCGGTACAGGCGCTTTGACCCTTCCCGGCAAGATCGCCAGCGTGGGGGCGGCCTGCGCGCATATTCTCAATATTCCTGACCCGGTCGCCAAGCTGATGGCTGCGCGCGCCGTCGCGCGGGCATGGCGGCTGGGTCGTCTGGCGCATCGGTTCGACGCGGTCATGCCCGACCGTCCGGCACGGCCCGCCGCGCCCGAACTGCTGCCCCCCAATAAAATGCCAAAGCGCGGCAAGATCGGTTCGGAACGCTCGCGCATCGCGATGCTCCATGCGCTTGCCCATATCGAATTTGTCGCCATCGACCTCGCTTTCGACCTGATCGGCCGGTTCGGGGATCAGTTTCCGCCCGACTTTACCAGCGAATGGATGCGCGTGGGCGCGGACGAAGCGATGCATTTCGCGCTGCTCGACCGGCGATTGCGGCAATTGGGCAGCCATTATGGCGCGCTGCCCGCGCATGACGGCCTGTGGGAAGCGGCGGAGGAAACGGCGGGCGATGCGCTCGCCCGGCTTGCGATCGTGCCCATGGTGCTGGAAGCGCGCGCGCTCGACATCACGCCTGCCACCGTGGAACGGTTCGAAGCGGCCGGTGACGTCCAGTCGGGCACGATGTTGCGGCGGATCGTCACTGACGAAATTCGCCATGTTGGCGCTGGGACGACATGGTTCGTCTGGGCGACGAAACGCATGGGTGTCGAATCCCCGAAACATTATCAAATGCTTGTGAAACGCCATTTTCGTGGAGGCGTTAAGCCACCGTTCAACGACTCGGCGCGTCGGCAGGCCGGTTTAACGGAAGAATACTACGCCGCGCTTGCAACATGATCGCCGATTTGCACTCTGCATCCAGCGGGGGCGATCCAGGTCGCCAAAAATTGAACACGGGAAGCGCCGAGGGGCATAAGCCTCCGGTGACATAGTCGGGGTCTGCATGTCAGTTCTTCATTCGGTTAATGTTCGCCGGTCGCATTTGTTCCAGACGGGCAATAAGGTTAAAACGCTTTTAGCCAGTATCGGGATCGTCGGTGCGCTGTGCGCAACCGCCCCGGTCCACGCCACGGAAAGCGATGATCCCTACGGCGAAGAGTCGGAAATCAACACCAGCCCGCTTGGTCCGTCCGACGTCGGCTTCTCCAATCTCTTTTCCAGTCTTCAGCGTCTGGACGGCAATGCTAAGACCGCGGCTTACATCCCGTCGGGCCGCCCCGTTGAAAAGCTGACCCTGACCTCGAACTTCGGCGTCCGTTCCGATCCGTTCAACCGTTCCGCCCGCATGCACAAGGGCATCGACATTCCCGGCCCGATCGGCACGCCGATCCACGCCACGGCCGACGGCATCATCAGCCGCGCCGGATGGGCCAGCGGCTATGGCAACCTCGTCCAGATTTCGCACGGCAGCGGCATGGAAACGCGCTATGGCCACATGTCGAAACTGCTGGTCGCCGAAAACAGCTATGTAAAGCGCGGCCAGATCATCGGTCTGATGGGATCAACCGGCCGTTCCACCGGCAGCCACCTTCATTATGAAGTCCGCGTCGACGGCGCGGCGATCAACCCGCTGCCCTTCGTCGCCGGTCCCGACTATCTGGTCGCGATGAACACGAAGCCGCCGCTGGCCATGGGTGGCCCGACCAAGGCGGAAGAAAAAGCCGCCGACTGACCGCGGCATTCCCGAAATTCGCAAAAGGCCCGGCTGCCGATGGGTTGCCGGGCCTTTTGCCTGCTCCTATCTAGGGCGCATCATGGCCGATATTGATCTGACCCCGTCCGCCGCTGCCCGCGTTGCCGCTATCGCCGCCCGGCAGGGCAAGCCCGCGATCCTCCGCCTGTCGGTGGAGGGGGGCGGCTGTTCGGGCTTCCAGTATAAATTTGGGCTGGCCGAAACGGTCGAGGCCGAAGACCTGGCCGTCGAACGTGACGGCGTAACGCTGGTGGTGGATGATGTCAGCATCGATCTGGTACGCGGGTCGGCCGTCGATTTCGTGTCCGATCTGGGCGGACAGGCGTTCAAGGTGACGAACCCCAATGCGACCGCCGGTTGCGGCTGCGGTACCAGTTTCTCGGTCTGATTCGACCCATCGATTGCCGGTATCCGTTCGCCCTGAGCTTGTCGAAGGGCATTACTTCTTTAAAGAGCAGGCTATGGCTTCGGCGTTCCGACGAAGCCGATTGAATGTTTTGAACAAGGAAGTCGGATGCGTATCGCCACCTTCAACATCAACGGCATCAAGGCGCGCCTGCCGCGCCTGCTGGAATGGCTGGACGAAACGCGGCCCGACATCGCCTGTCTTCAGGAAATCAAGACCAGCGACGAAACCTTTCCGGTCAAGGACATCGAAGCGGCCGGTTATGGCGTCATCTGGCATGGGCAGAAGGGATTTAACGGCGTCGCCATTCTGGCGCGGGGCGAAACCCCGGTGGAGGTGCGTCGTGGCCTGGATGGCGAACCGAAGGACGAACATAGCCGCTATCTCGAAGCGGATGTGAAGGGCGTCCGCGTCGCCAGCATCTACCTGCCCAATGGCAATCCGCAGCCCGGTCCGAAATTCGACTATAAGCTCCGCTGGATGAAGCGTCTGCGCGCCCGCGCCGCCGAAATCTGGGCGGAAGAAGTGCCCGCGATCCTTGCGGGCGACTATAATGTCATTCCCCGTAACATCGACACCTTCTCCGTCAAGGCGATGCAGGACGACGCGCTGATGCAGCCCGAAAGCCGGGAAGCCTATCGCCGTCTGCTGGGCGATGGCTGGACCGACGCCATCGTCAGCCGCCATCCGCATGGCGGCGTGTGGACCTTCTGGGATTATCAGGCGAACAGCTGGCCGCGCGACGCGGGTTTCCGCATCGACCATCTGCTGCTCAGTCCTGCCGCTGCCGACCGCCTGATCGACGCACAGGTGGACAGGGAATTTCGCGGGCGGGAAAAGGCCAGCGATCATGCGCCGACATGGGTCGAACTGCGCGACAGCTGATTATTACCCGGATATATTGACTCAATAAAACCCGGATAATATTATCCATGCCGAAAGGGAGATTCGGCATGGAACGGACTTTGACGGCATTTGCAGGCGATTTGTGGATCGCCACCGGCGACGAAGGCGAAGTGCGCGCTGCATTGCGCGCGATGGGCGACGATGCCCAGAATATCCTGCTGTTCGACGACGCGACCGGGCGTCAGGTCGACATCGACCTGCGCGGCGCAGCGGTCGAGGAGGTGCGGGGCAGGGGACGCCCGAAGCTGGGGGTCCAGCCGCGCGAAGTGACGCTGCTGCCCCGCCATTGGGACTGGCTCGCCACCCAGCCGGGCGGGGCATCGGCGACGTTGCGCCGTCTTGTCGAAACCGCGCGCAAGGACAGCGCCGATCGGCCAGATCCCCGTGTGGCGATGGACGCTGCCTATCATTTCCTCACCGCGATGGCGGGCGACCGTCCCGGCTACGAAGCCGCGATCCGGGCCTTGTTCGCGAAAGACGGGGATATGTTTACTTCGCTGTCTCAGGACTGGCCATCCGGCATCCGCGATCACGCCCGCGCGCTCGCCGCGCCGGCCTTCGGATAAAGGGACTGCCCCCGGATAAGGCGAAAGGCGCGACAGTCATGCCCCGCCCGCGCAGATGGAAACGCAGGTTGGCAAATCCGGTAAATTTGCCGATCGGGCAGAGGTGCTATGCAAGACGCGCGGGGTGGCCGATCCGATGCTGCCGGGGTCAGCTGCCCTGCGTGCGCCTCTGGTCTGTCAGACCCGGTCCGCCTGCACCACCACATCGATGGCGCGCAGCGCCTGAAGGATACGATTCAGGTGCTGCGCGTCGGCGACTTCCAGATCGATGATGTCGGTGTGGAAAGGCCCTTCGCGGTTCACCAGTTGCAGGTTGAGGATGTTCGCCTTGGTCGCGCCGAATACATTGGCGACGGCGGCCAGCGCGCCGGGCTGGTTCTTGACGATGACGGACAGGCGGGCTGTCCCGCCCTTCGACTTGCTGTCCCAGCTCAGGTCGACCCAGTCGTCATCCTGATCCACCTCCAGCGACCGGCAATCGATCGTATGCACTTCGATCGGTTCGCCGGTGCGCCGCACGCCCACGATCCGGTCGCCGGGCACCGGGTGGCAGCAATCGGACAGATTATAGGCGATGCCGGGCGTCAGGCCGCGGATCGACACGGGTTCATGCTGGCGCGGATGCGCTTCCTCCAGCCCTTCCGCGCTGGTGGAGCCGGGGACCAGCGCCTCCATCACTTCGCTGTCGAGCAGGCGATGGGTCGCGATCGCCACCATCAGCGAAGCGCGGTCTTCCAGCTTCAGCCTTTTGATCGCGGCTGTCAGCGCCTTGTCGCCCAGTTCTTTCGCCAGATCGGGGGAAAAGCGGCCGACAATCTCTTCATAGAGCTTCTCGCCCAGCTTGATTTCCTCGCCCCGCTGTTTCTGGCGGATATAGCGGCGGATCGCGGCGCGGGCCTTGCCCGTGATGGCGAAGGTCAACCATCCCGGTTGCGGCTCCTGCCCCTCCGACTTCAGGATTTCGACCTGATCGCCATTTTCAAGATTGGTTCGCAGCGGCACGACGCGGCCGTTGACCTTCGCCCCAACAGTCTGGTTGCCAAGCGACGTGTGAACCGCATAGGCGAAATCGACCGGGGTCGATCCCTTGGGCAGCTGATGCAGTTCGCCCTTGGGGGTGAAGGCGAAGATCCTGTCCTGATACATCGCCATGCGGGTATGTTCGAGCAGCTCGTCCGCATCCTGGCTCTGTTCCAGAATTTCAACCAGATCGCGCAGCCATGCCGCATGGGGATCGGTCGCGTCGCCGCGCTGTTTGTAAGCCCAGTGCGCCGCCAGCCCCAGTTCCGCGTCATTATGCATTTCGCGGCTGCGGATCTGCACTTCGATGCGGGCATTATCCTGATGGATGACGGTGGTGTGCAGCGACTGGTAACCGTTGCGCTTGGGCGTGGAGATATAATCCTTGAATCGGCCCGGCACCATCTTGAAGGTCCGGTGGATCACGCCCAGCGCGCGATAACAATCCTCGACGCTGTCGGTGATGACGCGGAAAGCCATGACGTCGGTCAGCTGTTCAAAGCTGATATGGCGTTCCTGCATCTTCTTGAAAATCGAATAGGGATGTTTCTCGCGCCCCGACACGGTAACCGACATGCCATGGCCGCCCAGCAGCAGTTGCAGCTCCGCGCCGATCCGGTCGACCTTGTCATGGCCGCCTTCCTTCAGCTGTTCCAGCCGCCTGGTGATGCTGTCATAGGCTTCCGGTTCGATTTCCCGGAATGACAGCAACTGCATTTCGCGCATGAAATCATACATGCCGATCCGCTCCGCCAGCGGGGCATAGATGTCCATGGTTTCCCGTGCGATGCGGCGACGCTTGTCGGGATTCTTGATGAAGTGCAGCGTGCGCATATTGTGCAGCCGGTCGGCCAGCTTCACCAGCAGCACGCGAATATCGTCCGACATGGCGAGCAGGAATTTGCGCAGATTTTCCGCCGCCCGCTCATTTTCAGACATGGCCTCGATCTTCGACAGCTTCGTCACGCCATCGACCATGCGCGCGACATCCTTGCCGAACGCCTGTTCTATCTCGTCATAGGTGACCAGCGTGTCTTCGATCGTGTCGTGCAACAGGGCGGTGACGATGGTTTGGTCGTCCAGATTGAAATCGGTCAGAATCCCCGCGACTTCGATCGGATGGCTGAAATAGGGGTCGCCGCTGGCGCGCTTCTGGCTGCCATGCTTCTGGACGGAAAACACATAGGCGCGGTTGATCATCGCTTCGTCCGCCTGCGGATCGTAGCGTTTTACCCGTTCGACAAGTTCATATTGGCGTAGCATCGTTTCCCGATTGTGTTGGAAGCCCCTTGTCGTGCAACAAAAAAATCCCATATCCAGATAATAAGGCGACGATTTTGCAACGCCTGTTGCTTTGCGCTATGTATTAGACCCATGAAACATAATCTTGCCCAAGACCTGGAACAATGTGCCCTCCCCAGCGCGCTGGAAATGATGGGCGAACGCTGGTCTTTCCTCATTCTGCGCGGCGCCCTGTCGGGCATCCGTCATTTTGAGGAGTTTCAGTCCACGCTGGGCATCGCGCGCAATATCCTCGCCAACCGGCTCGCCCGGCTGGTCGAAAATGGCATATTGGTGCGCGAACCGATGCAGTGCGACCGGCGAAAGGTCGAATATCGCCTGACGGAAAAGGGGCAGGGGTTGGCCCCGGCGATGATCGCGCTGCGCCAGTGGGGCGAAAAATGGGGTTGTGGTACGCCCGCATGTCAGGTGCTGGCCGACCGTCGCGATGGTCAGCCGATCCTTCCCATCGGTATTCAGGCGCATGATGGCCGCACGCTGGAACTCTCCGACCTCGTCTGGCTGTGCACCGACGAAGTGACCCCCATGGCGGATCAGCCCGCGGTCGCCGCCTGACATTCGACGGGTCGGCCGTCTGCAAAGCGGCTTTGACCGGCGGCGCAAATGGCCTAAGTCTGGCTGCGATGTCCGTATCTGTCCCCCGCATCCAGCCTCAGCCCTTTTTCGCTGACAAGAATCGCGCTTTCTGGAACCTGCAATCGCTGGGATGGCTCGGCGCATTCCTGTTGCGCGGGTCGTCCACCATCGCCAATGGTCAGCCGCTTTCCAGTCTGGTGCCGGTGCTGATTTCCACCGTCAGCGGCTATTCGGTGACGTTGCTGATCGCGGTCATGTTCCGCTTCCTGCTGAAAAAGCGGCCCATCGTGACATGGGGCGTGTCGATCGTCACTGTGGTCGCCGCTGCGGCGCTGGTCGCTTTCATCGACGCATGGGTATTTTCGACCCAGAACCGCGCGAGTGAAACGGCGGGGCTGCAACTGTTCCTCGGCGCTTTCTACCTGTCGATGACGCTGCTGGGGGCATGGTCTTCGCTCTATTACGCCATCAACTTCTACCTGACGGTGGAGGAGCAGGCGGACCAGCTTTTGCTGCTCGAAAATCAGGCGGCGAACGCGCAGCTGGCAATGCTGCGATACCAGCTGAACCCGCATTTCCTGTTCAACACGCTCAACAGCATATCGACGCTGGTACTGCTGAAACAGACCGATCGCGCCAATGCGATGTTGTCGCGCCTGTCGTCCTTCCTGCGCTACACGTTGATCAACGAACCCACTGCCCATGTAACGATCGAGCAGGAAATAGAGACGCTCAAACTCTATCTGGAGATCGAAAAGATGCGGTTCGAAGATCGGCTGCGCCCGGTCTTCACCATCGATCCGGCGGTCGCAAAGGCGCGTCTGCCTTCGCTGCTGCTCCAGCCGCTGGTGGAAAATGCGATCAAATATGCGGTGACGCCCAAGGAGGAAGGGGCGGAAATTTCGGTCAGCGCGCAGCCTGCCGGTGAAAATGTCCGGATCGTCGTATCGGACAGCGGGCCGGGATTGAATGAAGGTGGAACCCGACCGCACATTCCCATGAGCGAGGGGACCGGTATCGGCCTGCCGAACATCCGGGACCGATTAATTCAGGCCTTCGGGGAACGACAGAGCTTCGAAACGCGTTCCACGCCGGGCGGATTTTCGGTCACGATCGAAATTCCGCTTAATCTGGATGAAACATCGAAAGTGGCCGCATGACCATCAGAACAATCCTCGTCGACGACGAAAGCCTGGCTATTCAGGGCCTTGCGCTGCGTCTCCAAGCGCATGAGGATGTCGAAATCATCGAAACATGCACCAATGGTCGCGAAGCCATCCGTGCCATTAAGACGCATAAACCCGACCTTGTGTTCCTCGACATCCAAATGCCCGGCTTCGACGGTTTTTCCGTTGTGCAGGGCCTGATGGAGGTGGAGCCGCCGCTCGTCATCTTCTGCACGGCCTATAGCGACCATGCGATCCGCGCGTTCGAGGCGCAGGCGGTCGATTATCTGATGAAGCCGGTGGACGAAGGGCGCCTTGCCGACGCGCTGGACCGGGTGCGTCAGCGCCTGTCCGAAAAGCGGCAGGTGCAGGAAGTGGAAAAGCTGCGCGAAGTGCTGGCCGAAGTCGCGCCGCAGGCAATGAGCGATTTCGTCACCGACGATGATTCCCCGGCCTCCAGCCGTTTCGAAAAGCTCATCAACATCAAGGACCGCGGTCAGATCTTCCGCGTCGACGTGGATTCGATCGAACGGATCGACGCGGCGGGCGATTATATGTGCATCTATACCGCCGACAATTCGCTGATCCTGCGCGAAACGATGAAGGATCTGGAAAAGCGGCTAGATCCGCGCAATTTCCAGCGCGTCCATCGCTCCACGATCGTGAACCTCAGCCAGGTGCGTCAGGTCAAGCCCCACACCAATGGCGAATGTTTCCTGGTGCTGGAAAGCGGAGCGCAGGTGAAGGTCAGCCGATCCTATCGCGATGTGGTGGCGCGCTTCGTCCACTAATCGGCCAGCAACCGGCAAAAAGAAAGGGCCGCCCAAAGGGAGCGGCCCTTTTACCTTGAGGGTGTTAGTCCATCGTGCGCACCGGTCGCACGATCAGTTCGTTGACGTCCACGTCGCCCGGCTGTTCCACGGCATAGGCGATGGCACGGGCGATCGCGTCCGGGGTCAGGGCGATGGAACGGAAATCCTCCATCGCGGCGGCGGCGCCCGCTTCGGTGATGGTGCTGGCCAGTTCGGATTCGACCACGCCCGGCGACACGATGGTCACGCGAATATCGTCATGTTCCATGCGCAGCCCGTCGGAAATCGCCCGCACTGCATATTTGGTGGCGCTATAGACGCCGCAGGTCGGCCAGACGCGATAGCCGCCAATGGACGAGATTTTGACGAAATGGCCGCTTCCCTGTGCCTTGAACCGGGGCAGGGCGACTGCTATCCCGTGCAGCACGCCGCGAATATTGACGTCGATCATCCGGTCCCATTCGTCCACCTTCAGGCTGTCGAAGCGGGACAGCGGCATCAAGCCTGCATTGCTGATCAGTACGTCGACATGGCCATATTCCGTTTCGGTCGCGGCGATGAAAGCTTCCATGTCCGCCGGGTCGGTGACGTCCAGCGACCGGAAGGCGACCGTGCCGCCCGCCGCATTCAGTTCGTCGGCCAGCGCAGCCAGCCGATCGGTACGGCGCGCACCCAGCATCAGCTTGGCGCCCCGCGCCGCCAGCAGCCGCGCTGTACCTTCGCCGATGCCGCTGCTGGCGCCGGTGATGGCAATGACCTTGTTTTCGATAGCCATGATTGTCGTCTCCATGTCCGGCGGATCGACCGTCGATCCGATGGGTCATGAATGCGCCATCATACCTCGCATGCGGTAGAATGGCCTTGCAGGAAGATTGCACGATATTCCAGATCATGGCATGCGACCTGTTCAGTCGCACCAGCCCCGATTATGGAAGGGGCAAGGAGTATAGCTGATGTCGCACGAACCATTGGCGCAGCAGATTGCCCGATATGCCGGGGATGATGGCATAATCGATACCGCCATTGACCGGTTGACGCTGGTGCGCTGGTCGCATGCGGGGGAACCGGTGCATATGCTGCAACGCCCTGCGCTTTGCATCATCGCGCAGGGCGTAAAGCAGGTGATGCTGGGCGACGGCGTCCTGTCCTATGGTCCGGCCAGCTATCTGGTCGCCTCGCTCGACCTGCCGATCACCGGTACGGTGATGCAGGCCAGCGAGAATGCGCCCTATCTCTGCTTCTGCCTTTATCTGGACTCGGCATTGCTGTCCGACATCGCCATATCATTGCCCCCCGTCGCGCCGGTGGCGGAAGGCAGCGCCCTGTCGCTGCACCCGATCACGCCCGAACTGCTGGACGCGGCGACGCGGCTGACAGCCCTGTTGGACCAGCCTGACAGCGCGCCCTTGCTGGCGCCACTGATCGAGCGGGAATTGCTGGTGCGCCTGATGACCGGGCCGAGCGGCGGCATCGTGCGCGCCATCGCCAGCGGGGAAAGCCGCACCGGCCAGATCGCCCGCGCCATCGGCTGGCTGAAGGCGCATTTCCGCGAACCGTTCAACGGGTCCAGCCTTGCCGGTCTGGCCGGGATGAGCGTGTCTAGCTTTCACGATCATTTCCGCCGGGCGACGGCCATGACCCCGCTGCAATATCAGAAGCAACTGCGTTTGCAGGAAGCGCGCAAGCTGATGCTGGCCGACCGGCTGGACGCGGCGGAGGCGGGCTTCCGCGTCGGCTATGACAGTCCGTCGCAGTTCAGCCGCGAATATCGCCGCCTGTTCGGCGCCCCGCCACAGCGTGACATGGGGCGCCTGCGCGGCCTGCCGCAGATCGCACTGGCGATCTGAAAAACAACGGCCGGGGTAAGATCGCCCCGGCCCGTCGCTTTTCATTTCGCTGCGCCGTCCAGCGACGCCACGGTCGCGCTGCCCGCCGGTTCACCCGCCATGCCCGCCGCGACCTTTTCCGCCGCTGCCATCACGCGCAGCACATTGTCGCCCGCCAGCTTGGCGATGTCGGCATCGCTCCAGCCCCGACGCATCAGTTCCGCGAGCAGCGCTGGATAGGTCTGCACCCCGGTCAGCCCCTGCGGCAGGGATGCGACACCATCGAAATCGCTGCCGATGCCGACATGATCGACGCCTGCGACTTTGGCGATATGATCGACATGGTCGGCGACCTGAGAGATGGTCACCATCGGTTCGGGGTTCGCCTTTTCCCACTCGGCCAGCGCCTTCTTCGCGCCTTCCGGATCGCCGATATACAGACCGCCAAAGGGCGGCGCGTTATTGCGGGCGATTTCCGCGCTGCGTGCCGCGCTCCAGACGCGCCGGGCTTCGGAAACATAGGCGGGCGCGAAATTCACCATCACCACCCCGCCATTGGCCGCGACCTGTTTCAGCACCGCGTCCGACACGTTGCGCGGCGTATTGCAGATCGCCCGCGCATTGGAGTGGGAAAACATGACCGGCGCCTTCGTCACGCGCAGCGCGTCCAGCATTGTGTCTTCGCTGACATGGCTGAGGTCGACCAGCATGCCGAGCCGGTTCAGTTCATGCACCACGGCCTCACCGAATTTCGTCAGCCCGCCATGTTGCGGATTGTCGGTGGCGCTGTCCGCCCAGCCGATGGTGCGCGCATGGGTCAGCGTCAGATAGGCCGCACCCAGAGCGCGATAATTGCGCAGCACGGCGAGGCTGCCGTCGATCTGCCCGCCGCCCTCGACGCCCAGCAGCGACCCGATCTGCCCGGCCTTGTGCGCGGCGCGCATCTGCGCGGCGGTAGTGACGAAGGCGAAGTCCTTGGGATAGCGCCGGGCAAAGCTGTGGGCGAGGTCGATCTGCTCCAGCGTGTCCTTTACCTGTTGCATTTCGGGCAGGTCGGCCGATACCCACACGGACCAGAATTGCCCGCCCACGCCGCCAGCGCGCAGCCGCTGGATGTCGGTGTGGAAAACCGACGGGTCCAGCGCGTCGAGCGGAATCGTCCAGCGCTTGTCCCCGACCTTGCCCGACAGCGATTCGGGCCAGTCATTATGCCCGTCGATCAGCGGCGTGGCCTTCAGCACCTTTGCGATGCGGGCGGCATAGGGGCCGGTGGCGGGATCGGGCGCGGCATGAGCGGCGGGGATGGCGAGGAGCAGGGGCGCGAAGGCCAGAGGCAGGATTTTCATGGGGCGGCACGCTAGGCTGAAGGCGGGCCAAGTCAATGCGTTCGCGGCATGATTTTCGCCGCGCTTGCCACCGGCCGGTGTGCGCCATAGCCTGCATCATATCATCACGGAAAAGAGGGGAAATTCCATGCGCCGCCTGTCCGCCGTCCCGAACCGGTCTGCGATCCCGATCGCCGTCCTTGCCTGCGCCCTTGCCCTGCCTTTCACCGCATCCGCGCAGGACGCGGTGGTGGAAAAGCCCGCCGCCCTTGTCGCCGACGGCATGCCCGCCGTGCCGGTGGCGCTGGCGGACAAGACCCGCCCCTATATGGAGTTTCGCACCGCCGCCTTTCAGGGCTGGAACGCGGCCGACAGGTCGATGCTCATCACCACCCGGTTCGGCAATACGCCACAGGTGCATGGCGTAAAGGCGCCCGGCGGCGCACGCACCCAAATGAGTTTCGAGGTCGACCGGATCGGCGCGGCCAGCTGGGCGCCGGGCAGGGGCGACGTCATGGTCGTGATGAAGGATGTCGGCGGCGGCGAGTTTTTCCAGCTTTATACGTTGAAGGACGGCATGCTGACGCTGCTGACCGACGGCAAGAGCCGCAATGAATTTGGCGCATGGTCGCATGACGGCGCGCTGGTCGGATATAGTTCGACCCGCCGCAACGGTGCGGACAGCGACCTTTATGTCATGGACCCGCGCAATCCCAAAAGCGACCGGCTGGTGGCGCAGGTGAAGGGCGGTGGCTGGCAGATTGCGGGCTTTTCGCCCGACAAGGCAAAGGCGATCGTGGTCGAATATCAATCGATCACGAAGAGCAATTTGTGGCTGCTCGACTTCGCATCGGGCAAGCTGGCCCCGCTTGGCGATCACAGGAAAGCCATTGCCTATGGCGGTGCGGATTTCGCCGCGGACGGCACATTGTGGGTGACGTCGGATGAGGGCAGCGAA
This sequence comes from Sphingobium sp., assembly GCF_048594625.1. Lineage (GTDB taxonomy): Bacteria > Pseudomonadota > Alphaproteobacteria > Sphingomonadales > Sphingomonadaceae > Sphingobium. Next base: position 38,185 of record NZ_JBMDWL010000052.1, read on the forward strand.
TTTCTGCGCCTCGGCACCGTGGATCTGCGCAGCGGCGCCTTTCGCGCGGTCGCGCCCGAACCGAAATGGGATGTGGACGCTTTCGACATCGCGCCCGACGGCAGCTGGATTGCCTATATCGTCAATGAAGCAGGCGTCGCCCGGCTAAAGCTGCTGGACGTCAGGAGCGGCAAGGCGCGCACCGTCGATGGCCTGCCTGCGGGCCAGATGGGCAATATTCATATCGCGCCATGGGGCGACATTGGCCTGAGCGTCACATCGGCCAAGAGCGCGGCGGACGCCTTTTCCGTCGATCCGAAAACGCTGGCGGTCGCCCGCTGGACAACCAGTGAGACAGGCGGCCTCGACGTCACGAAAAATGTCGAACCGGAACTGGTGGAGGTGAAGAGTTTCGACGGGACCAGCGTGTCGGGTTTCCTCTATCGCCCCGATCCCGCGAAATTCCCCGGTAAGCGGCCGCTGATCGTCAATATCCATGGCGGACCGGAAGGACAGTCGCAGCCGACCTTCCTTGGTCGCAACAATTATCTGATCAACGAACTGGGCATCGCCATCTTCTTCCCCAATGTCCGGGGATCGTCGGGTTACGGCAAGAGCTTCGTCAGCATGGACAATGGCCCGTGGAAACGGGAGAATTCGGTGAAGGACATCGGCGCCTTTCTCGACGTGCTGGAAAAAGACCCGGCGCTCGATGCCACGCGCTTTGCCGAAACCGGCGGCAGCTATGGCGGCTATATGTGCTATGCCGTCGCGATCCGATATGGCGCGCGGCTGAAGGCCGCCAATTGCGTGGTCGCCATCTCCAATTTCGTGACCTTCCTTGAAAATACCCAAAGCTATCGCCGCGACCTGCGCCGCGTCGAATATGGGGATGAACGCGATGCAAAGCAGCGTGCCAAGCTGATGGAAATCTCTCCGCTGACCTCCGTGGCGAAACTGAACCTGCCGCTGATGGTCGTGACCGGCGGCAATGATCCGCGCGTGCCCGCCAGCGAAGCCGACCAGATGGTGAAGGCGGTGCGGGACAAGGGCGGCATGGCCTGGCACCTGCTGGGTCAGGATGAAGGCCATGGCTTCGCCAAGAAGGTCAATCAGGACTATCAGTTCTGGACCAGCCTGATGTTCTGGCAGCAGAGCCTGCTCAAATAGGGCGCTGTTCCGCGTTGGAAATGCGTGGACTTGCGCACGCCGAACAGCCCCTGAGACAGGGAGTGAGACAGTCGGACGAGCAAACGGGCAAAAGGGCGGAGGGGCTTTCCCCTTTCGTCCGGCCTGCCTATCGTGACGCACAATGTTGATCGATCCGCTCGTCCTGCTTCAGGCCTATTCCATCGGCGTCTTCCCCATGGCCGACGACCGGGAAGCGGCAGAGGTTTATTGGGTGGAGCCGAAGCGGCGGGCGATCATGCCGCTCGATGGCTTTCATCTGTCTCACTCGCTGTCCAAAAGGCTGCGTCGCGACCATTTTCGGGTCACCGCGAACCGCGCCTTTGTCAGGATCTTGGCGCTATGCGCCGAATCCGCGCCCGATCGCCCGTCGACCTGGATCAACCATCAGATAGAGGCCGCCTATCGCCATCTGCATGAAAACGGCTTTGCCCATTCCATCGAGGTTTGGGAGGGCGATGAACTGGTCGGCGGACTGTATGGCGTGGCGCTGGGCCGTGCCTTTTTCGGCGAATCCATGGTGTCGCGGCGGACCGACGCGTCGAAGGTCGCGATGGCATGGTTGGTGGCGCGGATGCGCGTCGGCGGCTTCACCCTGCTCGATTGCCAGTTCATGACCGATCATCTGCGCAGTCTGGGCGCAATCGAAATCAGCCAGCGCGACTATCTTCAGTTGCTGGGCGCGGCGACCGGGGGCGTGGTGCTGGGCGCCGGGGTCGACGGCGTGCTGGCGGCCGGTTCGGGACCACCGGCCGAACTGGCGTTCGCGCCGCTAGCGGGCGAAGCGGCGACCGGTTCGCCCTTGCCGCCCAGCTTGATCGTGTCGGGACCGGTTTCGGGCCATTCCATCGCGCAGCTTCTGACCCAGACGTCATAGACCGGGTGCTGCACGACATTGCGGTCGGGTCGTTCGCGGAAAATCCAGCCGGAAAAGTTGCGCCGCCATTTGCCGTCGGCGCTGCTGCGCACGTCCAGTTGGACGAAAGCGCCGGTTTCCTGCACATTTTCCCATGGCGCACTGGTTTCGCAGGCTTGCAGCCGCACGATGGCGTCGCCCACGCGCAGCGCTTCGCCCGGTTTCATGGTAAGGTCGCGGGTCAGGCCGTTGCGCTTGTTGAGCAGGCCGATGACGGCGGTGCGCTCTGCCATCGGGGTGCCGGGCAGGGCGCCGTTGCCGGCGCTCTGGATCGGCGTGCCCTCCACCTTTACCGGGCCGCCCTGATTTTCGGTCGGGGCTTCATTGCTGCCGCATGCCGCGAGCATCAGCGCGCAGGGCAGGGCAGGCAGCAGGGACAGGATCGGCGGGAAAACCCCCGCCGGACGCCGGGTCATGCCGCGTCGGGGCTCCACGCTTCATAGTCGCCGGTCGCTTTCTGGCGCTGGCCGCCCTTTTCGAGCGCGCCGGACGGGCGATAGGCGTTGGCGGTGCCGGTCGCGTTGGGGGTGAATTCCTTTTCCCAGATGCGCGGCGGCGGCAGGAAGCTTTCGGGCGCACCCTCGATCGAGTGATGCAGCCAGCCATGCCATTCGGCCGGAACGCGGCTGGCGTCATTCGCGCCCTTGTACATCACCCAGCGGCGCGTCAGGCCATTGGGGTCGGTGCCGCCTTCATAATAGACATTGCCCTGATGATCCTCGCCCACTTTCGTGCCCTTGCGAGCCGTGAAGAGCCAGGTGCCGAAGGTGGCGCCATTCCACCAGGTGAAGATGTTAGCCAGGATTCCCATGCGCCAGCGCTTAGCCGCTGTGACGGGGCGGGGCAAGGAAGATGTCGCCTTAACTTAGCTGGCCGGACAGAAATTCAGGTCGGTCGTGCGCTTTTCCGCCGGGACGGCGCATCCGCCCCAACTGACCCGGTCGCCTTCCCTGATGCCGAGCGCCGCCGCGCGCCCGCCGCGCAGTTCCAGCACGGCCGCCACCGGTACCCCGGCCGATACCGGTTCGCGGGCATAGGGTTGCGCCTCGCTTTTCAGAAAAGCGATCGTGCCGTCGGTATGGATGAACAGCATGTCGAGCGGGATGAGCGTGTCCTTCATCCAGAAACTGGCTGTTCTGGGCGGTTCCATCGGGAAGATCATGCCGCCGTCGTCGGCCAGTTCCTTGCGGAACATCAGCCCCTTTTCCTGTTCCTGCAGTGTGGCGGCGACCTCCACGTCGAAACGGCGGGCGCCGCTGGCGGTGCGGATGATGACGGGCAGGTTCGTCCCACCGGCGCTGACCTGCAAGCTATTATCCGGCTGAGAGGGCGGGCTGGAGCAGGCGGTGACGAGGGCGAAGGCGAAGATGGGCGTGAAACGGATCATGCCGGGGTTTCTAGAGCATTTGGAAGTCATCTGGAACAGATCAGCGCGCGCAAAATCCGGCAATCGAAAGACATTCAGCGAATACACCGATCCAATCCGATCGGGACGATGCGCAAAAACGATTCGCAGCGGAAGCGGAAGGATATGATCCTGTCCCGCTGCGACAATCGGTCATTATGTCTTAATCGCAGCAGGCGGTTTATGCCGGACGCGACGATGCGCGGAAACTTTCCGCCGCGGCGCAGGCCAGCGCGTCTGCGCGTTCGTTTTCGGGGTGGCCGGCATGACCCTTGACCCATTGCCATGTCACCTTGTGCCGGGCGGCCGCCTGAACCAGCGCCTGCCAGATTTCGACATTCTTGACCGGCTTGTTGTCGGCGGTCTTCCAGCCCTTTTTCTGCCAGCCGAACACCCATTTGGTGATGCCGTCCATGACATATTTGCTGTCGGTGTAGAGCGTGACCCGGCAGGGTTTCTTGAGCGTATTGAGCGCTTCGACCGCAGCCATCATTTCCATGCGGTTATTGGTGGTCTGCGCTTCGCCGCCGGAAATTTCCTTTTCCTTTTCGCCAAAGCGCAGTACCGCGCCCCAGCCGCCCGGACCCGGATTGCCCTTGCACGCGCCGTCGGTGAAAATGTCTACCTGAGGAAGGTGGCTCATGCGCCCAGCAGGTCCGCCGGATCGGCGCTGGCGTAGAAATCGAGGCGGCGCAGATAGGCGAGCGGGTCTTTGCGCGTCACCAGCGCATCGGCGGGCGTATTGATCCAGTCATAAGCGCGGGTCAGCAGGAAGCGCAGCGCCGCGCCCCGGCACAGGATCGGGAAGGCGGCGCGTTCCGCTTCGGTCAGGCCATGGGCCTGCGCATAGCCAGCGCCCATCGCGGTCGCGCGGTCGCCAAACCATGTCGCGCCATCATTGCTGAAACACCATGCGCTGTGCGTGACAGCCAGATCATAGGCGCGGATGTCGGTGCAGCTGAAATAAAAGTCGATGAGGCCGGTCACCTCTTCCCCCAGCATCAGCACATTGTCGGGGAACAGATCGGCATGGATGACGCTGCGCGGCAGGCTGGCGGGCCAGTGCGCGTCGAGGAAGGCGAGTTCTTGCGTAACGCGGGCGGACAGGCCCGGCGCGATCTGGTCGAAATCGTCGCCGCATCTGGCCGCCAGCGCGTGCCAGCCTGCCTTGTCGAGCGCATTGCGCCGTTCGCCGGTGAAGCCCTGCGCCGCCCGGTGCAGTTCGCCCAGCGCCACGCCAGCGGCGCGCGCCTGTCCGGGCGTGGGTTCGGTGACGGAAATGCCGGTCAGAAATTCGATCAGGCAGGCTGGGCGGCCCGACAGCTGCTGGAGACGCTGACCGTCCCGGTCGGCGATGAAACGGGGGACGAGGCAGCCGCGTGCACCCAGATGATCGAGCAGGTCCATGAAGAAGGGCAGGTCCGCTTCGTCCACCCGCTTTTCATAGAGGGTCAGGATATAGCGGTGGCCCGAACCGTCATGACCGGTGGTTTCGAGCAGGTAATTGCTGTTTTCGACGCCTTCGGCGATGCCCTTGGCCGATACCAGCCGTCCGGCGTCGTAACGGGTGAGGAAAGCGTCGATCTCTTCGGCGGGGACATGGGTATAGACGGCCATGGTTCAGGCGGTCTCCAGTCCACGGGGCAGTTTGAAGGCGATATTTTCCTTCGCGGTTTCGACTTGTTCTTCCGCCACGGTAAAGCGTTCGGCGATCCGGTTGACCACTTCGCGCACCAATATTTCGGGGGCGGAGGCGCCGGCGGTCAGGCCCAGTGTGTTGACACCTTCCAGCCAGTCGAAATCGATTTCACTGGCGCGCTGAATCAGGCGGGCGGGGGTGCCTTCGCGTTCAGCGACCTCGACAAGGCGCAGCGAATTGGAGCTGTTGGGCGCGCCGATGACGTAAAGCGCGTCGCATTGCGGGGCGATCGCCTTGACCGCAGTCTGCCGGTTCGACGTGGCGTAGCAGATGTCCTCTCCCTTGGGCGCGGAGATGGACGGGAAGCGCCGGTGCAGCGTCGCCACGATGGCGGCGGTGTCGTCCACCGACAGGGTGGTCTGCGTCAGGAAGGCGAGATTGTCGGCGTCGGCAGGCGCGAATGCTTCTGCATCCTCGACCGTTTCGATGAGGGTCATCGTGCCGTCCGGCACCTGTCCGAAGGTGCCGATGACTTCGGGATGGCCCTTATGCCCGATGAACAGGATGTGACGACCGGCATCGACCTGCCGTTCGGCCTGACGATGGACCTTGCTGACCAGCGGGCAGGTGGCGTCGAGATAGGAGAGGCCACGCTGTTCCGCCTTGGCAGGCACCGCCTTTGGCACGCCATGCGCCGAAAAGACGACCGGCACGCCGTCGGGCACCTGATCCAGGCTCTCCACGAAAATCGCGCCCTTGGCCTTCAGCCCGTCGACGACATATTTGTTGTGGACGATTTCGTGGCGGACATAGACCGGCGCGCCATAGGCCTCGATCGCCTTTTCCACGATGATGATGGCGCGATCCACCCCGGCGCAAAAGCCGCGCGGGGCGGCGATCAGGAGCTTCATCGGCGGGCGGGCGGTGGGCGCGTGCGTCATAGGTAAAGGCGCTTAGGACAATGTGGCGCCGGATGAAAGCCGCTTCCTTACGGTTGCGTGGGCGGTTGCGTGGGGGGCGGCGGATGGATAAGGAAGCGCAAAGCTTCCGGCCCATGTGGCCCGCGCGAAGGAATATCTGCCAGTGAAATCGTCTCATATCGCCGTGACTGCCATGCTTGCCCTCGCTCTGGCGGGCTGTTCGCGCCGGGGTGAGATCGACGCGACGGGCGGCATCGTGGCGGTGCGGTCGGCCTGCCCGGCGGCCGCGATCCCGGCGCAGACCGGCGACGTCACGCTGTTCACCGCGCCCGGCCGGACCGATGCGGGGTCGATCGACGTGGTGGCGAACATCACCAATTTGCGGTCGACCTGCGCCGATGGCGCGCAATTCTATACCGAGGCGACCTTTACCGTGGACGCGCGGCGCAGCGATGCGACGGCCGCGCGGCAGGTGACGCTGCCCTATTTCTCCGCCGTGGTGCGCGGCGGCAATGCCGTGATCGCCAAGCGCGTGGGGCAGGTGACGCTGAACTTTGCGGCGGGCGACTATCGCGCCAGCGCGCAGGCGAAGGCCGGTTCCTATGTGGACAAGGCCGCCGCCACGCTGCCCGCCGACATCCAGCAGAAGATCACGCAGAAGCGCAAGGCGGGCGATGCCGACGCCGCGATCGATCCCATTGCGCAGCCCGACGTCAAGGCGGCGTTGCAGCGGACCAGTTTCGAACTGCTCGTGGGTTTCAACCTGACCCAGGATCAGCTCCGATATAACGCTACCCGTTAAGAGCGAACCTATCATTCCGTTCGCCCTGAGCTTGTCGAAGGGCCGTACTTCTGAAAAGAACGGGGCTTCGACAGGCTCAGCCCGAACGGGTCTATAAGCTTTTCGAGGAATTGCCCCGTGTCTCTTTACACCCGTTTTACCGCCCATCTCGACGCCGTGCTCGACGCGCTGGAGGCCGAGGGCACATTGCCCGCCGGTCTCAATCGCAAGCCCGTGACGGTCGAACCGCCGCGCGATGCCAGCCATGGCGACCTGGCCACCAACGCCGCCATGGTGCTGGCCAAGCCCGCAGGCACCAATCCGCGCGCGCTGGCCGAAGCGATCGTGACGAAATTGCAGGCGCTGGACGAAGTCGAAAGCGCGACCATCGCCGGGCCGGGCTTCATCAACATGACGCTGACCGATCCGACATGGCGCGCCGAACTGGCCGCGATCCATGCCGATGCCCACGATTATGGCCGTTCCGACTTCGGGCAGGGCGTGACCGTCAACGTCGAATATGTGTCGGCCAACCCGACCGGCCCGATGCATATGGGCCATTGTCGCGGCGCCGTGGTGGGCGATGCGCTCGCCACGCTGCTGGAATATGCCGGGCACAAGGTGACCCGCGAATATTATATCAACGATGCAGGCGGGCAGGTGGACGTGCTGGCCCGGTCCGCGCATTTGCGTTACGCGCAGGCGCTGGGCAAGGATGTCGGCGACATTCCCGAAGGCCTGTATCCGGGCGATTATCTGGTGCCGGTAGGACAGGCGCTGGCGGACGAATATGGCGACCGCTTCGTCGATGCGCCGGAGGCCGAATGGATCGTCACCTTCCGCACCTTTGCCGTGGCGAAGATGATGGACATGATCCGCAGCGATCTGGCGCTGCTGGGCATTCATCACGACATCTTCTCTTCGGAGGCCGAATTGCAGGCGGCGGGCAAGCCGGAACAGGCCGAAGCGTGGCTGCGCGCCCATGATCTGGTCTATGACGGTACGCTGGAAGCGCCCAAGGGCGAACTGCCCGACGACTGGGAGCCGGTGGAGTTGCCGCTGTTCCGTTCCACCAAGTTCGGGGACGATCAGGATCGGCCGATCAAGAAATCGAACGGGGCGTGGACCTATTTCGGCGCCGACATGGCCTATCATTACCAGAAGGCGCAGGCCGCCGACCAGCTGATCGACATCTGGGGCGCGGACCATGCGGGCACGGTGAAGCGGATTCAGGCTGCCGTCGCCGCGTTGACGCAAGGCAAGGCGCGGTTCGACGTCAAGCTGATCCAGATGGTCCGCCTGCTGCGCGATGGCGAGCCGGTGAAGATGTCCAAGCGCGCGGGCAATTTCGTGACGCTGGCCGATGTGGTGAAGGAAGTGGGCAAGGATGTCGTCCGCTTCACCATGCTGACGCGCAAGGCCGACGCGCAGATGGACTTCGATTTCGCCAAGGTGGTGGAAGCGTCCAAGGATAATCCGGTATTCTATGTGCAATATGCCCATGCGCGGATTTCATCGCTGGGGCGGCGCGCGCAGGAGGCGGGGATCGACCTGCCAGCGGCCGACCTGTCCCTTCTTGGGACGGCGGAGCTGAATATGGTGAAGCTCGCCGCGCAGTTCCCCCGCGTGGTGGAAGGTGCTGCGCAGGCGCGTGAACCGCATCGTATCGCCTTCTATCTCAACGACTTGGCATCCGCCTTCCATGGATGGTGGAATATGGGCAATGACGATCCGCGCGCGCGCGTCATCCTGGTCGACGATCCGGCGTTGACCGCGACGCGGCTTTTCCTCGCGCAAGGAATAGGGCAGATTATCCGCAACGGTCTGGCGCTGATGGGCGTTGCGGCCCTGACGGAAATGCAGTGAGGCGCTGAATACCATGAGCGATTATGCGCGCGGACGACTGGATCTGGACGATGAGGATCGTCTGCCCTGGCTGGAACCGGCCATCGACGACGAAGCGGAGGAAAGCATTTCGCCGCTGCGTTTGCTGGGGCTGATCCTGCTGGGTCTGGCGCTGATCGGTGCGGTGGTGGCGGGCGTCTGGTGGATGCAGAACCGCAATGGTGCAGGCGGCGCGGGTGAAGGCCAGCTGATCGCCGCGCCGACCGATGGTTACAAGATCGCCGCCAATGAAGCCGACGCCAAGAAATTCGACGGCGAAGGCGATGCGAGCTTTGCCGCGAGCGAAGGCGTGGCGCGTGACGGTCGGATCGACCCCAGCCGCGTGCCCGAAGCGCCGATCGCCAAGACCGCCCCGGCGCCTGCCGCCGCTGCGGCCGCGGCGCCGGGCAAGCCGTCGCAGAGCGTGTCCGCCAAGGTGGCCGATGAAACCGCCGCCGCGCCCAAGGCTGCGCCTGCCCCCACCAGGGGCGGGGCGATGATCCAGCTGGGCGCCTATGGCAGCGCGTCGGGGGCGAAGGACGCCTGGACGAAACTGTCCAAGCGCTTTGCCTATCTGGCCCCGCTGGCCATGACGGTGGAGCCTGCGCAGGTTGGCGGCGGCACGGTATATCGGCTGCGCGCCGGCGCGGGGGGAGAGGCCAGCACGATCTGCGGCAAGCTGAAGGTCGCGGGCGAAAGCTGCATGGTGGTGAATTGACCATAGTGGGATGAGGGCGACGAAGTCCTTCGACAAGGTCGCATCGTCCCGCTACCATCGCCGTCATGAAACCCGTTATCTTCGGACTGTCCGGCGAAACCCTGACCGCGGACGAGCGCGCTTTTTTCGCGGAGGCCGATCCGGCCGGTTATATCCTGTTCAAGCGTAATGTCGCCGACCATGCGCAACTGCGCGCGCTGACGGATGATCTGCGGGCGCTGCACGGGCGCGACGATCTGCTGATCATGATCGATCAGGAAGGTGGGCGGGTGGCGCGGATGCAACCGCCGATATGGCCCGCCTTCCCATCCGGCGCGGCGTTCGACCGGCTGTATGACCTCGCCCCTTCCAGCGCCATTGCGGCCGCGCGCGCCAATGCCCACGCCATCGCGCTGATGCTGGCGGAAGTGGGGATCAGCGTCGATGCGCTGCCCCTGCTGGATGTGCGGCAGGATGGC
>NZ_JBMDWL010000053.1:0-10729 GCF_048594625.1 Sphingobium sp.
GGCAGGCCGCGCGCTTCGCGCATGACCCAGCTTTTGGCGACGATTTCCGGTCCGATCCCGGCGGGATCGCCCAGCGACACCGCAAAGGGCGAAAGAGGCACGGCGTCAGTTATATTCGATCACCGCGTCACGACGCAGGTCGCGCAGGTAGATGCGTGCCCGCTTGTTGACCCGTTCTTCCTCCATCTGCGCCATGATCTGTTCCGCATTGGGCGCGTTGGCCGATTGCGGATCGTCGCGGCCGCAGACCACGAGGACGCGCACGCCGTCGTTGATCGAACCGAAGGGCGGGGTCGATTCGCCGACCTGAAGGTTGAGCAGAATATCCTGCAACTGCGGCGGCAGGTCGCGTACCTTCACATTGTCATTGTCCACGACATCCGCGCCGATTTTCGTGCCGACATCATTGGCCTGACCGCAGCCCTTGATTTCCTTGACCGCGGCGGCGAAAGCGGCGGCCTTCTGCCCCGCCTGATCCTGCGTCGTGCCCTTGGGGAACATGACCGACAGCTGTTTGAGGCTGAGCAGCGCGTCGCGCGGATCGGCGGTCAGCACCTTGCGCTTGTCCATCACATACAGCAGCGACACGCCGCCCGCGACGGGGATCGGCCCGGCGATCTGCCCGACCTGCATTTCGGCCGCGGCCTGCGCCAGTTCGGGCGGCAGCTGGCCGGGACGCACCCAGCCAAGATCGCCGCCGACCGATGCGGTCGATGCTTCGGAAAACTGCCGGGCATAGGCCGGGAAGCTGCCGCCCTTCTGAATCTGTTCCAGAATGTTGCGCATGTTGGCAACGATCTGTTGCTGATTTTCCGGTGTCGCCTGAAGATAGATTTCGCCGATGCGATATTCGTCGCTGCCCTTGGCGGCGTTCAGCTGATCGACCTTGGCCTTCACTTCATCTTCGGACACGTTGATGAAGGGCTGAATATTGCGGCGGAGCAGGCGGCTCCACGCCAGTTCGCCCTCGATCTGGCGCTTGATGCTGGCGGCGGAGCTGCCCTGCTGGCGCAGATAGCCGTCGAACTGCGTCGGCGACTGGCGGAAATTGGCCGCGACGCGCTCATAGCTCTGCTGCACTTCGGCCGGATCGATCTTGATGTCGTTCGCGGCGGCTTCCTGAATCTGGAGCGTTTCGTCGATCAGGTTGCGCAGCACCTGTACGCGCAGCCGTTCCTTTTCCTCGTCCGACACCTTGCCGCCATTGGCGGTGACGATGAGGGCAAGGCGCTGGTCCACGTCGGTGCCGGTGATGATCCGGCTGTTCACGATGGCCGTCGCCTTGCGCACATTGGGGTCGCTCTTGCCAAAGACGGTCACGTCTTTTGGCAGATTGAGCTGTTGCGTGGCGACGCCGCCATCGTCATCGACCATCTGGGCCATGACCGGCTGGGCACCGGCGCAGATCAGCGCCGACGACAGGAACAGGGTGCGAAGCCCGGCGCGGACGCCATGCGAAAAAGTTTTGGGCGAGGAAACGACAGACAGCATCGTCGGCAATAATCTCCAATACGGACGGCACCTGATGCGCCAGTCCGCCTTAACCGGCCCTGACGGGGGATGCGGGAGCCTGTTCCTTATATGCCAATATTGCGGAAAGCTAGCCGTAGCTGGAAACCGTTGCCCTTTCGCGCGTCGCCATTGGTCTGATAGCTGCGGACCCAGGTGAAGCCGAGCGTCAGGCAATCATCTTCATAGGCAAAGCCAAGACGATGGCGGACGGGGTCGAAACCGTCGGCCTGGCTGATCGGATCTTCCTGCGCGTCGGTCAGGTCGATGACGGTCGATCCGAAAACGGACCAGAAACGCGCGAACTGGGCGCGGGCGCCCAGCCGGATTTCTTCGCGGTCCTGCAGGTCTTCCAGCCCGAAATTGGCATCGCGGTTCAGGCGCAGATAGCCCGCCATGACATAGGTTTTCTTGCTGCCGACCGTCGTGTCGATTTCGTTTCGGCGCACGGCAAGGCTGTCCTTGTCCAGCCGGAACCGGTGGGTGAAGGCAATGAAATCCTTGTACCGGATGGTGGTGCGGCCGACGATGTCGGACATGCGATCGGACAGACCGGTGCCGTCGGGCAGGATGCTTTCGCGGCTTTCAAGGCGATAGCTTTGCCCGATATTGCTCTGAAGCGAGAAATTGGGGAGGTCGAGGCTATATTCGAGGCCGTAGGTGATGCGCGAACTGTCCTCGAACCGGTCATAGCCCGAAAAACGGTTGAGCGCGAAGAGATTGCTGTCTTCCAGATCGACGGCGCGGGCGTCTTCGTTCGGCATGGACAGGTTGGCGATCTTTGGCGAAGCGACGATCTGGACCCGCGGGGCGATGCGTTGCACGCCGCCAAAGGCTTCGCCCATGAAGGGCCAGCGGACATCGACCGCTGCCGCGGCAATGCCGCGCGTCTGCCAGCCCGGATCGCCCGCATAGCTGACGACCGACGTCAGGCCATTGTCGCTGCTGTGATAGACGTCGCCGCGCAGATAGCCGGTGAAGGTGACTTCCTGACCCATGCCGGTCAGGGTGCGCAGATTCCATTCGGCGGCGGCAAAGGCGCGCTGCGTATCCTGCCCATGGCTGCGGGTGATGGCCAGCGTATTGGCCTGAAGTTGCAGCACGCCGCCCAGCAGCGGGTCATTCATGCGCAGACGGTAATCGATGACGGGCAGGGCGATCGGGGTCTGCCCCTGCGAATCGCCCTGACGCAGGGTCTGCACCGCCCAGCCGCGAATCGAGAAATAGCTGTTTTCGCCGATCCGCTGCGCGCCCAGAGTCGAACGCAGCCGATCTTCGCGGCTGATGTCGTAACGGCGCAGGAAAGTGCGGTCCGTCGCGGCGCGAATCGACCCGTCCAGGCTCCATTCGGGCGACAGCTGCATCTTGCCGGTAGCGTCGATATAGCCGCGAATATCCTTTTGCGCGTTGGCGGAAATATCTTCGTCGCCAATGCCCACGCGTCGGCCATAGGTGGCATAGCCGGTGATCGAGAAGGCGCCCCGGTCGAACAGATGCCGGTAATTGCTTTCCAGCATCGGCAGCACGCCCGAATAGACATGCGGCGTGACGGTGACGTCGCGATTGGGCGCCAGCTTGAAATAATAGGGCAGCGCGATTTCCAGCCCGTTATTCCGGTCGTAACGCAGGTTGGGCACCAGCAGGCCGCTGCCGCCGCCTTCGCCCACCGGGTGCGACAGGCCGGGCAGGGGGATGAGCGGCAGGCCGAACAGTTCGACATTCGCGTTCGTATAGGTCACCCGTTCGCGGGTGGGGTCGTAGATGACCTTGACCGCGTTGATCTGCCACGTCGGTTCCTTGGGACAGCCGTCATGATCCTCCACCGCGCAGCCGGTATAGGTGGCGCGGTTGAGCGTATAGACGCCGTTGACCCGCGTCCCCTTGACCGATGCAAGGCGGCCGCCGGATTGCAGGACCAGCAGCATATTGTCGACGGTGCCGTCCTTCAGCGTGTCGGTAACGTCGAACCGGTCGCCATAGGCGACGTTACCGTCGGCATCGATGATGGAGACATTGCCCTGCGCCTCCACCTTGCCGCTATTGCGGTCCCACACGACCTTGTCCGCGCGCAGCCGGTTGCCTTCGCGCAGCAACTGCACATTGCCGTCGGCGGTCACGGTTTCGCTGTTGCTGTCATATTGCAGCGCGTCGGCGGCGAAGCCGATCTGATCGTCACTGTCGGGCACCGGCGCGTCGGGCGCGCTGATCGGGGCGGCGGGTTCGTTCAGCTGCTGCGCCAGCGCGGCGTGCGGCGCGGCGGCAAGCGCGGCGCCGGCCAGCAATGCGGCGCGGAAGGAACAGGGTAAAAGGGCGTTTTGCAAGCAGTGGTGCCTCATCGACAGGCGCATATTGCTGTCCCGCCTATCGCACAGCGGCCCCGTGGGCAATTGCCCGTCTCGTTTCTTTGACGCGAAATCGGTCGAACGGCTTTGCCAGACGGGGAAAGCCGCACTATCTGAACGACAACAGAGCGGACCCCGCCCAAAACCCAAAGAGGACAAACCCCCCATGGATATTCAGTTCAGCCCCACCCGTCCCGACGCCGACACGCTGGCCATCATCGTGTCCAAGGGGTTCGACGCGCTGCCGCTGGCTGCCGCATCGACCCTGCTGGCGGGCGCGGCGGCATCGCGTTTCACCGGGGAAGCGGGCACCAGCTTCGAAAGCTTCGCGGATGAAGGCGGCACGGCGCAGCGCATAGTGTTGCTGGGCGTGGGCGCGGGGACCGAACTGGATTATGAAAAGGCGGGCGCGGCGCTGACCGCGAAGCTCAACAATAGCGGCGCGGCGCATGTGGCGGTCGAATTTGCGACCGGCGCGACGGCGGATCAGGCGGCGCAGCTGGCGTTCGGGGCGTGGCTGCGCAGCTGGCGCATCGACACCTATCGCACGCGTCAGCCCGAAAAGGCGAAGCCGACGCTGAAGACCGTGACGCTGGTCGCTGCCGATGCGCAGGCGGCATGGGACAGGCGCGCCGCGGTGGCGCAGGGCGTCGCCTTCACCCGCGAACTGGTGTCGGAACCGGCCAACATCCTGTATCCCGAAAGTTTCGTGGAACGGTGCCGGCATCTGGCCGATCTGGGCGTCAAGATCACCGTGCTGGACAAGGCGGCGATGGAAGAGCTGGGCATGGGGTCGCTGCTGGGCGTGGCGCAGGGCAGCGCGCGCGAAGCGCGCCTGCTGGCCATGGAATGGGACGGCACCGACGGCGCGGCGGAAAAGCCGGTCATTTTCGTGGGCAAGGGCGTGACGTTCGACACCGGCGGCATTTCGTTGAAGCCCGGTGCCGGCATGGAAGACATGAAGTGGGACATGGGGGGCGCTGGCGCCGTTGCGGGCGCGATGAAGGCGCTGGCCGGGCGCAAGGCGAAGGCCCGCGTGGTCGGCATTTGCGGGCTGGTCGAAAATATGCCCGACGGCAATGCGCAGCGCCCCGGCGACATCGTGACGTCCATGTCGGGCCAGACGATCGAGGTGCTGAACACCGATGCCGAAGGGCGCCTGGTGCTGTGCGACGCGCTGACATGGGCACAGCGGACCTATAATCCCGAAGTGATCGTCGACCTTGCCACGCTGACCGGCGCAATGATCGTGTCGCTGGGCAATGAATATGCGGGAATCTTTTCCAACGACGATGATCTGGCGAATGATCTGATCGCGGCGGGGCAGGCGGCGGGCGACCCGCTGTGGCGTTTCCCGCTGTCGGCCGCCTATGACAAGCTGATCGACAGCCCGATTGCGGACATGAAGAATATCGGGCCGCGCTATGCCGGGTCGATCACCGCCGCGCAGTTCCTCAAACGCTTCATCGAAGACGGCGTGAAATGGGCGCATCTCGACATTGCGGGCATGGTGTGGGCCGACAAGCCCGGCGCGACATGGGACAAGGGCGCGACCGGTTACGGCGTGCGCCTGATCGACCGACTGGTCGCCGACCGGTTCGAGGGCTGATCGCACCGCGATGCAGGTCGACTTCTACCAGCTCAGTCGCGATCCCGTGGATCAGGTGCTGCCCGCCATTGCGGGCCGCATATTGGCCATGGGCGCGCGGCTGCTGGTGGTGGCGCAGCAGCCGGAGCGGCTGGCGCGCATTTCGCAGGGGTTTTGGGCCGGTCCGCCGGACAGTTTTCTGGCCCATGGACAGGCGGATGAAGGCGGCGCGGCGCATCAGCCGATCCTGCTGAGCGCCAGTTGCGATGCCACCAATGGCGCGCGGCATATCGCGCTGGCCGACGGGGTGTGGCGCGACGCGGCGCTGGCATTCGACCGGGCCTTCTACTTCTTCGATGCGGACACGATCGACGGCGCGCGCGCCAGCTGGCGTGTGCTGAGCAGGGCGAATGGCGTCGAACCGCGTTTCTGGCGGCAGGAAGGCCGCAAATGGGTGCAGGGGCCGTAGGCAGCACTTCGCCATGCCAGCGCATCTGGCATCGCAGGCCCTGATATGTCAGGCCCATGACGATCCCGGCCTTCGTCGGGATGGCGATGAAACGGCGTTGTCGCGGCATTCCTGCCAGCGTTGTCGGGCGGCAAAGTTAAGCCCCTTGCGGCCCGGCGCGGCCGCGTCTAAAGGGCGCGCAACTTTATTCCAACCAACCGGAGTTACGAGGGCCATGGCCGTCACGCGCACTTTCTCGATCATCAAGCCCGACGCGACCCGTCGCAACCTGACCGGCGCCGTCACCAAGATGCTGGAAGAAGCGGGCCTTCGCGTCGTCGCTTCCAAGCGCATCCGCATGAGCCGCGAACAGGCCGAAGGTTTCTATGCCGTTCACAAGGAACGCCCCTTCTTCGCTGACCTCGTCGCGTTCATGATTTCCGGCCCGGTTGTCGTTCAGGTTCTGGAAGGCGAAAATGCCGTGACCCGCAACCGCGACATCATGGGCGCCACCAACCCCGCCAATGCCGACGCAGGCACCATCCGCAAGGAACTGGCCGAATCGATCGAAGCCAATTCGGTCCATGGTTCGGACAGCGAAGAAAATGCCGCGATCGAAATCGCCTATTTCTTCAAGCCCGAAGAAATCGTCGGCTAAACCCCGACCGTCCGAACGGACATGAAAGGCCCGGCGCTCCCCGTGGAGCGGCCGGGCTTTTTCTTTGGCCATTTGGGGCAGATTTCACTTTCAGTTCGAGCGTATCGAGAAGAACCCTGCACGATCTTCTCGGCAGGCTCGAACCAAGCAGGGCGGCGTTATCGTGGCGCGACCGGCGCGGGGGCTTCGACGCGGACCGGGTCGGGTGTGCGCGCCTTCACGAACAATTGCCAGGACGACACGGCCAGCACGGCGGCAAGCAGCGGTTGCAGGATGCGGTCGGGCGCATGCGACGACAGATAGCTGCCGACGATCACGCCGGGGATGGAGCCGATCAGCAGGTTCATCAGCAGCACCGGATTGACGTCACCCATCAGCCAGTGGCCGGTCCCCGCGATCAGCGCCAGCGGTACGGCATGGGCGATGTCGGACCCCACGATCCGCGCGACGGGCAGGCGGGGATAGAGGAACAACAGCACTGTCACTCCGATCGCGCCCGCCCCCACGGACGACAGCGACACCGCCACGCCGATCAGCGCGCCAAGGCCGGTGGTGCCATAAAGGATGGCGGCATGCGAATGGGTGGCGCCAAGGTCCGCACGATGGCGGAACAGCCATTTGCGACCGATGACCGCGACCGATGTGACGGCCAGCAGGGTCGCCAGCGCATAGAGGATGACATGTTCGCTGGAGGCGCCGATGTCGCCGATCCAGCCGAGGATCAGCAAGGTGACGATGGCGGCCGGGATGCTGCCCGCCGCCATCCGCCGCACGATCGGCCATTCGATGGTGTCGCGTTTGCCGTGCACGGCCGATCCGACGATCTTGGTCAGGGCCGCGAACAGCAGGTCGGTGCCCACCGCCGTCTTGGCATTCACCCCGAACATCAGCACCAGCAGCGGCGTCATCAGCGATCCGCCGCCCACGCCGGTCACGCCGACCAGCAGGCCGACCAGCAACCCCGCAACGGCATGGAAAAGGTCGATCGATCCCATCAGGCTCATGGTGCCCGTCTTGTCCCTGCTCTTATTATTGCAACCCCATCTGGGGCCGTTCCACCCGTTTCGGGCGCGCAACACAAGCGGCTTTCCTGTTTCAGGGGATGAAGCAGGACTTGTCCTATCGTCCGGTCAGCCGCGCCCATCGGGCGTCGACGGCGGCCTGCGCACTGCCGCTTTTCAGCGTTTCGACCCGCGACAGGCCCCGCAGCGACAGGCTGTGCCCGGCGATCCAGCGGCCCGCTATGCCATAGCCGATGTCGTAGAGGGCGACGGTTTCATGCGCGTCGCCACCCACCACGAAACGGGTGGTGATGGCCACCGGCAGCCGTTCGTCCCCGACGCTGTCGTCGGGCAGCTTCGCCTTCGCCCGCGCTTTTTTCAGGGCGCTTTCGAACCACCCCGCCTCTATCCGCGGGTCGCCGGTGGTATCGACCGGCGCGATGCCAAGGGCGCGGGGAAAAAGGATGGTCTGGCTCTGCACCACCTTATCCGGATCGGTGGTGCCGATCGCAATCCGGTCGTCCTTCACCGATCGGGCGTTGAGGACCAGCGCGGTGGCGCGGCTGGACGCTTTCCTGCTGGCGGCGGCGCGTTCGGCGATCTTGTCGGCGCGCTCATCCTGCTTGTCCGACCAGTTGAGGAACAGCGTCAGGCCGGAAATGACGACCGCCAGAACCGCCAGCACTTCGCCCAGCGTAATCCAGCGGCGGCGAATCGCGGCGGCTTCCGCGGCGCGTTCTTCCTTTACCGCTTCCTTCGGGGTGTCGGGCGTATCGCTCATCGCGGCGTCACACCATCTGCGGCGGGTTTTCGAAACGGTCGATCACCCAGTCTTCCGCCTGCGCGCCGCCGATCCATTCCTGCATCCACGGATGGGCGATGATCGCGCGCATATAGGCTTCGGCAAAGCGGGCGACGGGCAGCTGATAGGTGATGAAACGGGTGACGACCGGCGCGAACATCAGATCGACCGCGCCGAATGCACCGAACAGGAAATCGCCTTCGCCGCCATGGCGTGCGCGGGCCTCCGCCCATAGCTGCATGATGCGGGCGACGTCCTGCTTCACCGCGTCGGATGGCGGGACGGCGGGATAGATCTGCCGGATATTCATGCTGTGTTCACGGCGCAGCGCGGCAAAGCTGCTGTGCATTTCCGCCGCCATCGACCGGGCCATGGCGCGCGCGGCGGGATCGGTCGGCCAGAACAGGTCGCCATCGGTTTTTTCGTTCAGATATTCGACGATGGCCAGGCTGTCCCACACGACGATGTCGTCGCCATCCCACAATATCGGCACCTTGCCGGAGGATGGCGCGAATTCGTCACCCTGCCGACGCCTTTCCCATTCCTGATCGTAAAGGGGCACGACCACTTCATCGAAGGGCAGGGCGGACAGCTTGCACGCCAGCCAGCCGCGCAGCGACCAGCTCGAATAGGCCTTGTTGCCAATGAACAGCTTCATCATGCCGTCTTTGTAGACAGGGGACGCGCGGCAAGTCGAGTGGGAAGGTCCAGCGCCTGAATTTACCGGGAAATAAAATGTGCCGAGCCGGAATCGAACAACTCAAATTTTCCGATTTTATTACAATCACATATTGAGTTCGTGCGACGTGGATGCCCCCAATTAGGCCCCGAGAATTTTTTCCTTCAGAAGTAATCGAACCGACTCCCAAGTGCATTGCGCAGCAGTCCATGCGCGATGCTATTCCCGATGCGCGAGCGCGACTCTGCGACACCGTGCGAGTGCGCGTCCGATATGCTTCTCGACGGCCTTGGTGCTGATACCAAGTTCGTCGGCGATATTCCGATATGTCATCCCGCGCAGGCGGTGCATCAGGAAGATGCGCCGAGTCTTTCGCGACAGGGGGCGAAGCGCCCGCCGGTAAGCCCGCCGCAATTCCATTGCTTCGACATGCCGTTCCTGCTCGGGCGCCACGGGTGCATCGCAGGTTTCGTCGAACTGACAGGCGGTGCCTCCCTCGCGCATATTCTTGCGCGCTCGCTCGATCAGCAGATTGTGCGCTACTCGCGCCAGATAGGGGCGAGGATATTCGACCCGATCGAACGCGCCACTGCGGAGCAGCCGCGTGAAAGCTTCCTGCACAAGATCGGGCGCGCCATCACGCCCGATCCTCCTCCGGAAATAATGGAACAACCACCCTCGCTCAGCGCGATAGAAGGCCGCGAAATCAGTCCCCGAACCGGGCGAGGCACGAGTTTCCGCCCGTTCTCGAACGTCGGCGGCGCGGTCGCGCCCGATATATGCCCCGGTCAACATTGCGCGGTAGCCGCAGCACGGCAGCGCGCAAGGGCCTGCACCATATGGTAATCGACGGTCGCGATGCTGATGCCGAGGCCCGCCGCGATCTCCCTGTAGCTCATGCGCTTCACCCGGCGCATCACGAATACACGCCGGGTCTTCGGCGGCATGGCGCGAACAGTCTGCCGATAGAGACGAAACAGGTCGATCGCTTCGATCCGCCATGTCTGACTGGCACGCGACGTCGCATCGCGCTCGTCGTCGAAGGGAAAGAAGATCGGCATGTCATGCCGTTTCCGGCGCGCGCGATCGATCAGCAGGTTGCGGGTAATCCGTGAAAGATAGGCGGCCGGATTCTCCACGCGGCCCAGCGCCTCGCTGCGCAGAAAGCGCGCGAATACCTCCTGCACCAGATCGGGCGCTTCGTTGGGGCCGACCCGGCGTCGCAGTTTACGCAGCAGGCGCCGATGCTCGGCGCGATAGAAGTCCTCGAAGACGGCGGTCGAAGCGGGCGCAGTCATGGCCGCGCTCCTTTGCGTTCGCGCTCGTTGAGCGGCGCATCGCGCGAGGCGCGATAGAGGGTGATGCCTGCTTCGATCCGGTCGAGGATGAAAGTGTCACGCTCGGCCTTCGCGATGCGAATGTCGGCGCGGGAATAGAGTTCGAGGCTGACCGCGCAGCGATCGCCAAGCTCGCTGCCGATGATTTCGCGGGCGCGGGTCCAGCAACATTCCTCTTTGAAGAGCGGATGATTGACGACGATCCAGAAATCGTAATCGGAATGATTGATCGTGTATTCGT
Organism: Sphingobium sp.; assembly: GCF_048594625.1. Classification (GTDB taxonomy): domain Bacteria; phylum Pseudomonadota; class Alphaproteobacteria; order Sphingomonadales; family Sphingomonadaceae; genus Sphingobium. The sequence continues at coordinate 10,606 of NZ_JBMDWL010000053.1, forward strand.
CTTCATACCAACTTCGGCGGGCATAAGGGCCGATAAGAATGACCCGGCTAATCCGCCCAGGCACGGGCGCCTGAACCTGATCAGGGTCGAAACATCGGCGCAGGATGCGGGCGATTCGCTCGAT
>NZ_JBMDWL010000054.1:0-17533 GCF_048594625.1 Sphingobium sp.
GCGACACGATCAATCTCCAAATTCATTATCGGGCGCGCCTTCGCGCCCCGTCATGGGCCGCCATATGGGGCGACCCGTCCATGAGGCCATCCTTGATCGCGCCAGAGCGCTGTTGCAAGAAGGCAAAATGAACTATTGGCTCATGAAATCGGAACCCGATGCCTTTTCCTATGACGATTTGGTCAAAAAGGGGAAGGCGGAATGGGACGGCGTGCGCAATCATGCGGCGCAATTGCATATGAAGGCGATGCGGCGGGGCGACCTGTCGATCTTCTATCACAGCAATATCGGTGTGGAGGCGGTGGGCGTCATGACCATCGTCGAGGAAGCTGCGCCCGACAGCACCGACGACACGGGGAAATGGATCGCCGTTCATGTCGCGCCCTACGAAAAACTGACAAAGCCGGTGACGCTGAAGGCCATGAAGGCTGATTCGGCGCTGTCCGGCATGGCTATGTTGCGTCAATCGCGCCTTTCCGTGTCGCCACTGAGCAAGGCTGAATTCGACCATATCATTGCAATGTCAAAGGCTTGATAGCGCTACCAATGCATGGTTGCATGACATGCAATTGGCTCGCCGTTTTTTGCGATTGAGGGCCTGCCGCGCTGCAACATAAAAGCGATCTCAACAGAACAAGAAAAATAAGAGGTGTTTGATCGGCATTCACAAGGAGTTTACCCATGCGAATGCTGTCCAAGTTCATTGTCGCCGGCGCCCTGAGCGCCATCGTTGCCATCGCCGCTCCTGCCCAGGCGCAGGAAGAAGGCAAGCAGCGCTTCACCCACGAAGGTTACACCTACGTGTATGAAGTCAAGGAAACCAAGTCCGGCAAGCAGATTTCCGGCCGTCGTTTCCCGGATGCCGTCGCGTTCAATCTGTCGGTCAAGAACGGCAAGGTTTCGGGCGTGTCGGGCGGTCAGCAAGTTGCCTTCAAGGTCGAAGAAGCGCGCGGCGCTGCTTCGAACTGATCTGCCACGGTCCAAATGATCAGGGGGCGGCGTCCAACCGGACGCCGCCCTTTTTTTTTATGGCCTTCGTGACATGGATCGGGACGGCATCATCGATACTATCCCGAAACGATCAGCGGCAGCGACGCTTGCTGTCGATTTCCTTGCCCAGCAGCGCGCCGCCTGCTGCGCCCAGAATCGTGCCGGTGGCGCGGTCGCCACGGGTATCGATCGCGCGTCCGACCAGCGCGCCGCCGACGCCGCCGACGATCAGGCCGGTCGTGCCGTTGGACTTGCGGCAATAGGTGCGACCGTCGCGGCCGCGCCATTCCTTATAGCGGTAATTTTTGCGGGCCTGCGCGCCGTCGGTCGGCACGGCCATGGACATAGGGATGGCCAACGAAGCGGCGGCAAGGGCGAGTAGGGCTTTACGCATGAGTATCTCCTCCAATAACGCGAATTTGTCGTCTGAACCCGCTTACCTTGATCGAAGTTGCATGAACGTCAGGCAACAATCTAAATCACTGTTTCCAAAGCAATAAAATTTGAGGTGAATGGATGATCCCGAACGGTGAGCAGCATGGGCGGCGACTGATCGAGGCTTTGGCCCTTGCCCCTCATCCTGAAGGCGGCTGGTATCGGAAAACATGGCGCGCCACAGCGCCTGCGGGTGAACGGGCGGGCGGCACCGCGATTCTGTTTCTCCTCGAAGCCGGCCAGCGCTCGCACTGGCATCGGGTTGACGCGGCGGAACATTGGTTATGGCACGCTGGCGCTCCGCTCACTCTGTCGATTGCGCCACCCGGTGAACAGGCACATGACCATGTGCTTGGCCCGGACATTCTGAATGGCCAGATGCCGCAGATACTGGTGCCAGCCGATTATTGGCAGGCGGCAAGCCCGTTGGACGGCTGGGCGCTCGTCAGCTGCACCGTTACGCCGGGCTTTGAATTTGCCGGATTTTCTCTGGTGCCGCCCGAATGGTCACCGTCGGGATAAGACTTATCCACAGTTATCCACAGCTTATTGCAGATCCGTGTCACCAAACCGACCGATTCCGCTTTGAACGAATCGAAACTGGTGAGACCATTTCCTCATCGAGACAGCAGGGGATGGAGCGATCCGAACCTTAAATATGTGAGAAATCATATATTTGCGGTGTCGATAATCCGTCGGCAGGTAAGGTCCGCAAGGATGGAGCCGGGCAGGCGGATGGGATGTTTCAAACCTCTGCCGGGTACGCGCGAAAGTGAACGTCGGGCTTTGGAAAGGGGCATCCGGTTCCCGAAGGCGGGCTTCATACCCGCGTGATGGAGCAAAGCCTGTAGGATGTCCTTGCCCAAGGGCATCATATGGGAACGCCGGGCCGATGATCGCATTCCTTAGGGAAAGCGGATCGCTGAAGCAGTTTTGGACCGGCCGGTGACGGCCGCTGATTCAAAGCACGGCATCAGAAGGATCAGAGCGGTTTCGCATCTTGCGTAACAGGCCCTGAACCCGACGGAAGTGGGGACCGACAGCAATGTCGGCCCCCATTTTGCGTTTCAGGGCATTGTCTGTAGGTGGAACAGTGCGGATGAGAACATAGACGCCCGAACATAAGGGCCAACTACACCCGTTACCGCGCCTTCAATCTGATCGCCGCCACCTGATCAGACGACGTCATGAACAATATGGCGCCATTTTCGCCGAAGCAGCAATTGGCGATGGCCTTCCCGGTCGAAACGATTCCCAGCAATTCGCCTTTCGGCGTCAGGATATGGACGCCACCGGGACCGGTTGCAAAGACATGGCCGTCCGGCGCAACCTTGATGCCGTCGGGCAGTCCGGGCAGCCCTTCCGCAAGACGGTTCCGCATGTCGAAAAACAGGCGCTGGTCGATGACCTTGCCTTTGCCGTCCAGCCTGTAGGCGCGAACTTCGGGCCGCTCTTCATCCGACAGGGCCAGATATAGCGTTCGTCCATCGGGCGACAATGCAACGCCATTGGGCCGATGATGGCCACCATCCAGCAACCTAACATTTCCGTCGGGCGTCAGGGCATAAACGCCATTATGCTGCAACTCACGCAACGATGACGCATCGCCGTCTATGAAGCCGTAGGGAGGATCGGTGAAATAGATGATGCCCGATGGCGCGATGCATAGGTCATTGGGACTGTTGAACCGCTTTCCGTCGAACCGGTCGGCCAATATGGTGCGCTTTTTGCTACGTATATCGATCTGTACGATGGCGCGCGTACCACTGTCCGCACCGATCAGGTGACCGGCCTTGTCGATCGTCAGGCCGTTCAGTCCCGCCTCGCGCACGCCCGGCGGCACCGCACTCTGCAATCCGGCTGGCGACAGAAATGGCGTCGCATTCTCGCCGCGTCGCCAGCGATAGACGATATTGGCTGGCGGATCGCTGAACAGCAGGCTTTGATCCTGCGCTACCCAGACCGGTCCTTCGGCCCAGCGAAATCCGCTCGCCAATATTTCGACGGAGGCGGTCGGATCGATAATCCGGTCGAGCGCCGGGGACAGGCGGGCGACGCTTCCGACCGCCTTGGTCTGCGCCGCCATCGCCGCGACGGGCATGGCGGCAAACGACGCCAGCACCATACGCCGACCGATCATGCGTTGATCCTTATGCTGGTGCGTTCGGCAGCGGATTTATAGATCGCCTCTATCACGCGCAGGTCGGCGAGGCCTTCCTCACCAGCCACGATCGGCGTCTCGTCGCGCAATATACATTCCGCCAGATGATCCAGCTGACCGGCAAACTGGTTCTTCGTGGGTACCGGCACAGTGCGCGGCGTGGTGGCATTGTCGCGACGGATCATCATCGTTTGGCCGGTATAGGATGTCGCGGGTTCCATTTCGATCCAACCCTGCGTCCCCGCGATACGATAGCGATTATGCCCCGAACTATAGCTGGATATGCAATTGGCTACGATGCCGGACGGGAACCGCAACAGGAAGCTGATGCGGTCTTCCACAGTTTTGAAGCGCGGGTCGGATCGGTCGGTCGATTCGATAGCGCTGACTTCCACAGGCTCCTCTCCGGTCAGGTATCGCGTGGCGTTCAGGCTATAGATGCCGATGTCCATCATCGACCCGCCCCCCGACAATGGCCGGTCGAGCCGCCACTGGTCCGGCTTGATCGGAAACCCATGTTCGGCCGTAATCATTCTCGTGGGGCCGACATGGCCGCCGCGCGCCAGTTCGATGGCCAGTCGGTTATAGGGTTCGAAACGCGACCGGTATCCGATCATCAATTTCTTCCCCGCCTTGCGACAGGCCGCGATCATGGCCTCGCACTCCTTTACCGATGTTGCCATCGGCTTTTCGCACATCACATGCTTTCCCGCCTGCGCCGCGCGAATGCTATATTCGGCATGCATGCTGTTGGGCAGGACGATATATACCGCATCGATGTCAGGATTGTCCCTGATGCGATCGAAATCGGCATAGCTGTAGCGATGGGTGCGCGGGATGCCATATTCCGTGCCATATTGTTCGAGTTTTGCGGGCGTCCCGCTGACCAGCGCCACGATGCGGGCATGGTCGCATCCTGTGAAATTGGGCATGATCTGGCGGGTCGCATAATAGCCCAGGCCGACGATGGCATAGCCTATCTTGCCACCCGGCCTGACCGCGCTGCTGCTGCGCGTGCTGGCCAGCATCATGCCGGCGCCCATCGCGCCCAGCATCTCACGACGGGAACCGGTCACCATAAGGAACTCCCTATAGTCAATATTGGGAAAATCAGTCGGCGGCCCGCCCCATGGCCGGACGCAGCCAGCCAAGATTGCGTGCGGCGATGGCGGCCTGCGTGCGGTTGCGCACATTCAGCTTGCGCATCAGCGCAGTCATATGAACCTTGACCGTCGCTTCCGCCATGCCCAGCTCATAGGCGATCTGCTTGTTCAGCAAACCCGAATGAACGCAGCGCAGAACCTTCATCTGCGTGGGTGTCAATGTCGGTGGATCGGTCGCCAAAGGGGGCTGATGCCGGAAATCCAGCTGATCGAGACTATCGTGCAAATTCAGCGCGACGTGCATCCATCCTCTCCCTGTCTGATCCGACATGATGTCGCCCGACCTGTATGAACAGGTCATAGGGCGGATCGGATTCGTTAGCGCTAACGATACTGTGATTGGTCAGACAGGTTCAAGCTAAAAATGCGATATACGACCCTTAAGTGGTAGATTGCTGTCAAAATCCGTATATATCTGTCTAACAGATTTTCGATCGTTCAGGCGTGAAGCAGCCGGATGTCGGATGACAGGAGGGGGGATAGGATGGCGTTACCATCATCGGGGCGGATATGGGTTTCAGGGCTGAAAGGCGTCGCCAGATGAGCCCGTCCGACTATCGCCTGATTCTTGCCGCGGTCGCGGGTATCGCCCTTTCGATCTTCCTCATCATTCGCGGGCGCCTGCATCCTTTCGTCGGGTTGCTCTGCGGCGCCTTCACCGTCGGCCTGATCGCGGGCCTGCCGATGGACGAAACCGCCAAGGCGATAGAGAAGGGGGCGGGCGCCATTCTGGGCGGCACCGGTCTCGTCGTCGCGCTGGGTTTGGGGCTGGGGGCAATGCTTCAGCTGTCCGATGGCGCAGGCGGGATGGCCCGTGCGGCATTGCGCCTGTCTGGCGTACGCGGTGCGCCATGGGCCAGCCTGTTCACGGCGATCGTCATCGGCCTGCCGCTGTTCTTCGAAACCGGTCTGGTGCTGCTGCTGCCGATCGTGGCGTCGGCAGCGGCGGCGCTGCCTGCGGGGCAGAATGGCGACACGGCCAAATTGCGCCTGATGCTGCCTGCCCTGTCCGGTCTGTCCGTCGTACATGCTCTGGTGCCGCCGCACCCCGGCCCGCTGCTCGCGATCGATGCGCTTGGTGCCAATCTTGGCCTGACGCTGGTCTATGGCCTGATCGTCGGCATCCCCACGGCGATTATCGCAGGGCCGGTGCTGGCGCGCTTCACCGCGCCCGGTGTAAAGCTCAACCCGCCCTTGCTCGATCCCGTAAAGCTTGATGTCGCGACGCCGTCGGTCGGTCGGTCGTTGACCGCGGTGCTTCTTCCGGTCGTGCTGATTGCCGCCGGACAGGCGGTGCCGCTGATGCCGCCCGCCGTCGCGGTACATTTCGAATGGCTGAAATGGATCAGCGATCCGGTCGTGGCGCTGCTGGTTGCGCTGTTGATCGCGCTGCCGCTGCTGTTTGGCAAACGCATTACCGATGCGAAGATTCAGAATGCCATCTGGACCGAAGCGATGACGCCTGTGGGCGGCATCATCCTTGCCATCGGCGCTGGTGGCGCACTGAAACAGGTGCTGGTAACGGCCGGGCTGTCCGACATGTTGGTGCGCATTGCGCAGGGCGGCGCGATTTCGCCGATCCTGCTCGCATGGGGCGTATCGGTCTGCATCCGCCTTGCGACGGGATCGGCCACGGTGGCGACCATCACGACTGCGGGCGTGATGGAGGGGCTGGTCGCCGCATCGGGGGTGGAGCCTGAATGGATGGTACTGGCCATCGGCGCAGGGTCGCTCTTCTTCTCCCATGTGAATGATCCGGGTTTCTGGCTGGTGAAAAGCTATCTTGGCACCGACATGCCCGGTACGTTCAAGACATGGTCGATCATGGAAACCGTCGTTGCCGTCGTCGGTCTGCTGTTGGTGCTTGTCGCCAGCAGCATCTTCTGATTGTGGGATAGGGCATGACGCCATGCGACAGACTGCCGTTCCCGTGACCCAGACCCGCCTGTCCGATCATGCCTATGCGGCGATCGTCGATATCATCAAGTCGGAGGATCTGGAGGTCGGCGCTCGCCTGCCATCGGAAGCCCGGCTGGCCGAAATGTTCGGCGTATCACGGGCGATCGTGCGTGAAGCGCTGATGCGCCTGGCATCGGACGGCATTACAGAAGCGCGGCGTGGCGCCGGTTCCTTCGTCAAGAGCCGCCCGTCGGAACGGCTCGCCGTCTTCATGCCATCGACCGAACTACCGACGACATTGGGCAGTTACGAAGTCCGCTTCGTGTTGGAGGCGGAAGCGGCACGGCTGGCGGCCACCCGCCGCACCGTTCAGGAAATGGCCTATGTAGAAGAGGGGATGGACATGCTCCGCGCAGCCCTGCTGTCGAGCGAGCCTGCCCATGCGGAGGATATGGCGCTTCACCGCCGCATTGCCGAGGCGACGGGCAATCCGGCCTTCCTGATCGCGTTCGATGCGCTGCATGCGGACGTGGACAAGATCATGCGGGCGGGCGTTGACATCAGCCGATCCCGCCCGCCCGAAGTCATCGCCACCATGCTGCGCGAACATGAACAGATCGTCGCCGCCATCCGCGCGCAGGATCCCGAAGGCGCCGCACTCGCCATGCGCTGGCATTTGTGGGAAGGGCGTCGGCGGCTGATGCCCTGACGCCGTCAGCGCAGCCAGTTCAGCGCGCGATCGCGCAATATTTCCGGCGACGCGTCGGATGACAGGATCAGCGCCCGTTCGTCTGCGGTTGGCCGTTCCAGCGTGGCCAGCTGACTGTCCAGCAGGCTGGCTGGCATATAATGACCCGGCCGGTTCCGCATCCGATCCAATATATGATCGCGGCTGTTGTCCAGCAGGATGAAGCGTACCGGCGCATCGATCTTCATGCGTAACCGATCGCGGTAGGAGAGGCGCAGCGCGGAGCAGGCTGTGACGACCGCGCCATATGTCTCCATCGCTGTCGCACTGGCTGTCGAAAGTCGGTCCAGCCAAGGCCATCGATCCTCATCCGTCAGCGGAATGCCGCCGCGCATTTTCTCCACAGCCTCTACCGAATGAAAGCTGTCCCCTTCCAGAAACGGGCAACCGATGGCCTGTGCGATCAGGGCGCCCACCGTCGATTTGCCGCAACCGCTGACACCCATGGCTATGATGGCCATGGGCGAAGACAGGCTGGTGTGGACAGGTGGCGACAAGGCAGCGTTCCTAGCGGGCGAAATGCCGAAAAATGGACTGTGGCCATGCTATAGTGGGATGCGCGATGCCGTGAAAACTACGACCTTTGTCGCAAGTGCCAAAGCGCGACGCCCCTTTTAGCCATGTCGCCCAGCAACATAGGATGGAAGAGGTCGGCCATGATCGCACGCAGCATGATCGCCGCTTTATTGGCGGCGACTACTCTGACAACCCCGGTCTGGGCCGCTGGTCCTTCCATATTCCCGGTCGCGCCAGATGAACCGCACGCCGTCACCGTGAAGGCTAAAGGCGATGGGCGCAGCGACGACAGCGCCGCCATTCAACAGGCGCTGGATCAGGCCCGCGACAGGACCGGCCATGGCATCGTCTTCCTGCCGTCCGGCTCATATCGCATCACCCGGACGCTCGTCGTTCCCGCGGGCGTGCGTGTCTACGGCGTCGGGCCGACGCGGCCGGTGATCATGCTTGCCGCCAATACGCCGGGCTTTCAGCAGGGCGTATCGACCATGATCGTCTTTGCAGGTGGCGACCAGTATAAGGTGGGCGACGTTCCGGTTCCTGTCCCCACCATCGTGCCCCGCGACAAAGTGGTTCGCGACGCCAATTCGGGCACCTTCTATTCGTCGATGAGCAATGTCGACATAGAAATTGGCGCGGGCAATCCGGCGGCGGCCGGGGTGCGTTTCCGCATGGCCCAGCATGCTTTTCTCAGCCATATGGAATTTCGCCTCGGCACGGCCTTCGCCGGTGTCTATCAGGCGGGCAATGTCATCGAAAATGTTCATTTCCAGGGCGGTCGCTATGGCATCGTCACGGAAAAAACGTCACCCGCCTGGCAATTCACCCTGCTCGATTCCAGCTTCGACGGGCAACATGACGCCGCAATCCGCGAACATGAAGTCGATCTGACGCTGGTCAATGTCGCGATCCGCAACACGCCTGTCGGGATAGAAATCGACCGTGGGTACAGCGACAGCCTCTGGGGCAAGGACGTCCGCTTCGAAAATGTGTCGAAGGCAGGCGTCGTCATCTCGAACGAGAAAAATGTCTTCACACAGGTCGGGTTCGACAATGCGATTGCGGTGAACAGCCCGGTCTTCGCCCGCTTCCGCGACAGCGGCAAGAGGATAGATGGCAAGGGCAAGGCTTATCGGGTCGCGAATTTCTCCTACGGTCTCGCCATTCCCGATCTTGGCCATAATGGGGAATATAAGACCGAAGCGGACATTCGATCACTTCCGGCGGCCCCGCCCCGCCGCGAAGGCGCGATCCGCGACCTTCCGCCCATGAAGGAATGGGTCAATATTCGCACGCTCGGCGCGATGGGGGATGGAAAGGCTGACGACACTGCCGCCATACAAAAGGCGATCGACAGCCACCGCATTCTCTATTTTCCGGTCGGCTTCTACAAGGTGACGGATAAGCTGGTGCTGCGTCACGACAGCGTGCTGATCGGGCTGCACCCCGCCATCACACAGCTTTATATTCCGGACAGCAATCCCGCCCATGCCGGGCTTGGCTCTGTCCTGCCGATCCTCGAAACGCCGAAGGGGGGCGACAATATCCTGTCGGGCCTCGGCCTTTTCACCGGGCGCATCAATCCGCGCGCTTCGGCTCTGCTATGGCGATCCGGCGAAAAAAGTCTGGTGGAAGACGTCAAGATCATGGGCGGGGGTGGCACGCCGACGGCCGATGGCAAAATGCTGGGCGCTCTGCGCGTCAACACCGGCGATCCTGTCACCGACGGGCGGCTGGACGCGCAATATCCCAGCATCTGGGTGACGGATGGCGGGGGCGGCACCTTTGCCGATGTCTGGAGCCCCAACAGCTTCGCGCAATCGGGCATGCACATCACCAATACCAGCACGCCCGGCCATGTTTACGAAATGTCGGTCGAACATCATGCCCGTAACGAATTCGTGCTCGACAATGTGCAGAATTGGGAATTTCTCGCGCCGCAGACCGAACAGGAAGTGGACGATGGCCCGGATGCGATTTCACTCGACATCCGCAATTCGAAAAACCTGCTTTTCGCCAATTACCATGGATACCGGGTGACCCGGACCTACGCACCTGAAAAGAGCGCGGTAAAGATCACAAACTCCAGCGACATCCGGTTCCGCAATGTGCATATCAACGCCGAAAGCGGCTACGCGACCTGTGACGATGAAGGATGCGGTACCTTCCTGCGCGCCAGCAAATATCCGTTCGACAATGCGATAGAGGATGTCAGCCGCAAATCATTCGTGCGCGAACGCGAATTTGCGAAGCTGGACATCGGCGCCATCGACCGCAAGATCGCACCCGAATCCCCCAGCAGCGCAAAGGTTGAAAAGCTGGAGGACGGCTTCTGGTCCATTTCCGGCGCTACCGTGGACGCAAAGGGCGCGCTTTACTTCATCGATCGGCGTTTCCAGCGCATTCATCGCTGGACGCAGGCCAGGGGGCTGGAGATCGTCCGGGACAATGCGCTCGATCCCGTCAATCTGGCGATAGACGGTTCCGGCCATCTTCTGGTTCTGTCGTCGCTTGGGCCGAAGGCCGGCGTCTATTCGGTCGATCCTGACGGTCCGCCGGAACAGATGACGCTGATACAGCCGACGCCGGTGCGGGCGGGCGCGGGCACGAAGACGCTGCTGCCGGTCAATTGGTGGAACAACGGCGAATTTCGCGATCAACTTGATTACAAGACCTATGAATTTACCACGCTCGCCGAAATGTTCGCGCGCGATGTCGGCACACCTAAGGCAAAGGAATATCTGTCCCCCGATGGCAGCCTGTCGCTCCCGGCCTTCCGCGTATGGCAGCAGGGACCGATCGATCATGTCGGCTGGCGCTGGTCCGATGGCCTGAACGCCAATGGTCTGGTCGGCGGAAAGCCCGGCGATCGCCTGTTCGTCACCAACGGGTCCGAAAATGTTACGTATAGCGGTACGGTGGGCGCGGGGGGCACGCTCACCGATCTCAAACCCTTTGCCAATCGTGGCGGGGAAAGCGTGGCCGTCGATCCGCAGGGCCGCGTCTATGTCGCGAACGGCCAGATATTTGTTTACGCGCCCGACGGCCGTGAAACCGGTCGTATCGACGTACCCGATCGGCCCTTGCAAATCCTCTTCGGCGGGGCGGATGGCCGGACGCTCTTCATTCTGACACATCACGCGCTTTACGCAGCAAAACCATAGGGAAAGCTGGGATTTTCGCTGCATCTACGACCTATGTCGTAAGTGCGGCGGAACCGGTCAATCGCTATTTGTCTGACAATCGCCTGCCATGGCGATGCCGGTCGCGGGAGGGCGACCGATCATAAAAAAGGGGAAGGAATTATGAAAGTGACGACCGCACTCCATCGGCACCTGGCAGGCGTCAGCCTCGGCGCCGTGGCAATCATGGCGCTGACGACCGTGGGTCATGCGCAGACTGCGCCGATACAGCCTCAGGCCGAAGCGCAGCAGGATGAATCCGCCACGCCGCGCAGCGCCGACATCGTCGTCACCGGTTCGCGCATCACCACCAGCGGCTTTAACGCGCCGACGCCCACGACCGTGATCGGCGAAGAGCAGATCGCCAATAATGCGCAGCCCAATATCTTCAACACCATCGCCCAGCTGCCTTCGCTGCAGGGATCGACGGGTGCTGCAACCGGTACGTTCAGCACGTCCAGCGGGCAACAGGGCCTCAGTTCCTTCTCGCTGCGTGGCCTCGGTCCGATCCGCACGCTGACGCTGCTCGACGGCCAGCGCGTCGTTGCCGCCAACGTGACCGGCGTTCCCGACATCTCGATGTTCCCGCAGCTTCTGGTGAAGCGCGTCGACGTGGTGACAGGCGGTGCATCCGCTTCCTACGGTTCGGACGCGGTCGGCGGTGTCGTCAACTTCATCACCGACACCCATTTCGAAGGACTCAAGGGTAATATCCTTGGCAGCATCACCAAATATGGCGATGACGAAACCGCGCTGGTGCAGGCCGCCTACGGCACGTCCTTCGCAGACGGTAAGGTCCACTTCGTCGTCAGCGGCGAATATGATCATGAAGGCGGCGTCGGCCCCGGCGACTTCGGCACCGATCTGGCGGGTAGCCGCAACTGGTATCGCGCTACCACGCTGTTCAACACCGGCCAGGCCAACAACGGGTCGCCCCAATTCGTCTATGGCGACTATGCGCAGCCCTATCAGTACTCCCGCTATGGCCTCATCAACAATGGCCCATTGCAGGGCATCGCCTTTGACGAAAACGGCAGTCCCTATAATTTCCAATATGGTTCGGGCGGCAGTCCGCTGGGTAATGGTCGCGTCAGCAACTGCTATACGGGCAACAGCTTCTGCGTCGGCGGCGATCTGACTGGCGCGCCGGGATCGGGCGCCTCGCTCAAGTCCTCGCTGGAGCGCATCAACGGCTATTCGCGCCTCGGCTGGGAATTTGCCGACAACAACGAAGCCTATCTGACCGTCAACGTTGCGCAGGTGAAGACGCATAACCAGCCGAGCCCTGGCTATGGCCGCGCCAGCCTGACCGTGCAGTGCTCCAATCCGTTCCTGCCGCAACTGGTCAGGGATCGCTGCGCCAGCGCCGGGATCACCTCGTTCGGCTTCGGATCCAGCAACGCCTCCTTCCCCAGTCCGCAGGTCTATACCGATCGTAAGCAGTATCGCTTCGTCGGGGGCCTGAAGGGGCAGTTCGGCCTCGGTGGCACCGACTGGAACTACGACTATTATTATGAGCATGGCATCACCATCTCGGATATCGACGTCAACAGCATCGTGATCCAGAACCGCTACGTCGCCGCAGCCGATGCGATCGTGGAAAATGGCGCCATCGTTTGCCGCGATCCGCGTGCGCGCGCGCTTGGTTGCGTCCCCATCAACATCTTCGGCAATTTTACGCCCTCTGCATCGGCGCTCGCTTATGTTGCGCCGCCGGTAAACGGCCCGTTCCAGCATACGAAGCTGACGCAGGACGTGGTCAGCGCCAACTTTTCGGGCAATCCCTTCGACCTATGGGCTGGCCCTGTGTCGGTCGCGTTCGGCGGTGAATATCGCAAGGAATTCTACCGCGTTAACGCAGACCCCTATGGTGCGGGCGTTTCCCCGCTCAGCCCCAACAGCCCGGACTATCCGGCCGATCCGCTGCTGAACTCATCGCAGGGTAGCAACTATGCGGCGGGCAACTACAAGAACGGCAGCGGCAAATATGACGTGTATGAAGGCTTCCTCGAAATCGATCTGCCGCTGTTCGACAGCGAATCGATCGGTCGTGCGAACCTGAACGCTGCGGGCCGGGGCACGCACTACAGCACGTCGGGCACCGTCTGGGCGTGGAAGGTCGGCGGCACATGGGATACGCCGGTCGATGGTCTACGCTTCCGTGCGGTGACGTCGCGTGACGTTCGTGCGCCCAACCTGTCGGAACTGTTCGCAGCCCCGACCGTGACGACGCTGCCCAACTTCTTCAATCCCTTCTCCGGCACGGCTGTCCAGACGTTCCAGCAGCAGGTCGGCAACCCCAACCTGAAGCCGGAAATTGCCCGCAACACCGAACTGGGCGTCGTCTATGCCCGTCCGTCTTGGGCGCCCGGCCTCAGCCTGTCGTTCGACTATTACAACATCAAGCTGAACCGCGTCGTCGGCAGCCTGTCCGCGGATCAGATCGTGCGCTTCTGCTTCGAAGGCAATCAGGCCTTCTGCGGCGGTTTCCAGCTTGACGGCGCTCAGGGCACCAACTTCGTAAACGTCCAGCCGTTTAACCTTGCATCGTGGAAGACCAGCGGCTTCGACATTGAAGCCAGCTATCAGTGGCAGCAGCCGCTCGGTCTGCCGGGCAGTCTGACGCTCCGCGCGCTTGGTACCCACATCCAGAAGTTCATCGTGAACGCGGGTGTGCCCGGCGTCGATCCGGTCGACAATGCCGGCGCCAACAACGGCGCGACGCCCGACTGGAAGTGGCTGGCGATCCAGACTTATGACACCGGCCGGTTCAGCCTGACGGTTCAGGAGCGCTGGATCAGCGATGGCACCTTCGGCAACCAGTATGTTGTCTGCCAGTCGTCCTGCCCGGTTTCGACCGGCAACCACCCGACGATCAACTACAACACAATGAAGGGCGCCTTCTATGTGGACGTAGGCGCGACCTTCAAGATCGTCGACAATGTCTCGATCTATGGCAAGGTGGACAATCTGTTCGACAAGGATCCCGTCGCTGCGCCGCAGACGAACACCGGCCTCGACATCAACCCGGCGCTCTATGACACATTGGGTCGCATCTATCGTGCCGGGGTTCGCTTCAACTTCTGATCGATAACAGCCTTCCTCCCCACTAGTCCCGGTCCTGCGTGGCCGGGACATCTTCTTTTCAGGAGCTTGTCATATGGGTCGCGGATCGATGGGAGTCTGGGCCGTCATTTTGCTGCTTCTGATCCCTGCGCAATCGGCGTCCGCTTCGATCTCCGTATACACCAGCATGCCGGACGAACCCCGCGCCATAACCGTCGCAGGGGTGGGTGACGGGCATGTCGATGACGCCGCAGCCATTCAGCAGGCTATCGACAGGGCTGCGGAAAAGGGTGGCGGTGGCATCGTATTCCTGCCGACGGGAACATACCGCATCACGCGCACGCTCTTCCTGTGGCCGGGCGTGCGCATCTTTGGCATTGGCAAGCAGCGCCCGGTCATCCTGTTGGGGAAGGATACACCGGGCTTCCAGCAGGGCGTTGCCCATATGCTGATGTTCACGGGCGGCAAACGTCAGACAGACGGGCAGACCCCGCCAGCCGCCTTTCCCCCGGCGGGCAGCGTGCCGTTCAATAAATCCATCGCCGATGCCAATCCCGGCACATTCTACACAGCCCTCAGCAATATCGATTTTCGTATAGGAGACGGCAACCCGGCCGCCACCGCCATACGTTTCCATTCCGCCCAACATAGTTTTGTTGCCCATGTGGATTTCGACATAGGGTCGGGATTGGCGGGCCTCTACCATGTCGCCAATCAGGCGGAAGACCTGCATTTTCGGGGTGGCCGCTATGGCATCATCGCCGAAAAGCCATCGCCCGCCTGGCCGTTTGCCCTGATCGATTCGACCTTCGATGGTCAGCGCGATGCCGCGATCCGCGAACATGAAGCGGGTCTGACCATGCTCAACGTGGTGATGCGCAACGCGCCCGTCGGCATCGAACTGGACAGGGGCTATGGCGACTGGCTGTGGGGACAGGATGTCCGCTTTGAAAATATATCCAAAGCGGCTGTGATGATTTCCAACGAGAAAAATGTCTACACGCAGATAGGCTTTCAAAATGCGCTGGCGGCCAACACACCGGTTTTCGCCCGGTTTCGTGAAAGCGGGCGGACCGTAACCGGTAAGGGCGCGCGCTACCGGGTCGCCTCCTTTTCCCACGGCCTGACACTGCCCGGCGTCGGCCAGATGGGTGACTATCGCACCCATATGCAGGCGGAAAACATCGCCCGGCTGCCAGTGCGTCAGCCTGCTGCAATTCGGGCCTTACCCCCGGTATCGCAATGGGCCAATGTGCGATCCTTCGGCGCCAAGGGCGATGATAGCACGGACGACGGTGCGGCGATTCAGAAAGCCATCGACACGCATCGTGTCGTATATCTGCCTGCGGGCTTCTATTGCATCAATGAAACGGTGAAACTGCGCTCGGATACGGTGCTGATCGGCCTGCATCCCAGCCTGACGCAGATCGTCCTGCCTGACGGCGCACCCGCATGGCAGGGAATAGGCGGACCCAAGGCGGTCATTGAAAGTGCGAGCGGTGGCGATGCGATCGTCAGCGGTATTGGCATCGATACGAATGGAGCCAACCCGCGCGCCACCGGGCTGTTATGGAAATCCGGTGCGAACTCTCTTGTCAGCGATGTCAAATTTCAGGGCGGCCACGGCACCGATCGCTTCGATGGCAGCCGCGTCACGCCCTATAACAATAACGCGACTGCCGATCCCGACCCCCGTCGCCGCTGGGCGGGGCAATATCCCAGCTTGTGGGTGACGCAGGGCGGCGGCGGTACATTCGCCAATATCTGGAGTCCCAGCACGTTCGGCCATCCTGGCATTCTGATTTCCGATACGCAGACCCCCGGACGCCTTATTCAGGCGTCGGTCGAACATCATGTCCGTACCGAAATCGGCCTCAATCGTGTCGCCAACTGGGAATTGCTCGCCCCTCAGACGGAAGGCGAAGCAGGGGAGAGCGGCGATGCCGTCGCGTTGGAAATCCGCAATTCGCGCAACATCCTCGTCGCCAATCTTCATGCCTATCGCGTGACGAGAACGCGGGAACCCGCACCGGCTGCTGTCATGCTGTATAATGTGCAGGACATCCGGTTTCGCAATGTCCATGTGAACGGCGAAAGCGGCCTTGCGACCTGCGACGAAAATGGCTGCGGCACCTTTCTGCGTCTCACCAAATTCCCGTTCGAAAACGCCATCCGCGATGTTACCCACGGTATCGATGTTCGCGAAAGGCAATTCGCCTATCTCGACATAGGGGGCGATACGGCCGCGCCCTCGACAGATGCCGCAACCATAGCCGCAAAGGTCGAAAAGCTGGCCGATGGTTTTCATTCCATCGGCGGCGGCGCGGTTGACGCGCAGGGCAGGCTCTACTTCATAGACCGTAAATTTCAGCGCATCTGGCGGTGGTCCGACGCAGGGCGTCTGGAAATGATCCGCGATGCGACGCTGGACCCCGTTAATCTGGCGATCGATCGGTCGGGCGATCTGATGGTCCTGTCATCCTATGGGCGTAACGCGACGGTCTACAGCGTCCGTCCGGATGCGCCGGACGATCAACTGAGCATCCTGTCGCCGATGCCCAATGCCCGTGGTCGGGACGCGACCTTCATCCTGCCGGTCAACTGGTGGAAAAATGGCGAGTTCAGGGATCAAATCGATCCTGTCACCTATCAGTTCACAACGTTGGCCGATATGTTCGCACGCGACATGGCCGTGCCACAGGCAATGGCCTATACGTCCCCTGACGGAACGCTGACCCTCCCGGCCTTTCGCGTTTTTGCGCAGGGGCCAACGGATCATCGCGGTCTGCGCTTTTCCGATTCTCTGGACAGCTACGGCTTCATTCAGGCGAAAGCGGGACAGCGCGTCTACCTGACCAATGGTTCGGAAAATCGTACCTACAGCGGACTGGTCGGAACCAAAGGCGCCATCACCGATCTGCGAGTCTTTGCCGACCGCGGAGGGGAGGGCGTGGTGAGCGACGGCAACGGCCGCGTTTATGTCGCTAACGGACAGCTGTTCGTCTATGAAGCGGACGGCAGTCCTGCTGGCCGCATCGACATTCCCGAACGCCCGTTGCAGCTGCTGTTCGGTGGCGTGGATGGCAGGACGCTCTACGTTCTCACCCATCACAGCCTTTACGCCGTGCGTTTATGATGTGATGAGATAGTCAGAAAGCCTCAATATGGTGCCGGATGAGGGGATCGAACCCCCGACCTTCGGTTTACAAAACCGCTGCACTACCGCTGTGCTAATCCGGCGCACCATTGAAGTGCGACGCCCTTACTATCAGATCACGCCAAAGGTCCAGCCCTCAGTTTGCGCTATTTGCGGGGTAAGGGGTGATGGCGTCCATAGATCGGGGGTCCGGGCCATTTTGCGCATCCACGCCGC
>NZ_JBMDWL010000055.1:0-1833 GCF_048594625.1 Sphingobium sp.
CATAACGCCCCGGCCATAGAGCATGATCCGGACGAACTGGATCGGATCATGCTCCAAATGTCTTTTGCTTGACCCATTTTGCGCGCCGTCATCTGTCCCGGATGACTCCAAAATGTTCTGACAGGAGTGGATCGATGACCGGAATCGACAGACGAACCGCGCTGGGCGCCACGGGCATCGCCACGCTGGCGGCCCTGCCTGTACTCAGCCCGGCGGCTCTGGCGGCGCAGAAGAAGGATGGCGCCCGTCCCGGTCCCTATCTGATCGGTGCGGACGTCAGCTGGATTCCCGAAGACGAAGCCGCAGGCGCGCGATTCTTCGTGGACGGGGTGCAGAAAGACCCGATCCTATTGCTGCGCGACGCCGGGTTCAACGCGATCCGCCTGCGCATCTTCGTCGATCCGGCCAAGGGCTATTCGAAGCGGGAGCCGGACAAGGCATGGGCCGGGCTGGACCAGACGATAAAGCTGGGCAAGCGCATCCGCGATGCGGGCCTCTATCTTGTGCTGAGTTTCCATTATAGCGACATATGGGCCGACCCGGAACATCAGGGCGTGCCCGCCGCGTGGGCGGGATATGGCTTGTCCGGGCTGGCAAAGGCGGTCGAAGCGCACACCCGTGACACGCTGGTCGCGATGCGGGCGGGCGGCGCGCCGGTCGACATGGCGGTGATCGGCAACGAAACGACGTTCGGCATGCTGTGGCCCCATGGGCAGGTGAAGCTGTCCACGTCGACCGGCAATCCGGTGACAGACGCCAATCATGCCAATGTGGGCGAAGTGGGCGGCTTCGAAGGCTTCGCGCAATTGCTGCGCGCCGGGATAGCGGGCGCGCGCCGGGCGGAACCGGCAGTGAAGATCCAGCTGCACAATCATCTGGGCCGCCACTGGCCGATCGTGCAGGAATGGACCGACGCCCTGATCGCGCGCAAGGTCGATTTCGATGTGATCGGCTTTTCCTGTTACCAGCAGCGGGCGCAGGGCGACTGGGCGCATAGTTTCGACGCATTCGCCAAACGCTATCCCGACAAAGGGCTGCTGGTCGCGGAATATTCGAGCCGCAAGCGCTATCTTAACGATCTGGTCCATGCGCTGCCCGGCAAACATGGCTGGGGCGCCTTCATCTGGGAACCCACGCGCCATCAGGAGGCGATTTTCGACAAGGATGGCGGAAATGCAGGCGAAGGCGCCAAGCCCGACCTGATTTCGCAGGGGCTGAACAGCGCCGAAGCGCCCGGCGGCCTTGCCGGCCAGACGCCCGCCCCCAAACCTGAACCGACCGTGCCGATGGGCAAGGGCGGCGATTATGTCGCCAACGACCTGTTGAAACTCTACGGCCAGATGGCGAAGGACTATCGATGAGGCGCCGCGATTTCACCCTGAGCCTTGGCGCGCTGGCGCTGGGGGCCTGCGCCAGCGCGCGGACGGCCAGCGCGGGTGCTGGCGGCGGACCCCTGATCTTCGCCTATTTCGCGACCGGCAAGGCGGGCGAGGCGAGCGGCCTGAAACTGGCGGTGAGCGAGGATGGCTTTGCGTTCCGCACGCTGGCGGGGGGGCGCAGCCTGCTGGTGCCGCAGGTGGGTGAAAAGAAGCTGTTGCGCGACCCGTTCCTGTTTCATGACGGACGGCGTTACCACCTGTTGTGGACCACCGCTTGGGAAGGGGTAACCATCGGCCATGCGACCAGCAGCGACCTCATCCACTGGTCGGATCAGCAGGCGATCGCGGTGATGGGCGATGTACCGGGCGTGCGCAATTGCTGGGCACCCGAAGCGATCCGCGATCCCCGCACCGGGCGGTACGAGATTTTCTGGTCCAGCACCGTGACGGGGCG
>NZ_JBMDWL010000056.1:0-36169 GCF_048594625.1 Sphingobium sp.
TCATCAGCTTGTTGGCGACATAATAATCCTCCGTCATCAACTGGCCGGACACGTAGAAAGCGACGCTGTCCGGGCCATGGCGATCGATGGCATCGCGAAACTTGCGCGCCACCAGGTCCAGCGCCCTGTCCCAACTGGCGCGCTTCTGCCCGATCATCGGATGCAGCAGGCGGCCGTTCAGCCCGACCGTCTCGCCCAGATGCGTCCCCTTCGAACAAAGCCGCCCGCCATTGGCCGGATGCGCGTCATCGCCCCTGATCGCGGCGGATCGCGGCCCGGTCTGCGTCGCCACGATGCCGCACCCCACCCCGCAATAGGCGCATGTGGTGCGGATGGCCTGCGCCATCAGGCCGCCGCCTGCATCGCGGACGGACGCGCAATCAGGATGCGGTCGCCTTCCATCCGCACGGCAATGGTGGGCGTGCACCCCTCGTCATTGCCCTGCGCCTCACCGGTTTTCAGTGCGATGTTCCAGTTGTGCAGCGGGCAGGTCACGCTATGCCCGTGAACGATGCCCTGGCTGAGCGGCCCCTTCTTGTGCGGACATTCATTGACCAGCGCAAAGACATGGTCGTCCCCGGCGCGGAACACGGCAATGTCCTTTTCCCCGCCAATCTGCACCGTCCGGGCCCCGCGCACCGGAATGTCGGCCAGCGTACCGATGTCGATCCATTGCGTCATGATCTTACTCCGCTGCGATGGAAATGGGGGCGATGGGCTGATGCAGTTCGGCATGCTGCCCCGCGACGCGCTCGGCCCACGGATCGTCCTGCGAAAAGCTCTGCGAATAGAGAAAGCGGCCACGCAATGCTTCGCGGCCTGCATCATCCTCCACGATGCGCTGCCTGACATAATCGACGCCGACCCGCTCGATCCACGGCGCGGTGCGCTCCAGATAGCGCGCCTCTTCCCGGTACAGCTGGATAAAGGCGGCGCAATAATCCAGCGCCTCCTGCTCAGTCGCGACCTTGCACAGGAAATCGGTGGCGCGAACATGGATGCCGCCATTGCCCCCGACATGCAGTTCGTAACCGGAATCGACGCAGACGATGCCGAAATCCTTGATCGTGGCTTCCGCACAATTGCGGGGACATCCCGACACGGCGATCTTGAACTTGTGGGGCATCCACGATCCCCAGGTCATGCGTTCGGTCTTCACGCCCAGGCCGGTGGAATCCTGCGTGCCGAACCGGCACCATTCGCTGCCGACGCATGTTTTCACGGTGCGCAGCGATTTGCCATAGGCATGGCCCGACACCATCCCCGCCGCGTTCAGATCCGCCCACACCGCGGGCAGGTCTTCGCCCCTGATCCCGAAAATATCCAGCCGCTGCCCGCCGGTCACTTTCACCATCGGCGCGTTATATTTTTCGACGACGTCGGCGATCGCCCGCAATTCGCGCGGGTTGGTCAGCCCGCCCCACATGCGCGGCACAACCGAATAGGTGCCGTCCTTCTGAATATTGGCGTGCGTCCGTTCATTGACGAAACGGCTCTGCTGATCGTCCCGATATTCGCCGGGCAGCGCGCACAGCAGATAATAGTTGAGCGCCGGGCGACAGGATGCACAGCCATCGGGTGTCGTCCAGTGCAGCCACTGCATCACTTCGGGGATGGATCGCATATCCTGCGCCACGATTTCGCGACGCACATCGTCATGGGTGAAGCTGGTGCATTTGCACATCGTCTTCGGCCCGGACTGGACGTCGTCCCCCAATGTCAGCGCCAGCAGATTTTCGACGATCCCGGTGCAGCTGCCGCAACTGGCCGATGCCTTGCACGTCGCGCGCACCGCGTCCACGCTGTTGGCGCCTGCCGTGATGCACGCTACGACCTGCCCTTTGTTCACGCCGTTGCAACCGCAAATCTCGGCATCGTCCGAGAGCGCCGCAACGGCCGCCTTAGGGTCCAGCGCGCCGCCTCCCGCGGCGAAACCCTGCCCGAAAATCAGCAGGTCGCGGATGTCGGACACATTTTCCTCCCGCTTCAACAGGTCGAAATACCATCCGCCATCGACGGTATCGCCATAAAGGACCGCGCCGACGATCCGGTCATCCTTCACCACGACCCGTTTGTAGACGCCCCGCGATGCGTCGCGCAGCACGATGTCCTCACAGCCGGCGCCGCCCGAAAAATCGCCGGCCGAAAACACGTCCAGCCCCGCGACCTTCAGCTTGGTCGACGTGACCGATCCCTTATAGCCGCTATGCCGGTCCGTCAGGCCGTCCGCCAGGCTGCGGCACATGTCCCACAGCGGCGCGACCAGGCCATAGACATTGCCGTCATGTTCGACACATTCGCCGACCGCCAATATCGCCGGGTCGCTGGTGACCATATGATCGTCGACGCGAATACCGCGATTGACGTCCAGCCCCGCTTCACGCGCCAGCGCGGTCGACGGGCGGATGCCCACCGCCATCACGACAAGGCTGGCGGGGATTTCGCGCCCGTCCTTCAGGCGAACGCCCTCGACCTTGCCGTCGCCATAGATTGCTTGGGTGTTGGCGCCGGTCAGGATGGTCTGGCCCCGCGCCTCCAGCGCCGATTTCAACAACCAGCCCGCCGCTTCGTCCAGCTGCCGCTCCATCAGCGTGTCCATCAAATGGATTACCGTCACCTTCATGCCGCGCAGGGTCAGGCCATGCGCCGCCTCCAGCCCCAGCAGCCCGCCGCCGATCACGACCGCGTCCCCGCCCCTGCCTGCCGCGTCCAGCATGGCGTCGACATCCTTCATGTCGCGGAAACTGATGACGCCGGGCAGATCCTTGCCGGGCACGGGAATGATGAAGGGATCGGAACCGGTGGCGATCAACAGCCTGTCATAATGGACGCTGCGGCCGCTCTGCGCCGTCACCCGCCTGGCGCTGCGGTCGATGCCGGTCACCGGGTCGCCCGCGATCAGCTCGATGCCGTTATCGCCATACCAGTCCCAGTCGTTGATGACGATGTCGCCAAACGTCTTTTCCCCCGCCAGCACCGGCGACAACATGATCCGGTTATAGTTCACATAGGGTTCGGCGCCGAAAATCGTGACACGGTATCGCCCTGCGTCGCGCGCCAGCAATTCCTCCACGGCGCGACAGCCCGCCATGCCATTGCCCACCACGACCAGATGTTCGCGCACATCGTCCATCGGCACCAGCGGGTCTTCGCTAATGTCTACGGCGCCGTCCGCTGCATTCTGGGCCAACCCGCTCTGGGCCAACCCGCTCTGGGCGATCCCGTTGCATGCCAGATCTTCCTGCAATTCCATCCCCGTCACTCCGGAAAAACAAAAAAAGCCGCCATCCGGACCTCCGGGGCGTTGATCCCGAAAGTCTGGATGGCGGCTTTGCCATCAAATGGTGCCTTGACGGTTCCACCCTGAACCATCGCGGCGTTGTGATGCAGGGCATCCTTGCCCCTTGGTCGTCAGCTTATGGGGAATCGCCCGACGGCTCAAGCGATTCCTGTCTTTTGTTTTCAATCAGATGGCCCAGTCGGCCTGTACCCACAATTTTTCCGTATCGGTCGCCATGGCGCGCGCATCATAATGGGCGTAGCGGACCGACAATGCCGTGCGGCCCAGCTTCGCCGACGCCAGCAGATCGATTTCATTGCCATAATGCTGGTTCAGCCGGTCGCTGTCGAACCGGTGCCAGCTGGCGGACAGGGCTAGGGCGCTGAGCGGCCCCATCTGTTTCCAGCCATAGCCGCCCCCGACATACAGGTCGCGTATGCCATTGGCGGGTGTCGTCAGGAACTTGTCGGCCCAGCCCTGAAATTTGAAATTGGTGCCCAGCGGCGTCTGGAAACTGGTGAAGGGCAGACCACTGCTCGCGCCCAGCACTTCATAGCCGCCGTTGAGCTTCCACCCCCGCACGTCCAGCGTCGCGTCCGCCAGCCAGTAATCGGCACGATAATCATTGGGATTGCGATGGTAATCGGACTGACGCGCGTGGCTCAGCTGATAACTCACCCTGACCGCCCCGGTCAGCGACTGCGCACCCGCCAGACGCAGGCCATAGGTCTGGCTCGACTGGCGAAACTTCTGCACAACCGCTTCATCCTGATCGACCAGATAGGCAAAGCTGGTCAGCGTGCCGATGGGCGTCGCATAGGACAGGTTGGCCAATATATTGTCGCCGCCGACGGCCTGTTGCCGCGCACCCGTCCCCTGAAATCCCCAGATGGTCCGCGCGCTCCATGCATAGGCGACCTCGATTTTCAGCCCCTTTGCCGGGGTCAGTTCGGCCCGCACCGCATCGAACGTCTGGCCATTGTCGCGAAAGCCCACATTGCCGACGAAGCGTTCGTCATCCAGCATGATTTTTTGCCGCCCGGCCGTCATGGTCAGCGCCTTGGTCCGATATTGCAGCTGCGCGATGTAAAGCGCGACATTCTGCGGATCGGCGATAATCGGCCGCGTCGCCGCACCGTTCACTCCGTCATAATAATCGTCGACCAGCGCCAATGTGCCCTGCCCCACAAGCGTTATGGACATTGCGCCGCTGCTGGCGCTCACCCCGGCGCGGGCGCGGACGGTCAGGGCGTCGGCCTTTTCCATCGGCAATCCCGCCTGATCGGCATGTTCGTAGCGCAGCCGCGCTTCGGCAACCGGCTTGACGATGATGTCCTGCGCGCAGGCAGGCGTCGCGACGGCCAGAATGGCCGCCGATGCGATAAGATGGTTCACGGAACATGCCCCCCTTTGGCATCCGTTATCGGTTGGAGCATTTCACCGTCATCCAGAGCCGACAACGGCTCGCAAAATGCGGCAAACAAAAGATATTTAGCGCATGATCCGACCCTATTGGATCAGACGATGGTCTATGCGTCTTCAGCTGTCCGCATGTGTCGATCCATCGGACGATCCCGTCCGCTTCGACAATGCTTCGGAATGAAAAGAGGCGGCGACACGGCGCCGCCGCCCGTCCCTGCCCGTTCAGATCCGCGCGCCGCTGCTCCAGCCCGCGCGCCATTTCGCCTTGACCAGCGTCAGGCCCATCAGGGCGATCAGCGCCAGCCCGGCAAAGATCAGGAAGCCCGGCGCAAAGCTGCCGGTCATTTGCTTCGCAAGGCCCAGCGAACTGGCGAGGTAGAAACCACCCACGCCGCCCGCCATGCCGACCAGCCCGGTCATCACGCCGATTTCAGCCTGAAATCGCTGCGGCACCAGCTGGAACACCGATCCATTGCCCGTCCCCAGCGCCAGCATCGCCAGCACGAACAGGCCGAGCGCGCCGCCCAATGTAGTCGCAAAACCGACTCCGGCCAGCGCCAGCGCGGCCACGACATAAACCATCGACAATGCCTTCACCCCGCCGATCCGGTCGGCCAGCGCCCCACCCATCGGCCGCACCAGCGACCCGGCGAAAACGCATGCCGCCGTGCAATAGCCCGCGACGATCGGCGTCAAACCGAACTGATCGGTGAAGTAGATCGGCAACGACGCGGCCAGCCCGACGAACCCGCCGAACGTCACCGCGTAAAAGGCCATCAGCCACCACGCATCCGCCTGTTTCAGCGGTTCGAAATAGTCGATCATCCGCTTGGGCGCGGGCGCGCCGGGCGCATCCTTCGCCATCAGCATATAGGCGACGAAGATGATGGCGAGCGGAATGCAGGCAAGGCCCAGCACCGCGTTCCACCCGAATATATTCGCGAGGACCGGCGCGAACAGCGACGCCAGCACCGTGCCCGAATTACCCATGCCGGCAAGGCCCATCGCCTTGCCCTGATGTTCGGGCGGATACCAGCGGCTGGCGAGCGGCAGGGCGATGGCGAAACTGGCCCCGGCAAATCCCAATATGACGCCCAGCGCCAGCGTACCGCCAAAGCTGTTCACGCCCAGCGCCCATGCCGTGAACAGCCCGGCGATGACGATCAACTGGCTGATCGCGCCCGACAGCTTCGGCCCGATCCGGTCGACCAGCAGGCCGTTCACCACGCGCAGGAACGCGCCCGCCAGCGTGGGCGTGGCCACCATCAGCCCCTTTTCCGCAGGCGTCAGCATCAGCGTCTTCGAAATCATCGGGGCCAGCGGCCCCAGCAGCACCCACACCATGAAGGCAAGGTCGAAATAGAGAAAGGCGGCGATCAGAGTCGGCGCATGACCGGCCTTCCAGAAGCTGGTCGCGGGTACGGGCGCATCGCCCTCCCTTTCACGGTCCCAATAAGCGGTTGCCATTGCGTGTCCCCCAATAAACGGAAAATGGACATGAAAAAAGCCGCAGCCCGGACGTTACCTGTCGGTAAATCCGGTCAGCGGCTTTGCTGCGAAATATGGAGAGGATGGCGATCCCACCCTTGGGACAGCACATCCATGTAAGGCGCGCTTCGTCGCGCGACTCCTATATCATCAGGCAGAATGCATCATGTTGCAAGGCACAAATTTGCGCGCAAATTCAACGCGTCGGCGCAAATCCCGCCAGATAGTCCGCGATGCGTTCGGGGTCGAACACCCGGCCGTCGAAAAACCGGTCCGGCCCCAGCGTCAATTCGCCCCGGCGCGATCCTACCGCCAGCGGCAATTCGACCGCGCCTTCCACCTTCATGCTGGCGCCGGGCATGGCGACGTCGCTATCCGCCAGCGCGCGGCGGTAGATGTCGGGCCGGAATACCGCCCCCGCCTTTGCCGCCGTCGCCTCGTCATGCTCCACCATGTTCCACCGCACCAGCTGGGAATAGATCCACAGCGCCTGACTGCGCCACGGAAAGGGGGTTGCTTCGCGGGCGAACAGCATGAAATCGGGATTGGCGACCGGCGCCTCCCCTGCCCGCGCGACGATCCGCCCGGACAGGGCGCGCCCGATCAGTTCGGCGGGCTGGTCGACATAATGCGGGTCGGACAGCAGGTCGGACAGCGCGTCATGATTGGCAGGATCATCGCACCACAGCGCCGATCGCGCCAGCGCGCGCAACAGCCGATCGACCGGTTCGGGATTGTCCGCCAGCCATGATTCGCGGAACGCCAGCACCTTTTCCACGCCGCGCCGCCAGATCCGCTCGCCAATCGCGACCACCTCGGCCAGCCCGGCCTCCACCGCCGCGCTGCCCCATGGCTCGCCCGCGATAAAGCCGTCAATCTCTCCCGCCCGCATCGCCTCCACCGTCAGCGACGGCGGCAATACGCGCAATATGACATCGCGGTCGGGATCGATGCCCGCGCTGGCCAGCCAGTATCGCAACATCAGCGCGTGGCTGGAAAAACGATGCACCACGCCGATCACCGGCTTGCGCCGCCACAGGCCGATGGCCGCGGCGAAATCATGCGCGGTGCCCAGCGGGTCGTTCAGGCGGGCGGCGACATCGGGTTCCAGCGCGCGGGCGAAATCGCTTGCCATCACCACCATCTTGCCATTGACGCCCATCTTGCACGGCGCGGCGAGCGCGGCGGGCTGCTGGCTCAGGCCCAGAGTCACCGCGACGGCCAGCGGCGCCAGCATCTGCGCGGCATGAACCTGACCATAGACCAGCCGGTCACGCAGCGTCGCCCAGCTGGTCGTGCGGATCAGGTCCAGGTTCAGCCCCTCTTCCTCCGCAAAGCCCCGTTCATGCGCGGCGATCAGCACGGCGGCATCGGTCAGCGGCAGAAAGGCGATCTTCAGGTCGGTCTTCATAGCCCTCCTCCCAACAAATCGCTGGCGGTGATCAGCGCCTGCGCCACTTCCACGATCTTCTTGCCCTGATTCATCGCGCTCGACCGCAACAGTGCATAGGCATCCTGTTCGCTCAGGCCCCGCTGGTTCATCAGGATCGATTTCGCCCGGTCGATCACCTTGCGGTCGTTAAGGGCGGTGCGCGCTTCTTCCAGTTCGCTTTGTATCCGGGCAAAGGCATTGAAGCGCCGCACCGCCAGTTCCAGCACCGGCTTCACCCGTTCCTTGCGCAGGCCGTCGACGACATAGGCCGATACGCCCGCATCGATCGCCGCGCCGATCATCGCTTCGTCGGACTGGTCCACGAACATGGCGATCGGCCGGGCCAGCGCGCGGCTGACCGTCAGCATTTCTTCCAGCGTATCGCGGCTGGGGCTGCCCAGGTCCATCAACACGACATCGGGCGCCATGCGTTCCAGCCGCGCGACGAAAGCCCCGCGCGGCGGCACGATATGAATATCGTCATAGCCTGCATCGCGCAGCCCTTCTTCAAGGACCGTCGCCCGCAGACCACTATCGTCGATAATGACAATGCGCATCGTCGCCCCTTCAGGGGTGATCCTTGCCGCACCGGGGCGGACCGCGTCAACGCCGCGCGGGACGAACCCGTATTAAAAAATGGTCGGGCAGCCCTGCGACGTTCGGTTGCCCACCCCCGCCTGCATGCTCCGCTTAAACCATCGCCTGCGTCAGCGCGCTGGCGGCCAGCGCGATTGCGCCCAGCGGCCCCGCCTGCCCGCCCAGCGCGGGCGCGACGACATAATGGCCGGGGTCGGGCAAGGGCATATAGCCGTTCAGGCTGTCGAGCAGCGCCGCATTGATGCGCGACATCAGATGCGGCTGACCGCTCAGCACGCCGCCGCCCATGGCGATGCGCATCGGGCCGGTGGTGCATACCAGCGCATGCGCCATGTTGGCGAGCGTATCGACGATCGGCGCCCATACCGGGTCGTCCGGCCCGACATCGGCGGGCGCGCGCCCGTTCAGTCGCCTGCCCAGCGCAGGCCCGGACGCCCGCCCTTCCACGCAATCGGGGTGATAGGGGCATGTGCTCGCCACATCGTCGCCGGGGTATCGGGGCACGCGGATATGGCCGATTTCGCTATGGCCGATGCCGCGCGTCGGCGCGCCATGCACGATCAGGCCCACGCCAACCCCGGTGCCCACCGTCACATAGGCGAAATCGTGCAGCCCCCGGCCGCTGCCCCACCGCATTTCCGCCATGGCCGCGCCATTGACGTCGGTGTCGAACGCGGCGGGCACGTCGAACGCCCCTGCCAGCGTGCCGACGATGTCGGCGTCGGGCCAGCCCGGCTTGGGCGTCGCCAGCATATGGCCATAGCGGGGCGATTGCGGGTTCAGATCGACCGGGCCGAAGGACGCGATGCCCAGCGCCGCAAAGCCGCCCTGTTCATCCCATTCGCGCAATATGGCCAGAATGGCGGGCAGCGTTTCTTCCGGACGGGTGGTCGGCACCACCCGCTGGTCCGATATGGCGTCGGGACCGGTGCCCAATATGCATACGCATTTGGTGCCCCCCAGCTCGACGCCGGCAAGGGGGCGACCGGACGGGATGGCGATGTCGGCGAAGGGATCAGGCACGGGCAGGCTTTACCATGTCGGACGAAACAACGATCAAGACACCATAATCCCCCTGCCGCGCAAGAGCGGCGCCCTTCCCTCTTCCCACATTTTTTCTCCCTTTTGGCCCCGTCGCGGGGAGGATATAAAGCCATTGCGTCTCTGGACGGCAATTAATACATTAAATTGCATTATTCAATAACACATTCGGAATCATACCGATGCGGGGGGATGAATGACAGGTCAACAGGCAGGATCGGCGCATCTGGGCGCGGTCGTGGCGGCGGCACTGGCGGGGCTGCTGTTCGGGTTCGATACGGCGGTGATCGCGGGCGTGACCCATGCCCTGACGGACAGCTATGCACTCAGCCCGTCGGGCCTGGGCGCGGCCGTATCCGCCGCGCTGGTCGGCACGTTGGTCGGCGCGCTGGCGGCGGGCGTGCCGGGCGACCGCTATGGCAGCCGGACGGTGCTGATCTGGATCGGCATCGCCTATATCGTGTCCGCCATCGGCTGCGCGGCCAGCCCCAACCTGTCGCTGTTCATCGCCTTTCGCCTGCTGGGCGGGCTGGCCATCGGCGGATCGTCGGTGCTGGCGCCGGTCTATATCGCCGAAATCAGCCCGCCCGAACGGCGCGGCCGCCTCGTCGCCTCCTTTCAACTGAGCATCGTGGTGGGCATATTGGCCGCCTATCTCAGCAACGCGCTGATCGGCATCGCCTATGATGCGCCCGACATGTGGCGGTTGAAGCTGGGCGTGGCGGCCATTCCCGCCTGCCTGTTCCTGCTGTTGCTGCTGCGCATTCCCGACAGCCCGCGCTGGTTGTTGCAAAAGGGGCGGGTCGACGATGCGCGCCGGGCCTTTACGCGGCTGGCCATGCCCGACGCCGACCGGCTGATGGCGGATGCGTCCACGGCCGATACGGCGACCGGGCAGGAAAAGCTGTCATGGTCCGCGCACCGCAAGCCCATATTGCTGGCCATCGCCATCGCCGCCTTCAACCAGCTGTCAGGCATCAACGCGATCCTTTATTATCTGGGCGATATTTTCGCGATGGCGGGCTTCGACAGCCTGTCGGCGGATCTGCAATCGGTGGCGATCGGCATCGCCAATCTTTTCGCGACGCTGATCGGCATGATGCTGATCGACCGGGCGGGCCGCCGCCTGCTGCTGCTGATCGGCGCGGCGGGCACGGCGATCGCACTGGCCGGGGTTGCGACCATCTACACGCTGGACCGGGGACAGGCGCTGCTGTTGCCGATGCTGGTGGGGTTCATCCTGTTCTTCGCCGTGTCGCAGGGCGCGGTCATCTGGGTCTATCTGTCCGAAATCTTTCCCACGGCCGTCCGCGCGCGCGGACAGTCGCTGGGCAGCGCGGTGCACTGGGGCCTCAACGCCATCATCGCCTTCGGCTTTCCCATCGTGGCGCAGGGATCGCGCGCCATGCCATTCTGGCTGTTTGCCATCGCCATGCTGGTGCAACTGCTGGTGGTGTGGCGATATTTCCCAGAAACGCGCGGCACCCGGCTGGAAGACGGCATCGGCCCATTGACCGGAGAAGTCCGGCATGGGAAGCCGCATCATGACGACCATGCGCATTGATGCCGGGATCAGGATAGGAATATGACCAAAGCATCCCACCATCCGCGCCTGTCGGGCACCAATCTGGAACGGGCGGCGGACCATAATCAGCGCATCACGCTGCACGCCATTCGGGTGGGCGGGCTGCTGACGCGGGTGGAACTGGCGCGTATCACCGGCCTGACCGCCCCCGCCATCGCCAACATCATCAAACGGCTGTTGCAGGACGGCCTGATCGAGGAAGCGGGGCAAAGGCGCGGCGGACGTGGACAGCCGCCCACGAAACTCGTCATCCGTGCCGACGCCTGCTATTCCATCGGCGTCAATATCGACCGCGATCACATCACCATCCTGCTGGTCGATTTCGCCGGCAATGTGCTGGCGCGGGTCAGCCAGAATATCGATTATGCCCTGCCGCCTCAGGTCCGCGCGCTCTATCACGACTCGATCGACGGCATGGTGAAAAATGCGGGGATCGACCCGGCCAAGATCGTGGGCATCGGCGTCGCCGTGCCCGACGATCTGGGGTCGGTCGACCTGCCCGGCCGCCCGGCCAGCTATGGCGAATGGAACAGTGTTCAGATGACCACGCTGTTTTCCGGCCCGCACGGCCCGCCGGTCTTCGTGGAAAATGACGCCGCCGCCGCCGCCATGGGCGAAATGCAGCTGGGCATGGGCCAGCGGGTGAACAGCTTCTTCTACATCCTGATTTCGTCGGGCCTTGGCGGCGGCCTCGTCCTCGACGGCAATTATGTGCGCGGGGCCAATGGGCGCAGCGGCGAAATCGGCTTCATGCAGGCGCATCGCGTGGGCGGCGGCGCGGATGCGCAGCTTCAGAATATCGTGTCCCTTTCCGCCCTGTCCAAGGCGCTGGAGGAAGAAGGCTTCACGCTGGCGGATGCCTTCGACGGCGATGTGCCGAACGCCGCGGCCTGTGCCGATCGCTGGATCGACATGGCGGCACGGCAGCTGGTGGAGCCGCTCGCCGCCGTCAACTGCCTCGTCAACCCGGCCGCTGTGCTGGTGGGCGGTCGCCTGCCCGCTACGCTGGTGGAAATGCTGGCGGAACGGGCCAATGCGCATTTGCAGGGCCTTGCCGATCATCTGCCCGCCCTCGCCCCGGTGGCGCGCGCGACCCTGTCCGAAGACGCGCCCGCCATGGGCGCGGCCATCCTGCCCTTCAGCCATTTCCTGCTGCCAAAGCCCGGCGCCCTGTGGAAGGTGCAGGGCAACGTAGCAATGGATGTGGCGGGGTGATTGCTCTGGCCTGAACCGTTCGGCCTGAACCGAACGGACTGAGCGTTTGCGCTACCCCTGCCGGTCGAAGGACGGCGGGCGGTTCTGCGGCGCGGTGCCGAAACGGGAAGGCTCCGCCCCCATCTCGAACGCCAGTTCCCCGCCCTGCACCAGATCGGCGTGGCTGATCCAGTTGCGATCATGCGGGCGGCCGTTCCAGCGCACCGATTGCACATAGGGCCGGTCCGGCCCGTTGCCGGTCGCCTTCACGCTCAACCGGCGGCCGTTGCCAAGGTCCACGCTCGCCTCATCGAACAGCGGCGATCCCAGCACATAAAGCGCGCTCACCGGATCGACCGGATAAAATCCCAGCGCGCTCAGCACGAACCATGCGCTCATCTGGCCGCAATCGTCATTGCCGATCACGCCGTCGGGCGCGGCCTTGTACATCTGCGTCAACAGGCGGCGCACCATCGCCTGCGTCTTATGCGGCGCGCCGCAATAGGCGTAGAGATAGGCGGCATGCTGGTCCGGCTCATTGCCATGGGCATATTGGCCGACGAGACCGCTGATGTCGGGCGGCGCATTGTCGGGCAGGGTCGAGGGCGCGTTGAAGAAAGCGTCCAGCTTCTTTTCGAACGCGCTGTCGCCGCCGAAATGGTCGATCATGCCATAGACATCATGCTGCGTCAGGAATGTCGCCTGCCAGCCATTGGCCTCCGTATAGTCGCGATGACGCTTGGGGTCGTGGCCAATCTGAATCGGATCATAATCCTGCCACCAGCTGCCATCGGCAAAGCGCGGCCGGGCGAAGCCGATCTTCGGATCGATGACGTTGCGGTAGTTGCGGCTGCGCGCCTTCAGCGTCAAGGCATCTTCGGCCGCGCCCGCCGCCTGCGCCAGCCGCGCCATCGCCCAGTCGTCATAGGCATATTCCTGCGTGCGGCTGACCGACTCCCAGATTTTATCGGCCGGGATATAGCCAAGGTCGTAATAGAAACCGCGCCCCAATGTGCTGTCGATGTCGGGCATGGTGCGGTCGAACGCGCGGCGGCGGATATTGGGCCATGCGGCGGCATAGTCGGCCTTTATCCCCTTGGCCTGCGCTTCGGCCAGCACCGACACCGCATGCCATCCGATCATGCAGCCGGTTTCCTTGCCCTGCAACGGCCAGACCGGCGGACCATAGGGGCTTTCCTGCGTCTGGCGGATGAGGTCGCGGGTCATCATCGCGGCACGATCGGGCTGGATGATGGTCAGCAGCGGATGCAGCGCGCGATAGGTGTCCCACAGCGAATAGGCGGTGAAGGCCCGCTCGCCCTGCGGCAGGGTGTGGACCTTGCCATCCAGCCCCATGGTGCGCCCGTCGCGGTCGGTGAACAGCTGCGGCGCGAGCAGGCAATGATAGAGGGCGCTCGCCATGATCGTGCGCTGATCGGCGGTGCCGCCGCTGACGCTGACGCTGGACAGCTCCTTCGCCCAGGCCTTGCTCGCGGCGGCGCGGGCGGCATCGAAATGCCAGTCCGTCGCCTCGCCCGCCAGCGCGGCCTTTGCGCCTGCCACATCCACGGCGGAAATGCCGGTGCGGATCTGGATCGGGTCGCCGCCCGCTTCATCGAAGAAGAAGGCGACCTTCAGCCGCTGCCCCTTCGCCGCCTTCGCCCCCTTGGGCAGGGCCACGTCGCCATCGCCGAAAAATTCGACGCGATTGGGCTTGCGCGACAGTTGCAGCGCGAAATGGATATGCCGCCCCTGCGCCCAGCGAAACACCTGACGACTGCCGGTCAGCATGCCGTCCGCCGCCAGATCGAGCGAAGCGTTTTCGATGCGGATCGGCTCGTCGGGCTTTTCCTGTTTGCAATGGGCGAAATCGATCAGGATATGCCCCGCCCCCGCTGGGAAATGATAGCGGTGCAGCCCTGTGCGTTCCGTCACCGTCAGCTCCGCCAGCACCCCAGATTCCAGCTTCACCCGATAATAGCCCGGTTCGGCCACCTCATCGCTGAACCGCTGGCGATAGCCCTCGTCAGGCTTGCCCACCGCGCCGGGCGTCAGGTGCAGCGGCCCGCGCGTCGGCACCACCAGCACGTCCAGCATGTCGCCGATGCCGGTGCCCGACAGGTGCGTGTGGGAAAATCCCATGATCGACCCGTCATCGACATGATAGCCCGAACAGGCGTCCCATCCGGCATTGTTGGTGTCCGGCCCCAGCTGCACCATGCCGAACGGCATGGACGGTCCGGGGAAGGTGTGGCCATGGCCACCAGTGCCAACGAACAGGTCGGGCTTTGCGGCGGCGGTCGGCTGCGCAGCCGCGCGGATCGGCAGGGCAGCGCCCAGCGCAGCAACACCCGCCCCGGTCAGAAGCTGGCGGCGATTGGCGGTCAACATCGGCTTCTCTCCCCTTATGCGAAACGCTGCGCCAGCAGGGCGGGCCTGCGCCGTTCGATGTCCAGTATCAGGTCGCCGAACAGGCCATTGGCCCATGCGAACCAGCTGCGGGTGAACTTTGTCGGATCATCCTTGTGGAAGCTCTCATGCATGAAGCCGGTGCCGCCATGGGTCGCGCGCAGCCATGTGAGGCACTGGCGCAGCGTCGCATCATCGCTGCTGTTGAGCGCGCGGGTGATGATCGACATCGGCCAGATCATGTCCATGCCGATATGCGGGCCGCCTATGCCCTGCGCCGCTGACCCCTTGAAGAAATAGGGGTTGCGCTCGCTCCATGCCAGCGCAGCGGTCCGTTGCCACAACGGATCACCCCGGTCCGCCGCGCCCAGCAGCGGCAGGCCCGACAGGCTCGGCACATTGGCGTCGTCCATGAAAATGGCGTTGCCATAACCGTCCACTTCGAACGCCCAGACGCGCCCGCCCTGCCCATCGTCCATCTGGCCATGGGCTTTGAGCGCCGCATCCACTTCCGCCGCCAGCGCCGCGCAATCCTGCGCCGCCGCCGCATCGCCGCGCGCTTCGTTCAGCACCTGCGCCAGCATGCGCAGCGCCGACACCGCGAACAGGTTGGACGGGATCAGGAAGGGGTAGAGGCAGGCGTCGTCCGACGGGCGAAAGCCGGAATGGATGAGGCCCACCTTGCGCGTCGGCGCGCCATAGCCGTCGAACATCAGCGTTTCGGTCGGCGATTTATCCACCCGCTGGAAATGATAGGGACCGGGACCATCCTTGCGTTGTTGTTCGCGCAGCGTGGCGACCGCCATCGCCATCCCCTTCGCCCACAGCGCGTCGAACGGCGTCTTGTCCTTGGTCGCGGTCCAGTATGCGTGGGACAGGCGCATGGGGTAACAAAGGCTGTCTATCTCCCATTTCCGTTCGGCGACGCCCGGCTTCATGTCGGTCTTGTCACCGATCGCGGGCAGGCTGGACGATGCCGCCGGGTCTTTCATGAAGGCGTTGGCATAGGGATCGATCAGGATGCAGCGCGCCTGCCGTTGCAGCAGCCCGGTGAACAGGCGGCGCAGATCCGCGTCCCTGGGCGTCAGGTGGACATAGGTCTGCGCCTGCGCCGAACTGTCGCGCAGCCACATGGCGTCGATGTCCCCGGTGATGACGAAGGCGTCGACCTTGCCATCCACCGTCCCCACCTCGACCGTGGTGTCCAGCGTATTGGGATAGCAGTTTTCGAACAGCCAGCGCAGTTCCGGGTCGGCGATCTTCGCCTTCACCCGCGATATTTCGGCCTCCACCGCCCTGCTCGTGAAGCGGCGTTCGCCCTTTGGCGGGCGTTTGGACGGGAATGCGCTGGCACTGGCTGCACCGGGGGAGGGATGGGGGATGGTAGCGGCCAGTGCCAGCGCTCCGGCGCCGGTGATGACGTCGCGGCGCCGGAAACTCATGATGTCGATCCTCTCTTGTCGTCTTTTCTTATTTCGGCTTGCTCATGGAGAAAGGCGCATCGGCCTTGGCCGCGCCCCACGCCTTGTTGGGCTGCGCGCCCATGACGAAGCGCAGCGTGCCGCCCTTCTGCAATTCCTCGCGCGGCAGCCATGGCTTGTTCCACGCCTGCCCGTTCAGCGTCACCGACTGGATATAGACATTGGTGGCGCTGTTATTTTCCGCCTCCACCGTCAGCGTCTTGCCGCCCGGCATGGTCAGCGTCACGCGGCGGAACAGCGGGCTGCCGATCGCATACTGGCCGACCGTGGGCGTCACCGGATAGAAGCCCAGCGCGGAAAAGACATACCAGGCCGATGTCTGGCCATTATCCTCATCCCCCGGATATCCGTCGGGCGTCGGGGCATAGAGTTTGCGCATCACGTCGCGGACATGGCTCTGCGTCTTCCACGGCGTACCCGCCCAGTCATAAAGGTAGGTCATGTGCTGGATCGGCTGATTGCCATGCGCATATTGGCCCATGTCCACGATCTGCATTTCGCGGATTTCGTGGATCACCTGCCCATAATAGCTGTCGTCGAAGATCGGCGGCGTGGTGAAGATGCTGTCGAGCCGGTCGACGAACTTCGCGTCGCCACCCATCAGGTCGATCAGCCCCTGAACATCCTGCATCACCGACCAGCTATAATGGAGCGCATTGCCCTCCGTGAAGGCGTCGCCCCATTTGTACGGGCTGAAATTCGCGGACCACGACCCGTCCTTGTTGCGGCCGCGCATCCATCCGCTCTGCTGGTCATAGAGCTTGCGGAAATTCTGCGCGCGGGCGGCGTACAGCTTCGCGTCGGCCGTCTTGCCCAATTGCGCGGCGAGGCGCGACAGCGCGAAGTCCGCGGTCGCATATTCCAGCGTGCGGGCGGCATTTTCATTGATGCCGACATCATAGGGAACATAGCCAAGGTCGTTATAATATTCGACGCCCTCACGCCCCACGGCAGTCAGGGTCTTGCCCTTCGCATCGGTCGGGCGCCCCTTTGACGTCGTGGCGTTCTTGACCATCGCTTCATAGAGCGTGTTGACGTCGAATCCGCGCACGCCATTGGCATAGGCGTCGGCGATCAGGATCGCGCTGTTCGACCCGATCATGACGTTGCGATGGCCGGGGCTGGCCCATTCGGGCAGCCACCCCGATTGTTTGTAGGTGTTGACGAGGCCCTGCATGATCTCGCCATCCAGTTCCGGGTACATCAGCGCGAAAAAGGGGAAGACCGCGCGCCAGGTGTCCCAGAAACCATTGTCGGTATAAAGCGGGCCGGGATGCACCTTCCCGTCGTAGGGGCTGTAGTGGACCTGTTTCCCCTGCCCGTCTATCTCATGAAAAGCGCGGGGGAATTGCAGCATCCGGTAGAGCGCGGAATAGAAAGTCCGGCGGTTGTCGATGTCCCCATCCTCGACCCTGATCCGCTGAAATTCCTTTTCCCAGACCTGCTTGGCCTTCTCCTTCGTCGCGTCGAAACTGTCGCTGCCGACCTCGCTCTGCAAATTGCGCAGCGCCTGTTCCGCGCTGATGAAGGACGACGCGACCTTGACGCCGATCTGCTCGCCCTTTTGCGTCTTGAAACTGATCACCGCGCCGACATGATCGCCCTCGCGCTGCGCCGTGGCGCCGATCTTGCCGCTGCCGCCGTCCCATGTCTGGCCGGCCGTGAAGTCATGGTCGAACTGCGCCACGAAATAGTTGCGGAAATTGTCCGGCACCCCGCCCTTGTTGTTGCGGACATAGCCGGTGATGCGGCGGTTGGCCGCGTCGATCATCACCATCGATCCGCCGGCATAGGCGTCCAGCAGGATATGGGCCTCATCGCTTTGCGAGAAGGTGAAGCGGAACTGCGCGGCGCGGCTGGTGGGCGCGACCTCCGCCGTTACGTCATAGTCGGCGAGATAGACCTTGTAGCTATAGGGATGGCTTTCCTCCGCCTTGTGGCTGTACCAGGACGCGCGCTCCTCCTCCTTCACCTTCACCGCGCCGGTTTCGGCAAACAGGGCGAAGGCGGCATAATCGCCCATCCATGGGCTGGGCTGGTGCGTCTGCTTGATGCCGTTCAGCTTGTGCGCGTCATAGGTATAGCCCCAGCCATTGCCCATCTTGCCGGTCACCGGGGTCCAGAAATTCATGCCCCATGGCACGGCGACGGCGGGATAGGTGTTGCCGTAGGATAGTTCGTAACTGCTGTCCGTCCCCATCAGCGGGTTGGCAAGGTCGACCAGCGCAGGCGCCGCTTGCGACGCGCGCACATCAGACGCAGGCGCCGCTTGCGACGCGCGCCCATCACGCGCGGTTGGCTGCGCGGGTCCGCTCCCCTGCCCGCTCGCCACGCTGGTCATCGCCAGCAGGGATGCGCCCATGATCAGGCCCATGGCTCCGCGCAGTTTCGTCACGCTCACTTCACTCCCCTGTTTTCGTGCGCGGCGGCTGGTGCGGCGCCACGCCTTCGTTCGTCATCACCACTGGACGGATGCTGCCGTCCGCTTCGAAATAGAGCCGGTCCAGCGCCACCTGTCGATGTTCGCCGACATCGTCGCCGATCGGGCGGCGATGATAGGCGATATACCAGTCGTCCGTCCCCGGAATGTTCAGCACCGAATGATGCCCCGCCCCGCGCGCGATATGGAAATCCTGCGCCAATATCCGGCCCCGCGGCGTGAAGGGACCGGTGGCGCTCGGCCCGGTGGCATAGGCGACGGCATAGTCCGGGCCGGTCCAGCCCCCTTCGGACCACATGAAATAGTAAGTGCCCTTGCGCTTGATGACGAAGCTGCCCTCGACATAGCCGGGCTGGGTGATTTCTTTGAATGTCGTGCCGTCATCGAACGGCACCACGGACTTCAGGTCCGCGCCCAGTTTCACGACATTACAATGTTTCCAACCGCCATAGTAAAGATAGACCTGCCCGTCATCGTCGCGGAACACGAACGGGTCGATCGGCTGCGCGCCATTGTGGAACCGGTCGATCAGCGGCCTGCCGATGGCGTCGCGGAACGGGCCGCCGGGATGGTCGCTCACCGCCACGCCGATGCCGCCGACCTCACCGTCGGACTGAATGTCGTTGGCGCTGAAGAACATATAGTAACGCCCACCCTGTTCGATGACCGTCGGCGCCCAGATCGCCTTATAGGCCCAAGGGATGGTAGCCACGTCCAGCACATGGGGGTGCTTTTTCCAGTGGACCAGATCGGGCGAGGAAAAGGCGTTGAAGAAGGTCTGGTAGAGATAGGATGGGCGGATCGAACTCGCCTTACGCGCCTTCTCCTGCTTTGGCGTGAAGCGCTGCGTCAGGTCGGGCGCGCCGTCATGGGCGCTATAGGTGGGATAAATCCAGTATTGCCCGTCGAACGCCCGGATTTCCGGATCGGCATAATAGCCCGGCAGGACGGGATTGCCTGCCATAGCGACGGCGGGCAGCAATCCCGCTCCCACCAGCGTCAGCCATGCCATGCGACCCAATTTCATATCTTCCCCCAATCAAAAATTGGAGGTGGGCGCGTGCAGACGCCCACCCCCGGACGGTGCGACCCGATCAGAAATTATAGGTCACGCCGACATAGGCACGGCGTCCGGCATAGACGTTCGAATAGAAACGTTCGGTCGTATCATCACCCAGATGCTGCCGCTGTTCCGATTTGGTCAGGTTGATGATCGACGCCGTCAACGACAGCTTGTCGTTGATATTATAGGACGCGTTCAGGTCGACCTGCTCATAGGGATCGTCATAGATGTTGAGGCCCGACGAAATGCCGCGCACCACCTTGCCACGGCGGTTATAGGATGCGCGGATCAGGAATCTGTCGGTTTCCCAGAATATCGATCCGTTGAACTGCGTCTTCGCGCTGCCGACCAGCGGCGATTGCCCCACCGTCTGTCCATCCAGCGCGATGTCCGCGACCGACGTGTCGTTATAGGTAAAGTTCACCTGCGCGCCGAGGCCGAACGGCAACGTGTGCTGGGCATAAAGTTCGATACCCTGCGACCTGGCCTTCGACCCGTTCGCCTGGGTCGCATATTGCTGCACCAGCACGGTTTCGCCCGCGACCGACTGTTCCAGATCCAGCATCAGCGGCACGATGAAGTCCGACACATCCTTGCGGAACAGGGTGGCGCCCAGCACCGAACCCTGATGGAAATACCATTCCACGCCCAGATCATATTGCCATGCCGAAAACGGCTTCAGGTCGAAATTGCCGCCATTGCCGAACCATCCGGCCATCGCGCCGAACTGCGCCCGGTCATATACGAACGCGTCCGAATTATAGGTCAGCGAACGCGCACCGGCCAGGTCGTTATAGCCGGGCCGTGCGATCACCTTCGACACCGCGCCGCGCAGCACGATGTCGGGCCGCACCTCCCACGAAATGTTGAAGCTCGGCAGGAAATCGGTGTAGCTTTTCGCTTCGTTCACCGCACTGAACACGCGCCGTTCGCGCTGGTTCTGCGGGATGACAAGGCAGTTGCCGTCCGCGCCCTGCGGCGGCGGAGAGAAGGGACCGCCCGGCCCGTTCACGCAATAATCATCCTGATAATAAAGCGTGTCGGTGGATCGCCCGGTCTGCTTGGTGTTGACGACGCGCAGGCCCAGATTGCCGCGCACCGTGTCGGTCTTGAAATTCACCTGCGCATAGCCCGCCCAGATTTTTTCCCGGATGCGATAGAGATTCTGGTCCTCTTCCACCCGGACGGAATCGCCATAGGTGTTATCCAGATAATTCAGGTAATTGCCGAAATTGATGCCGGGGAAGGAACTGGCGGTAAAGCCGCCGGGGATATTGCCCATCGGCTTGTCATAGAAAAATTCCGGCAGCGCCACCGCCCCGCCCGGCGTGTCCTGAAACCGCAATTCGGTCGCGGGATCGGCATACCATTCGGCGCGGCCGATCTTGCGGTTCACCCGCCCGTCGCGCCATTTCGCCCCGACCTGCACCGAATCGATGAAGCTGTCGAACGACCGGGTCAGGTCGACCTGTGCATATTTCTGCTCGATCATGCTGTTGGTGTAGCTGCCACCGGTCGACCCGACATCGATCTGGGCGATGCCGTTCATGATATTTTGCTGCAATTCGGGTGAGAACTGCATGTCGACGGAGCCGTTCTTGAACGCCCAGTCGCTGACCAGATTGCCGTTGATATTTTGGGTCGCGGTGGTCAGGCGCGGTTTGGCTGCCACGCTGAAGCGCATGGACGGGCCACCGGTCGCTCGCGTCTTGCCCGCGACGAAGGTCGCCTTGAACCGGTCATGTTCATATTCGCCGCCAAAATCGAACGTGTTCGACACCACCTTTTCGCGGCTATACTGTCCCGACAGTTGCGGCGTTTCCATGGTGCAGGGCGTGGGCTGGGCCGAACAGCCGGTGCCCGCCGCCGGAACCGCGAAATTCGCGCCGGTCAGCACGGTGCCGCTTTTGTCGAACGTGCCGCCGGTGAAGAAATTGCGGTATCCCCATTCCGGGATTTTCAGCACGTTCGACGTGAAATTATTGTTGATCTGGAATCGGAAGAAATTGGCCGTCAGCGTCAGTTCCTCAATCGGCTTCCACTGGGCCGTCGCCTGAATGCCAAGGCGCTTGCGCTGCTGGTCCTGAATCGATTCTTCCACCGATTGCGGCGCCCAATAACCCGAATAGCGGGTGCCGCCCTGTGTGGTGGAACCGGTATTTTCCGACCAGTAACTGATCGCGTCGTCATTGGCATAGGGGTTGCCGTTGACGTCGGTCGCCGGTTCATTGGCCTTGTCATAGGTCCACCACGACCATGAACGCGCATTGCCCGACAGGGTGCGGTTGCGCCGTTCCTGGTACGTCGCGCCGACCAATATGCCGAACGTCTCGTCCGGGTTGCGCCAGCTCAGCTGCCCCGCAATCTGCGGCTCGAACTTCTTCGACACGTCGGCATAGACGCCCTCGGCCGACACGAAGCCGCTCCACGGGTCCAGCTCCAGCGGGCGACGGGTGCGCAGGATCACGGTGCCGCCCACGCCGCCTTCGTCCAGCCGCGCTTCGGGCGATTTGAACGTTTCGACCGCCGAAATCATGTTCGCGGGCAGCAGCGTATAGTTGAACGACCGCGATGGATCGCCGCTGTCCGCCGACGCGATGAAATTGCCGTTCAGCTGGGTCAGGGTCAGGTCGGAGCTGAGGCCCCGGATGCTGACCTTCGACCCTTCGCCGCCGTCGCGTTCGATGATCACGCCCGGCACGCGTTGCAGGGAGTCGGCGACATTCTTGTCGGGGAATTTGCCTATGTCCTCGGCCGTTATGACATCGACAAAGGCATTGGCTTCGCGCTTCTGGCGCAGCGCCGCCTCGATCGACTGGCGGTATCCGGTGACGACGATGGTGCCGTCCGCGGCGGGTGCATCCTGCGGAACGGCGGCCGATGGCTGCTGCGCCGTCACGGCGGCGGGCATCTGCGCATCCTGCGCCTGCGCGGCGCTCGCCATGCCGATGGCACTGGCCGACATCAGCAGCGCGCACGCGACACGGGCGCGCCCCGAACGCAGGGAAATATCCTCACATCCAATATTCATTTCAGCACCCTCCCAGGGCCATTCGTGGCGGTTTCCGCGCTTGTCGATTTTTTATGGATCAGGGGATCGATGCGGCCAGTATCCGCCCGGCCATCCCTGCCCGCTACCACTATCTGATTAAACAAAGCAATTTGTCAATTAAATTAAGACGCGGCCGTGATACGGACTGGCCACACCCCGTTAAGGCACGGTCCGACCCGGCTGGATCGGGC
Organism: Sphingobium sp.; assembly: GCF_048594625.1. Lineage (GTDB taxonomy): Bacteria > Pseudomonadota > Alphaproteobacteria > Sphingomonadales > Sphingomonadaceae > Sphingobium. The sequence continues at coordinate 22,676 of NZ_JBMDWL010000056.1, forward strand.
CGTGCCTCAACCTTTCTGCTGACCGCATTTCGCGCGCCATCCCTTTTGCCGGATGACCCCAAAATGCTCCATTCCTCTTTCACTTTCCATAGGTTGAGAAACAGAAGCTGCTGCCATCAGCTTCGAAAATGCGCTACGGCATGGCATCCCATAGCGGCGCAGCGATCTTCGCCAGATCCTCGGCCTTCGCCTTGGACTGCGCCCGGTCGTAGGTAAGGAGGCCGTTGATTTCGTCCTCCACATCGCTGGTCTGGGTATAGACGGCGGCGGACAGGCCATGCAGCTTCGCCTGCCGCACCACCTCCTCCATCTTTACGCGATAGCGGCTCAGATAATCGCCATCGCCGCCCGCCACCTGATAACTCCACAGCGTCTTGCCCGGCTTCCACAAATGGCCCTTCACCGGCAGGCCGACGCCGCCATATTCGCCCAGCACGATGGCGCGATCGGCATGGCGGGCGGGGACATTGGGCTTGTCTTCATAGGTGTGGATGTCGAACACATCCGACACGCCGGGCGCCACATCCATCCATCCGCTATTGGCGTTGACCAGTCGGCTGGGGTCCATCCCCTTGACATATTTCGACAAAGTGGCGCTGTCGAACTGGCCCCATCCTTCATTATTGACCACCCACAGCACGATGGAAGGGAAAGCGCGCAGCGCCCCCACCATGCGCCCCAGTTCATCGACATGATCGGCCATGGTGGATGACGGGAATATCGCCTGCCCCTGACTGGTCCCGGCGACGAACTGGTCTTCTCCGCCACCCGACGGCATGTCCTGCCAGATCATCATGCCCAGCCGGTCGGCGTCATAATAATATCGCGCCGGTTCGACCTTGATATGTTTGCGGACCATGTTGAACCCCGCCTTCATCAGGAAGACGAGGTCGCTCTTCATCGCCTCTTCCGACGGTGGGGTCAGCAACCCGTCGGGCCACCATCCCTGATCCAGCGTGCCATTGTGGAAAAGCGGTTTGTTGTTCAGCAGCAGCACCGGCTGCCCCCGCACCGGTCCCTGCCCCACCGAAATCTTGCGCATCGCGAAATAGCTGTCCACGCTGTCACGCACCGCGCCTTCGGGCTGGGCTGCGGCATAACGCTGCGTTTCCGCCAGCGTGAAGCGCGCGTCATAGGCCTTGCGGTCGCGTTCGGGCTGCCCGGCATAGGGATCGCGCACGCTGATCAGTTCGGCCTTCAGGTCATAAAGGAACGGATCGTCCGGCGACCAGTGATGCGCATCGGGTATCGCCAGCGTCGCATGGCGATTGCCGCGCAGGATCGTGCTGGCGATCACCTTCCCCTTGCTGCTGGCGGTCAGGCGCACGGCGTCGGTGTCGCCCGCCCAGTTACTGAGCGCCACGTCCACTTCCACCACGCCCCGGTCGATGTCGGCGGTGGCGCGCACGTCCGCGATATGCAGTTTCGGCACCGGTTCGATCCACACCGTCTGCCATATCCCGCTCGACGCGGTGTACCATATGCCGCTGGGATCCAGCGACTGCTTGCCGCGCGGCTGGGTGCCGGCCGATGTCGGATCGGCTACCTGCACCATCACTTCATTGTCGCCCGGTTTCAGATAGTCGGTGATGTCGAAACCGAACGGATCGGACCCGCCCTTATGCCCGCCCACCGGCGCGCCGTTCACCATCACCTGCGACGCATAGTCGACCGCGCCGAAATTCAGCATGATCCGCTGTCCCGCCCAGTTGGCGGGTATGGTGAAGCTGCGCCTGTACCACAGCCGCTGGTCGGGGGTCAGTTTGCGCGCCACCCGCGACAGGCGCGATTCCACCGGGAACGGCACCAATATCTGCCCGTCCATCTTCTGCGGCCGGGCAACGGCGGGCGCGGTGATGGCATAATCCCACAGGCCATTGAGGTTGCGCCATTCGCGCCGCTGCAATTGCGGGCGGGGATAGCTTTGCCACACATTGTCGGGCGTCACGCCCTTGCCCCATCGGGTCACCAGATCGCTGGTATAGGTGGCGTCACCCCTCGCCTGTTGCCCCTGCGCCAGCGCGACAGGCGCGGCGGCGATGGACAGGGCCAGCAAGGCCGGACCGAAAAAGCGCATCCTCATTTCCCCTTTTTATGATCGTTGGATTTCTGATTGTCTGACATGGACGGCGCGGTCGCCGACGGTGCGCTGCCCCACTTCACATTGGGCTTCGGCCCCATGACGAAGGCGATTTTCGCTCCGTCCTGTATGTCGGCATGGCGGAACCACGGCTTGTCCCATGGCCGCCCGTTCAGCGTCATCGACTGAATGTAGATATTGGCGGCGCTGTTATTCTTCGCGCTGATCTCCAGCGTCCTGCCGCCACCCATGTCCAGCGCGACATGATCGAAAACCGGGCTGCCGATCATATAGACGTCGCTGGACGGATCGACGGGATAGAAGCCCATGGCGTTCATCACATACCAGGATGATGTCGCGCCCTGATCGTCCATGCCCGCATAGCCGTACCCGGCCGCATCGCTGCCATACATGTCGTCCAGGATGCGGCGGACCAGCGCCTGCGTCTTCCACGGCTGGCCCGACCAGTCATAATAGTATGGCGCCTGCTGGTCGGGCTGGTTGCCATGCACATATTGACCGATCAGGCCCGTGCAATCGCGGCATATCCCCTTGGGCGTATAGGGCGTGGTGAAAAACCGGTCGAGCTTCGCATTGAACGCGTCCCGCCCGCCCAGCAGCGTGATCAGCCCCTTCACATCATGCGGGGCCAGCCACAGCGTCGACCATCCCGACGCTTCCTTCATCATGAAATTATAATAGGGTTCCTGCGGGTCGAACGGCGCGATCCACTTCCCGTCCGCCGTCCGCCCGCGAATGAAGCCGGTCCCCCTGTCGAAGACATGGGCATAGTTTCCGGCCCGCCGCAAAAAGCGCCGCTGATCCTCCGCCTTCCCCAGCCGCCCGGCATAATCGGCCAGCGCATGGTCGTCCCACGCATATTCCATCGTGGTCGCCGCGCCCGCCTTGCCCCCGGCATAGGGCGGGCTGGGATTTTCGTCCGGCACGATGTCGGCGATCCAACCATTGCGGTCATATTCGGTCAGATAATCGCGCGGCCCTTTCGGATCGGTGGCGTTCTTGCGCAGATACTCCCACACTCCGGCATAATCGAAATCGACCCCGCGCTTCCACGCGCCCAGATACAGGAACACCGCATTGTCGCCATGGAAGGAGGTGTTCATATACCCCTTTTCCTGCGCCATTTCATATTCGGACTGCATGATGTCGCGCACGACATCCGGCTCCATCAGCGTCAGCAGGACGATCTGGTTGCGCCCCGTGTCCCAGAAAGGCACCGGCCCATACCGGTCATGGGTCGCCACCTGCACCTTGCCATTGCTGTCGGTGAAGCTCTCCCCCTTCTGCGCGATCAGGCGCGGACTGGCGAAGGACTGGAACAGCGTGGAATAGAACATCCGCCGCTGTTTTTCCGTCCCCCCGCGCACCTGCACGCGGCCGAGCAGCCTGTCCCACACGCCCCGCGCCTTTTCATGGACGGCGGCAAAATCCCAGTCGGGCAATTCCTGCCGCAGGCGCTGCGTCGCCTGTTCATAGCTGGTGCCATGCGCCATGCGCACCAGCACCCTGTCCCCCGCCTTCGTCGGATAGGTGACATAGGCCCCGGCATAGGCGCCCTCGATTCTGCTCTCCCCCGGCGCGACATGCTTGTCGCCTATGCCCCATCCCTTCGCATCGCCCGGCGCCTTGCTGAACATGCCATGGGCCGTGAAGGGCCGGGAAAATTCGGCGACGAAATAACGGCCGTCGATCGATTCCCGCCCCTTCGACACGCCACGGATGGTGTGGTCGTCCACAATCTCCACCGTCCCGCCATGGCCGGGCAGGTTCAGCAATATGTTCGACCGGGCGCTCTGCGGAAAGGTGAATTGCATCAGGCTGGCCCAGCGCGTGCCGGTCAGGTCCACCTGCGTCTGGAACGTGTCGAGATAGACCGAATAGCGACCGGGCGACGCCACCTCCCGCTTCTTGTCATACCAGGCCTGGCTATAGGCGGGCGGCACCGAAAAATCGCCCACCACCGGCATGATGATCGGTTCGGCATTGCCGCCATAGGTCTGCCCCCCGCCGCCGGTAAAGCCGATCATCGTGGGATTGGGATAATGATAGGGCGTCGGCACGCCATTGGGGTATGTTAGCGCGATATTATTATTGACCGGCGCGGTTTCGACCGACGCATGGGGCAATCGCGCGCCCGGCGACGTCTGCCCGGAATAGGCCGGCTCGCCCGGCGGCGGCGCATTGCCGATCAGATCCTGCCGGTCGAGCGGCGCGGTGCCGACCAGCGGGTTGGCAAGGTCCACGCCCCGCTCCACCCCCGCCTGTGTTCCGTCCGGCGCGGAAGATTGCGTATTCGCCACGACGCCGCCCGCCGCTGCAACCTGCGTCGCCACACCTCGCGCCACGCCGCCATTGGCCGCAGCATTCTGCATCGCCACGCCCTGCACCACGGCACCACCCGGCGCCGCGCCCCGCATCGCCATGCCGCGCACCACGGCACCACCGGTCGCTGTACCCTGCATCGCCACGCCATCCGCCAAGACGCCGGCCGCCACGCCTTGCCCCATGACCAGCTGCGATGCCGACAGCAGCAGGCCGGTCGCGCAGGCCATGCGCACCATCCGGCGCGATCGCGATTGATGACGGTTATGCCCCATATGCCGACAGCCTCTCCTCTGCGCGGAACGGTCTGATGCCGCCCTCACTGACGGAGGCAATTTATTAAATCAATTTGCTTTGTCAATTAGGAAGCAGACGCGCCCGCCCGGCCAGCGGCACGCCATTGCCCACTCCGCACGATTGTCACTTTCGCCGTCAGCATGGCTGATCGCCGCTCACGAAAAAGCCGCGCAAAACCCCCATTTTGCGCGGCTGTTCGTGCGTCGGAAAGGGCGGATCAGTTCGCTTTGGAAAGGTCCACCTTTTCCACCCATTCGGGATAGAAAGTCGGCTCCCGATTCGACCAGCCGACCGCCGTCGCCGCCGCTTCGCTGATCGACTGAAGCAGCGCCCGACGCTTTTCGGGATGGAGGTGCGGCAGGCTGGCCGCCGCGCAGAAAGCGCCCGGCAACCATGGCCGCGCGCCTGCACCCAGCAACCGTTCGTACAGGAAGCGATAGGCCGAAAAGCTGCTGAGGCGATCCTGCCCCAGGTCGAAAGCCGATACGGTGACCAGCGGCGCCATGAACGGCTCCACTTGTTCCAGACCGCTGTCGTCGGGTACGCGCGCCTTGATCTCGTCCAGCCGCCCGTAAATGCGCGCCTGCGCCCGGATCGACGCTTCCTCCACCATATCGCGCGACCATAGCTTCATCGCGTCGCGGCGATGCAGCCCGATGTCCAGCGATCTGCGGATATAGCGTTGCGTGGCAGACGGGAAGCTGGCGAATTCACGCAGTTCCGCCAGGGTGATGGCCCCATCCGCCGGTCTTGCACTCGTACCCATGTTCATGCCCTCCGACTTTAAGTCGCAGAGTGGAACATGCGCCCTCTATGGTTACTGAAGGCTTAAGCGCCTGTTCCACCGCTATTCACAACGGACCAGATTTGGTTGTGCGGTGCAACATGTAATTTTGATGACTGCGACAAAGCGTTGACGCAGCAACAGCCTGGGGACGCCGCGGGCGGATCAGGCGACGACCGGCATCGTTTCCAGCAACCATGTCAGCGCTTCGTCGGCCTCGGTAAAGATGCGCAGATAATCCTGCGTCATTTCACGCCGGACCTGCATCTTTGCGATGACGCTGGGCGTCACGATGGCGATGCGCGACGCACGGGGGAACAGCCCATCGCCCAGATGTTCGCGAAATGCGGCGACGGCCTCCTGCGGCTGCACCGCGCTTCCGCTCATGTCCATGCGCAGCAGATAGCCGGGCGAAAATCCTTCCTGCACGAACCGCGCCTTGCATTCGCGCGCATAGGCCGCGACGCCTTTGCTGCTGAACTGCCCGTGCCAGGCGATGTCCAGCAGGTTGATGTCGTGCCGAAAATGGATGTCGTACATGAAAGCCCTCCGCGGGGGCCTTCATGCCGCATCGATATTACCGAAAGATTATTGACGGGACAAAGCGTTACAGGCCGCAAGGAGCCAGCGCTGCCAACCAGAAGCCCGAAGCCATCACCCCTGCGGATGCCGCTCCAGCACCGCGCCCACCATGGCGCGCCACACCGCCACGTCACCCGCCTGCGCCATCTGCGCATCGGGTTCGCGCAGCGTATGCAAAATGGCATAGGCGTCGTCGACATGGTCGGGCCAGGCCGCGTCCACCGCCCCGGCAGCATGGGGATCGCTCCCGCCGCCGTTCAGGCTCAGATGCCGGCCGGCCAGTACGCGGGCGATACGTTCGATGGCGGGGGTGGCGGAAGTCGGCATGGATGTCTTGCTCCTCGATTCAAAACCGGGCGGCCTGTTGGCTCTGCACCCGTAACGATAACATATCGCCCGTCGCGCGGCTATCGATCCTCGCTGCCGCGCAACCCGCTGTCATAACCGGACGACGGCACCGGCCCGCCATCATCATCGGGTTTCTGCGTCGACGGCGGATCGGATGCATCCATCGAATCCTTCAGGCTCTGGTCGCGCTTTTCCTCGTCGCTCTTGCGGGACTTGTCGTCCGTCATCGTCTCTCTCCTGATCTGTACAGCATCAACGGGCGGCCTATGGGCGCGGTTCCCGAATATGCCCGTCACGCGCCCTGCTTCGACAAACGTCACCGCCAGTTCGACCAGCAGCGGCGGGCGATGCAGACTTTTGGCGCAGGCAGGATTAGACAGGCAGAATGAACGATCTTCCCGAAGATGGCGACCGCGGCGTAGCGCCGTCGATCGCCCTCTATTCCATCCTTGGCTTCTGGTTCCTCTACACCGCCATCGTGACCCTGCGCGCCATCGTCGTGGGCTTCGACGCGCAATGGGAAATGGCCGCCCGCCGCATGGTGGTGTCGGTCATCGGCATCATCGTGACCTGGATACTCTATCTGGTGCTGCGCCGGGTGGATGGCAAACCGGTGTCGGTACGGATCATGTCCGCCTTCACGCTGGCCGCGCCCTTCGCCTTGGCCATGGCGGCGGCCAATTATTACATCTTCAACGTCTATGATCCGATCAGCCTGTTTCCCGACGCGGAAATGAAGAAGAAGGCGATAGAGGAAGGTTATGTCCTCATCTCCATCGTCGAAGATGCGATGACCCGCTATTTCTTTCTGGCGGCATGGGCCGGGCTGTACCTCGCCCTGTCCTACGCCAGCGAAGCGCATCGCACCGAACGGCGCGCCGCCCGGCTGGAACGCGCCGCGCAACAGGCCGAACTGCGCTCGCTGCGTTATCAGGTGAACCCGCATTTCCTGTTCAACACGCTCAACTCCCTGTCCACGCTCGTCATGCGCAACAGACCGGATGAAGCGGAACAGATGATCATGTCGCTTTCCAACTTCTACCGCACCAGCCTGACCGGCGACCCGCTGGACGATGTCCCGCTGGAAGAGGAAGTGCATCTCCAGAAACTCTATCTGGACATCGAATCGGTGCGTTTCCCCGATCGGCTGGCCACGATCATCGACATTCCTCCCGCCCTGATGAACGCCTGCGTCCCTGGCCTGATCCTGCAACCGCTGGTCGAAAACGCGATCAAATATGGCGTATCGCGCACTTCCAGCCCGGTCACGATCACCATCACCGCGCGGGAGGATGGCGACCTGCTGCACATCGCGGTCAGCGACGATGGCGACAATCCGCCCGGCGATGCGGACGCGGGCAGCGGCATCGGCCTTGCCAATGTGCGCGACCGGCTGAACGCCCGTTTTGGAGATCAGGGGCGCATCGCCTATGGTCCGCGGGAGGGTGAGGGCTTTTCGGTCTTGCTGACCCTGCCCATCATTCGCCGGGGGTGCTGAAAAACCATGTCCATCCGCACCATGATCGTCGATGACGAACCGCTGGCGGTCGAACGGCTCCAGATGCTGTGCGCGCGTGAACCGCGCATCGCGCTGGTCGGCACCGCGACCGACGGCGAAGCGGCGCTGCGCCTGATAGAGGGGCTGAAACCCGATCTCGTCCTGCTCGACATCGCCATGCCGCTGCTGGATGGCATCGGCGTCGCGCGCGCCGTCGGCCGCATGGGCATCCGCCCGGCGGTGATCTTCGTCACCGCGTTCGAAGGTTTCGCGGTGGAGGCGTTCGACCTTGCCGCCGTCGATTATATGCTGAAACCCGTGGCGCACGACCGGCTGACCCGCGCCATCGACCGGGTCGAAACAGCGCTGCGCCATGCGCCCGGCGACGCCGCGCCCGCCATCGCCAGCACCCCGTCACCCGAATGGGCGGAGGAATTCTGGGTGCCCCACCGGTCCGAACTGATCCGCATCGCCACCGACCAGATCGACCGGATAGAGGCGGAGCGTGACTATATGCGCCTGCATGTGGGATCGCACAGCTATCTGCTGCACCAGACGATCAGCAGTCTGGAAGAACGGCTGGACCCGCAACAGTTCGTCCGCCTGCACCGCAGCCACATCGTGCGGCGGGACCATATCGCCCGCCTGCGCCACGACGGCAGCGGTGTCTGGTTCGCGGCATTGGCCGACGGCGGCGAAATCCGCATCGGCCGCACCTTCCTCGCCAACGCGCGGGCGATGACGGGGCGGTGAACGGTCGAACGCAGGCGGTTTGAAATTCAGTTCAGGTGGAGCCGAGAAGCGTGATTTTGGAGCACCGGAGCGCAGCGTACTCCATGTACGCGAGCACCGGAGCGCAGAAAAGCGCGCTTCGCAGGCCCGCATGGGCTGAATTTCAAACCGCCTGCCCCGCCGCGACGCCGCTGGCCCATGCCCACTGGAAAGTATAGCCGCCCAGCCAGCCGGTGACATCCACCGCCTCGCCAATGGCATAAAGGCCCGGCACCTTGTTCGCCTCCATCGTCCGCGACGACAGCCCCGCCGTGGCGATGCCGCCCACCGTCACTTCCGCCTTGGCATAGCCTTCCGTCCCCGACGGCATGAACGCCCAGTCGTTGAGGCGCGCGCCGACCTGCCGCAGCAGCTTGTCGGTCAGGGAGCCCATCTCGCCCTGCACCGCGATCCGTTCCAGCAGCGCGTCGGCCAGCCGCTCGGTCAGCGCCTGCGCCAATACACGGCGCAGGCTGGTGCGGGGCCGGTCCCGCTTTTCGTCCAGCAGCCATTCGACCGGCCGGTCCGGCAGGAAATTGACGTTGATCGCCGTGCGGTGCTGCCAATAGGAACTGATCTGGAGCATCGCCGGGCCGGACAGGCCGCGATGGGTGAACAGCGCCGCCTCCCGAAAGCGGGTCTTGTTCCATCGCACCTCGACATCGGTCGACACGCCCGACAGCGACTGGAACAGCGCTTCTTCCGGTCCCAGCGTAAAGGGCACCAGCGCCGGGCGCGGCTGCACCACCGACAGGCCGAACTGCCGCGCGACATCATAGGCAAAGCCGGTCGCCCCCATCTTGGGAATGGACGGCCCGCCGGTTGCCAGCACGATGGACGGCGCGCGATGCTCCGTCCCGCCCACGCGCACCCGGTACAGCCCGTCGCCATGATCGATGCCGGTCACCCCCTGCCCCAGGGCAAAGGTCACGCCGCCCGTCGCGCATTCCTCTTCCAGCATCGCGACGATCTGCCGCGCCGATCCGTCGCAGAACAGCTGCCCCAGCGTCTTTTCATGCCAGGCGATGCCATAACGGTCGACCAGCGCGATGAAATCCTGCGCGGTGTAGCGGCCCAGCGCCGATTTGGCGAAATGGGGATTGCCCGACAGATAACGATCCGCGGCGGTATGGATATTGGTGAAATTGCACCGCCCACCCCCGGAAATCAGGATTTTCTTGCCCACCGCATTGGCATGATCGATCACCAGCACGCGCCGCCCGCGCTGCCCCGCGATCGCCGCGCACATCATCCCCGCCGCGCCCGCACCCAGCACGATGGCATCATGATCGGCCATCAACGCCCCCGCTTCATGCGCACCAGCGCTTCGTCCAGCGCCGACAGGAAACGCGACCGGTCCACCTTCGAAAAGGGCGGTGGCCCGCCGATGGGATCGCCCACCGCCCCGGCGCGCAGGTCCGCCATGATGGCGCGTGTGGCCACCGCCGCGCCGATGGAACTGGACGTAAAGGGCTTGCCGTTGGGCGCGATCACCACCGCCCCCGCCTTCAGGCAGCGGTCGGCCAGCAATATGTCGGCGGTGATGCAGATGCTGGCACCATCGGCCCGTTCCGCGATCCAGTCGTCCGCGGCATCAAACCCGTCGCTCACCACCACCCGGTCCAGCAGGGGATGGGCGGGGATGCGGATGGGGCTGTTGCTCACGATCGTCACGGGCACCTCGTGCCGCCATGCGACCTTATACACCTCATCCTTCACGGGGCAGGCATCGGCATCGACCAATATCTTCATGGGGAGCCGCGATAGGCGGCCGGGCGCGATCAGGCCAGCTTATTTCATATGAGGCCAAAGCCTGCCTTCACCCCGCGACGATCCTGTCCTACATGGTTCGGCATGAGCGCGCCCCTCTATAACAAGGACATATTGCGGCTGGCCACGGCCATCCCGCATCACCACCGTCTCGACCAGCCACAGGCCAGCGTCGAAAAACGGTCGCCCACCTGCGGTTCGCGGGTGACGGCGGACGCCATCATGGCGGACGGGCGGCTGGTCGAAATAGGGCTGGACGTAAAGGCCTGTGCCCTTGGTCAGGCGTCGGCGGCGCTGATGGCGGGCCATGCCATCGGCCTGACCGCCGGTGAACTGGCGGATGCCCGCGACCGGCTGACCGCCTATCTGTCCGGCGACAGCGACGATCTGGATTTCTGGCCCGGCCTTGGTGTGCTGGCCCCGGCGCGCGGCTATCCCGCGCGCCATGCATCGATCCGCCTCGGTTTCGAAGCGATCGCCGAAGCCGCCCGGCAGGCGGACGCCTGATGGCCACATACGCAAATCCGGCGCCCGCCGCCGTTGCCGCCATGCCGATCAGCGCGACCGACGTCCTCCTGTCCGAAGGCGTCATCCTGCTGGGCGCGGCGGTCCTGTTCGTCATGATCTTCCGCCGCTTCGGCCTTGGCGCGGTGCTGGGCTATCTCGTCGCGGGGGCGCTGGTCGGGCCGCAGGGCCTTGGTCTTGTCGGTGGCGCGGAATCGAAACTGGCCATTGCCGAAATCGGCATCGTCCTGCTGCTGTTCCTCGTCGGCCTCGAACTCCATCCCTCTCGCCTCTGGCGGCTGAAACGCGACATTTTCGCGCTTGGCGGTGCGCAGGTGGTGATCTGCGGCTGCATGCTGACGGCGATCATCTTCTACACCACCGGCTTTACATGGGGCGCGGCCATCGCGCTCGGCCTGCCGCTCGCCCTGTCCTCCACCGCGCAGGTGCTGCCCGGCCTCAAGAGCAGCGGCCGCATCAACTCGCCCTTTGGCGAAAAGGTATTTTCGATCCTGCTGTTTCAGGATCTGTCCATCGTCCCGCTCATCACCATCGTCGCGGCCCTGTCGCGCAATCCCGCCGATGCTGGCGGCCCGCCCGGATGGATGATGGCGGCCTATACCGTCGGGGCCATTGTGGGCCTCGTCCTGGCGGGGCGCTTCATCCTGCGCCCGCTGCTGGCGCTGGTCGGCCGCCTTGGGGAACGCGAACTGTTCGTCGCGGTGGGCCTCTTCACCGTGCTGGCGGCCGCCGCGCTGATGCACAGCCTGCACCTGTCGACTGCGCTGGGCGCTTTCGTTGCGGGCGTCATGCTCGCCGATTCGCCCTACCGGCATGAGATAGAGGCGGATGTCGAACCCTTCCGCTCCATCCTGCTTGGCCTCTTCTTCCTGGCCGTGGGCATGGTGCTGGACCTGCGCACCGTCATGGCGAACCCGCTGTTCGTCATCACCATGGCGGCGATCCTCGTCGTGACGAAGGCCGCGATCATCACCGGCCTCGCCCGCCTGTTCGGCATGAAATGGCAACCGGCGCTCGGTGCTGGCCTGCTGCTCAGTCAGGGCGGCGAATTCGGCTTCGTCCTGTTCGCGCAGGCGCAAAGCGCCCTGCTGATCGCGCCGCAGGCCGCCAGCCTGTTCAGTGCCATCGTCACCTTCTCCATGGCGACGACGCCGTTCCTGATGCTGTTCGCCCGCCGCTTCGAATTTGCCAGGCCCAAGGATCATGACGACCTGCCGGGGCCGGAGGATGCGCCGCGCGGTTCCGCCATCATCGTGGGCTATGGCCGTTTCGGCCAGACCGTGGCGCAGATGCTGATGGGCCATGGCTTTGGCGTGGTCCTGATCGACAAGAAGCCCGCTCAGATCGAGGTGTCGAGCCATTTCGACATGGACGTCTATTATGGCGACGGCACCCGCATCGACCTGCTCCACCGTGCGGGCGCGGACGAAGCGCGGCTGATCGCCTTCTGCATCGACGATCCCTCGCTCGATTCGCGGGTGCTGCACCCCATAGCGGAGGCCTTCCCGCAGGCTGCGCTGATGGTCCGCGCCTTCGACCGGCGGCAATTGCTGGAACTCAAGGACATGCACCTCGCCGGGGTGGTGCGCGAAGTCTATGAATCGGCGGTCTGCATGGGCGTTCAGGCGATGCAGGCGCTGGGCGTACCCGATGAAGAGGTCGAGGAAGTCGAGCGTCAATATCGCGAAAATGACGCGCAGCGGCTCGCGCTCCAGACCGAACATGGCAGCCTGCTCGCGGCGAAGGACTTAATGTTCCGCCCCGGCAACGCCATGCGATTGCTCAGCAGAGGGGATGGAGAAGAGGCATGATCGCGATACTGGCTTGCCTGTCGGCGGCGCTGGCCATCGGCGCGGGCGCGTTCGGCGCGCATGGGGTGACGGACCCGAAGGCCGCGGAATGGCTGCGCACCGGCGGCCTCTATCAGCTGATCCACGCCGTCGCGGCAATTGCGATCATGGGCGTCGCGCGGGGCGCCGCGGCGCTGATGCTGGGCGGCGGCGCGATCTTCGCCATCAGCCTCTACGTCATGGCGCTGGGTGGGCCGCGCTGGCTGGGCGCGGTGACGCCCATCGGCGGCACGCTGATGATCGCGGGCTGGCTGTGGGCGGCATGGGCATTCGCCCAGCGTTAGGGCATCTTGGATGCCATCCAGGCCGGACGAGGGATCGCAGGATGCGATTCCGTTCCGAACGGATCACCCCCCACCGCAACCTTGCCCCCGAACCCGCACACGCCTAGATTGGGACCATGGCCAACCACCACCATCATCACGAACCGACCGGCACCAAGCTGGCCGACGCCGCCCGCACCACGCTGGAGGCGCAGAATGAGCAATGGACGCCGATGCGCGCTGCCATTTTCGACGCGCTGGCCGCCGAAGAACGCCCGGCATCGGCCTATGACATCGCCGACACCGTGTCGCAGGCGCGCGGCAAGCGGGTCGCGCCCAACAGCGTCTATCGCATCCTCGACCTGTTCGTGGCGAACAACATC
>NZ_JBMDWL010000057.1:0-19525 GCF_048594625.1 Sphingobium sp.
CTGCCGGGCCGGGGGGTCGGCGGCACGGCGGGACGGGGGGACGGCGGGACGGCGGGAAGGCGGGAAGGCGGGAAGGCGGGAAGGCGGGAAGGCGGGAAGGCGGGAAGGCGGGAAGGCGGGCGACGGACCGTGGCATTGACAGGGTTGCGCGGGGCTGGGCATAGCGCGGCCATGAGAATGGATCGCAGATATGGGCGGATGCCGCGATGACCAGCGCGTCGATCCGCAGCTGGTATCTGGTTCATAAATGGACCAGCCTGATCTGCACCCTGTTCCTGCTGATGCTGTGCATCACCGGATTGCCGCTGATATTCCATGACGAGATCGACGCGCTGAGCGAGGATGCGCCGGTATATGGGATGCCGGGCGTGGGATCGTCGCGCGATGCGCCGGGGCTGTTGCCGCTGGACGCGATGATGGCGCGGGCGCTGAAGGCGAAGCCGGGCGACGTGCCCTTGTTCATGGCGTTCGACAATGACCAGCCGGGCATGACCATCACCACCGGGCCGCGCCCCGATGCGGCTGTGGGCGAAATGACGATCCAGCTGTTCGACCGGTCCACCGGCAAGGCGATGGGGCAGGTGGACGAAAGCGGGGTGATGCATTTCCTGCTGCAACTGCATACCGACATGTTTCTGGGCCTGCCGGGGATGCTGTTTCTGGGCGGCATGGGGTTGCTGTTCGTGGTGGCTCTGGTGTCGGGCGTGGTGCTTTATGCGCCGTTCATGCGCAAATTGCCGTTCGGGGCGCTGCGGACATCGCGCAGTCGGCGGATCGCATGGCTGGACTATCATAATCTGATCGGCATCGTCGCGCTGGCGTGGATGATGGTGGTGGGGGTGACGGGCGTCATCAACACGCTGGAAAATCCGATCAACCAGATGTGGCAGAGCCGCGAACTGGCCGCGATGACTCGTGCTTACGCGGGCAAGGGCGCGTTGCCGCCGGAACGTTACGGGTCGCTGGACCGGGCGATGGCGCAGGCGCGGGCCGCGTTGCCGGGGAACAACCCGCAATTTATCGGCTTTCCGGGCGGGGCGTTCAGTTCGAAACATCATTATGCCGTGTTCTTTCAGGGCGATACGCCGCTGACCCAGCATCTGTTGACGCCCGCGCTGATCGATGCGGAGACGGGCGCGTTCACGACGGCGGCGTCCATGCCGTGGGCGAACAAGGCGCTGTCGCTGTCGCGGCCGCTGCATTTCGGGGATTATGGCGGATTGCCGCTGAAAATCCTGTGGGGCGTGCTGGACGCCTTCACGATCGTGGTGCTGGTGAGCGGGCTGTATCTGTGGATCGGCAAGCGGCGCGCGTCGCCCGCCGCGCATGTGCGCGAGGTGGAGAGCGGCGGATTGACGGTGCCTGCGGAATGAGGGGCCCTGCGGAATGAGCGGGAAGAGGCGATCCGGGCAGAGTGTGGGCGCGATTTTTGCCCTGCCGATCGTGATTGCGGTGCTGAGCAGCGTGGCGCTGGTGCTGGCGCTGACCGGCGACGGGTGGCGCGATGCGCTGTCCTGGGCCGGGCTGGCCGTGCCGGTTGCGGCGGTGATCTGGGCGATGAAGGCGCGGCGGACTTGAGATAAGTTCCGTTCGTTTCAGGCGTAGTCGAGGCGTGCGGGCTTGGCGCCAGTCGCTTCTCGACTACGCTCGAAGCGAACGGAGTTTCTACATCCGGTTCAGCGCCGCGCGGTCCGGCGTGACCTGATATTGCAGCAGGCTGCGGATCTGGCCGCCCGGTTTCTGGATGTCGTCCATCGCCTTGACGTCGGTGATCCAGCGCTGGGGCGTGATGTCGAACAGCTGATAGCCGCGATAATCGACATAAAGGTCCATGTTCGGATTGTTGCGCAGCAGATGGTCGAAGCCCTGATCGCCCCGGCCGTTGCCGCCCGATGAAATGGAGGTGGAGAGGAACTCCACCGCGACCGCCTTGCCATCGGGGGCTTCGTCGCGTTCGGGGACGACGCCTGCGGCATGTTTGTGATGGTCGCCGGTCGCGATGACGACGTTGGTCAGGTCATGGCGGCGGATGCTGTCGATCAGGCGCGCCTTGGCCGGGCGATAGCCGTCCCACAGATCCGTTTCGAAGACCGGGCGGGTCTGGTCGGGTTGCCGCACGTCGAAGGGCATGACGATGACCTGTTGCGCCAGCAGATTCCATGTGCGGGGGCTGGATAGGCCTTCGTCCAGCCAGGCTTCCTGCGCGCGGCCGAGCATGTCGGGGCTGTTATGCGCTTCGACCGTGCAGCTGTCGGCGCGGGCGATGTCGTTGCACGACTGATCCGTGCGATAGCTGCGCGTGTCGAGGATATGGGTGCGCAGCAGCTGTCCGTAATCGAGACGGCGATAGGCGGTGATGCCGTTCGCGTCGGGCATCTGGGCGCGGCGCACGGGCATGTTTTCATACCATGCCTGATAGCCCGCCATGCGGCGCAGCAGGAAGATTTCGGGCGGGGTGCCGTCCTGATCATAGGCCCCGGCCCAGTTGTTATCGACTTCATGATCGTCGAAGGAGGCGGCGAAGGCGCAGCTTTGATGGGCGGCGCGCAGATGCGGGTCGCTTTTATATTGCGCGTAACGGCGGCGATAATCGTCGAGGCTGTAGATTTCGTCGCCCGCATGATGGCGCACGACCTTTGCGTCGTCGGGGCGGCCGGCGCCTTCGTAGATATAGTCGCCATAATGGAAGATGAGGTCGAGATCGGCTTCGCGGGCGAGCGCGCCCCAGACGTCGAACAGGCCCGCTTCCCAATGCTGGCACCCGGCGACGGCGATGCGGGCGCGGTCGATGGCGGCGTCTGCGGCGGGGGCGGTGCGGGCCATGCCGATGGGGCTGACATCGCTGCCCGCGACGGAGAAGCGATACCAGTAATGGCGATGCGGGCGCAGGCCGAACAGTTCGACATGGACGCTATGGCCAAGTTCGGGACGGGCGAGCGCTTCGCCGCGGCGGATGACGCGGGTGAAGCCCTGATCCTCCGCCACTTCCCAGCCCACCGGCACGATCGCCTGCGGCATGCCGCCATGTTCATCGAGCGGTTTGGGGCCGAGGCGGGTCCAGATGACGAAGCCGTCGGGCCATGGATCGCCCGCCGCAACGCCCAGCGTGAACGGGTTTGCGCCCAGCGGACGGGTGAGCGTCGCGGCGCGGGCGGGCAGGCCGCTCAAAAGCAGCAATCCGGCACCCGATTGCAGGAGCGTGCGGCGGTCTATGGTCATGGTCTTCTGTCCTGAATGGGTGAGAGGTTGGTGGGTGGCGCATTATGCCCACACCCGCTCTGTTCGAGCCTGTCGAGAACCGCTGCGCGCAGGCTTCTCGACGGACGGTTCTCGACTTCGCTCGAACCTGCTCGAAGCGAACGGACGCGATGGGCGGCGCAATATTTCAGTCGTCTTTTTTCCAGTCCAGCGCCGCCATCATGATGTCGAACAGGCGGGTGTTGGGCATGAAGCCATGCACCCGATCCGCACCGGGGCCGGACGCGGCGACGATGACTTCTTCGCCCGTATGGTCGGCCTCCACGCTGATGATGCCGGGTTTGGCCGGATCATATTGGTCGGCGAGCGGCGTGTCGCGCTTGCCGCCGGTCATGCGCAGGCCGAAACTGTGATCGGCGGTGAAGAGGATCAGCGTATCCGGCCCGGCCATCGCGCTGACGCGGCGGATCATGTCGTCCATTTCGATGACGTGGCGCATCCCGGCGCGCGGATCGTCGGTATGCATGTCCCATTCGACCATCAGGACATAGCCCTTTGGGTTGCGGGCGAGCTGACCGATGGTGGCTTCGACGGCGGGGAGGGGAACGAAATCGGTGTCGCGCAATATCGCCGCGCGGGGCGAGGAGGCGATGAGCGCGGGGTCTTCGCCGAACTTGTAGCCTGCGGCGGCGAAGGCTTTTTCAGGGGTGGTGCCCGCAGCGGTGAAGGCGACCTTCGCGTCCTTGAGGCCCTTGCCAAGCAGGATGTCGACGCCGTTGCCGAAGCGGGGTTTCAGCATCTGGGCGAAGATGTCGCCCTTGTTCGATCGGGCGGCGACATGGGCGTAATTGGCGGCGGGCGTCGCATCCCAGATCGGCATGTTGGTGACGACCCCGGTCGAAAGGCCGCGCTGCTCCGCATATTCCATCAGGCTTTTGACCGGGGCGGGATGGCCGTCGGGACCGGGGACCATCGACACCATGGCATTGTTGGTCTTGTACCCGGTGACGATGGCGGTCATGCCCGCCGCGCTGTCCGTCACCCATTTGTCGCGCGCCGACGTGTCGGAGAGGGCCACATGCGGCATCGACTGGATGAAGAGCGACTGCGGTTTGTCATGGGCGAGGATGCCCGCCGCGTTGATGGTGGATACGCCGCCCGCATCGCCCAGAAACAGGATGATGTTGCGGGCCTTTTGCGCTGGCCGTGCCGGCTTTGCTTCCTGCGCCTGAGTGGAAGGGGCCATGGCGGCGATCGTCGCGGCGGCGGCGAGCAGCATGGAGCGCAGAGGCAAAGCAGGCATTGTCGTTCAGTCCTTCAAGATTGGGGAAGCGGCGCCGGGGCGGTGCCGGTTTCCGGGTCGTAATGCGGATTGGCGGGATCTTGCGGGCGGGGATCGCCCTTGCCTGGCTGCGCGCTTTGCGCCCAGGCGCGGACCAGCAGGTCGCGCAGCATGGCGGACCCGGCGGCGGCACGGCGATAGACGAAATCGCGGCCTTCGCGGCTTTTGGGGTCGGACAGGATGCCGCGCTTTTCCAGCGCAAAGATGGTTTCGACGTCGGCGTTGCTGTCGGCAAGAAACTGGAGGACATGGGCGAAGAGATCGCCATCCTGCCGCGCCGGGGCGCCGATGCGCTTTGCAAAGTCGGCGGGTTGCAGGTCGATGGCGTCGGCATAGCCGATTTCGAACGCGCCATGGATGCCGCCGGTCGTCACATAGCCTTTGGGATTGTCGCCGAACCAGCCTTCGCAATGGATGCTGGCATGGTGGGGGTTCGCGCCGTCGCCGATATAGTGCGACATCCATGCGGTGTAGAAGGCCAGCGTCTGTTCGATGTTCGCCGTGGGTTCGCCGCGCGAGCGTTTGGCGCGCAGGGCGCGCATGCCAGCGACGATGCGGCCATAACCTTCCATCACCGCATAGGGGAGCGTGCCGGTCCAGCGGACGTTCAGGCGTTCGGCGGCCTTCGGATCGGTTGCCTTCACCCGTTCATGTTCGCGGTAGAGGGCGAGGACGAAGGCGTAGCGCGAGCGCGGCACATTGGGGCCGAGGAAGCGCAGGCGTTCCAGAAACCATGTGTGATTGGGGTCTTCGTCGATCTTCGAAAAAGGTTCGGACGATGAGCGCCATGTGTCGGGCGCGCCTGCTTCCTCCCCGATATATTCGGCATATTTGCGCAGGAAGATGGGACCGTCCGCAGGCAGGGTGTCGAGCGCGGCATGATCGATCACGGCATGGCCGCGGCCACCCCATGCGAGCGCGGCGGGGCTGGACAGGGTGGCGAGCAGTGACAGGGCGGCCAGAGTGGATTTGCGGGCAATTTTACGCATGGAGCATCGTTTCCGTCAGGCAGGCAGAAACCGGCCGGGCACAGGATGCGCCCGACCGGTCGAAAGATCAGAAATTATACGAGATTCCGACATAGGCCCGGCGACCCGCATAGATCGATCCGACGAAACGATCCTTGGTGTCGTTGCCCAGATATTGCCACTCCTGCGACTTGGTAAGGTTGATGACCGAGGCCGTGAGCATCAGCCCGTTCATCAGTTCGTAGGAGGCGTTGAGGTCCACCTGTTCATAGGGTGCGGTATAAGTGTTCAACCCTGATGACAGTCCGCCGACCACCGTGCCGCGACGGTTGTAGGAGGCGCGCAGCAGCAGGCGCCTGGTTTCATAGAAGACCGAGGCGTTGAACTGCGTCTTGGCGCTGCCGACCAGCGGCGAAGTGCCGACCTTCTGCCCGTCGAGCGTCACGTCCGCCGTCGAAGTGTCGTTCCAGGTGAAGTTGACCTGTGCGCCCAGACCGAACGGCAGCGTGTGCTGGGCATAGAGTTCGACGCCCTGCGACACCGCGCTGGAGCCGTTGGCCACCGTCGAATAGGATTCGATCAGCACCTGTTCCCCCGCCACGTCGCGGGTGACATCCATCACCAGCGGGACGATGAAGTTCGACACATCCTTGCGGAAGGCGGTTGCGCCGATCACCGATCCGGGGCGGAAATACCATTCCAGGCCAATGTCATACTGCCACGCACGGAAGGGTTTCAGTTGCGAGTTGCCGCCGCTGCCCGACCAGCCGGGAAATTCGCCGAACTGGTCGCGGTCGAACGCATATTCGGGCGATTTGTAGGTGAGCGAACGGGCGCCCGCGAGGTCGGAGATGGACGGACGGGCCACGACCTTTGCCACCGCGCCGCGCAGCAGCAGGTTGGAAGTGATGTCGTAGGACGCGTTCAGGCTGGGCAGGAAATCGGTATAGCTCTTGTTTTCGTGCAGCCGGATATTTTCGATCACTTCGCGCTGGGCGAGGGGAAGCACCTGACAATTGCCGTCGGCGCCCAGCGGACGATTGGGGTCGAACGGGCCATTGGGACCGTTGACGCAATAGTCGATCAGGCGTTGCAGGCGATCCGACGTTTCGTCGCGCTGTTTGGTATGCACCACGCGCAGGCCGATATTGCCGCGCAGGCCGCCGGTGCCGAAATTGGCCTGAGCATAGCCGCCCAGCGCCTCTTCACTCAGATAATAGACATTGTTGGGTTCCGGCTCGCGGACCCAAGGGCCATAGCGTTCGTTGATGATTTCAAGATAACGCTTGAAATTGATGCCGGGGTAAAGGTTCGCGCTGAAGCCGCCATTGATGTTGCCGATCGGCTGACTGTAGAAATATTCCGGCTGCGCCACCGCGCCCTGCGGCGTGTTCTGGTAACGGATCTTGTTCGCGGCGTCGGCATACCATTCGTTGCGGCCGGTTTCGCGATGCACTTCCAGCTTGCGCCATTTGCCGCCCAGCTGGATCGAGCGCAGGAAGCCGCCGTCGAAGCTGCGGGTCATGTCCAGCTGCACATAGGGCTGATCGATGGCGCTGTTGGTGAAGCTGCTGTTAGTGCCGCCGATGTCGATCTGGGCGATGCCGTTCATCAGATTATCTTGCAGGTTGGGCGAAAATTCCATCGCCACGCCCTTGCTGCCCAACGTCCATGCGCTGATGAAATTGCCGTTCTGTTCCTGCCCCGGCACGGTGATGCGCGGTTTGGCCGCGGCCTGGAAACGGAGAGAGGGGCCGCCCTGCGACGCGGTCTTGCCGACTTTCAGCACGGCGTCGAACCGGTCGCGCTTATAATGGGCTTCGCCTTCGAATGTCTGGCTGTGCTGCTTTTCCTCGCTGTAGGAGCCGGTGAGGCGCGGGGTTTCCATGGTGCACATCGGATTGGCGGCAAGGCAGGGCGCGCCATCCACCAGGAAGGTGGCGGACTTCATCACCGTGCCGCTCTTGTCGAAGACGGCGTCGCTGAAGAATTTGCCATAACCCCATTCGGGGATCGTCAGCTGGTTGTAGGTGAAGTCGCTGCTATACTGGAAACGGAAATAATTGGTGGTGATGGTCAGGCTGTCGGTCGGGCGGAACTGGGCCGTCGCCTGAATACCGAAGCGTTCGCGGTCCTGATCGAACACTTCGGTGCGAACCGACTGGGGCGCCCAGTAGCCGGTATAATGGGTGCCGTCATTGGTGCTTTGCCCGCCGCCGGTCCAGTAGGATACCGCCGCATCATTGGCGATCGGGTTGCCGTTGACGTCGGTCGCGCGTTCCAGCACCTGACCATTGGCGCCGCGATCGCTCCACCAGCGCCATGTACCCGCGGTCGAGCGCATTTCGCGGTTGGTGCGCTTCTGATAGACGCCGCCGATCAGGAAGCCGATGGTTTCATCGTCATTCTTCCACGAATATTGCGCGCCGATCTGAGGCTCGAACTTTTCGCTATTGTCCGAATAGGTGCCTTCGGCCGAAATGAAGCCGGAGCCTGACGGCACGTCGAAGGGGCGACGGGTGTTGAGGATGATGGTGCCGCCGATGCCGCCTTCTTCCAGACGCGCTTCGGCCGATTTATAGACTTCGGTGCTGGCGATGAAGTTGGCGGGCAGCATCACATAGTTGAAGGACCGCTGCGGATCGCCGCTGTCCGCGCCGGCGAGGAAATTGCCGTTGAGCAGCGTCTGCGTAAGGCCGGGCTGAAGGCCACGGATGCTGACGCGCGATCCTTCGCCGCCGTCGCGGGTGATGACGACGCCGGGCATGCGTTGCAGTGCGTCGGCGACGTTCTTGTCCGGGAATTTGCCGATGTCCTGCGCGGTGATGACGTCGACGAAGGCGTTGGCTTCGCGCTTCTGTTCCAGGCTTTCCTCGATCGACTGGCGATAGCCGGTGACGACGATCGCCTGTTCAGCGGGCGCTTCGCCCGCCAGTGGTTCATTCGCGGCTGCCGGGACGTTTCCCATATTGCTCTGCGCCAGCGCGACCAGCTGGCCATCGTCGCCCACGACGCGCAGGCCCGATCCCGCGATCAGCAGCGACAGCGCGGCCTGACGGGTCATGGTGCCGCGCACGGCAGGCGCCGCCATGCCGCGAATGTCGGCGGCGGGATAGACGATCTTGATCTTTGCCTGTTTGGAAAAGGCGATCAGCGCTTCGCCAAGCCCTTGCGCGGGCACATCGAACCAGGCGCTGGCGGCCTGCGCCGGGCTGGCGATCAGGGCGGTGGTGGTGGCGAGCGCAGCAAGAAGCGAATGGGACGTACGGAACGACATGAAAATTCAACCCCCGAAAAGCGCCATGTCGGCGCGGTTCGGGGTGTTGACGGGATTAGGGCGCGCTGCCTCCAAGTTTAAGGAAAATAAATTTCCTTATTATCGCAACCCATGGATTATCGGGCGAGACGATAGCCATCCGGCGTGGTCGTCACCTGCGCGTTGAGGCTGAGCGAGACGGCTTTGAGAAACTGATCGGGGCGGGCGAGGTCGAAGCGGCCGCCGATCTTTTCCTGCGCGAGGGTCGCGTCGGCGACGACGATCTTGCGCGGCAGATAGCGGTTGAAGTCCGCCGCCGCGTCAGCCACCGACTGGTCGAGGAAGATGATTTCCCCCGCGCGCCAGGCCATGCGGGACGCGATCTGTTCGCTGCTGTGGCTTTCCACCCGGTGCGGGCCGTCGCCATCGACGATGACGGACTGATTGGGTTGCAGGGCGGCGGCATGCGCCGCGCCGCGCAGGGGCATGGCGGCGCCGTCGACCAGCGTGAGTTCCGCCCGGTCACCGGTGATGCGCGCGTCGAACAGGCCGGGCGTCAGGGGCAGCGACCCGGCATCGGCATGGAAGGTCGCGCTGTTCCCGCCGCGCAGGTCCAGCGCGACTTCACCCCGGTCGAGGCGCAGCGCGCGCCGGTCGTCGGAAAAGCGCCATGACAGCGACGTGTCGGTGTTGAGATAGGCGATGCTGCCGTCGGGCAGGGCAACGCGGCGGGTTTCGCCCACGCCGGTCGTCGCATTGTCCCATGCATAGGCGCGCTGCGCAACGAAGCCCGACCCGATGATGGCGAGCGGCAGGCCCACCGCCGCGGCGCGGAGCCATTGGCGGCGGCTGGCCATGGGCGCGGCGTCTGCCAGTGTCGGGGCCTGTGTCGACGCCTGTGCCGGGGCGGGGGCAAGGACGGGCTGATCCCGTGGCGCGGGGATGGCGGCGATGGTTTCCCACTGGCCCGCGACGCGGGCATAGGCGACCGCGCGGGCGGGATCGGCGCGACGCCATGCTTCGAAATCCGCCGCATCGGCCGTGCCCGCATCCAGCGCCGCGAGCCAGCGCGACGCTTCGGCAATAAGGGCGTCCTGACCCAGCGGATCGTTCGAAATCGTCATCTGTCGCTTTATTCGCCAGTCGGGTCGATCCATTAGGCGATCGTCCCTTTCTTTCCACCTAACAAGCTGTTGCCTGTCAGAGAAGCATCTTCTCCTGCGCCTGTTCGGGCGTTTCGTCCAGTGGCTGATCATAGGGCGTCAGCGCATGGGTCAGCAATTCCACGGCGCGGGCCAGACGTTTTTCGAAAGTCGATATGCTGATGCCCAGATCGTCGGCGATGGCGCGAGGGCTTTCTTCCCCGAAACGGCGGCGGATGAGGGCAATGCGGCAACGATCGGGCAGCGCGGCGATCGCCCGGTGCACGCGGTCCATCTGCGACCGGGCGGCGACGATGCGGAAACTGTCGGGCATGTCGTCGGCGACATCGGTCATGGCCGGGGCGGGCAGCGGCTGCATGGCGACGACGCGGGCCTGACGGATGCGGTCGATGGCATGGCTGTAGATCATCCGCATGACATAGCCGGGCGGATTGGCGATGGCGGTCCAGCCGTCGAGCGTGAAGAGTTTCGTATAGACTTCCTGCACGATGTCGCCCGCTTCGTCATCGTCGCGCACGGTGCGGCGCGCATAGGCGATATAGGCGCGTTCGTGCGGCAGGACTTCGTCCACGAACCAGCGGTCTATCGGGCGGATGTGAGGCGCGTGCACCGGAGCGTAACTCAGCAAGAAGCAGGACAGGTGCGGCGCATCTACGGCGGAAAAATGTAACTTTGGCTACAATATACAGAAAGATTGCGGGGGCGGGACGGGCATGGCGCGGATGGTGCGCCATGCCCGCCATGCGATGCGGTTATTTGCGCATGCCGCCCGCGATCAGATCCGCCACATCATGGGTGACGCCGTTCAACATCACCTTCTTCACTTTGAAGGTGTTGGCGATATTTTCGCGCGGGTCGCCTTCCACCAGCACGATGTCGGCAAGCTTGCCCGCTTCCAGCGTGCCCGCGTCGAGGTTCAGATCCTTCGCCGAATTGACGGTCGCGGTCTGGAGCGCCTGAAATGGCGTCAGGCCCGCGTCGACATAGGAAGAGATTTCGGCGTGGAGATTGTTGGCGATCATCGTGTCGGTGCCCGCCGTGACCAGCGTGCCCGCGTCATACATTTTCTTGAGCGCCTTATACTGCCCCTCCAGCAGGGGTTTCAGCATCGCGGCCATCGGGTCCGCGCCGCTGATCGTTTCGCGCGCCCATGTGGGGTAGAGGTTGAGGCGCGGATCGTCGCGATAGGACGGGTTCTTCGCCAGATAGGGGGTCATCGCGCCGAAATGGGTGGGCGTGAGCGTGCGCCCGCTGCGCCCGAACAGCTGGATGACGTCTTCATAGGCCATGCCCTGCGGCCCCTGTTTGGGGGAATAGCCGCGACGGCTGGTGGCGCCCATATGTTCCGTCGCGTCCACGCCGGAGAAGGCGGCGGGGAAAATTTCATGGCCGCTGACCGGGATGCCCATTTGATGCGCGGCGCGCACGATCTGCCGCTGATAGAGGTCGGGCATGCGCACATAGCTTTTGATCATGTCGTAATGGAGCGCGCGCATGCGGGTAAATTCGCGTTCCAGATGGGCGGGGCTGGAGACGGCGACGCCCATTTTATAATAGACGCGCTGCCATTCGAGCAGCGGCCCCGCGACATAGAGGCGGGGCGACAGGCGCACGCCCGATTCCGCCGCTTCGCGATCCTCCACCGCGTCGTAGATCTGCGTGCCCGGATCGCGCACCGTGGTGATGCCATAGGCCAGCCATGCGCGTTCGAGGTTGGAGCCGAAATCCTTTTGCGCGTGGCTGTGATGTTCGATGAGACCCGGAATGGCGGTCAGGCCGGTGCCGTCCACGAAGCGCCCACCCGTGTGAAGGGCGGGGTCATGATCGCGGATTTCGGCGATGCGGTGGCCATCGACGATGATGTCCTTGTCATGCTGCGTCACGTCGCGGACCGAATCCACGAGGTTGCTGACATGGATGACCGTGCGGCCAGTGGGATTGGCGATGCGGTAGGTGAGGTCTACGGACACGTCCGCGATCGCGCCGGTTTCGATGTCGAGCGATTTCAGTTTGTCGGCCGACTGGAACAGGATCGTCTTGTTGTCCGCTGCCCATGTCGGGAAATAGCTGATGTCCGAGGTATAGGCGCGGGGCGGTCCAAGCGGCTTGCCATCGGCGGCGACCGGCCAGATTTTCAGCAGCCCTTCGTAAATGGCGGCCATTTTCATGCCGTCGGGCGACCAGACGGGGCCGCCGCCTGCCCGCGTGTCCATCGACATATTGTCTTGCGGTATCTGCCAGAAGGGTTTGCCGACTCCGTCGGACGGGATCATGTAGATCTGGTTGGTGCCTTCGCGGAAGCTGTTGGAAAATTTGTGGGATAGCGCGATGGCGACATATTTGCCGTCGGGCGACCAGCTGGGGCTGCCGGGCTGGCCCAGCGATCCTTGCAGGCGCGTGATCTTGCCCGTGGCGACATCCACGACGCAGACGCCCGCCACGCCCCAGCGGCCATCGACGTCGATATAGGCGATGCGCGTGCCGTCATGCGACCAGGCTGCGCCCAGCGGCTGGGTGTCGATGTCGGTCAGGCGGCGATCCTTGCCGCTCGACAGGTCGCGTATCCACAACTGGGGCAGGCCGCCGCCCTTGTCGGAGGTGTAGACGAGGCTCTTGCCATCGGGCGACCATGCAGGGTCGGTGTCGAGCGCGCCGTCCTTGGTCAGATTTTCAGGCGTGCCCCCTTTTGCCGACATGACATAGATGTCGCCCAAGGCGGCGAAGGCGATGCGGCTGCCGTCGGGGGAGATCGTGGGATGGACGATGCCGAGCGCCTTGCGCGGGGCCGTGCTGTCCCAGTCGCGTTTGGCGCGGGCGTAGACCGGCTTCACCACCTCCAGCGTGGCGGCGAAATCGACGGTGGACAGCGCCGTGCCCTTGCGGTTGCGGATCTTGCCGTCGGACACATAATAATAGCTGCCATTCTTCCCCCAGCTGACGCGGAAGGGGAAAACATTTTCGGCGCCGCTGACCGGCTTGCCATCGATTTCGAGGCGGCTGCCCTTTGCATCCTGCACGACATAGGCGAGCTGGCCGTCGGGACCGAAGGAGGGGGCGTCGATCTTGCCCTCCACCTGTTTGAGCAGGCTTTCCTTTCCGTCGGCAAGGCTGGTGACGTAGAGCGCGGTCTTTGCGCCGTCGATGCCGGCATAGGCGATGCGCGTACCGTCCGCCGACCAGCTGGGCAGGCGATCTTCGCGGCCGTCGCTGCTGATCTGTTTCATCGCGCCGCTGGCGATGTCCAGCGTCCAGATGTCGTAATTATTGCCGCTGCGGTCGGACGAAAAGGCCATGGTCCTGCCATCGGGCGACCATGCGGGTTCGCGGTCGTCATAGGCGCCGTCGGTCAGCTTCTTCATGTCGCTGCCGTCGGGCTTGATCGTCCAGAGATCATAGCCGCCGTCGCGATAGGAGAAATAGGCGAGGCGCGAGCCGTCGGGCGACCAGACCGGCTGGCGCGCGTCGTTGAAATAATCGGTGATGCGGACGGCCTTGCCGCCCTTGACCGGCACGATCCACAGGCTGCCCTGCAAATCCATCGCCAGCCATTTGCCGTCGGGCGAGGCGGACACGGCCATGGAGGTGCCTTCATGCACATCGAAGGCCATCGGCTTTTCGCCGCCGGGGGGCGGCAGGTTGGCGGGTTGGGCAAGGGCGCCGGTGGCCACAGCCGAAAGAAGCGCGAGCGAGAGAAGTTTGATGGCGGATTTCATGGTCGCTTTATTCCCTTACCAGCCAAAGACATAGCGTTCGCGGCGGACATCCGCCCCGCCGCGCAAGGTGCCGCCGCCCGGCACCACGCCGGTCGCGACGATGCCGGTGGACACGGCGAACGGCCCCAGCACATCGAGTTTATGGCCGCGCGCGGTCAGATCGTCACGCACCGTCTGGGGCACGCGATCCTCGATTTCCAGCACGCCCGGTTCGTCCTTCTTGATGCCGAAGGAGCCGTGGAAATGATTGGAATTGATGCGCGGCGCTTCGATCGCGGCCTGTAGCGGCTGACCGAAGGCGAGGACGCGCAGCAGCACGTTCATGATCTGCTGATCCTGATTGTCGCCGCCCGGCGTGCCGATGGCGAGGAAGGGCGCGCCATCCTTGAGCACCATCGATGGCGACAGGGTCGTGCGGGGACGCTTGCCGGGCACCAGATAATTGGGGCTGGCGGGATCGAGATCGAACACGGTCAGGCGGTTGCTCATGGGCACGCCGGTGTCGCCCGCTATATAGGCGCCGCCGAGCATCCAGCCGCTGCTGGGCGTGCAGGAGAAGAGGTTGCCGTCCTTGTCCACCACCTCGATCGCGGTGGTGTCGGCGGTCGGCTTTGGCGGGGCCTTGAGCATATGGGGCGTGAAGGCCGGGGTGGTGCGGGCCTTCCCCTCAAACGCCCATGGATCGCCGAAGCGATGTTCGAGCGAGGCTTTCGGCCCGATCTGCTTTGCGCGGGCGGCGGCATAGTCCTTCGACAGCAGGCCCTTCATGGGCACGGTCGCGAAATCGGGATCGCCGAAATACATGTTGCGATCGTCGAAGGCGAGCTTGATCGATTCCGCCACGGTGTGGAGATAGGGGGCGGACCCCGGTTCCATCGACGCGATGCCCGCCGCTTCGGCGATGTTGAGCGCCATCAGCATGGCAGGCCCCTGGCTCCAGAAACCGGCCTTATATACCTGATAGCCGAACACGCTGGTCATGGTCGGGGTTTCGACCTTGCCCTTATATCTGGCGAGGTCTTCATAGCGCATCAGGCCGCCGTCGCGCTCCATCGCGGCGCCGATGCGGCGGGCGATGTCGCCTTTGTAGAAAGCGTCGCGCCCGGCCTGAATGGCGGCCTTGCGATCCTTCGTCTTTGCAAAGGTCGCGCGGTCGGCCTGTGCAATGGTGCGCATGGTGCGGGCGAGGTTGGGCTGGCGGAAGATTTCGCCGGTCTTGGGCAGCTTGCCGCCCGGATAATAGGCGTCGTAGGCGGCCTTATGCTTCGACGTCGCTTTCTGCTGGCTGACGAAGACTTCGGCGAGGAAATTATACATCACGAAGCCGTCGGCCAGTTCGATCGCGGGCTGCATCACCTGATCCAGCGTCATCGTGCCGTTGAGCGCGAGCGCGAGCGCCATGGCGTCCACCATCGCGGGCACGGTGCCGCCATTGGGACCATTGCCGGGGATGACGCCCGCCGCGGCGAACTTGTCCGGCGTGGCGAGGCCGGGAGCGACGCCCTGACCGCTGATGAGCGAGATTTTCTTCGCCTTCGCGTCGAAGATGATGGTGGGCGCTTCGCCGCCGAAGCCGAAATGGGAGATTTCGGTAACGGCCGCCGCGAAGACCGCCGCGACGCCCGCATCGGTGGCATTGCCGCCCGCCATCAGCATGCGCGTACCCGCCGCCACGGCATAATGGCGGCCCGCCGCGACGATGCCGAAATCGCCGACGATTTCGGGACGCAGGGTTTCGCCCGCGCTGACGAGGCGGGTGGGTTCGATGGCCGGTTTAGGCGCCGGTGTCGGCTGGGCCATGGCGGATGTCGCTGTTCCCATGGCGGCGACGCCGCCTGCTGCCAGCGCCGCAAGATCACGGCGGCTAAATCCCGGCTTTTCGCTGTCGATCATCAATGAAATCCCCTGTGGTCGGCTTGTGCGGCGAGGCCATGAGGGCGGGCGTTCGCTTACCGTCATGACAGCATAACGGGCCAGCCGCGCGTGTCCGCCACGGCAAAGTAAAATTAGGACATATTTCAAAATATTTTGAAATTCATGGCGGAAATTTTATCGCCGTCAGTTCTAGCTCTTTGAAAGATGCGTCACGGCGGAGGACGCCATCGCCGAAGTTTCGACGTCGTGAGGGCGATTTCGGAACATATATCCGCGCCGGAGAGGGTGTTGGAACTCCAGTTTTCGGGAGGGTCCGCGCGCACAGTATCGCAGGTCGCCACAATTAGGACATGTGGTGTCTATTCCTGTCCCTGTGCCCAAAATCGCCGACCGTTCCGATCGCTGAACTGCCAGGGCCGTGCGCCGGAAAATTCGTCGCACCGGACTTCATCACAGGGGAATGAAGATGAGGGATAGCAGAAAGACATCGGGTAGGATGACCGGGCGCAGGATGGCCGGCGCGGCACTGGCAGGCGTCAGCCTGTGGGCCATGCTGGCGGGCGTGGCGCAGGCGCAGGGCGCCGACGCAGGCGCGCCGCAGGCGGGAGACGAAGAATCGCGCGCCGAAATCGTCGTCATCGGATCGCAGATCAGGGGCGCGAACGTCGCAGGCGCGCTGCCCGTCAGCGTCGTGGGCGAAAGCCAGATCGAGGCCGTGGCCGCCGTGTCGGGCGCCGACCTCTATCGTTCCATCCCGCAGCTGGGCGGCGTGACGTTCAACGAACAGGTGTTGGGCGGCGGCAATGCCAATGCGGCCCGCGGCGACGTATCCACCGTGTCGCTGCGCGGTCTGGGGCAGGGCAATACGCTGTTGCTGATCAACGGCCGCCGCACCGTGCTGCACCCGACGTCGCAGGCCATCACCGGGGTCGTGGATTCCGGCGTTCCCACATTCGGTTACAACGCCAACACCATCCCGGTCGGCAATATTTCCCGCGTGGAAGTGCTGCGCGACGGCGCGGCGGCGCTGTACGGGTCGGACGCGGTGGCGGGCGTCGTCAACAACGTGCTGAACAGCGATTATAAGGGCGCCAAGTTCGACGTCCAATATGGCGGCGCGGAAGGCACCAACCTGCGCGAATTTCAGGCCAATGGTCTGGTCGGATTCGATTTCAACGAAGGGCGCGGCAATATCTCGATCTTTGGCGGTTATGCGCAGAAGTCGAAACTTTATCTGTCCGATCAGGACTATACCGCCAGCGTCGACCGGCGCGGATATGTGGCGGGCACGCCCTTTGCCAATGTCGCGGCGTGGAACGGCACCAGCACCGCCACGCCATGGGGCACGTTCCGCGTGGTGCGCCCCGGCGGCGGCGCGAATTTCCTGAACCAGACGCTGACCAGCAACGGCACCGCCTTCACCAACGCGTCGGGCCAGTTCCATATCCAGCCCAGCAGCAACGCGGGATGCCGGATCGCGTCGGGCACGCCCAACACCTGTTATGACGACGGCAATGGCGTCACCGAAATGTCGGGCGCGGATTCCAACCTGCGCTTCAATTCGCCGGCGACGTTCGACGACCTGACCGTTCAGCCTTCGGTCAAGCGCATCAACATCTTTTCCTATCTGAATTACGAACTGTCGGATTCGCTGTCCTTCTTTGGCGAAGTCGGATTCTATCGCGGCAAGACCAGTTCCACCATCGGCGCGCCGGGTTCGCTGGCCAATATCCCGATCACCGTGGCGGCCAATGCCTATTGGAACCCGCTGGGTCCGATCGGATCGCCCAACCGCCTGCCGGGGCTGAACCCGGCGGTCGTGCCCGCGACCGGCCTGCCGATCCAGATCACGTCGCTGACCTATGCCGATGTCGGGTCGCGCAAGGTGGACGTGACCAATTACCAATATCGTTTCCTGGGCGGACTGAAGGGCAATATCGGCGATTTCGACTGGGAATCGGCGGGCCTTTACACCTGGGCGACGGCGGCGGACACACAGGAGAATTTTTCCAACACCCTGTTGCAGGCGGCAATCAACCGGACGACGCCCGACGCCTATAATCCGTTCAACGGCGGCTGCGTCGATACGCCGTCGGTCGGCGATTGCACCCCCAACAGTCAGGCGACCATCGACAGCTTCATGATCGAGGCGACCCGCAAGACGCGCACGTCGCTGGCGCTGTGGGATTTCAAGGTGTCGAACGCCAATCTGCTGGGCCTGTGGGCGGACAACAGCATCGGCGTTGCGGCCGGTATCGAATGGCGGCGCGAAACCTATCATGACAACCGTTCCACCTATCAGGGCGGTATTGCGGGCGTCGACACCACCTATACCGATGCGGTGACCGGCGTATTCTATGGTTCCGATCTGGGCGGCGCCAGCCCCAGCCCGGACGTGCGCGGCAAGCGCAATGTGAAGTCGGCCTATGCCGAACTCGCCATCCCGATCTTCAGCCCGGAAATGGAAATTCCGATGTTCCGCCGCCTGAGTTTCCAGGTCGCGGGCCGATATGAAGATTATAGCGACGTCGGGTCGGTGGCCAAGCCCAAGGTCGCAGGTTCGTGGGAATTGCTGGAAGGCATGATGCTGCGCGGCAGCTGGTCGCAGGGTTTCCGCGCGCCGAACCTGGAAGTGATCAACACGTCGACGCTGGATCGCGTCAATGGCGGGTTCGACTATGCCTTGTGCGAAGCCGATGTCCGGTCGGGCCGCGCCAGCAATTTCTCCAGCGCGGTGTGTAACGTGTCGGTGCTGCGGCGCAGCGGCGGCAACCCCAATCTGAAGCCCGAAGAATCCACCAGCTGGAGTTTCGGCGCGGTGTTTTCACCGCAGCTGGGCGAAGGCCTTGGCAAGGTGACCTTCACCGTCGACCGGTGGAAGATCCAGCAGAAGAATGTCGTGGGCCTGCTGGATTACCAGAATGCCCTGAACCTCGACTATCTGATGCGGGTGCAGGGCAGCAGCAACCCCAATGTCATCCGCCGCGATCCCACGGCCGACGACATTGCGCGGACCGCAGGCACCGGCCTCGCCCCGGTCGGCGAGCTGCTGTACGTGGTCGCCAATTTCCAGAATCTGCTGCCGGTCACCGTTCAGGGGATTGATTTCAATCTGGACTATATCCTGCCCAATACCGGGATCGGCAGTTTCTCGCTCAACGTGAATGCGTCGCGCCTGATCAGCTATTTCGTCGATGCGCCCGCGGGCGTGCAGCAGGTGATCGAAGGGCAGGGTCAGGGTCTGGTCAATGCGGGCGTGCCGATTCAGGGAGGCGGCGACGTGATCGGCCGCGACGGCCAGCCGCGCTGGCGGATTTCGGCGACGTTCGACTGGACGCTGGGTCCATGGAAGCTGGGCGCGTTCACCCAGTTCATCGACAGCGTCTATGAAAATGGCGTGCGCGATGCGGCGGCCAATCCCTGGACCGTGAAGGGGCAGACGACCGTCAACCTTTATGGCCAGTACACGTTCAAGAATGACGGGCCATTGAACGGCACGACGATCCAGATCGGTGCGCGCAACATTTTCGACAAGGATCCGCCGCTGTCGTCGGCCGGCTATATGTCGAACCTGTATCAGCCGCAGGCGCGCTATTGGTATACCAGCCTGAAGAAGGTCTTCTAAAAGAGCTGACATGGAAGGGCGCGGGGCTTCTCTCCTCTTTGGGGATGGGCGCCGCGCCTTTTTCTTTTTTTGCTGAAATGAGAGAGTGATTATGGGTCTGGATCGCCGGGAAATGATCGCCGCAGGTTTGACCGGCGCGCTGATGGCGGCGTTGCCGGGCCGCGCGCTGGCGCAGTCGGGCAGCCGCGCGCCGGACGCGCCCCGCACCGGCAGCGCCACCGTTGCGGCGCACCGGGTCGAGGTGCCGATGCCCCATGGCGGGGTGACGGCGGGCCATCCGCTGGCCGCCATGGCGGGGACGCGCATGCTGATGCAGGGCGGCACGGCGGCGGACGCGGTGGTCGCGGCGATGGCGGTGATGAACGTGGTCGAACCATGGGCGTCG
>NZ_JBMDWL010000058.1:0-28978 GCF_048594625.1 Sphingobium sp.
TGGATGTCGGCGATCAAATGCAGAAAAGCGACGCCCTGTCCAACGGTCAGCCAGCACCCGTTCAGCCAGCGGCGTTACATCTTGCGACAAATATCATCGGATGTTGCCAGAATCCTGCGACAGTTAGCGGCTAATCCGGAATCATAACTGGGATCATCCAAGGGGGTTTTCGTGCGTTTTTCCGCATCCGTCGTCTGCGTGCTGTTCATGGCCGGGGTCTCGCCCGGCGCGCTGATGGCGCAGGAGGAGCAAAAGGGCGCACCCCCGGTGCAGATGGACGAAGGTGAGGAGATTATCGTCACCGGCCAGCCGCAGCGCGGATCGGTGATCGGCAATGTCCAGCCCGAACAGCAATTGTCGGCCGGTGACATTCGCGCGCTGGGCGTTACCTCCATTTCCGAACTCATCACCGAATTGTCGCCGCAAACCAACGGATCGCCGGTCATCCTGCTGAACGGAAAGCGGATTTCCAGTTTTTCCGAAATTCAGGACATTCCGTCGGAAGCGGTGCAGCGGGTCGACATCCTGCCCGAACAGGTTGCGCTATCCTATGGCTATGCCCCCACGCAGAAAGTGGTGAACATCGTCCTGCGCCAGCGTTTTCGCGCCGAAACGGCGGAGGCGCGCGCAGGCGCAACGACACAGGGCGGCCGCGAAAATGGACAGGTGGAAGCGGGCATATTGCGCATCCGGGGCGACAACCGCTTCACCCTGAACCTGAAATATAGCCGCGCCGCCGCGATGCTGGAAAATGAACGCGGCATCGTCGTCACGCCGCCGGGCCGCCCCTATGCGCTGGCGGGCAATGTCACGGGCACGGGCGCCAATGGAGAAATCGACCCGGCCCTGTCGGCGCAGGCCGGTCAGCTGGTCAGCATCGCCACCGTACCGGGCAGCGCGGCCAATGGCGCCCCCTCGCTCAATGATTTCGTCGCGGGCGCCAATGTCACCAGCGTCAGCGACATCACCCAATATCGCACGCTCAGCCCGGAAACCGAAAGTTTTTCCGCCAATGCCACGCTCGCCCGCGCGCTGGGCGGGGTGTCGGCTACGCTGAACGGGCGGCTGGAACTGTCCGACAATGACTCGCTTCAGGGCCTGTCGCAGGCGGCGTTCGACCTGACGCCAGGCAATCCCTTCTCCCCCTTTGCCAATGACGTCACCCTCTACCGCTATCTGGCGCAGGGCGGCGCGCTGGAACAGCAGGTGCGAGGCACCACCGGGCATATCGGCCTGACGCTGAACGGCCAGCTGGGTCGCGGATGGCAATGGTCCTTCACCGGCAATGGCGACCTGTCCATCACCCGCACGCGCACCGATCGCGGCATCGCGACCGGGGCGATCCAGTCGGCGCTGGATGCGGGCGACGGCAGCGTCAACCCCTTCGGCAGTTTCGCGCCGGACCTGATCGCCGACCATGTCACCGATCGCGCCCGCGCCAAAAGTCAGGCGATACAGGGCGACCTGCTGATCAGCGGCACCTTGTTCGAACTGCCCGCAGGCGATGTCACCACATCCATTCGTGTCGGCGGATCGGCCAACGGCTTCACCAGCCGGTCGATTCGTTCGGGCATCGAAAGCAGCAGCGATTACAACCGCGAAATCGGCAACGGACAGCTCAGCTTCGACCTGCCAATCACCAGCCGGTCGCGCGGCATATTGGGCGCGGTGGGCGACATCGGCGTCAATGTGAACGCGGCGGCGCAACGCTATTCGGATTTCGGTACGCTGTCGACGCTGGGCTATGGCCTACGCTGGAAACCGGTGGACGCGGTGCAGATACTGGCCTCCGCCAATCAGGATCGCGCCGCGCCGACGGGTACGCAGATCACCGATCCGCTGATCACCACGCCCAACGTGTCCGTCTTCGACTATGCGACCGGGCAGACGGTGTTCGTATCGCAACTGTCGGGCGGCAACGCGGGTTTGCGTGAAAGCGTGCGCGAACAGTTCCGCCTGAACGCCCGGATCAAGCCGTTCGAAAAACCCAACCTCACCTTGACCGCGACCTATCTCAACAGCCGGACGCGCAATCCCATCGCCGCCTTCCCCACGCCGACCCCGGCGATAGAGGCGGCCTTTCCCCAGCGATTCCTGCGCGATGCGGACGGCAATCTGGTTCAGATCGACAGCCGCCCGATCAATTTCCTGCGTTCGCAAAGCGAACAGCTGCGCTGGGGCTTCGACCTGTCGATCCCGATCAAATCGCATATCCAGAAACTGGTGGAGGCATGGCGCGCGTCGGGCGGCAAACCCGAAGACCGCCCGCCCGAATTGCAGGCGCTGTTCGGCAATCGCCAGCCGCGCGGCGAAGGCGGTCCTCCGTCCCGCGAAGCGGGCAGTCAGGGCGGCGGCGACCGCCCCCGTGGCGAAGGCGGCAATGCCGGTCCCGGCGGCGGTCAGGGTGGCGGGGGACCGCGCCCCGGCGGCTTTGGCGGGCCGGGCGGTTTCCGTGTGCCGGGCGGCGGCCAGAACGGTCAGGGCGGCGGCCGCATGACCTTCAGCGTCTATCACACATGGCATCTGAATGAGAGCATCCTGATCGGCCCCGGCGTTCCGGCACTCGACCTGCTGAACGGCGACGCCACCGGATCATCGGGTGGCCAGCCCCGGCATGAGATTGAGGCGCGCATCGGTTACATGAACAACGGCATCGGCGCGCGGCTGGGCATCGACTGGGAAAGCGGCACCCATGTGGACGGCGCGCTGGGCGGCAACAGCCGCCTTGATTTCGGCAGTCTGGCGACGGCGAACCTGCGCATCTTCGCCAATCTGGGCCAGATGCAGGGGCTGCAGCGCAAGGTGCCGTTTCTGCGCGGCGCGCGCGTGTCGATCAGCATCGACAATATCTTCAACCAGCGCCGCGACGTGACCGACGCCACCGGCGCCACGCCGCTACGCTATCAGCCGGGCTATCTCGACCCGCTGGGCCGGACCATTTCGATCAGCTTCCGCAAGCTGTTCTTTCCCAATTTCGCCGCCAATAACCGGCCACGTAGTTAAATCCCCATTAGGGACGGCTAAAGCCTGTCGTTCCCCGGCCGTTATGATGGACATATACGGTTGGGGAATAGCCATGAGAAAGCCTGTCAGAATAGTGGTGGTCGACGATTCGCTGACCATCCGCGCGATGATCGAAACGCTGCTGGAACGCGACCGCCGAATCGAAGTGGTCGGCATTGCCCGTAATGGCGAAGAAGCGATCGACATGATCCGTCTGGAAAAACCCGATCTGGTCACGCTGGACATCGCCATGCCGGGCAAGGATGGCCTGACCATTCTCGACGAGATCATGGACATGGAACCATGCCCCGTCATCATGCTGTCCAGCCTGATGCGCGATGGCGCGCCGATCGTCGCCGAAGCGATGGACCGGGGAGCCGCAGCCTGTTTCAACAAGGCGATGATCGTGCGGGAAGCCACTCGCTTCATCGGCCTGATCCGCGACCTTGGCCGTGGCATCACCGCCCCGGCCATGACGCCGATGCCCATCGCCGCCTGATCGCGATCGGGGCCGATCGATTTTCAGACCATGATCCGATACAATCCAGTCGGATCATGATCCGCCCCCTGTAACAAGGACAATGCTGGCCCGCGCCACCTGTCGATCATGCAAAAAGGCCCCCATCGCGCCAGCGACGGGGGCCTTGTTGCTCATGGTCGGATCGGCCGCCTAGGATCAGAATTGCGCGCGCACGCCGAAACTCACGCGGCTGCCCGAAATTCATAGGTCTTCGGGAAAGACGGGTCCATCGTATAGCCGGTCGTCTTGGCATTGCCGGCATTGATGCCCTGCAATTCGACCCGGACGTTGCGCGTCACCTGATAACTGGCGGCGACGTCGAACTGCCCATAGGCATCGCGATAGACAGGATACATGTTGCGTTCGATCCGCTCCACATAGGCGCCCTTGCGGTTGCACGACACGCGCAGCGACAACGGCCCATTATCGTACAAGATCGTCGCATTGTACGTGCTGTCGGCAAGGCCGATGGGCGACGTCGCGATGTTGAGGTCAGACTGCCCCGTCAGCAAACTGTCGAGGAAGGTGACGTTCGCATTGACGCCGAACCCGTCGGCCCAATGCGCGAACATGCCGAACGGGATCACCGCGTTCAGTTCCACGCCGCTGACCTTGTAGCTGCCTTACGCATTGACCGGCTGATAGACGTCGAAGTCGAACACGCCATTGACCGTACCATTGGCGTTGTAGACGGTCACATCGGGCACCACGCCGGTCAGCTGGCTCTGCACCACGTCCTTGATCTTCTTCCAGAAATAGGACGCGGCCAGAATGCCGCCCTGCCCCAGATATTTTTCGACGCCCACTTCCCATTGGTCGGCATAGGTGGGCTTCAGCCCCGGATTGCCGTCGGTATAGCGGAAATTGCCGATGCTGGCGGTGCGCTTACAAGCCAGATCGCCCAGCGCCGGGCGGACGGATTAGCGTCTGCGAAGCCGCGGCGCGCAGGATCAGGCTGTCGGTGATTTCGGCATGGGCGTTCAGCGACGGCAGGAATTTCTGGTAACTGCCCTCGCTCGACACCGGCGCGTCGGTCAGGCCGGTCGAACCGTCCGCATTCTGCACCTGATGAAAACCTTCCGAACGAACCTTGGTACGCAGGTAACGGCCACCCAGATTGACGAATACCGGCACCGGCGCGTCCAACGCGAAATCCACCACGGCATAGCCCGCGATCGTTTCTTCGCACCTTGGCATATTAACCGTCGTCATAGGGCGTCAAGAACCCGTCCGGGCGAAAGAAATCGCACGCATAATCGTTGAAAATCTGCGCCCAGCTAAGGTTGCGCGCCTGATAGCTTTTGCCACCGACGATGTCGGTCACATCCTTCAGCGGGCTGTCGGCCAGCGTGCGGGTGTTGACATAGGCGATGCTGCCGCGGGTCGGCCCCTGAATCTTTTCCTCGCCATATTGGCGTTCGTTGCTCTTGTTGGTGTAGCGCCCGCCGAAATTGAACCGCTTCGGCACCGAATTGTCGAACTGATAGCTGATATCGACCTGCGCGGCATATTTGTCGTCCTTGATCCGCTCGCGCGTCGTTTCATAGGCTTCGAACAGATAGGCCTGCGGCGCCGCCATTTTCGGTATAGCGGGTCCGCGACGGCGCATAGGCGACATGCTTCAGATTGGCGAAGTCCAATATCTTCTTCGCGCCCGAATAACCGCCCAGCGCATTGATCTTCCAGTTGCCGGTTTCCCAGTTCATTTCGCCACCGAACTGGCGATAATCGGTTTCGTTCAGATATTGCTTGCTCATAAATTCATGCTGGGTGTTGGTGTAGGACACGTCGCGCAGCACCACGATGCCGCTGTCGGCCAGCGTCGTCGCATCGAAATCATGGATGGTTTCCAGCGTGGAATTGCTCGACGCCGAATAGCCCGCCGCGTCATATTCATCCTCGCGCATGTCGTACAACCCGACAAAGGCGTCGAACGCCAGGCTGAACGTGTCGCTCGGCTTATATTGCAGCGATCCTGACAGGCCCAGCCGGTGTTGATCATTCTGATAGACGCGGTCGCCGACCTTATCCAGGAACACGATCTGGTTCTTCATCGCGTCAATGAAAGTAATGCCTGCATCGCGTTGCAGCACGGCGATCGCCTGATTGCGATTGGCCCCGGCACGGTCGGTCCAGCGCGAAATCGGGCGGAAATTGATACCCGAATTGGAATCGGTGCGGTTGGTGCGCTGCTGCTTGGCGACCGACCCGGTGATGCCGCCTTCTTCATCGGCGGCGGTCGGCGATTTCTGCATCGTGACCGACTGGATCAGTTCCGACGCGAAAATGTCGAACTCCACGTCACGACCGCCGGAACCTGACGCCGTCGCCCGCTTGTTGATCGACACGAATGTGAATTCGGTCGGCAGGCCGCGCACATTGACGCGCGTGCCCAGCCCCTTGTCGCGTTCGATCGACACACCGGGAATACGGTGCAGGGCTTCGGACAGATTTTGTTCCGGAAAGTCGGCTATGTCGGTGGCAACGATGGAATCGGAAAAGCCGATCGTGTTGCGCTTCATGTCGATCGCTTCTTCCAGACTGCGGCGATAGCCCGACACGACGATTTCCTCGCCTTCACCGGCGCCATCGGCCGGTGCCGTCTGCGCGGCGGCGGGCATCGCGGCCAAGGCGGTCAGCGCCCCGCCCAAAAGGAAATGCGCGGCGCGCATCTTGCGATAAAAATGGTGGTTCATGATGGCGTCCCCTGTTGTTCTGGCCCCAAAATCCTGACCGCGGTTCGCCTACTCCGTTTCGCGGACAAGCACCGGCCTGTTCCGGCCTCAGGCAAAGACCGGAATGGTGGTGCTTCGTGCGAACTGCATGCCGTGTCGGCGCCGACGCACGCTTTCGTGTTTCGTCACGGCGGTCTCTCCGGACCGGGCGGGTGGCGACGGTCGGTCGGCAACCTTCTTCAGGGTCATCGCCTTGCCCACCCGGCTGGCTGGCTGGCTGGCTGGCTGCGTGGGGTGGGGAAGAGAAATTACGCGCCTGCGACGCCGGGCCGAAATATCGACCGGTCGATGGCGGCGGATGCAAAAAAGGCCCCGCCCTCCGTTCAGGAGCGCGGAGCCGTTCTTTTCATGGTAAGTCAGAATGATGGATCAGAAGCGCATGCGCACACCGAAATTATAGCGCGCGCCGCTGTCCTGAAGCAGCAGGAAGCGTTCCTGCAAGACCGACCATTCGTCGACCATTTCATTGGTGACGTTGACGCCCTGCACATAGACCTGAACGGTCGGCGTCACATCATAGCCGACGTTGAAGTCCAGCTGGCCATAGCTCGACCGGTTGCGCGGCCGTGCCTGATCGGACCGGCATGCACGCAGATAATCGGACCGCCAGTTATAGGATGCCCGCGCCGACAGCCCATATTTTTCGAAGAAGACGCTGCCGTTCGCCGAATGGGGCGACAGGCCGTTATAGCCGCACTGATAATCGGCCAGCGTCGCGTCCCGCTTCGCCTTGCTGTCGACATAGGTATAGTTGCCCGCGACGCCAAAGCCCGATGCGAAGCCCGGCAGCCAGTCGAACGAATATTGGCCGCCCACTTCGATCCCGCGAATATAGCCGCTCTGGCCGTTGCGGGTGCGGGTATCCTGGAACGTCCGGCCGAACCGTTCGACCGGCAGCGTCTGCAATTCCAGGAAATTGCTCAGATCCTTGTAGAAACCGCTGATGCTGACATAGCTGACCGGGGTCAGATACCATTCCAGCGACGCATCATAATTGGTCGATTTGAACGGTTCCAGCGACGGGTTGCCACCGCTCGACAGCGGCACCGACACGCGCCCGCCGAAACTGTTGTCGACGCCAAGGTCGGTCAGCGTCGGCCGCGTCACCATCTGGGAAAAAGCGGCGCGGGCGATCAGCTTGTCGGTTATGCTATATTTGATATTGGCCGACGGCAGCGCGTTGACATAGCTGTTGCTGACCGCGATCGGCGTCGGGTCGCCATAACGATATTGCAGCGTGTCGTCCCCCGGCGTGTTGGTGATGCTGACGACCGGCAGGTCATAGCCGCGCGACCGCGTCTTCGTCTGCACCACGCGCACGCCGACATTGCCGGTCCATCGCGATCCGCCGAACTGCATCGTGATATAGGCCGCCTGCAACCGTTCCCGCACGTCAAGCAGGCTGTTGAGATTTTCGCGCAGACCATAGGGACCGCCGGGCAATGCCAGCAACCGCGCGGCTTCCGCCGCCTGTTCCGCCGGGGTGCGTCCCTGCCGCGCGCGGGCCAGATTGGCGGGATTGGACAGGAAGGCGATGATCTCGTCGGGATCATAGGTGAAAAATTGCTTGGGCACATTTTCGCTGCCCGAAACGCCCGAAAGGAAACCGTCCAGATTATAGGGCTTCAGCAAGGCCGGGTCCATCGGGATGTCGTAACCGCAATAGGAACAGTTACCGTCCTGATTGCTGAACGACCGTCGCACCTTGGTACGGTCCGAATAGGCCAGACCGACCTTGATCGATTGCAGGATGCTGTCCTGCACCTTGAATTCGGTATCGACATGGAATTCCGATCCCTTGTCACGCACCGGATTGTCGTCCACCCCCGTAAAATGCGCCCGCATCAGCGACGGATCGGTGATGTTGCCGAAATTGGATGCGGTGGGCAGATCCTGATCGGGGTTGAGGTCGAAGCGCGGGCTGGTCTGCGCCAGCGACCCGACCACCACGAATTGCGCGGGGTTACGCCGCTTGGCCCGCGTGGTCGATGCATCGAACCGCACCTCCACATCGTCGATCGGGTTCCATTTCAGGTTGCCGCCAAATTGATAGGTTTCGGTCCGGCGGTCGCTGGTCGCGACGATATTGTCATTCTGCGACAGCGAAACCCGTCCCGCCAGCGCGGGATTGTTGGTCAGGAACTGCTGCCCCGGACGGTTGAAACCGGTCGTCGTGCCGTTCGCATCGGTTTCCAGCCCGATATAGGGCGCGGAATAGAAATTGGCGAAGACGTTGCGATGCGTGAACACATCGAACTTCGAATAGATGCCGTCGATGGTCAGCAGCAGCTGGTCATTGATCTGCGCCTGAAATGCACCGGCCAGATTGATGCGGCGACGGCGATCGAGCTGCCGCGCGAAGGCAAGGTTCTGCGGCACATGCACCGCGGTGCCGGTGTTGCCGAGCGCGCTTTCGGGCAGGCCGACCGAACTGCCATTGCCGTTCACCACATTTTGCGGGCCGAACAGCCAGCCTTCGGTCTGGACATAATCCAGCTGGCTGCGCCGGTCGGTATAGCTGCCCGACAGCACCAGCCCGACGGTCTTTTCAGCGTTGGTCCATGACGTTACGGCGGAAAAATCGGGGCTGACCTTTTCCCGCAGCGTATCGTAAATGCCGCCCGCCGACGCCGACAGGTGGAACCCGTCCTTGCCGTCCAGCGGCCGCGCGGTCACGATATTGACGGTCGCGCCGATGCCGCCTTCCTGCAGATTGGGCACGCTCGACTTATAGACGTCGGTGCGCTGGATCATGTTGGACGACAGGACGTCGAACGAAAATTCGCGCCCCGGATTGTCGGTCGCCATCACGCGGCCATTGACCAGCACCGTGTTGAATTCCGGGCCAAGGCCGCGCACGGTGATGAACTGTCCTTCGCCCCCCGACCGGTCGATCGCAACGCCGGTGATGCGTTGCAGCGATTCTGCGATATTCGCATCGGGGAATTTGCCGACGTCTTCGGC
Source organism: Sphingobium sp. (assembly GCF_048594625.1). Lineage (GTDB taxonomy): Bacteria > Pseudomonadota > Alphaproteobacteria > Sphingomonadales > Sphingomonadaceae > Sphingobium. The sequence goes on from NZ_JBMDWL010000058.1 coordinate 9,223, forward strand.
CGAAATCGTGTCGACGATCTGCTGCGCCTCACGTTTGATCCGCGCCGACGATGCCAGGCTGCCGCGAATGCCGGTGACGACGATGTCGGCGCTGCTTGCTCCGTCATTGGCGGTCGTCGCGCCTGCCCCCTGCGGTGCGGTCTGATCGTCGGGCGCCGTTGCGCCGTCCTTCGCCAGCGCGGGCGACGCCATCAACAGCGCGCCGCACAACAGCTGGGCTTTCCACGAAATACGCATTCCCCTTCTCCTCTCCTGTGGTCGCCATCATCGGTTCGCCGGATGCTGTTCCGACGAATGATGATGATCTTCTTACCGGCGGAGACTTTGGCCCTTCCCCGCCGTCATTGATGTTATGAGCAACGCCACCGGGAAACAGGCGTGCGGACTGGCCCTACATTGTCATGCAGGCGATGAACGCTGGCTGCTGCCGGTATGAAAACTGGAACTGACACCCTCTCATGCTCCCCATCCAGTATCGACTCTGAATTAAGAAACTTGAATTAATAATTCACTGTACCGCTAAACCAGGCCAGAGCAATGATTTGCTGATGCTGCACGACAGAAAGTTTTAAAATCACGGCGAAGCGTTTACGGAAATATGTGAGGTTCAGATACCGCCAGAACGACAGGACACACGCCTTTGTCTCCTTCACCGGCATCCTTCCGCGCTCAAAGCCAGCCCCTGCCCCATCAAGCCAAGCTGTGCATCGATCATGCGCGCATTTGGTTTGGACCGCATAGCCCCCAGCCCCTATCTCCTGTCCCATGAACAGCGGGCGCTGCACGGCCCGTCAGGGAGAGGAGTTTTCACGCAATGAGCCATTTTAGCCCCACCGATCTGGCGCGCCGACTGGGCCAGGGGCTGCTGTCCTTCCCGGTCACCCATTTCGATGCGCAGGGCGCATTTCTGGAAAGCCCCTATCGCGATCATTGCGGATGGATGCTGGAACGCGAACTGACCGGCCTGTTCGCGGCGGGCGGCACCGGCGAATTTTTTTCCCTCTCCCCCGATGAAGTGGCAAAGGTGGTGGCGGCGGCCGTCGCGGAAACCAACGGCCGCATTCCGGTCATTTCAGGCTGCGGTTATGGCACGGCGATCGCGACGGGCATTGCCCGCGACGCGGAAAAGGCGGGTGCCGACGGCCTCCTCCTCCTTCCCCCCTATCTGATGCACGCCAAGCAGGAAGGGCTGGCCGACCATATCGAAGCGGGGTGCCGCGCCACCGGCCTTGGCGTCATCGTCTACCACCCCGACAACGCCATCATCAACGACGACACGCTCGCCCGGCTGTGCGACCGCAACCCCAATCTGGTAGGCTTCAAGGACGGCGTGGGCGACATCGAACTGATGACCCGCATCTATGCCCGCATGGGCGATCGCCTCACCTATATCGGCGGCCTGCCCACCGCCGAAACCTTTGCCACGCCCTATCTCACCATGGGCGTCACCACTTATTCATCGGCCATCTTCAACTTCATGCCCGAATGGGCGCTGGCCTTCTACAAAGCGGTGCGCGCGGGCGATCAGGTGACGGTGATGAACGGCCTGCGCGATTTCGTCCTGCCCTATATCGCGCTGCGCAACCGGGGTCAGGGCTATGCGGTTTCCATCGTCAAGGCTGGCATGCGCATCATCGGTCGCGATGCGGGGCCGGTCCGCTCGCCGCTCACCGATCTGTCGGTTGAGGAAGAAGCGGAACTGCGCACGCTGATCGAACGCGTCTCTCCCGTCGTTCAGCCAGCGTGACTAAGCGGCGAAGCACGGATAGCATGGCATGATGTTCGAACTCAGCCAGCTCCGTTGCTTCGTCGCCGCAGCCGAAGAACTGCATTTCGGCCGCGCCGCCCAGCGGCTCAACATGACCCAGTCGCCGCTCAGCCGCCAGATCCAGCTGCTCGAACGCATATTGGACGTGCAACTGCTGGAACGCACCAGCCGTCAGGTGAGCCTCACCCCGGCTGGCAGCATCTTCCTGATAGAGGCCCGCCGCATCGTCCGCCTGGCCGACGGCGCGGCCCTGTCCGCCCGCCGCGTGGCAAAGGGGGATGCAGGGCGCGTCGCCATCGGCTTCACCGCCGTGTCGGGCTATAATATCGTACCCCGTATCGTGGCGCAGGCACGCGCAGTCCTGCCCAATATTGAACTGGAACTGCGCGAAATGGTGTCGGGGGATCAGGTCGACGCCCTGCTCACCGGGCTTGTCGACATCGGTTTCGTCCGCCCGCCGGTCAACCGCCATGAATTTGACAGCGCCTGCGTCCTGCACGAACCGCTGTTCGTCGCGCTGCCGCCGGGCGACCCGCGCAAATCGGCCGCGACGCTGACGCCCGCCGATTTCGACGGCCAGCCGCTCGTCATGTATTCGCGGCAGGGCGCGGCCTATTTCAACACGATGCTGGAAAATCTGTTCAACGAAGCCGAAGCCGCGCCGCTCTACGTCCAATATGTGACGCAAATCCATTCGATGCTGGGGCTCGTCCATGCGGGCCTTGCCCCCGCGATCGTGCCCGAAAGCGCCACCGGCCTGCACATGAACGATGTGCATTTCCGCCGCCTGCTGACACCGCAGGAAAAGCCGGTCGAACTGCACATGGCCTGGCGGCGCGACAATGCGAACCCGGCGCTGCCCGCGATGCGTCAACTCTGCACGGAAATGACCACATGATCGACATCGGCCGCCGCACCCTGATCACCGCCATGGCGGCCACCCCGATCGCCGCTTCCGCCCGCACTTCATCAAGCCCTCCACACAGTCCCATCGCGGCCACGCGCCATGGCCGGGTACGCGGCACCATCGAAAAGAATGTCCTCGTCTTTCGCGGCGTCCGCTATGGCGCGGACACCGCCACCACCCGCTTCGCCCGCGCGCGCCCGCCCCGCCCATGGACCGACATCGCCGACGCCACCCGCTACGGCCCCGCCGCGCCCCAGACGAAGGCGGACGAGTCGACATCGGAAGACTGCCTGTTCCTCAACGTCTGGACGCCCGCGCTCGACGCAGGAAAGCGCCCGGTCTTGGTCTATCTTCATGGCGGCGCGCATGCCCATGGGTCGGGCAGCGACCCGCTATACGATGGCGGCAATCTGGTGCGGCGCGGCGATGTCGTGGTGGTGACGCTCAACCACCGGCTGGCTGCGATGGGCTATGCCTATCTGGCGGCGCTGGGCGGCCCGGCGGAATCGGGCAATGTGGGCAATCTCGACATCATCCTGGCGCTTCAGTGGGTGCGCGACAATATCGCGACCTTCGGCGGCGATCCCGGCCGCGTGATGATCTTCGGCCAGTCGGGCGGCGGCGCAAAGGTCGTCACGCTGATGGCCATGGCGGAGGCCCGCCCGCTGTTCCACGCCGCCGCCACGATGAGCGGCCAGCATGTTACCGCCGCCGGACCGATGCACGCGACCCAGCGCGCAAGGGCATGGATGGACAAGGCAGGCGCGCCCGACATGCCCGCGCTGATGCGCCTGCCGGTCGAAAAACTGGTGGCGGCCATGGGGATGATCGACCCGCTAGAGGGCAAGGGCGAAATCAGCTTCACCTCCACCCTCGACCATGGCGTGCTGACCCGCCATCCCTTCGTCCCCGGTGCGCCGGTGGAGGCGGCCCATATTCCGCTCATCATCGGCAACACCCATGATGAAACCGCGCTGTGGATCGAAAAGCTGCTGCGCGCGGGCGACACGACATGGGATAATCTGCCGCAACGCTATGCGCGCAATACGGTCAAGGATCTCGCCCCCGATCATGTGATCCGCCGCTATCGCGAACTGTATCCAGACCGCACGCCGGGCCAGATCCTGCTCGCCGCGACGACGGCGGGTCGCTCATGGCCGGGGCACCTTATCCAGGCGGAGGAACGCGCCCGCATCGACGCGCCGACATGGATGTATCAGCTCGATTTCCCCTGTCCCGACGCGGGCGGAATATTGGGCGCCTTCCACACGCTCGACATCCCATTGGTGTTCGACAATGTCGATACGCCCGGATCGCGCACCGGCGCCAGCCCCGCCGCCCGTCACCTCGCGGGGCAGATGGCAGACGCGTTCATCGCGCTCGCCCGCACCGGCAATCCCAACCATCGCGCCCTTGCCGATTGGCCGACGTTCGACCTCGATCGGCGCGCGACAATGATCTTCGACAGTCCATCGCGGATCGAAAACGACCCACGGCGCGAAGAACGGCTGCTCTTTGCGGTCGCCCCCTATATCAAGCCGGGCGGTTAGAAGCGTTCGCACCTTAAGGGAACGCAATTCCAGAGCTTGATCTGACGGAGGTCATCCGCTTCGAAAATACGCTAGGCCCGGTCCCATGGAAAGGCCAGCGTCGGCCGATTGGCAAAGCGCGTCATCGCCAGCACCATTTCCACCCCGCATCCCGGCTCCAGCCGCAGCGTGAAGTCGCGCCCGCCAACCGGCACGGTTCGCCCATCCATCGTCACCGCATCGATCCGATGTTCGGCATAGGCGCCACCCTGCACCGTCACCGTCCGCGCCACCTTGCCCAGATTGACCAGCGTCACCTGCGTTTCACGATCCGCCATGCGCCCCACCAGCGCCGCGACATCGGCAGGCACCCCCGCCCGCCTTGCGACCGGATCAAAATAGCGCAACCGGCAATGCAGCGGCACGCCCCCCTGCGGCGGCGACGTCTTCGACCATGGCGGCCGCGCGATGTGCAGGCCGCCGGTCATCAGCTGCACCAGACTTTTGACGCTGGCCGGGTTGATGTCGATCGGCCAGTCCGCCAGTCGCGTCTGCGGCGTGGTGATGTCGCTTTCCCGCGCCTTCACCCGCTCCGCCACGCGCGCCATGTCCGCGCCCAGCGCCTGCACGGGATAGTCCGCATTGCGCCCTTCCAGAAAGGCGATCCACGGATCGTCCCCGGCAATTCCCCGGTCCTCCGCGCGCTGCGACATATACCAGATTTCAAAACAATTGGCGCGATACGCCCCCGGCTTCCACCCGTACCATCCATCCGCGTCATACATGCTGGGCGCGCTCAACACCCCGTCGATCTTTTTCGACGCATCGTTGATCCGTGCCGTCTGCCGCCGCCACAGGTCGATAAAGCCCATGTCCCCGCTCATCAGCAGGCCGCCCATGAAGGCGGTGATCGACCGGGGCACGCGGTTGCGATTTTCCCGCTCGCCTGTCTGCGGCACGACCGGGGAAAAGCCCCAGCCATAGACGCCCTTCCACCAATCTTCGCCGACCGTGCCGTCGGGCCGCACATGGCTGGGCAGCAGCCCGCCATTCTTTTCCGCCCGCTCCGCCCATGCGCTGAGGTAATCGAGCGCCCAGACCCGAAACCGATCGCCTCCGCCCAGCGCATAGGCGTTAAGGCCCAGCGTCGTGGCTTGCAGGTTCAGCGGATTGTCGCCGACCACATCGCCATATTCGGCATAGTGATCCAGCGTTTCCTGATAGCTCGTCTCGCCATGCTCCATATGGAAAGGGCGCGGATCGAACGGATCGCCCGCCCAGTCGAGCGGCGTCGCCTGCCGCAGCATCGGCCCGCGACTGCCGTTCAACAGGCTGCGCATCATCCGCCGCGCCGGGTCGTAATTGCGCACATCGGGATCGCGCCCGTTGTAGAAATCGGCATAGCGCTTCGTGCGCGCCAGCAACTTCACGTCGCGCGGGCTGGACAGGCCCATGACGTTGAAGCTGGTCAGCCCTTCCGCATTATGCTGCCAGTCCATCTGCACCGGAAATTCGCGGTGATACATGCCCTGCCGCGCGATCGGCACATCCTTCGTCCGCGCCGCCGTGAACTGTTTCAGATGCCCTTCCCAGAAACGCCCCGCCAATGTGCGGATATGATCATCACCGCCCAGCGCATGCAGGATGAACCAGTCGTTAGTCGCCTCAGCCGCATCGTCCGGCCCGTCATTCGCGCCCCAGCGCTCGAACACCTTCAGCCGGTCGCGCTTATCCACATAGGCAGCGTAAAAGGCCGCGCACGCGGCCGCATTGGCGTCCAGCAACTGCCGCTGCATCGTCGCCCATACAGGCGCCGCCATCGCCTTGTCCGCGACGATGGTCGGCGGCGCCGCGCGCAGCTGCGCCGGCAGGGTCAGCGCGGCCGTGCCTGCCAGAAAGGCGCGCCTATCCACCTTCATCGGACCCATCGGCATCAGGCCAGCTCCAGCCGACGGATCGGCCCCACGATCACGGTGAAGGCGAAGATGGTGAGCAGGCAATGCGCGCCCACGAACAGCAGCGCCAGATCGAAAGATCCGGTCGCCGCGACGATATAGCCGACCACGATCGGCGTCACGATGCCCGCGACATTGCCGAACATGTTGAACACCCCGCCCGACAGCCCCGCCAGCTGCTTGGGCGCGACGTCGGCCATCACCGCCCAGCCCAGCGACGCGATCCCCTTGCCAAAGAAGGCGACCGCCATCAGCGTCACGACCAGCCATTCGGCGTCCACCCACACGCAGGCGATGATCAGCGTGGCGAGCAGCATGCCCACCACCAAAGGCCCCTTGCGCGCCAGATCCAGCGACCCGGTGCGCTTCAATATCAGGTCCGAGAAATAACCGCCTGCAAGACCGCCCGCAAAGCCGCACAGCGCAGGCGCGGCGGCGGCGAACCCCGCCTCCATGATGTTGAGGCCACGTTCCTTGACCAGATAGATGGGAAACCATGTGACAAAGAAATAGGTCAGCACATTGATGCAATATTGGCCAAGGTAAATGCCCAGCATCATCCGGTTGGCCAGCAGCTGGCGGATATTGGCCCAGGTAAAGGTCGGCGCCTTGGTCGCCTGCGCCCGGCCATCGTCCATATGGATCAGGCCGCCGCCCGCCTCGATATGCGCCAGTTCCGCGTCGTTGACCGACGGATGCCGCGCCGGGCTGTGGATGAAGCGCAGGAACAGCGCCATCGCCACCAGCCCCAGCGCACCCATCACCCAGAAGACGGACCGCCATCCGAAATCATGGACCAGCCATCCCATCAGCGGCGCGAACGCGACGAGCGAGAAATATTGCGCGCTGTTGAAAACCGCCGACGCCGTCCCCCGCTCCGCACCGGGAAACCATGCCGCGACCAGCCGCGCATTGCCGGGAAAGGACGGCGCTTCAGCCATGCCGACCAGAAACCGCAGCGCGAACAGCATCGCCACGACCGACACCCCGGTGATCAGCCCCACCATCCCCTGCATCGCGGTAAAGACCGACCATGTGGCGATGGCGCCCGCATAGATTTTCTTGGTCCCGAACCGGTCCAGCAGCGCCCCGCCCGGAATCTGCGCTAGCACATAGGCCCATGCGAAGGCCGACAGGATGAAACCGGTCTGCACCGGCGACAATCCCAATTCGCCACTCGCTGCATTGCCCGCGATGGAGAATGTTGCGCGATCCGCATAGTTGATCGACGTGATGATGAAGATCAGCGCGATGATCCTGTGCCGCACATGGGTGGGCCGCCCGGAAAGCGGACGCGCTGTGGCGGAAATGGCGGCTGTGTCGGACAAGGATGCGCTCTCCTGAAGGCGTCGCCCATCTTGCGGGGCGATCAGAATGGATGGTGGAGGCTAGCCCGCCATCGCCCTCGCGTCCAAGTCCAAATGCGGCACGATCCAGTCCGATCTTGGCTCAATCTCGCCCCCACTGGTCGGCGCACCCCGCAATCTGTGCAAGCCTTGCATCGATCCATGCCGGATTGAGATTGGCCTTTTGCGCGCCGCCGGGTCTATCGAATGCTACCGATCCGGTCCCCAGAGGCCGGGCATAGTATAAGATGGGGAGAGGAAGCCATGACCGGCAACATGAAACTGAAATCCATATTGGGCCTGTCGAGCGCCATCGCCGCGGTCACCCTTGCCCCCCATGCGCTGGCGCAGCAGGATGCGCAGGCCCAATCGCAACAGACCCAGCCGCAACAGGCCCTCCCCCAGCAGGGACAGGGCGAAGTGGCCGACATCGTCGTCACCGGTTTCCGCGCCAGCCTCAACAGCGCGCTCAACGTCAAGCGCAACGAAACCGCCACGGTCGACGCGATCAAGGCGGAGGACATCGCCGAATTTCCCGACCTGAACCTTGCGGAATCGCTTCAGCGCATTCCCGGCGTCGCGATCAGCCGCGTCAATGGCGAAGGGCGCAACATTTCCGTCCGCGGCCTTGGCGCCGAATATACCCGCGTGCGCATCAACGGCATGGAAGCGATCGGCACTTCGGGCGGCACCGACAATTCGGGCGGCGTGAACCGTGGTCGCGGCTTCGATTTCAACATCTTCTCCTCCGACCTCTTCTCCAACCTGTCGGTGCGCAAGACGGCAACGGCCGATGTGGAGGAAGGGTCGCTGGGTGGCACGGTCGATCTTCAGACATCGCGTCCGCTCGATTATAAAAAGCCCACCGTCGCGCTGTCGGCGGCGGCCAGCTACAACGACCTTAGCGAAAAGACGACGCCGCGCCTGTCGGGTCTGGTCGCGACCCAGACCGACGATGGCCGTTTCGGCATCCTGCTGTCGGTCGCCTATGAAGAACGCAAGATCAAGGAAGAAGGCGCCAACATCACCCGGTGGAGCTATGGCGGCTTCAACAACGGCTTCAACGCCGCGTCCACCCTGCCGGGCTATACCATCGGCCAGATCAACAATAATAATCCCGACACCGCGCTGTTCCACCCGCGCATCCCCGGTCTGGTCAGCTACGACATATCGCAGCAGCGCCTTGGCGCGGCCGGCTCCATTCAGTTCAAGCCGACCGACCGCACGCTGATTTCCATCGACGGCCTCTATTCGCGGCTCGACGGCACCCGCAAGGAGGCGCAGCTTCAGGCGATCAGTTTCAGCCGGTCCGGCACCGGCAAGCCGCAGACGATCATCCGCGACGGCGTGGTCGATGAAAACAACAACATCATCAGCGGCCGGTTCGACAATGTCGATCTGCGTTCCCAGGCGCGCTACGACGTGCTCAAGACCGAATTCTACCAGTTCACCGGGTCGGTCGATCACCAGTTCACCGACCGGCTGAAATTTTCGGCCATGGGTGGCTATGCCAGTTCCGAATTTTCCAACCCCATCCAGACGACGGTGACGATCGACGCGATCAACACCGGCAATTTCCAATATGATTTCACCAGCCGTTTCCCGAACATCCAGCCGGGCGTGGACGTCGCCAATCCCGCGACCTGGAGCTTCATCAACGGCACATCGGAAGTGCGCATCCGCCCGCAAACCGTCAGCAACGCCTTCACCACGGCCAAGGGCCATCTGGAATGGGAAGCGATCGACGGCATCACACTCAAGGCGGGCCTGGACTGGCGCAAGTTCGAATATGGATCGACCGAACGCCGCCGCCTGTCGGGCGAAACCGTGGTCGCGCCGCTGACCGCCGCGCAACTGGCCGGCATGACGGTTCTGCATGACGGTTTCGGCAAGGGCCTCAATCTTCAGAACGGCACGCCGACCGCATGGGTCGTGCCCAACCTCGACGCCTTCATCGCGCAGGCCGGGGGCGGCATCTACGGCAACCCGCTCTACGCCACCGGCGGCATCGAAAATGCGACCGCGCGCGGCTCCTACATCAACGTGACCGAAGAAGACACCGGCGTCTGGGGCATGGCCCAGTTCAACCTTCAGGACCGGGTGGGCGTACCCATTCGCGGCGACATCGGCCTGCGTTACGTGAAGACCGACCAGTTTTCGACCGGCTATGCCAGCCAGGGAACGGCGATCAACCTCGTCACCGCCGACCGCAGCTACAAACGCTGGCTGCCCTCGCTCAACCTGGTCGGCAACATCACCGACAATCTTCAGGTCCGCTTCGCCGCAGCCAAGACGATCGCCCGCGCGGGAATCGCGTCGCTGACGCCGGGCGGCAACCTCAATGTGTCGGGCGGCAACCGCACCTACAGTTCCGGTAATCCGGATCTCAAGCCCACATCGTCCAAGAATCTGGACGTGTCGGTCGAATGGTATCCGATGCAGGGCGCAATCTATGCCATTTCCGGTTTCCGCAAGGACATCGGCAGCTTCGCCCAGACGTTGAGCGTCGGCGTGCCCTATAGCAGCCTCGGCCTGCCCGACGCGCTGCTGACCGGCACCACCGCGTCGCCCAGCGACATCTTCATCGTCAGCCAGCCCGTCAATTCGGACGGAGGCATCCTCAAGGGCTTCGAAATCAACGTGCAGCAGCCCCTCAGCTTCCTGCCGGGCTTCCTGTCTCACTTCGGCGTGCTGGCCAACTATACCTATGTCACGTCGAACATCGAATATTTGACGTCGGCGAACGGCGGCTCTTCGGTCACCGCGCCGCTGGTCGGCCTGTCGAAGCAGGCAGCCAACGCCACCCTCTATTTCGAAACCGACACATTCCAGATCCGCGGGTCTCTCGCCTATCGCTCCAAATATCTGACGGCGGTGCCGGGGACGGAAGGCAACGCCTATAACGGTACCAACAGCACGCTGAACCTTGACGGTCAGGCCAGCTACAACCTGACCAAGCGGATGAAGATCAGCGTGGAAGCGATCAACCTGCTCGATACCAAGAACGACCAGTTCGTGGACGAAACCAATCGCCTCAACGTGCTGACGCACAGCGGTCGCCAGTTCAATGTCGGGGTCCGCTACAGCTTCTGATCCACCCTTCCGCTGTAGTCCCCCTTCCTGCCGGTTGCCCCATGGGCAACCGGCATTTTCTTTACGCCGTCATCGCGCAAGGCCTCCTCCTCCGCCTGATGCATCAAAGACACAGCCGCCAAACTAGATCGAATCCGGAACGAAACTTTCTTGCGAGAGTGGGTTTGAGCGATCAGGGGACCGTTCCGTTCGTATCGTAACGCGAACGGTGGGACAGATCGCGCAAGGCGGCGTCCCGAAAATGACAGCGATCCGGCTCCCCGAGAACGCCGGAAGCCCAGGAGGAATATCATTATGCAGACTATCCGTTCCACCGCGTCCAGACTGCTTCTGGTCAGCACAGCGCCGTTCGCGCTGTTCGCCGGCAGCACATCGGTTCTGGCGCAGGATGCCCCGCAGGCGGCAGCCGATGAAAATCAGGCCGACATCGTCGTCGTCGGCACCGCAGGCGGCGGTACCCGCCGTCAGGACGCGGCCTTCGCCGTCACCAGCCTCAACGCAGACGCCATTTCCCGCGCCGCGCCCAACAGCACGGCCGACCTGCTGCGCACCATTCCGGGCGTCAGCGCCGAAAGTTCGGGCGGCCAGAACGGCGCCAACATCTTCGTGCGCGGCTATCCGTCGGGCGGCGATGCGCAGTTCGTCACCTTCCAGCTGGGCGGCGTTCCCTTCTTCCCGCCCTCGACCCTGTCCTTCCTCGAAAATTCGCAGCTGATCCGCCTCGACGAAACCGTCGAGCGCGTGGAAGCCGTGCGCGGCGGCACCGGTTCGCTCTTTTCGAACGGTCAGCCGGGCCTGACCGTCAACGTCCAGCAGCGCGAAGGCGGCCAGACGCTCAAGGGCTTCGCCAAGCTGTCCTACACCGATTATGATGAAATTCGCGGCGACGCCTGGATTTCCGGCCCGATCAGCGAAGACACGACCTTCATGGTCGGCGGCTATTATGCGCAGGGCAACGGCATCCGCGATCCGCAGTTCCGCGCTGAAAAGGGTGGTCAGATCACCGCCAACATCCGCCACGACTTCGGCGGTCGCGGCTCGCTGCTCATCTATGGCCGTTATCTGAACGATCATGGCCAGTGGCTGCTGCCCATTCCGGTCAACCAGAATGGCAGCAAGATCAGCCAGTATGCCAATTTCGACCATGGCACCGCCGCGCTGGCCGGTCGCGATGTCCGCGTCACCACCAACAATGCCGGTCGCACCGTCGATCTGGCCGACGGTCGCGGCGCAAAGCTCGGCAATTTCGGTCTCAGCTTCGACTATGAACTGGTCGACGGCCTCAACATCCGCGAACGCGCCAGCTATATGTGGGGCACGGCCAACACCATCGGCCTCGTCCCCACCGACGCACCGATGAGCGCGGCGGCCATGGCCACCACGCTGGGCGGCACCGGTTCGACCGTGGGCAGCCTGACCTACGCTTCGGGCGGCGGCGCCGTGGCAGCCGGCACGCAGGTCATGCGCGCTGGCATCTGGGACGTGCGCAAGCGGATCGACGCTTTCGTCAACGACATGGCGCTGGAATTCACCAGCGGCGGCAACAAGCTGACCGGCGGCTTCTACTTCTCCAACTACACCACCCGCGACAACTGGGCGCTGGGCAATGACGTTCTGCTGACCGCCGAACCCAATGCCCGCCGCCTGAACCTGACGCTGGGCGACGGCCGCGTGGCGACCCGCGACGGCTTCACGTCGGGCGCCAGCTTCCTGGTGAACGGCCGTTATGAAGGCAGCGACATCGCCTTCTACGCGGTGGACGAACTCCAGATCACCGATAAGCTGCGCGTCGACGGCGGCCTGCGCTGGCAGCGTCACGAAGTGTCGGCAGCCATCGCCACGTCGGGCGCGGCCTTCGATCAGGACGGCAGCGCTGCCACCCTCTATGACCGCACCGTTCAGCTCGGCGCAGCACGCGCGATCGACTATAACGCATCGCGCTGGTCGTGGACGGCAGGCGCCAATTACGACTTCACCAACCAGATCGGCGTGTTCGCCCGCTACAGCCGCGGCAACAGCTTCCCGCAGTTCGACAATCTGCGCGAAGGCCTGACCATCATTTCGAAGGTCGACACCTATGAAGGCGGTCTGAAAGTCTCGACCCCGCTGCTGAACCTCTACGCCACCTTGTTCCACAACAAGTTTGACGGTCTGGCGACGACCCAGATCATCAATGGCGTGCCCAATGAATCGGTCGGCGGCGCAAAAGCGACGGGCGTCGAACTGGAAGGCGTGATCCGTCCCTTCGCGGGCTTCAGCATCGCGGCGGCCGGCACCTATCTCGATGGCACCTACCGCGGCTTTTTCAGCGGCAACGGCACCATCGACAACACCGGCAACCGCGTGCAGCGTCAGCCTAAATGGATGTGGCGCGTGACCCCCAGCTACGAACTGGAGGTCGGGAATCTGCGTCCGTCCATCTTCGCCACGCTGCAATATACCGGCGACCGTTTCTCCGATCCGGAAAATCTCCAGCTGCTGCCCAACTATTATCAGCTGGACGCAGGCGTGTCGGTGGACGTCAACCAGCGCCTGAAGCTGGCCGTCACCGGCAACAACCTGACCGACGAGCTGGGCCTGACCGAAGGCAATCCCCGCATCATCGGGTCGCAGGGCGCAGGCACGATTCTGGCCCGTCCGATCCTGGGCCGGTCCTTCCGCTTCAGCGCGGCCTACAGCTTCTAAAGCATTCCGAAGTCGGCTGGCACAGCCGACGGCTCGCAGAATGCGGAAAGCAAAAGATAATGAGGGCATCATCCGATTCAATCTCATCGGATGATGCCCTGATAGGCTGACCGACGAAAAAGGGGCCGGGCGATCATCCGATCGCCCGGCCCCTTTTCATGTCCGCTTATTCGCCCTTTTCCAGATCGGCCGCTATGTCGGGATATCGTTCCAGCAGCGCGCTGGTCACGCCATTGGTCCATCCGAACCCGTCCTGCAGCGGATATTCGCCGCCGCCGCCGGGCTTGCGTTCCTCGACATCATATTTTTCCAGCATCTTGCCGGTCTGCGCATAGGCCGCCGCGACCGTCCCGATCCAGCGCCCGGCAATGTCGCGCGCCAATGCTTCCTGCCCGTTGCGGGCCAGCCCATCGATCGCCACCCATTGCAGCGGCGCCCAGCCATTGGGCGTGTCCCATTGCTGGCCGGTGGCGTTGGGCGTGGTGCGCAGCCCGCCGCTGCCCAACAGCTTCGCGCGCACCGTCGTCGCCACCGCGCTCGCCTGCGCAGGCGAAGATGCGCCCACGAACAGGGGGTACAGCGTCGCGGCGGACAGCACGGCCGTCGGCTTCTTCGCCCTGCTGTCCCAGTCGGCATAGCGGCCCTCTTTCCCGACCCACAGATAACGGTCGATCGCCGCCTTGCGCTTGCGCGCCAGTCCTGCAAATTCGCTGGCGCAGGCGCTGTCGCCCGCCTTTTGACAACGTACCTCGATCCGCTGCTCCATCGCCAGCATCAGGCTGTTGAGGTCCACCGGCACGATGTCGGTCGTATGGATCGTCGCGATCGTCCGCCCATCCCCAAACCAGCGCGACGTAAAGTCCCACCCGCTTTCCGCGCCCGCGCGCAGATGGCGATAGGTCACAGCCTTGTCGCCCTTCGCGTCGGCGGCGGTGGCAACATCCTCGGCATAGGATTCGTCGCGCGGCGTATTCTTGTCGTCCCAATAGCGGTTGAGCAGCGTGCCATCGGGCATCTTCACCACCCGCTCGCACGCGCCGGTCGGCTGCACGCAGGATGCGCCCTTCATCCAATAGGCATATTCGGCCCGCAACGCCGACAGTTGCCGCGTGGCGGCCTCAGCGCTCTCATCCTTCGACAGGTCCAGCATCATCGCATAGAATGGCGGCTGCGACCGGCTGAGATAATAGCTGCGCATGCCATTGGGGATATGGCCGTAAATCTCGATGGTGGACGTGAAATCCACCAGCATGCTTTCGATCAGCGGCTGCTGCCCGTCGACTGCCAGCCCCAGCATGGTGAAATAGCTGTCCCAATAGTAAATCTCGCGGAACCGTCCGCCCGGCACCACGAACGGCGCGGGCAGCGGCAGCGCGGAACTGCCCGCCTTGCGCTCGACGGGCTGGCGCACCAGCGTCGGCCACAGGTTGCGCACATGGCTACGCAGGTTCGACGCGCCATGATCGTTGACGCCCGGCACCAGGAAATGGCGCAGCACGAATGCCTTCAGCGCGTCCTTGCCCTGCGGCTGTTCCTGGCGATAGGCCACCATGATCGCATCGGGGTCCGACCGCGGCACCGCGTCGACGAACGTCTTGCCGTCGGGAAACAGTTTTTCCAGCTGGATGCGTTCGAACAGGGGGCCGTAAATATCGGCCGGTGAGGATTGCGCCGTCGCCTGACTTCCCAGAGCGATCAGGGAAACGAGACCGGCAGCAACGAAGGATTGCCATTTTGTCATGGCTCCTCTTTCGAACCCTCCGCCCCGCTTTGCAACGGCAAATCGGCGGGCGCGGCGCGCGTCATCGCCATGCGCACATGGCCCAGCTTGTCGGGGTTGCGCATCATATAAATGGCGACGATCCTGCCGTCCCGCACATCCAGCGCCGTGGTCTGGAGCACGCTCGCCCGATCGATGCTGACATATCCCGGCAGGCCATCGATCATCGCCGTACGCAGCAGCACCGGCACCGGCACCTGTTTGCGCCGCTGGGACTTGAACAGGCGGATCGCCCGCTCCGCGCCATGGATGACATTGTGGAACGCGATCACCTTGCCCCCTCCATCGGCATGGATCTGCACATCCCGCGCCAGCAATGCGGACAGCGCCGCCGCATCGCCATCGCGCGCGGCGATGAAAAATGCCGACGCAATCCTGTCCGCTTCCGCCGCCCCGACCGGGTATCGTGGCCGCTCCGCCCGCACATGCCTGCGCGCGCGCGACGCCAGTTGCCGCACGGCCGCCGGTTCGCGCCCCAATATGGCCGACACCTCAGTCAGCGCGACGTCGAAGATGTCGTGCAGCAGGAATGTCGCGCGTTCCAGCGGGGACAGCCGCTCCATCGCCATCATCAGGCTCAACGTCACATCGTCGGCGATCCTGTCCTCGGCCTCTGCCGGCTCCATCAGCGGTTCGGGCAACCACGGCCCGACATAGACCTCCCGCCGCGCCCGCGCCGATTTCAACTGGTCCAGGCACAGCCGCGTCACCACCCGCGTCAGATAGGCGGCCGGACTGTCCACCCCGCCTTCCACCCGCTCCCAGCGTAGCCATGCATCCTGAACGACATCCTCCGCCTCGGCGAGCGACCCCAGCATGCGATAGCCGATCCGCAGCAGCCGTGGCCGCTCCGCCTCGAAATCGGCGATATGCTGGTCTTGCGCCATAAGCAGGGCAGGCTCCTCTACCGGCAACGTCTTCCTCATCTGGACATGACGACGCAATCCCCGGCAAGGTGACATGCCCAAAAAATCATCCCGTCCGTAATCGCCCTATGTCACATCCGCCATCCCTGAATCGTCATGTGGTCAGACGCCGACACCGGCGCTTTTGAAAGGAAGACGATCCCATGACCGCTACCAAACGCCTGACATGGTATGAAGTCGCGCCCGACGCTGCAAAGGCGCTGTTCGGGGTGCATCATTATGTCACCCAGAAAACGGACCTGCCTGAAGAACTGATCCATCTGGTTTTCCTGCGCGTGTCGCAGATCAATGGCTGCGCCCATTGCATCGATCTGCACACCCGCGACCTGGGCAAAACCATGGCTGCCGACAAAATCGCGCTCGTGCCGGTCTGGGAAGAGGTGCCCCATCTCTTCTCCGACCAGTATCGCGCCGCGCTCGCCTGGGCCGAAGAGGTCACCAATGTCAGCGAAACCCACGCGTCTGATGCCGCCTATGCCGCCGCTGCGGCCGCGTTCGGCGACAAGGATCTGGTCGATCTGACGGTCGCCATCGCCGCGATGAACGCCTTCAACCGGCTCGGCGCGCCCTTCCGCCTGCCGGTGGCGGCAAAGGCCTGACATCGTGCCGGCGGCGCGGGCCTGACCGGCGGCAACATGTGGCTGGCGCGGCGGCTTCCATCCCGCCGTGCTGGCTGCCGGCATCATCATCGGCGTCATGGTCCTGATCTGGATCGTCACATCGGCCAGATCGCGGGGCGGACAAGCGCGAACGACCTGACATCCGCCCCCCCTTTTCTGTCGTGGATTCCCGTCCCTGCTCCGTTGAACGAAGGGACTATATTTCACGGCAGGGGGCACATCATGACATCCAATTGCTTTGCAAGGCTGGCGCTCGCCACATCGCTGCTGACGCTCGGCATGGGCATCGGCACAGCCAGCGCCGCCACCGCGCCGGACGACGCCTCCTTCCGCGCCATGCTCAAGGAAATGGTCGAAACCGACAGCAGCGTCGATTCCGGCAGCTGCACCACCGTGGTCGAAAAAATCGCCGCCCGCATGAAGGCGGCGGGCTATCCTGAGGCCAATCTCCACCTCTTCGTGCCAGAAGGCCAGCCCAAGGCGGGCGCGCTGGTCGCCACCTATCCCGGCCGCGATCCAAAGCTGAAGGCCGTGCTGATGCTGGGCCATGTCGATGTCGTCAACGCCCGCCGCGCCGACTGGACCCGCGACCCCTATGCCTTCATCGAAGAGGACGGCTATTATTATGGCCGCGGCGTCGCCGACATGAAGGCGCAGGATGCGATCTGGATCGACAATCTCCTGCGTTTCAACGCCGAAAAATACAGGCCCCTGCGCACGATCAAGATGGCGCTAACCTGTGGGGAGGAAGGCGGCGGCTTCCTCAACGGCGCAAAATGGCTGGTCGACAATCAAAAGGATCTGGTGGACGCCGGCATTGCCCTTAACGAAGGCGGCTATGGCGAGCTGGATGCACAGGGCAACCGCATCGACCAGACATTTCAGGCCGCGCAAAAGGTCGTGATGCAATTCACGCTGGAAACCACCAATCCGGGCGGCCACTCCTCGCTCCCGCGTCCGGACAATGCGATTTACAGCCTAGCCCGCGCGCTCGAACGCCTCAGCCAGTTCGACTTCCCGGTGCAATATATCGACGCCAATCGCGGCTATTTCACGAAAATGGCAAAGATCGTGGGGGGTGAGGAAGGCGCGGCCATGACTGCCATCGTCGCCGACCCGACGAACAAGGCGGCGAACGACCTGCTCAACAAATCCCCCAGCTATCATTCGATGCTGCGCACCACCTGCGTCGCGACCCTGCTGAATGCGGGCCATGCCGCCAACGCCCTGCCCCAGCGCGCGACCGCCACGGTCAACTGCCGCGTCATCCCCGGGGTACCGACGGACGATGTGCTGGCGACGCTGGTGAAGGTGGTCGACGATCCGCAGGTAAAGGTCACCGCCATGCGGACCTACCGCGCACCCAATCCTGCACCGGTGACGGACAGGATCATCGGCCCCGCGATCAGGGTGTCGCAACAGGTCTGGCCGAACCTGCCGGTGGTGCCGCACATGGCGACCGGCGCAACCGATGCGGTGACGATGAACGCGGCGGGCATCCCGACCTATGGCGTATCGGGCCTGTTCCGCGACCCCGACGGCAATGGCGTCCACGGCCTCAACGAACGTATCCGTATCCGCTCCGTCACCGAAGCCCGCCAGTTCCTCTACGGCCTGGTGAAAGCCTATGCCGATCAGAAGGATTGAGGGGGGCTAACCGTCCACTCCCGTCACCAAAACGGCCGGGACGAAGCCCCCTCCCTCCCGGCCGCCTGCCATGGTTCAATAGCCCACGGCATAGCCCATTCGCCGCGGGTCCGCGCCCGCCATGCGCGCCCCCGACGCATCGGCCAATATCCCCTGCACGCTGCCGATCGCATAGGGACCGACCTTCTCGATCCTGTGCCCCATCGCGCTCAGCTCCTGCAGCACCGGATCGGCAAAGCGCCCCTCCGCCTGCACGGTGATCGCCGCGCCGGGCCTGTAGAAATTCGGTTCCGCATCCAGCGCGAAGCGCGGCGCCTCGATCGCTGCCTGTATCGGCAGGCCACGGTCGATGACCTGCACCAGAAACTGGAACTGCGTCTGGCCGATCGTCTCCCCGCCCGGCGATCCGAACACCAGCTTCAACCGCCCCTTGTCCAGCACGATGGTTGGCCCATTGCCCAGCAACGCGATCTTGCCGGGCGCGACTTTATTGGGGTGCCCGGCATAGGGCGCGGACGATCCCAGCCGCAGCCCGTTATTGAACAATATGCCGGTATTGCCCATCACCATAAATGTGCCGAACCCGCCGCCCACGGTCGTGGTGACCGCAATGGCATTGCCGTCCGCGTCCACCGCCGACAGGCTGGTCGTGTCCCCGCCGCGCGTGCGATCCCCCTGCTGATCGCGCCACGCCGACTGATCGAACCCGGCGATCTTCGCCCCTTCGGGATAAACGCCCGCCTTCATCGGATCGATCAGTGCGCGCCGCTGCGCCGCAAACGCCTTGGACAGCAGCATCTCCACCGGCGCCTTCGCGAAGTTGGGATCGGCGGCATAGCGATAGACATCGGCCTTCGCGACCTTGATCGCCTCGATCAGCAGGTGCGTCAGTTGCGGCCCGTCGGCGGGCAGCGCCGCCAGATCAAAACCCTCCACCAGATTGAGCTGCTCGCAAACCTCCAGCCCGGTGCGCGACGTCAGCGGACTGGCATAGACATCCAGCCCGCGATAATTGGTCGTGACCGGGTCATGCCATTGCGGCTGATAGGCTTTCAGGTCATCGAGCCGCAGCCACCCGCCAGCCTCCGCCGAAAAGCGCGCAAATTCCTGCGCGATCGGCCCGGTGTAGAAATAGTCATAGGCCGCCTGCAACGCCCGGTCGCGATCCGCCCCGCCCTTGCGCGCCTTCGTCTCCGCGTCGGCCAGCGCCTGGAACGTCCGCGCCAGATCGGGATTGCGGAACAGGGATCGCGCTGCTGGCGGCTGTCCGCCGGGCAGGAATATCGCCGCGCTGGTGGGATAGAGCGCCAGCGTCTTTTGCGCCCGCGTGATGAAATTGGCGATGGACGCGTCCAGCGGATGCCCGTCCCGCGCATAGCCGATCGCCGGTTCCAGCAACGTCGCCAGCGGCAGCTTCCCGAACCGCCGCGCCAGCGCGATCCACCCGCCGAACGCGCCCGGCACGGTCAGCGCCTTTGGCCCATGGTCCAGCGCCCTGGG